>CAYYMD010000007.1:0-68312 GCA_964472875.1 uncultured Planctomycetaceae bacterium
AAGTGTAACCGCCTTGACAAATCGCCAGAATCATTTACACTCACACAGGTAAGCTCTCGGCGGCTCACTACGCTCGGCTCACACAAAAAGGAGACTCCAATGCTCGCTAAACGGACTATTAGGCTCGGACTGTTCATGTCTCTCCTCTCGGGCGTGTTCTCGGCACAGGCCTTGGCGGGGGACTACACCTGGACGAACGAAACCGGCGACGGCTTGTTTTCCACCGCCGGTAACTGGCTGGACGGGGGCGGCTGGGTTCCCCCGAATCCGCCGGGTTGGGGCGATACGGTGATCTTCCAGACCCATCCCGCCATGCCCAGCACCGGCGGCAGCGTTTACTGGGACTACGACGTGGAGACCGGCAACATTTATTCCTTCACGCGCGACACGACGTGGCTCCTGGAGGGCCACAGGAACTCCATCGGCTCGCTTGACCTGACATCAGCGCCCGGGGCGGGCTCTCCGCCGCCGGAAATGAACTCGAGCCGACTGAGCATCGTCGGCGGAAGCATGTACGTCAACGGCCCGATCAACGTGGGCACTCATGCCGGCGGACTGATGACGTACATGACGCTCGACCGCGCGGACGTGGTTTCTTCCGGCTCGTTGGACGTGATATCCGACGCCGGCGCGACCGTTCTGCTCACCGGCGGAAGCAGGCTCACCACCAACGGCGGGATGATCGACCCGTCGAGCGACATCCCCGGCGTCGTGCGCCTGGAGGATAGCTCGCAATGGAATGTCAACGGCGGCAACGGCCTGCGGATCGGCACCGGCCACTACGGATTGCTCGAAATCACCGAGCAGTCCAAGGTGAACGTCGAGCAGGAAGCCATCGTCGGGAGCACCGGCGAGGGACGTCTGAGCGTCACCGGCCCGTACAGCCGCTTCCAGTCGGACTTCCTGGCAATAGGCAACGAGGCAACCGGCCTGGTCAGTGTCGACGATGGTGCTTCGCTGCGGGCCACGCAGGTAAGGATCACCAACAGCGGCGCGCTGGGAACCGGCTCGCTGCTGATCGAGGGAGCAACCACGAAGGGCTACGCCAACGAGGTCCACGTGGGCAACGACTCGCCCTTTGAAAGCTCCCAGGCCTCGATGGCGCTGCGCGACGGGGCCGTATTCGAGATGACCTCGGGACCTTCGAACCCCTACTTCATGGTCAAGCCCAACGGCAGCGCGGTGATCGACGGCGCCACGCTCATCCCGGCCGACGGAGCACCCAACTACGGCCTGTCTGTGTTCGACGGGTTCCTGACGGTAACCAACTCCAGCGTTGTGACCGGCGTGGCCACGTTCGAGGTCTACGGCCAAACCGCCAGCGCGACGCTCAGCGACTCGGCGGTGCGGGTCGACGAAGTAAGGCTCAGCCAGCAGGGATCGCTGGAGGTCTCCGGCGGCGCGACGCTTGAGGCTGACGTCATCAATTTCACCAACGGTCCTTTCGGACGCCTGGCGATCGACGGCGGCCACGTCTCGGCCGAAAGCATGGGCTACGATCACAATCCCGTGACCGAGAGCCCCACCTTCTCGATGAATGGCGGGAGCCTCGACGTTGCCAGCGGCCGGGTCCTCATTCACGGCTACATGCCGGATCCCGACCCTGCGACCCGGCAGCCCGTGGAGGTCTCGCTCGACGGGGCGGACTCGTTCATCCGCTCCCAGGACAGCGACGTGGCGTTTATTGGTCCGGCCGACGTCTCCGCCCGCAACGGCGCGGCCGTTATTGCCGGTCGTGAGATTTTCTTGGGCAACGGGCAGTTCCTCTTCGACGGCGAAGGGACCCGCGGCGTTGCACAAAACGGGATCGCCCTCGGCGGGGGACTTTATCCCGCGGAGCTGACCGTCTCAAACGGGGCGGTCCTCGAAGCGACTGATCTCGATCTGCAGGGCAAGGCCACCTTCGACGGCGGGCAACTCCTCGAAGGAACCGACGTCTATATCCGGGGAGAGCTGAACATAACCGGCTCCAGCGACCTGGCCCTCGACACGCTTTACGCCGACGCCGCCCCGGAGAACTCCACGCAGATCAACGTCTCCGGCGGGGCGAATGTTTCCGCCCATCAACTGTATCTCAACGACTACACGAGCGTGACGGTTTCGGAGGGCGCAACGCTTGAAACGCCGAACACTCTGACGCTCTCCTCTCTGGCCGGCATGTCGATCGCTGGCGGGCACGTTGTCGCCCGCGATTTCCAGATGCAGTACGACTCCCGCTTCTCCATGGACGGCGGGATCCTGACCTCGGCCGAGGGCGACGTCTATCTCAACAGCTTCATGTCCGGCGACCCGGAAAACGAGGAGGCGCTGGCGGTATCCCTGCACGGCCCGGATTCGCACATCACCGCTGAGTCCGGTGAAATTTGCTTCGAGGGAACTTCGCAGGTCACCGTCAGCGACGGAGCGGGCCTATACACCGACAGCGTCTATTTCGAGGACGGCGTATCGACCGTGAAGGTGCGCAGCGGCGGGCGGATATCTACACCCGAGCAGCTTCGGATCGAGGAAGGCATCCTGAGTGTCTCCGGGGAGGATTCACTCGTGGAATTCGACTCGACGGAGTTCGGCTCATACGTGTCGGTCACCGTCGCCGACGGCGGCATGCTGCGGAGCACCAGGAGAGTGTACGAGGGCCCGGTCTTCGTCAACGCCGACTCGCTGCTGGTGACCGGGCGAGGCTCGCGTGTGGAGTTCGGCCCTGCCGTGCTGGGCGACGAAGTTGAGCAGACGCTGTCCATAACTGTCGAAGACGACGGCTGGCTCGGGCAGAGGCCCGGCATTGCCGACGTCCCGCTGGATTTCGATCACGTCTCGGTGGAGGTTGACGGCGGGACGATCGGCGGGCGGAACATCAGGTTCAGCGAGAATGCCGTAGTTGCCATGAACTCCGGCGAGATCGTCGCCGCCGCCGACGGCGGCGGCGCGTCTCCGGCTCGCCTTCGCAACCTCGGGACGATGACCGCCGACGGCCGCTTCGAAGCGGAGGTGTTCTCCAACGGCGTCGATCTTCGTTACAATCCCCCGCCGGCCGAGCAGACCGCCTCTCTCCGCGTGCTCAACGGGCAGTACCTCGTGGTCGACACGCCCGAGGGGGACGGGTTCTACGGGGGGGCTTCCAACTGGGCGGAGGTCAACCTGCTCAACGGGACTGCGGAGTTCCGCGGCGGGCTGCGGAATGAAGGGCTCATCTCGGGCCGAGGGTCGATGATCTTCGGCGAGGGAGGGCTGACGAACTACGGCGCCGTCAGCCTCGGCGGCGACACGGACGTTTACGGCCTGTTCGACAACGACGCCGCCGGAACACCCGAAGGCGGCGAGTTGGTCGTCTCCGGCGGAGCGTCGGTGGCGTTCTACGGCGACGTGGTAAACAACGGAAACAAGTTCAAGGTCTCGCCCAACGCCAACGTCGCGGTCTTCGGCGATTACAGCGGCGCCGGGCCGATCTCGGGCGGCGGCGGGGTCTGGTTCGAGGGCGGCTTCTCGCCCGGTGCCAGCCCGACCTACGCCCAGTACGGCGTCAACATCAACTACACCGACTCGGCCGAGCTGAAGTTTGAAATCCTGGGCTACACCTCCGAGGCAGCCGGACCGCAGGAGTACGACGTAATCGAGATAACCAACGGCTGCACGCTGTCCCTGGATGGTACGCTGGAGGTCTATCTATACGACCTGACCGACGGCGGCGACACGTTCGAGCCGGTGCTGGGTTCGCAGTTCGAGATCTTCCGCACCGAGGCGGATAAGCTCTCCGGCGAGTTCGCCGACACCGTGTTCCCCACCTGGGGCGACGGGCTGACCTTGGACATCCAGTACACCGGCTCAGGCGTCACGCTCGAAGTCGTTCCCGAGCCGGCCTCGCTGGCGATGCTGGCGCTGGGCGGCTTGGCGCTGATCCGCCGCCGGCGCGCGGCGTGACGCGGGAGATCATGCGCAAGCAAGTCAGAACGGACGACGGGCCCTTCGTATTGCCCCGTGTCCTGTCGCTAGGCCCGGCGACCTTACATCACTGCTTCGGGCACAACACCTGCAGCTACACAGAACGCCGCGTAAAATATTACGATGCCGAAACCGACAAACGTTTTGTGTTTCTGACCAACTTGTTCAACGTTCCAGTCTTGACGATTGCGATGCTATACAAGGCCCGATGGCAAGTGGAATTATTTTTCAAATGGATCAAACAACACCTGCGGATCAAACGGTTTTTCGGCACGACTGCCAACGCCGTCAAAACCCAAATCTGGGTTGCCGTGAGCGTTTACGTCCTCGTTGCGATTGTCAAAAAACAACTGACTCTCGATCAGAGTCTCTACACTTTATTACAGATTTTGAGTCTCAGCTTGTTCGAGAGAATGCCCATTTTACAGGCCTTTTCGCAAACAGATTACAATGTACAAAGCCATCAAAACGACAACCAGCTGTTACTATTCAACTTATGATGGGGCAGCATTGAACACATATCACATTGTGGCGATGTGGAGTTTGGTCGTTATTTCACTGATATTTACTTGGCAGAATCGCCGGTGGGCGGTAGAATGTGCAATCTTTTAGGGGCGATTGTATTATGCGCCGAAGCCCAACGAGTCATAAGATGAAATCAGCCGCACAAATACGACAGGAGTTCATAGACTTTTTCCGCGACCGCGGGCACAAGTTCGTCCCCAGCAGTTCGCTGCTGCCGGCGAACGACCCCACGCTGCTGTTCACCAACGCCGGGATGAACCAGTTCAAGGAGATATTCCTCGGCCGCGAGCAACCGGGCTATACCCGCGCCGCCAACAGCCAGAAGTGCATCCGCGCCGGCGGCAAGCACAACGACCTGGAAGACGTCGGCCACGACTGCTACCACCACACGTTCTTCGAGATGCTGGGCAACTGGTCTTTCGGCGATTACTTCAAGGCAGAGGCCATCCGGTGGGCGTGGGAACTGCTGACCGATGTATGGGGCCTGCCCAGGGACCGCCTGTACGCCACGTACCTCGGCGAGGATCTCGGCCCGGAGATGGAAGTTGACGCCGATTCCAAACGCCTGTGGACGGAGGTGACCGACATAGATCCCTCGCACGTGGCGCCCGGCGACCCGAAGGATAATTTCTGGGAGATGGGCGAGGTCGGTCCGTGCGGGCCGTGCAGCGAGGTGCACATAGACCTTACGCCCGACGGCAGCGGGGCGAATCTTGTCAACGCCGGCCACCCGCAGGTGATGGAGATATGGAACCTGGTGTTCATCCAGTATAACCGCGGCGAGGACGGCAAACTCTCGCCGCTGCCGGCTCAGCACGTGGACACCGGCATGGGCCTGGAACGTATCGCCGCCGTGCTCCAGCGAAAGAATTCCAACTACGCAACCGACCTGTTCACGCCCATAATCGAAAAACTCGAGGAATTCACCGAGCACAAATACGGCCGGTCGTCCGGCCTGGAAGACCGCTTCGACGTGGTCGGCGAGGATGACATGGGCGATGTGGCCTGCCGCGTGGTGGCCGACCACGCGCGGACGCTGACCTTCGCCATCGCCGACGGCATCATCCCATCCAACGAGGGCCGCGGCTACGTTATCCGGCGGATACTGCGCCGCGCAGCCCGCTACGGCCGGCAGTACCTGAACATCGACGGCCCGTTCATGTGCGAACTTGCCCCGACGGTGGTGGAGATGATGGGCGATGCGTTCGAGAACCTCCGCGACCGCGCCGAGTACGTCACCGACACCATCCGCGATGAAGAGGAATCGTTCGGGCGCACGCTGGATAGAGGAATCGAACGATTCGATAAAGAGGCAGGAATGGTCCAAATGTACTGGAAATTTAAGAAAAAGGGGCGCAAAGCCACGCCTGCGGAAAAAGTCAGCGGATTGCCGCTAAATGTTTCTGATGATATTGCTGCTGAGTATGATCGTGCTGGCGAGAATGTTCTGCCCGGCGACGTGGCGTTCGAGTTGTACGCGACTTACGGCTTCCCTATTGACCTTACGCAACTCATGGCGGCCGAGCGTGGAATATCCGTGGATACCTCCGGATTCGAGCAGGCGATGGCCGAGCACAAAAAGATAAGCGCATCGGACCGGCAGTTCCGCGCGGCCGAGATACCGGATTTGCCCGCCACGGACGACTCGCCCAAGTACGAACCGGGCGAGATAACGGCGAAAGTCCTCGGCTGGGTTTCGGATAACCAGTACATCAGCGACGGCAAACTGGAAACGAACCGCGAAGCGGCCGTGGTGCTGGACAGGACGAATTTCTACGCAGAGCAGGGCGGGCAGGTCGGCGACAGCGGCGAGCTGTCCTGGCCGGGCGGCAGGTTCGAGGTCAGCGACACCCAGCCGGCCGGGGCGTGCGTGCTGCACGTGGGCAGGGTCGTCGAGGGCGAACTCGCCGCCGGCGCGGAGGTGACCTGCCGCGTAGGCCCGAACCGCACCGACACCATGCGGAACCACACGGCCACGCACCTGCTGAACTGGGCGCTGCGCGAGGTTCTGGGCGACCACGTCGAGCAGGCCGGTTCGGTCGTGGAGGCCGACCGTCTGCGGTTCGACTTCTCGCACAACCAGGCGCTTTGGGACGAGCAAATCCGCAAGGTCGAACGGCTTGTCAACCGGCGCATCCTTGCCGACGAGCCGGTGACTGTGCGAATGCTGCCGCTGACCGAGGCGCGGAAGATACCCGGCGTCCGCGCGATGTTCGGCGAGAAATACCCCGACCCCGTCCGGGTGGTAACCATTGGCCTTGGCGAGGATGAGCAACTCGGCCCGGACACGGCCGAGGGCGGCTGGTCCGTGGAGTTCTGCGGCGGCACGCACCTGTGGCGGACCGCGCCTATAGGGCTGTTCAAGATTGTCTCGCAGGAGGCGGTCGCCCGCGGCGTGCGTCGCGTCGAGGCGGTGACCGGTCCGGCGGCCGTGGAAAAGGTCGCCGAGATGGACCGAGCGCTCGGCGAGATATCCGAAGTGCTGAAGGTTCCGCCCGAGCAGGCCCCTCAGCGCATCGAGGCGATGCAGAAGCAGATTAAAGACCTCAAGAAGCGTCCATCCGGCGAGACGGCCGGCGGCGACGTGGAAATTGTCTCCTCGAAAGACACTTCCGCCGGCGCGGCCGTGGTCGCCCGCGCATCTGCCCCGGAGGCGGACGGCATGAGAAAATTCTGCGACGTCCAGCGCCAGAAAGGCGCGGCGGCGGTTTTCGTTGGCGCGGCCGACGACAAGAAGGTTACGCTAATCGCCATGGTATCCGATGACCTCGCTTCCGGCGGCGAAGTCCGCGCCGACGAATGGGTCCGCCAGGCCGCCGAGGTAGTCGGCGGCGGAGGAGGCGGCAAGCCGACACTCGCACAGGCGGGCGGCAAACAGCCGGAAAAACTTCCAGACGCGCTCGAGGCCGCCGGCCGTTGGATAGATGAACGGTTGAAATAGCACCCCCAAGTGGTTATGGTATTGTGGCAGGGCTTCTTGACAAACCACCCGCGGATGAATACCTTTCCGCCGGACGATTTCGTTATCCACTGGACGGATTTCGATTAAGACGCCATAAGTTAAGTATTTAACGGTACATACGGAGACGCAAGCATGCTTCCCAAACAGAAACTGAGCAGGTCGCGCACGCGGAAACGCCGCAGCCACCACGGAAAAAAAGAAATTAATTATGCTGACTGCCCGCGCTGCAATCAGCCGAAACTTTCCCACGCCGCCTGTGAAAACTGCGGCTACGTTCGACCGGGACTGTCTCTCAAGGTCGCCGAGGAGAGTTAATACATGCGGATCGGGTTAGACGCGATGGGTGGTGACCGCGCGCCGAAAGAACCGGTCCGCGGCGCCCTCTTTGCCCAGGAAATCCTCGCCGAGGAGGACAAAATAGTCCTTATAGGCGAGGAGTCCACCATCCGCGAACATCTCGAAAGCGCCGAGGATTCTCCGGCTCCCACCGACAGGATAGAAATCCGCCACGCCCCGGACGTCATCGGAATGGATGACTCGCCGGTGGAGACGCTGCGGGCCAGGCCGGATTCGTCCATCGCCACGATGACGCGCATGCACGCCGCCGGCGAGATTGACGCCTGTATCTCGGGCGGCAATACCGGAGCGTGCGTAGCGGCCGCACAGATGCGCCTGCGGCGGCTAAAGGGGGTGCTCCGCCCCGGCATCGCCATAGTGACCCCGACCTATTACGGGCCGGTCGTGGTCTGCGACGTGGGGGCCAACGTCAACTGCCGCCCGCGACATCTGTACCAGTACGGGATAATGTCCTCGGTGTATTCCAGGTACGTCTGCGGCGTTACGTCGCCGCGGGTCGGCCTGCTGAGCATCGGGCAGGAAGAAGGCAAGGGCAACGAACTCGTCAGAAAAACAAGCGAACTTCTCAAGAACGACCCGTCGGTCAACTTCGTCGGCAACGTGGAGGGCCGGGACCTGTTCGGGGGCGTCTGCGACGTAATGGTATGCGAGGGGTTCGTGGGCAACGTGGCGCTTAAACTGATGGAAGGCATGGCGGGGAGCATAATCGAAGCGATGCTGAGTGAAATGCTCCGCTCCATGCCCTCCAGTTCCGAGGCGGTCAAAGAGGCCTCGGCGGGTATAGTCGCAAAGTACGACTTCAACGAGTACGGCGGCGCGCCGCTGCTGGGCGTGGCGGGAATATGCATAATCTGCCACGGCGCCAGCAATTACCGCGGAATAATGAATGCCGTTAGAGTGGCGGTGGAATTCGCCCGACACGGCGTGAACCAACAAATTACCGAACTGCTGCAAGATAGAAGGAGCGTCGATGTCTGAATCCGTACGCGCGGCGATTACCGGCATGGGGTCGGCAGTGCCCGAAAAAATAATGAATAACCGGGACTTCGAGAAAATACTCGACACCTCGGACGAGTGGATTACCAAGCGAACCGGCATCAAGGAGCGCCGCATCGCCGGCGACGGCCAGACCACCGCAACTATGGGCGCCGCGGCCGCACGCGATGCGCTTAAGGATGCGGGAATTCAGCCGCAGGATCTCGACCTGATTATTTGCGCAACGGTCACGCCGGAGATGATTTTCCCGGCCACTGCGTGCTTCATACAGGATGATCTGGGCGCCACCGACGTGCCGGCGTTCGACCTGTCGGCTGCGTGCAGCGGCTGGCTTTACGGGCTTACGATTGGCCAGCAGTTCATCGCCACAGGCAAGTACAAAAGAATTCTCGTTATCGGAAGCGAGACGCTCAGCCGTTTCAGCGATTACACCGACCGGACGAGTTGTATCCTCTTCGGCGACGGCGCGGGCGCGGCAATACTCGAGCCGGCCAAAGATGAGAAAACCGGAATAATGTATTCGGTGATGCACACCGACGGGGGCGGATGGGATTACATCCATGTTCCCGCCGGCGGGACTCGAGAGCCGACAACCCAGGAGACCCTCGACAACCACCGCCATTTTATCAGCATGCGAGGCAGGGACGTTTACAAGTTCGCCGTGGAGAAGATGCAGTGGCTGCTTGCCGACTGCATGGAAAAATGCAACCTCACACCCGACGACGTTGACCTGGTAGTTCCACACCAGGTGAACATCCGAATCATAAAATCGGCCACGGGCAAACTGAATTTTCCGCTGGATAAGGTATACGTGAACATAGACAAGTACGGCAACACCTCGGCCGCCTCCATACCCATTGCGATGGTGGAGGCCCGCCAGAAGGGCAAGATAAAGCCGGGCTCGCTGGTGTTGCTGGTGGCTTTCGGGGCCGGGCTTACCTGGTCGGGGATTGCCGTGCGAATTTAAACGAGACTCAGGAGTATATGAAAACAGCATTCTTATTTCCGGGACAGGGCGCCCAGCATGTAGGCATGGGCAAGGACATTTACGGCGCCTGCGCCGCCGCAACAGACATATTTCAGCGGGCCGAGCAGATTACCGGCCTCGAGCTGGGCAAATTGTGCTTTGAAGGGCCGGAGGATGAACTGTCGGCCACTGATGTGGCCCAGCCGGCGATATTCACCGTTTCGGCGGCGACGCTCGCTTACATGCAGGAGCAACTCGGCTCCGAGCGAGCCGAAAGCATTGTGCCCGACTTTGCGGCCGGGCTTTCGCTGGGTGAGTACACGGCCCTTTACGCGGCCGGGGCGATGGATCTGGAAACCGCCGTTTCCCTGGTGGCGCAACGCGGCGCGGCCATGCAGGAAGCCGCCCGGGCCGTCCCGTCGGGCATGGTAAGCATAATCGGCATCGAGCCGGAACAGGCCGAGGAACTCTGCTCGGCGGCCGCGGAAGGGCAGACGCTTATATGCGCGAATTTCAACTGCCCCGGACAGGTGGTTGTCTCCGGCCACGCCGAAGCTTGTAAGAGAGCGGCAGAGATGGCCGAGAGTTACGGCGCATCCGGTGCGGTGCCGCTGAGAGTCGCAGGTGCGTTCCACAGCGAGATAATGGCCCCGGCCGCGGAAAAACTCGCCGCCGCCATAGAAGATGCCGAGTTCAACGATCCTCGCTGCCAGGTAATAGCAAACGTGGATGCAAAGCCATACGAAAACGCGGCGCAGATAAAGGATAAACTCCTGGCGCAGCTGACCGGTCCGACCCGCTGGCAGGGGTGCATGGAATACATAAGCGGCGCCGGGGCGGAGAAATTTTACGAGATAGGTCCCGGCCGCGTTCTGCGAGGGCTGGCGCGGCGTATCGACCGGCGGATAAAAGTTACTTGCATAAACTCTCGTGAATCTGTAGAGAAACTGTGTCAGGAACAAGAGTGAATAAGTCGAATGATTTCAGCCGAGAATAAAGGAAAGCATATATGGCCAGGCAGGTCGAAATAAAGGACGATCAGAAGGTAGCCATAGTGACCGGCGCTGGGCGGGGAATAGGTCTGGAGATTACCCGCCGCCTGCTGGGAATGGGAATGACGGTGGTCGCCGTTGACCTCAAGGATGAACTGCTGTCGGAACTTCCGGGGCAACTGGGCGAACCCGGCGAGAAGCTGGTGTGCAAAAAACTGGACGTGACCGACAGCGAAGGTTTTGCGGCACTGGTGGACGAAATTGCCGAAAAATACGAGCGTATCGATGTGCTGGTCAACAACGCCGGAATCACCCGAGACAATCTGCTGATGCGGATTTCCGACGAGGACTGGCAGGCGGTGCTCAAGGTGAACCTCACCAGCGCGTTTATCGGCACCCGGGCCGTTGCCCGCTACATGGTCCGCCAGCGGACCGGTTCGATAATAAACCTGACCAGTTACTCGGGTCTGGAAGGCAACCGCGGGCAGGCGAATTATTCGGCCTCCAAGGCGGGGCTGATCGGCCTGACCAAGACCACGGCCAAGGAACTGGCGTCGAAAAACATACGTTGCAACGCAGTGGCCCCGGGCTTTATAAAGACGGAAATGACCGACGCCCTGCCGCAGCAGGCAAAGGACGTTGCGCTGGAGCTGATACCGCTTAAGCGCATGGGCACGCCGGACGACGTGGCCCGGGTGGTTGAGTTCCTCGCAGGCGAGGCCTCTGCCTACATCACCGGCCAGGTCATTAGTGTTGACGGCGGGATGCATACTTAGTATCTATGTATACCCGAATTTGACCCGCCGGCGCCGGCGGGAATAATTTGTTAATTGTTATCAGGATTGTATTGCCACAGGCGGGCCGGGACGCTATATTACTCCCGCCGAACGGCGAAATAAGTTTTGTCAGCGTTTAAAACTAATTCTGGGAGGCTGTAAAGTGCCCGACGAAATCGAAGACAAGGTAACCGAGATAGTGGCCGAACAAATGGGTGTCGACAAGAGTGAGATTACCCGAGAGACCTCATTCGTCAACGACCTCAACGCCGATTCGCTCGACACCGTCGAGCTCGTCATGGAGTTCGAGGATGAGTTCGAGCTGAGCATACCCGACGAAGAGGCCGAAAAAATCCAGACGGTCGGTCAGGCAATCGATTACATCAAAGAATACACGAAAAAGGCCTGATTAACCCATGGCCAAACGCCGCGTCGTACTTACAGGCCTGGGGACGGTCAACCCGCTCGGGTACAACGTCGGGCAGTTCTGGAGCGCCCTACTTGACGGCAAATCCGGCATAAGGGTTATCCAGCGCTTCGACGCCTCCTGCTTCGCTTCACAGATAGGCGGGGAAGTGCCCGACTGGGACAAGGCCGAGCCCCCCCAACTGCTCGATTCCAAGGAATTCAAGCGGATGGACCGTTTTGCGCAGTTCGCGGTGCGCGCCGCAATAGAGGCGGCGGACGACAGCGGTCTGCAATTCGACGCCGAAGACCCCCGCCGCTGCGCGGTTATCGTCGGCAGCGGCATAGGCGGGCTCGAGACGCTCGAAATCCAGCACAAGAGGATGATGGCCAAGGGCCCAAAGCGGATAAGCCCGTTCACCGTGCCCAAACTCATGGGCAACGCCGCCTCTGGCAATATCTCCATAATATGGGGCCTCAAGGGCCCGAACTTCTGCGTTGTGACCGCCTGCGCCTCGGCCGGCAATGCCATCGGCGAGGCATACCGTCTAATCCAGTGCGATTATTCCGACGTGGCGATAACCGGCGGCTCCGAGGCGGCCCTCACGCCCATAGGCCTGGGCAGTTTCTGTGCGCTGAAGGGCCTTTCCACTCGCAATGACGAACCGGAAAAGGCCAGCCGCCCGTTCGACAAGGACCGCGACGGATTCCTGCTGTCGGAGGGCGCCGGCGTGCTGATGCTGGAAGAACTCGAGCACGCCCGCAAGCGCGATGCGAAAATCTACGGCGAACTCATCGGCTACGGCTCCAGCGGCGACGGCTATCACATAACCGCTCCCGACCCTTCCGGCGACGGGGCCGTGCTGGCCATGCAACACGCACTGGACGACGCCAACATTTCGCCCGAAGACGTAGAATACATCAACGCTCACGGCACCAGCACACAGCTGGGCGACGTGGCCGAGGTCCGGGCGATAAAGAAAGTGTTCGGCGACCACGCCAAAAACGGCCTGATGGTATCTTCGACCAAGAGCTCCACCGGCCATCTGTTGGGCGCCTCCGGCGGAGTGGAGTTGGCGGCCGCGGCCAAGACCATCACCGATGGTGTTATCCCGCCGACCTACAACCTCGACAATCCCGACGAGGAATGCGACCTGGATTTCGTCCCGCTGACGCCGCGGGAGAAACAAATAGACATCGTCCTGTCCAACAGTTTCGGCTTCGGCGGCCATAACGCCTGCCTGCTGCTGAAGCGCTTCCAGGGCTGAACCAGCCCGACAACAAGCCGAAAGAAACGCGTCAATTCATAGCCCGCATGCATCGTTGCAACCTATCGACTGCCTTCTATGGTTTTATGCCCGAATTTAGGAAAATTCCCCCCGGCAAATTTGCGTACTCATTTTTTATATCCTACAATGGTATTGAAAAGCAGAGCCAACATATTCGCTGATTTAAACGGCGAACCGGAGAAGAAGTCAAACCCCCTGGAGAGGGACAACACAAGAGAGGATCTTTATGAATACACGTGTAAGTGTGTTGCAAATTATTGCGGCGGTGATGGTCATATCATTTGCGTGGTCTATAAGTTCGGCCGGACCGGTCTATACCGGCTCGCTGAGTTCCGGCGGCGGACTGAACGGCAACGGTGACTGGATTACCGGCAATTCCACGGTCTCGTGGGAAGTCAAGCGGGTCGGCAGCCAGTGGTCGTATAAATATCAAATCAACGCCGCGGCCAGGGATGTAAGCCACTTCATACTCGAGTTGTCCGACGGCGCTGCGGCCGACGATTTTTCCGATATTTCCCTGATTGACGACGGCGGAAATGATGTGGACTACGAAATGGAGTTCGAGACATTCACGCCCACCGGACAGGGTAATTCGAACCCCGGCCTGCCGGATGACATCTACGGCATAAAGATTGGCCCGGACGACGATGTAAAATCCATGCAGTTCAGTTTCACCACGATTCGTCAGCCGGTCTGGAGCGACTTCTACGCCAAGGGCGGCGCCGTGGGCGGACCCGGCGGCGGTTTCGTGCACATGCACAACACCGGCTTCGGCAACCCCGACAGCGACCCGGATATGAACACCTTCCCGCCCGCCGATGGTAACGTGGATTTCCACGTCCTTGCGCCCGACAGCATCCCAGAGCCGGCCACGCTGGCGCTGATTTGCACAGGCGGCATCGCCGTTTTGCTGAAACGCCGGCGCGCCGGGGCATAGCACAACATAAATCCAGGCCTAAAGGTAATTGCCCCCGCCGCAATACGGGCGCATGCCGGTCTGCATGTAACAAGAATTGACACTTACGCGAGCCCGCATCTTGCGGGCTCTTTTGCCTTTATCCCCCAATTGCTTTAAGCGTTTTTAATGAACACATTACGCTCAATCCGTGCCGGAAGAGGATTCCCCGATAAGCCGGTAAAATTTTGAAAAAATTCTTGCCTAAAACGAGATTGCGATTATAATGATGTCTCAATTGAAGGGTCGGCAAAGAGCCGGCGTGAGCCGAAAGGGAATTCGCAGGTAACAGCAGGAGGTTGAGACCTGTTATCCGATGCGGCCTGTGTTGGTGGCCAAATCTAAAACAGGCAATAATACCAATTGCAATAATGGGAGTAATATCATGAATCAAAGAATTATTTTTGGCGCCTGTGCTGTGTTCCTGGTCATAATCCTGTGTGGCGGCCCGGTTGTCGCCGAAGATCCGCTTGAGTTACAGTGGATGTTAGATACACATCCTGATGCATGGACCAACCCGGACAATTGGCAGATTGTAGGGCCGCCCGGGCCGCCATCGGTGCCGAGGCCGAACGACATCGCTTACATACATAACACGGGAACAGCCCAGATAAATACTGGCGACATAGCCGAATGCGATGTTTTGCTACTTGGTGTGGGCCTGCCCGAAATACCGGGCGAGCCGCCTCCTCCCCCGCCACAGCCAGGTAGTCTCGAAATTTTCGACGGCTCTTTTGCCGCCAATGAGGTAACTGTCGGCGGAGACGCGACCGGAACCATTATGCAAAGTGGGGGAACCTCCACCATCAGCGGCGACATGATGACAGGAAGCGGAACGGACAACGCCAGTTCGATTTCACTAACCGGCGGGACGATGACGGTGGACGGCGCTCTTTCTGTCGGCGATCAGAACTCGGCATCATTTACGCTGGAGAAAACGGGTATAACTCCAACGCTGCAAACATCTCATACGATTATCGGCCTCGGCGGAGTGTCCGGTTTCACACAGACAGACGGGCTACACCACCCGGCTTTCCTCGCCGTTGAAAGCGGCAGCACGTACACATTCAAAGGCGGCGAACTGAAGCCGGGCTACTCCGGCGGCGGCGGTTTGCACGTGGCGGGAACGCTGGACTTCGACAGTGCGCCTGAAACCGTATACGTTTATGACAACTCCATAACCAATCTCGCTGACGCCACGGTTACCAACGCAACGAACTCGACGCTTACGGTCGGCAGCGGCTTGCTGATTTACAGCGCAGGCAATCATCCGTCATCACTGTTCGGAACCTTTACCAATCGCGTCGGTATCGGGCTCATCGAACATCAGGTCGGTGCTACGCTTGTATTGGACAACACGCAGGGCTTCACCGGAAGCGGCAGGATACCGGATAAATTGGAAACCCACGCCGGAAATGTTCAGGCGCCGACAGGCGGATTCATAGATTTGCAGGCGGGCCTCAATATGGTCAACTCCGGAACTGTTAACCTTGGCGGCGGCAAGCTGACCGTTCCGGACTCGGACACAAGCACTCTCAGCCACGGCAGCAGTCAGGCCGGGCACTTTATCGCACAGAAAGTCGAGGTGCAAAAAGGCGGCACATTAGTAATAGACCTCGACACGGCCGGAACTGTCACGGTGGAAGATATGAACGTCGCGGGCACAATGAATCACAATTACAGCCAGGCCGACTACGCCTTCCTGAACGTATCCGGCGAAGATGCGAACACAACGGCGCTATATCGGCAGGACTGGGGCGCGGCTGTGGGCAGCGGCGAAGTTAATATCGGCAGTATGGGTCCGGGACCGGCGACTTACAATCACGTGCAGGGAGTACATACCATCACCGAGGCGCTGAATATCGGCCACAGGGCCGATTTCGAAAGCGAAGGCGAAAGCGGTAATGGAACCTATATACTTGAGTCCTCTGCAACGCTTACGATGACACGCGACGGTGCGGGGATAAAAATCGGCGGTGGCGGATGCGGAGCGTTCGATGAGATGCCGGAAGTGCCCGGCGGGACGGGTCTGCTGCAAATGAAAGGCGGAACGATAAATGAAACCGGCAGCGGTGCAGGCGTAGATTTGACCGTCTTCGCGCCGGGCGGCATTGAATCGCCGTATTTTAACGGTTCGGGAACAATCGAGGGCTATGGCACGATCGGACTTACGGGCAAGTTGACGAACAACTATAAAGTCATTGCCAAAGCCCCCGATAACACGAAGTATCTGAACCTGTCGAGTTTCACCAATGTCAGCGCGGACAGGGAGCACGCTGGTGGGTGGTACTGTGATGGTTACAGCGCGCTGAAACTGCCGGCTATGAGCGTTCCCACAGGCGACAACCTGCTCTGGTGGGGTGATGACATGGGCGTAGACACCAACGGCATGCTCGATATGGAAAACAGTCTGGCCTTCGATTTTTCCAATGTTACCGCAGCCGGCGTGCTGGACATAACTTTATACGGCGATTCTCACACCGATGTGCCGACCATACCGGACGACTTTACGCTTATCGGCCTGTGGCTTATCGACTCCGATGCGGGCATGACATTTGATTCTGTGGATATGACTATCCGGTACGAAAAAGGGATAGCGAATTCTCTGGGCCTGGCGGCGGAAGATTTGTGCGTGTTCCATTATAAAAACGGCCAGTGGAAAGATGTAACAACCGGCGTGGCGGACCACGTCAACGGTTTAATCCATGCCGACGGACTGACCGATTTCAGTTTCTACGCTGTGGGCGTGCCCGAGCCGGCCACGCTGGCGCTGATTGGCGCAGGCGGTATCGCCGTTTTACTGAAACGCCGCAGACAAAGCGTGTAGGCGCCCGGGCGGTTCGTTTACCCGGCCACGCCGGAGATGCGCAGGCGTATGTTGGAGTTCGTCAGCCGTCCGCTGCCGAGCACCCGGTAGGCGGCCAGTATCACGCGGCAGTTGCCCAGCGTCATCTGGATGGTGTTTTTAAGCCCGCGGTAATGACGCCTCGCCACACGCTGGTTCGACCTGGCGATGCCTATCACGAACGACACCTGTATGTGATGGCCGAGGTCCGCCATCACCTTCGCCACGCCCACGTTCGAATCCTCATCGCTGGGCGTATACTGCCAGCCCCTGTCGTATTCCAGCGTAGAAAGGTCGTCGTATGGGTGCGAGTGGAAGTCGCCCACGGCCTGGTAGTGCGGATGAAGCGCCTGGGTGGCCTGGAGAATCGCATCCAGCGACCGCCGGTTGGGCTCGACGAAGCCGTATTCGGACTCGGCCGAGAGTTGCGGCTGCGAGTGCATCACCGAGACGTAACGCGTGATGCAGACGTCGTCGCGGAATTTGCGGTGCCGGATTTCGCGCATCATGCCAAGGTTAATCCCGTAAACCTCGTAGCCCTTGCGGCGCGGCCGACGGGGCGAGAGGTACGCCTCCAGCGCGCAAATCAGCATTGCCTCAAGGGCGGCCGAATCGAGCATCACCTCAAGCGCCACGAAATGCTCCTGTAGTTCGTCGTGCCAGGGGCAATCCTCGTATGTAATCAGCGGCACGTTCAGTTCCGGGTTGAAGTTCACATCCTCGGCCAGTTCGTGGAAGTAAGTCCACGCGCTCTTGCTCACTTTGTAACGCGCCAGTGCGCGGGAGGTCGGCAGTTTGTACTTGTAGCGGGCGCAGACGGCCTCGGGCAGGCGGGAGTTATTCTGCAGATGACTTTCGAGCCGGCGCAGGTGCGTGCTCAGGCCGTGCACCTCGCCGGACAGTTCATCCAGTTTCGCCGGCGTCTCGGCCGTGATGAGCATGTTCAGCAAATGCCCGAGCGCGGTCTCCATCGCCGACCGCCGGTTACCGTAATATCCCGCCAAATCGTCGCGGACCTGCTCGGTGAGTCTTTCAAGTGTCGCCAATGCCATCTGTTAGTTCCCTTAATCGAGAAATTGTTTCGTACTGCCGGAATTTTACCAGAGAGAAACACGCAAGACAATTTAACCCGCGCCAATATCAATATTTTTACTCATTCGGATGTGTTTGTTTAAGATTTGGATTTTACTTCCCGCGGCATTTTTGCCTCGACTTCCGCCCGCCATTTGTGGAGGAGATTTTTCAGTTCATCCGCCTTCTGCGGCATCTGCTCGGCCAGGTTGTTTTCCTCGCCGACATCCTCGCGCAGGTCGTACAGTTCGAGGCGGAAATCCTCGAAGAACTCGATGAGTTTCCACCGCCCCAGTCGCACCGCCCCGGCGGGCCTGCCGCCCTGGTCGCTGTAGTGCGGATAATGCCAGAACAGCGGCCGCTGTGCCTCCGCCGCCTCGCCGCGCAGCAACCCGGCCATGCTCGCCCCGTCGACGTGCTGCCGCGGGCGGGCCGGAAGCGAGGCCATCTCCAGCATCGTGGGGTAGAAATCATTGCTGATGACCGGCGTGTCGGTAACGCCGCCGGCGGCGGTTACGCCCGGCCACTTGACGATGAGCGGCACGCGGATGCCGCCCTCGTAAGGCCAGCCCTTGCCGGTGCGAAGCGGCAGATTGCTGGTCGGCCAACCCTGCGAGGTGCTGAGACCGCCGTTGTCGGATGTGAACACGATGACCGTGTCATCCTCCAGACCCAGCTGCCGCAGTTTTTCCATCACCCGGGCGACGCTGCGGTCCACGCTGTCTATCATGGCCGCGTACGTCGGGTGGTTCTGGATGCGCCTCTGCTTTACGCCGTCGGCCTCGAAAAACTCCGGCCCCGCATCGCCGAGCCCGGCCGCCTTCTGTTCGTATCTGGCCACGAGATCCGCCTTGGCCTGAATCGGCGTGTGCACGGCGTAATGGGCGAGGTAAAGCAGAAACGGTCTGTCGCTGTTTGAGCCGATAAATTCGACGGCCTCGTCGGTGAGGCGGTCTGTAAGGTACTCGCCGGCCGGGCCGTCGGACAGTTTGGGATTCTCGTACGGCGGGAAGTAACTTTTCGGCGACCCGGCCGACCAGCCGCCGATGTTCACCTCGAAGCCGCGGTCCTCCGGCCAGCAACCTTCCTCGCCCAGGTGCCACTTGCCGATGTAGCCGGTCCTGTAGCCGGCCTCTGCAAGCGAGTCGGCCACGGTCGTCTCGGCCTGCGGCAGGTGGTGAATGTACTCGGCAGGAAGGAGTTTGCCCGCCTTATCGCCGCCGAACCAGTCAGTGGTGTCCATCCGGGCCGGGTATTTTCCGGCCATGATGCTCGCCCGCGTGGGCGAACAGACCGGGGCGGCGGCGTAGGCGTCGGTGAATTTCATGCCCTCGGCGGCAAGGTGGTCGACGGCCGGCGTGTCGTAAAAACCGCTGCCGTAACACGCCAGGTCGCGCCACCCCAGGTCGTCAATCAGAATAAATACGAAGTTCGGTCCGCTCACGTGAACCTTTCCAACTGTTTAATCCATCCGGAATCGACCGATTCAACTATCGCGATACGCTGCGGCCACGGCGTTTATATTTTTCCATAAGGGCCGTCAGCCGTTTGACCACGTCGGGCCGCTTGTCGTATAGGTTTTCCGACTCGTCGGGGTCCTTTTCCATGTCGTAAAGCTGGCCGGGGGTGGAGACCTTGCCGCTGGTCCAGCCGCCCGAACCACGGGCGAATATGAGTTTCCACTTCCCCTGCCGGATGGCATGTACGCCTTTTATCGAAGTATGAACGGTGGCTTCTCTTATGGGGCTTTTGACCTTTTCGCCAAGCAATGCGGGAAGTATGTTGTAACTGTCTTCGCCGGCGTCGGCTGGCAGTTCCGCATTGACTATCGCCGCGCACGTGGCCAGCAGATCTGTCAGACACACGGTCTGGTCGCACTCGCCGGAAGGCGCCACCTTCCCCGGCCATCTGGCGATGAACGGAATGCGATGTCCGCCGTCCCACGCGTCGGATTTATATCCGCGATATATGTAACTGGGGTAGTGCCCTTTCGACTCGAGCTTCTCGTTGCCCACGTAGTGCGCGAAGCCGTTGTCGGAGGTGTAAATCACCAGCGTGTTTTCGGCCAGGCCCTTTTCCTCCAGCGCCGCGGTAATCTCGCCCACGACGGCGTCGGTCTGAATGCAGAAGTCGGCATACTCGCCGGCTTTTCCCTTCATGTCGCTTCGCCCCCGATATTCTTTTGCAGGCACAATCGGCGTGTGCGGGGATGTCAGCGCCACGTAGGCGAGGAATGGCGTTTCGGCGTCCTGCTTTTTTATGTACTCGACCGTTTTGCGGCTGATTTCCGGCAGCACGTCGACGGCCTCGAAGTCGGCATGGGCCAGCCCCCTGCGGTGAAACGCCTTCTGCGTAGTGCATTCGCCGACGAATTTGTCGTTTTCTATGTAAATATACGGGTGCATGTCGAGCGATGCGGATATGCCGTAGAAGTAATCGAACCCGAAGGAGTTCGGGCCGTTCTTAATAGTACCCTTCCAGTCCGTATTCTTCGGGCCGGGCTTTTTGCCGTCAGTCGTAGGGAAGTCCATTCCGAGGTGCCACTTGCCGAAGCCGGCGGTGTTGTAGCCGTGTTGCTTAAGCAGCGACGCCACGGTCATGCGCTCTTTATCGATGAGGTGTCTGTCATAACCATGCAAAACGCCCCGTTTGAGCCGCGTCCGCCAGCAATATCGCCCCGTCAGCACGCCGTATCGCGTGGGCGTGCAGACCGCCGCCCCGGAATGTGCATCCGTAAATTTTATCCCTTCATTGGCGAGACGGTCGATATTCGGCGTATGAATCTTCGATTCGGGATTGAGGCAACTGACATCACCGTAGCCCATGTCGTCGGCCAGGATGTAAACGATGTTCGGCGGTTTCTTTTGGCCGCCGGATGAGGCACCGGTGGAAAATTTGCCCATCGCCAGCGTAGCCGCACCGAGTCCCGCGGCCCTGAGCAGGTCCCGCCGTCCGCAGGTGTAATTCGCCATTGTTATATCTCCTGTTTGATGATTAAAAATATAAAAGGCAGTCTGGTTGCCCACAATGTTACTGCGCAAAAGACCTTCCGCGCCCGGCCGGAATTACCAACCGCACGCCGCACGCAGCCGGAGATCCTGCATTTAATATACGCCACAACCTCCCGCGGCTCAAGCATGGCCGGATTTGACGGCAAGTCACCGAAACGCCGGGAGGTTAACAGATATAATTACAGTAGATTTTTTTGTACATATATTTCCGATAAATACTAAGCGATGGAAAATCCCGAGGTACAAACCGCATTGCTGGTGCTGCTGTTCGGCGGCGTGCTGGTGGCGGCGCTGCTGTCCAAGGCGGCGCTTCAGCGGCTGCGGGTGCCGCCGCTGGTGGCGTACCTGGTTATCGGCGTGCTGCTTAAACTGGGCGACGAGCATTATGGCATACTGGCCGCCGACGGCAAAGAGGTGCTGGATTTCCTGGCCACGCTCGGCGTCATCGCACTGCTGTTCCGCATCGGCCTCGAGAGCGATATACCCGGCCTGGTTCGCCAACTCCGCAGCGCCTCTTTCATCTGGCTGGGTAACGTGCTTATAAGCGGCGGCGTCGGCTACCTGGCCGCGCGATACCTGCTTTCATTCGAGATGCTGCCGTCGCTTGTGATAGCCACGGCCATGACCGCCACCAGCGTGGGCATACCCGCCCGCGTATGGCAAAGCGCCCGCGCGCTGGACACGCCCGACGGCGAACGGTTCCTCGACGTGGCCGAACTCGACGACATCTCCGGCGTGGTGCTCATGGCGCTGCTTTTTTCGGTGCTGCCGGTTCTCCACGGCGGCGGCGAGGAAGGCCTGGCGGGCGTTGTAGCCACCAAGGCCGGCCTGTTCGCGCTGAAACTGGCGGCTTTCGCGGCCGCTTGCGTATTGTTCTCGCGCTTTGTGGAGAAGCGGTTCACGCAGTTCATCCGCCGCATCGAGTCGGGCCCGGACCCCATGCTGGTGGTGGTCGGCGTGGGTCTGCTGGTGGCGGCGATTGCAGGCGTGCTGGGCTTCTCCGTGGCTATCGGGGCGTTCTTCGCCGGGCTGGTCTTCAGCCGCGACCCACGCAGCGTGAAGGTGGACGCCTCGTTCGCGCCGCTGCACGATTTGTTTACCCCGTTCTTTTTTGTGGGCATCGGCCTGGCTATGGAGCCGGGCGTTATGGCTGCGGCCGCCGGCGTGGGGGCGGTGCTTCTGGTCGCGGCCGTGGCCGGTAAGATAATAGGCACCACGGCCCCGGCCCTGGCCTATGCCGGTTGGTCGTCGGCGCTGGTACTGGGCGTCAGCATGGTGCCGCGGGCCGAAATCGCCATGCTCATAATGCACCGGGCCGCCAATATCGGACCCTCGGCCGCGCCGCCGTCGGCCTACGGCGGAATGGTAATGGTCAGTGCCGTAACCTGCCTGGCCGCACCGGCCGTACTCATTCACATGCTGCGGCGGTCAGGCGCTTCCCGGCGGCGTCGTGGGCGATGACGTGCCCTGGCGGGACAAATAAAACATCGTCGGTGGTTTCCGTGGCCGTGAGCACCTTACTCAACAGTGTCACGTCGCCCGGCAGTTCGGCGTATTCCAGGTCGAAATCCTCCGCCATCCTGCGGGCGTGGTCGGCGTAGCGGTCCTTTCCCTCCAGTCCGGTGTCGATGAACGCCACGCGCGAGTAGTTGCGCTTCCAGCTGTCGAGGAAATACCGGATGGCCTGGGCGTTCTCCCGGCCGTATTTCTCGGCCAGGGCTTCCTCGCTGTATTGCGGCCAGGGTTCTCCCAGATGTCCGGCGAAGGCGTTGGGGCCGTTCGGGTCGGACTCTTCGTTCACCCATCCGCCGGTAATGTAGTACGTCCCCGGGCAGCGATCGAACTGGCGCCTGTAGGCCGCGTCGGAGCCGAGGAACAGTGAAATGCAGTCGTGCACGCGGGGAATCGCCAGCGGCACCGAGCGGGCGCGGACGCCGATAGTGCCCCGCCCGCACACGCCGTAGCCAACTGCTATCAGATCCGGCGCATCGTCGGCCGTGGCCTCGTCAATCGCCTTCTGCAGACGCGTCCGCAGCACATTCGGCTCGTTGTGCAGGCCGTGAGGGAGGTATTCGGGCGTAATTTCGATGCCGAGCCGCCCTGCCACTACATCCATATCCTTCGCCAGCGAACGGCACGCAATAACTTTTACTTTTTTGTCCCCGGCCATGGGTTTCTCCTGTAAGCCCCCCTTTGTAGGGTAAAACCCTGATTCCGACACAGGGCGAACCGTCTACATTATAGCACATCCGCATGTAAAATCTAAATTCCGGCCTGGGCCATATTGCCGTCGTCAGTCCCGAGGATAGTAATGCGCTGGCCGGACTGCTTGAACGCCGGGCGGTGAACAAACGTATAAAACTTGAAGTGAGCCGCATGGAACAGGTCGCCACGGCCTGAGGATTTTGGAAAACTACGGCCGTTTAAGCGGAGCTGTCGTGACGGTAGGCGGTTATGTGGACCTTTTCGGTGGTTATCATGCCCTCGGTGACCATTTCGTCCAGGGCGGGCAGAATATTGGCGATGCGGTCGGGCTTGTCGACGATTTCGACCACGATGGGCATGTCTTCGGAAAGGCGCATGATTTTGGCGGTGTGCATCCTGCTGTCGGCGCCGAAACCCATCACGCCGCGCAGGACAGTCGCCCCCGCCAGGCCTTCACTGCGGGCCTTGGCGACTATGGCCTCGTAAAGCGGCTTTCCGCCCCAGCGGTCGCTCTCGCCGATAAAAATCCGCAGCAGTTGTCCTTCGCCTTCGATTTTCATATCAATCTCCTTAAATACCCGCCGCCTTCGCTATCAGTCGACCCAGTATAACCGCCATCAGGCCAAGCAATATGTTCCCTCCCATGTTCCATATGGCCGGGCCGAACTCCCCGTCGCCCAGCAGTTCCACGGTCTCGTATCCGAACGTGGAAAATGTCGTGAACGAGCCCAGCAGGCCTATCATCAAAAACAGGCGGGCATGGCTGCTAAGCAGAGGCCGGTCGGTCACAAACGTCATGGCCATACCTATGGCCAGACAACCCAGAACATTTACCACCAGCGTGCCGGCGGGAAAAGTACCTCCCCCCAGACGCTGAGCAGCGCCGGAAAGCAGATATCGGCACACGGCGCCTATGAAACCTCCCACGCCGACTATCAGTATTTTGACCATAAAATCATTCCCGCAGTTAATGTCGTTTTCATTCGGCCGTATCCTACATAAGATTCGTTGGTCCGGCCAGTGGAGCCGGCGGCACGTTACAAAGAAATACGGTATCCGAATAATACTTTAACACAATATCCGGCTCACCGGCCCTACATATGATTAATACCCTTCCTTTTTCAGTCGGCAATCCCGGTTTATCTGAACCGCCTCTACGCCTATCCGCAGTATGGGGCTTCCGCCTCTGAAACGAACACAGGTAAGACGCCTGTTTCACAGAAAAATGCGCGCGGTAGTGCGGGGAGATCCGCAGCCGAGCGAATAAAAATAAAATATTTCAAAAAAACAGTCCCGAGGTCTAAATTTCTGCCGGCAAAGACTATAGGTAAATCTAATGGCCGTTTTGGAGGGTCCCGCAGCGCCAACACGTTCGAATTGTACCCAAACGGCAGAGCTACCACAAACAGCGCGGCGGCGTTCCCACGCCGCCTACGCCGGTTCATATCACTCTTTCAATTCTTCCCGCAAACGGTTCAGAAACCCTTTGAGAACCTTGTCCGGAATTTTCTTTAGTGCGGGCTCTTCGACCTTTTCATTGGCGAAATCATCCACCGCCTGCACGCCGGTGTGGCCGAATTTTTTTAATTTCTCCACGTGCGTCTCGGCTCGCTCGAGATTGCTGGCGGCCATGTCCAGGCAGTAGTTCACCACGAAATGGTGCAAATCCTCCGGGCCGAGGTCTTCCTTGTGCTCCAGCGGCGTCTGCTCGCCCTTGCCCGACTCGGCCAGAAGTTCCTTCTCCTGCTGCAGCAGCGACTTTGATTTTTCTTCCAGCTCCTTCTCTTCGCGCTCGTCAATCGGCGCCAGGGGTATGTCCTCCTCGGCCGCCTGCGGGGAGGCAATGTAATTGCTCTGCTTGCAGTAAGGGCACTTGCCCCGCCTGCCCGCGGCCGAGTCCGGGGCGGTTACCTCTTTGCCGCAATGTTCGCACCTGAACTTTATGCCCATGTTCACTCGCCCATGGCCTTGATGATGAGGCGCTTTCGCCTCTGGCCGTCGAACTCCGCATAGTATACCTGCTGCCACGGCCCCAGGTCCAGCCGCCCGTCCGTTATCGGTACGATGACCTCGTGGTGCACCAGCAGGTTCTTGAGGTGCGAGTCACCATTGGTCTCTCCCGTGCGGTGGTGGCGGTAGTCGTCGCGGTACGGGGCGAGATTCTCCAGCCACTCGTCGATGTCGGCGATGAGGCCGCTCTCGGCGTCGTTTACGTAAACGCCTGCGGTTATGTGCATCGCTGAGACGAGCACCATGCCCTCGTTTATGCCGGATTCGGCGACCACTTCCTCCACCTTGTCGGTGATGTTGATGTACTCGCGGTGCTTTTTGGTGTTGAACGTCAGGTATTCTGTCTTGAATTTCATTTTTTCGCCTTTCTGCTTCCGGGTGTTCGCTTCGTGATAAGAAAATACAGCACGACTATCAGCGCCAAAAAAAGTATTCCCACGCGCTTGCCCAGGCCGAACCAGAACTTGAACATCGGCCCCAGGAACGACAGCGCCACCAGCAGAACCACGACGCCGATGAGGATGAGCCAGCCGCGCATTGATTTATTTGTCTTACTCATAGGGGCCTTTCCATACGGCTACGTCCGCCGCATTATCGAGCCGATGACGAACATGATTATTCCCGCCAGCACCAGCCCCCCGGCCACGGCGAAAGCCAGTTCCACCAGCACCTTCAGTATGAACACCATCAGGCCGAGGAATATCAGGCCGCCGCCGGCGGCCAGCAGCATGTTACCTTTCATCATGCGTCGCGGGTCCATAGCGTCTCCTTCAGCGTTATGCGTTCGGGCGAACGGTTCGCCCACATTCATGATAACGGTACGGAAATATTCGGCAACCCTGCGTCCCGCTGTTATTATGGAGAAAGGATGAGAAATTTATCGAAACAGATAAGCGATCAGCTGCTGCCCCGCATCTCGCGGCCGGGGCAGTACGTCGGCCTGGAACTAAACTCGCGGTGGTGCGGCGTGGACCTCGAGCGGCTGGACGCCCCGCCGGAGGTGACGGTGGCGCTGGCGTTTCCGGACACCTACCGCATCGGCATAAGCCACCTGGGCGGCCGGATACTCTACCAGGTGCTGAACGACACGGCCGGCGTGCTGTGCGACAGGACATACTGCCCCATGCCGGACGCCGAGCGGGTTATGCGCGAGCGGGAGGTGCCGCTTTTCGCATGGGAAACGCGGCGGGCCGTGGCCGACTTTGACGTGGTGGGCTTCTCGCTGCCGCACGAAATCTGCGTAACTAATGTGCTGACCATGCTGGATTTGGCCGGCATCCCACTGCACGCGGCCAAGCGCGGCCGCGATTGCCCCATAATCGTCGCAGGCGACGCACTGGCCGACAACCCCGAGCCGATGGCCGATTTCGTGGACATCTTCCTGCCCGGCGACGGCGAGGCGGCCACGGGCGAACTGGTGAAGCTCGTCAAAAAAATGAAACGCCGCGGCGCCGAGCGGGAGGAAATGATTCTCGAGGCGGCCCGGACGATGCCCTCGGCCTACGCGCCGCGATTTTACGAGCCAAGATACACCGATAAGGGCGAATTCGCCGGCCTCGAGCCGCTGCGCGAAGACGTGCCGGCCGTAATTAACCGGGCCAGGGTGGACAAACTTTCCGACTCCCCCGCCATCACGCGGCCGCTTGTGCCGCTGGCCGATGCGGTGCACCACCGCCTGTCGGTGGAGATTATGCGCGGCTGCCCAAACGGCTGCCGGTTCTGCCAGGCCGGCTACGCCCGACTGCCGCTGCGCCACCGCCGCCCCGAGGAGATAATCGCGACATCCCGCGCCGCGCTGGCCTCCAGCGGCTGGCGGGAAGTGTCGCTGCTGAGTCTATCCAGCAGCGATTACCCGCGGCTGGATGAATTAATCAGTAGCATGAACGACGAACTCGGCGACGAGCACATATCGGTCTCGCTGCCGTCGCTGCGGGTAAACGAGCAGTTGCGTCACCTGCCGAAACTCACCTCGAAGGTCCGCAAGGGCGCCGTCACAATCGCCGCCGAGGCCGGCTCCGAACGCCTCCGCGAGGCGCTCGGCAAAAACATCACCGAGGAAGACATGCTGGCCGGCGTCACGGCCGCTTACCGCGCCGGGTGGGGGCGCGTGAAGGTCTACTTCATGTGCGGCCTGCCGGGCGAGACGGATGAGGATGTGGATGCAATTTTCCACTTGTGCAAACGGCTCTCGGACGCCAGGCGCGACGTCGACGGCCATCGCGGCAACATGAACGCGGCCGTGTCGTGGTTCGTGCCGAAGCCGCACACGCCCATGCAGTGGTGCCCCATGCGGGATATGGAATATTACTTCGCCGTGCGACGGCGGCTGCGCGAACTTTCGCGCCGCTCGCCGGTGAACTTCAAATTCCATTGGATAGAGCGGAGCATCCTGGAGGGCGTAATCGCCCGCGGCGACCGGCGCATCGGCCGGGCCGTCGAGGCCGCTTGGCGCAAGGGCGCACGCCTGGATTCGTGGGATGAGCATTTCGATTACACGCTGTGGCAAGAGGCGTTCGCCCGGGCCGGCGTTGACCCCGCGGCCGTCACACAGCGCCAAATCCCCCTCGACGCCCCCCTGCCCTGGGACCATATCAAGTGCTTTAGGAACAAAGATTTCCTGAAAAAAGAATATCGGAAGTTGCAGGCGGTCTATAAGTAAGGAATTTTATACTGTGCGGCAACCTTCCAACTAATGGCGCGGTGACGTTCCTACGCCACCGCGACTTTTTGACGGCACATTAAACGCGGCGGTGTAGGAAAGCCGCTGCGCCATTGGTCTTAATATAGTACTTCTGTTTACTCTGTGCCCTCTGCGGTTTATTTGTTTTCTCCGGCATGCGCGAGTCGTTCCTGTGCGGCGTGCATGTGCTCGGCCGTGGGGGCCTTTTGCATTTCCATCATGTCGGCGAAGCAGTCAAACAGATACGTCGCGTCGTGCGGGCCGGGCGAGGCCTCGGGGTGATACTGCACGCTGAACAGACACTTGTCGTGATGTGAATATCCCTCGATGGTCTGGTCGTTAAGGTTGATGTGCGTAACCTCTGCGCCGGCTGAGCGGAGTGATTTTTCTTCCACGGCAAAGCCGTGATTCTGCGAGGTAATCTCCACTTTGCCGGTGGCCTGGTTGCGGACGGGGTGGTTCGCACCGTGATGGCCGAACTTCAGTTTGAATGTCTCCGCGCCCAGCGCCAGCGCGAGCAACTGGTGCCCCAGGCAGATGCCGAATATAGGCGTCTTACCGGCCAGTTCGGCCAGCGTTTTAATCGTGTATGAAACCGCGGCCGGGTCACCCGGGCCGTTGGATATAAACACACCCTCGGGCTTGTGCTCGAGTATTTCATCGGCCGAGGCGGTGGCCGGAACAACCGTCACCTCGCAGCCGGATTCGACCAGGTTTCGCAGAATGTTCATCTTCGCCCCGCAGTCGATTGCGACCACACGATGTATCTTTCCGCCGCGCGGGCGGCTTTGCTGCGCGAAAGGCCCGGCGTAGCCGTCTTTCCAGTCGTACGGACGGGCGGGGACAACCTTTTTTACCAAATCCTGCCCCGCCATGGACGGCAATTGCCGCGCCCTGTCGAGCAGTTCGGCCTCGTCGAGTATCTCGCTGCTGATAACGCCGTTCATCGCCCCCGCCAGGCGGATGTGCCTCGTAATCGCCCGCGTGTCCACGCCGGTTATGCCGACCACGCCGGCCGAGCGGAGATACTCCTCCAGCGTGCTGCGGCTGCGGAAGTTGCTGGCCACGGGCGACAGTTCCTTCACCACGAAGCCGCTGACCTGGACCTTCGTATCGTGCGACTCGACGTCCTCGACGTTGACGCCGTAGTTGCCCATCAGCGGGTAGGTCATGGTGACGATCTGCCCGCAGTAAGACGGGTCGGTCAGAACCTCCTGGTAGCCGGCCATGGCCGTGTTGAAAACTACTTCGCCGCCGGCGGTGGCCTCGGCGCCGAAACTACTGCCGGTGAACACCAGCCCGTTTTCGAGTACGAGTTTGCAGGGTTTTGGAGATTGCATTTTATATTTCATATACCATGGAATCACACGCCAATTCCATACGGCTTTATTCCTTTCCATGATAGGCCCGAAGGAATTCATCCCTTGAGATACCCGCCTGGGTGCATATTGCTCGCAATGTAGAGCCCTTAATTTTTCGATGAGCAGGCATGGTCAGGGGAGTTGTTCCACTGTCGGCGTCTTGCCGACGCATCTGAATATGCCGCTGCTGGCGCACCAGTTCAAAACCAAGTCTTTCCAGTGCCCGAATAACCTTTCGCTTTGGCGCATCCCGTGGGAACTTTCCCATCAGAAGACGACCTCCGCTTCGGCTATGAACGCCTCGATTGCCGGCTTGTCGGGCAGAAGACTTTCCGGGCCGAACTCCCGCAGATGCGCTCGAATGGCTGAGGTTACATCGTTCAGGGCATCTTCGTATGTATCTCCCTGTCCGACGACCACGCCCCTGGTCCCGAGCGGATAAGCGACATAGCCATCCTCGGCGCGTTCAATGACGACTTTAATGTGGGTGATCTTATCCTTCTCTGCTGTCTTCATGATAATCCTTTGTTGTGAATCTATAAAATTCACGTTTAGAGTATAATTATCATATCATGACACATATGTATGGTAAAGACTTCGGGCCAAAATCCCCTTGGCGCAGCCGGCCTGGTAGGTTATTAATTCCTCCTCGTTAAACAAAATTACAGGAGAAAAGCGTAATGACTACAGCAGGCGTTATTGACGGCTGGAGACATACAAGATCGAGATTATTTCAAAGGCGCGACGCCATGGCCCTGCCGGGTCGGCTGGCGCTGGCGTTCGGCATGGCTTGTTTGACCGGGCTCGCCGCACAGGTTCGCATTCCGCTGGGCTTCACGCCGGTGCCGATTACCGGACAGGTGTTCGCCGTGCTGCTGGCGGGCATTCTGGCCGGAAGCGGCTGGGGCGCCGTCAGCCAGGTTATCTACGTGGGCCTCGGCGCGGCCGGCGTGCCATGGTTCAGCGGGTGGACGGCAGGCCTGCAGGTTACCACTGCCGGGTACCTGACCGGTTTCATACCTGCGGCGTGGCTTATCGGTTGGCTTACCCAGCAGCACATCAATATGCGCGGCCTTCCCGGCCAGACTTTGCTGATGCTGGCCGGCGTAGGAGTGATTTATTTTTGCGGCGCGTTATACTTCGCTGCCGTGTTGGGCACGGGACTGTGGGCGACGTTGGTGGGCGCTGTGCTGCCGTTTATTCCGCTCGATATCGCCAAGGCGCTGGCGGCCGCGGCGATTGCTTCGACACTGCTGCCCAAAGAGAACGGCAAAAATAGAAACGAGGGATAAACAGGCCATCGTTGACCGCCGGCGGGCGTCGGCGTAGTATGTTTTTGTGTCGGATAACGAGGCATTGAAATCTCGGGGGGTATACGCGGCCGAGGTCGTTTCAAACGACCTCATCTGCCGTGAGCATTTTCGCATGGCGCTTCGCGTCAAAGATTTTCCGCCGACCCGCCCGGGGCAGTTTATCCAGTTGCAATGCACGCAGGAGGATCCTCCGGCCCCGCCACACGTAGTGGAATGGAAGGAAGGCCGACTGCCCGAGATAAAGTCCGGGGAAATCAGCCGGCCGTGGCCGCTTCTGCGCCGGCCTTTCAGTCTGGCCGGGCGTCGGGAAACAGATGAGGGCATCGGCGAACTGCTGATAATCTATCGCACAATCGGCATCGGCACGCACCGCCTGGCGCGAATAGGCGCGGGGCAAAGGTTGAGCATCATCGGGCCGCTGGGAAATGCATTCACACTGCACGAGGATAAATCCCGAGCGCTGGTGGTCGGTGGCGGTGTGGGCATTCCGCCGATGGTCTACCTGGCGGGGGCGCTTGATGCGGCCGGCAAGCAGACAACCGCATTCGTCGGCGCCCGCAGCGGAGACTTGCTGCCGCTGACCGTCACGGAAACGCCATCGACTGCCGGATGGCCGTCGGCGTGCGTGGCCGAGTTCGAACAGCACCGCGCCGACGCCGTGGTCGTCACCGACGACGGTTCGCTCGGTTTTCCCGGCGTGGTGAGCCGGGCAGTGGAAGACTGGCTCGGCCGCTACGGCGACAATCCCGCCGACATCGTTACATACTGCTGCGGGCCGGAGGCGATGATGCAGACGGTGGGCGAGACGTGCGCAGCCCACGGAGTGGAGTGCCAGGTGGCGATGGAACGGCACATGGCCTGCGGAATGGGGACATGCCAGTCTTGCATCGTCAAGACCCGCGCCGACAACGACCGCGGCTGGGAGTATAAACTCTGCTGCGCCGACGGACCCGTCTTCGACGCTTGTGATATTCTGTGGCCACAAGGTTAGCGGCAAGACAGGCCCAAGCCGAAATGTTTTTCGTGTGTGATGCTCTCTCGTCAAACCCCGCCGTTTATTTGGTGAAATAATCCTGAAGTGCGCGGACGTTCCACGCCTGCTGCGGCACGTCGCTTTTTATGGCGCGCATGGCGGCGATGGCGTCGGCGGCGGCCATGGCGGCGGTCATAGTTGTTATCAGCGGTATCCGGTGCAGCGTCGCCAGCGAGCGGATTTTACCCTCATCCGTGGCCGGGCCGTGATGAGTGGGCGTATTAACGAGCATGTCAATTTCGGCATTGGTAATCAGGTCGGCGATGTTCGGGCGGCCCTCGGAGAGTTTCGGCAGTTCCCGAGCGGTTATGCCGGCCTCCGCCAGCGCCTTGTGCGTGCCGCTGGTGGCCACCAGGTCGAACCCCATCGCCGCCAGCCGCTGGGCCAGCTGAACGGCCTTGATCTTGTCGGCGTCGCACACGGAGACGAAAACCGTCCCTTCGACCGGAAGCGAAAGCCCGGCCGCAACCTGGCTCTTGGCGAACGCCATGGCGAAACTCATGTCTATACCCATCACCTCGCCGGTGGATCGCATCTCCGGCCCGAGCACCACGTCCACGTGTGGGAACTTGGTGAACGGGAACACGCTCTCCTTCACGGAGGTGTGCCGCGGCCGCGGGGCCTCGGTGACGCCGAGTTCTTCGAGAGATTTGCCGGCCATGACCTTTGCGGCGATTTTCGCCCACGGCACGCCGGTGGCCTTGGAAACAAACGGCACCGTCCGCGATGCGCGGGGGTTGACCTCCAGTATGTAAACCTTGCCGTCCTTGACGGCGAACTGGATGTTCATCAGCCCGCGGACGTCGAGCCGCTCGGCCAGCAGTCGCCCCTGTCGGCGGATTTCGGCCTCGACGCCTTCGGATATCGAGAACGGCGGCAGCGCGCAGGCCGAGTCGCCCGAGTGCACGCCCGCCTGCTCGATATGCTCCATTACGCCGCAGACTATTGCCCGTGGACTTTCCGCCCGTTGCCCGCCGGGCGCGGGGCCGAAGTCGGCCACGCAGTCCACGTCCACTTCGGTGGCGCCGTCGAGGAACTTGTCGATGAGTATGGGATGCTCCCTGCCGACCGTCGAGGCGTCCACCGCCCGCGTCATGTACAGGTCCAGTTGTTCGGCGTCGGATACTATTTCCATCGCCCGCCCGCCGAGGACGTAACTCGGCCGCACAAGCACCGGATAGCCGATTCGGCCGGCGATTTCTCGCGCCTCCCCAACGGTCAGCGCGGTGCCGCTGGGCGGACTTTGCAGGTTCAGGTCGGCCAGTATTTTCGCGAAGCGCTTGCGGTCCTCGGCCACGTCTATCGAATCCGGCGACGTGCCGATAATGGGCACGCCTGCTTCTTCCAGGCCGCGGGCGAGGTTCAGCGGCGTCTGCCCGCCGAACTGGATTATCACGCCGTGGAGAAGCCCTTCGGGCGCCATTTCGGATTTGGCGGCCAAAGGCCGCTTGTTGAGGCGCTCGCAGATATTCAGCACATCCTCCAGCGTCAGCGGCTCAAAGAACAGCAGATCGGATGTGTCGTAGTCGGTGGAGACGGTCTCGGGGTTGGAGTTGACCATGACGGCCTCGAAGCCCATCTCCCGTGCGGCGAAGGCCGCGTGAACGCAGCAGTAATCGAACTCGATGCCCTGCCCGATTCTGTTCGGTCCGCCGCCGAGGATGATTATCTTTTTCTTGTCGGTAACGCGGACTTCATCGTCGTAAAAGGTCCGAGCTGCGAGCTCCGATATCCGAGGATTATTTTCATCCGATTTGTTGTCTTCGATGCGGGTAATCGGAGACTCGTACGACGAATAGTAGTACGGCGTGTAGGCCTCGAACTCGGCCGCGCATGTGTCTACGAGTTTGTAGGCGGCGTCGATACCCAGTTCGGCGCGGCGGCTGCGCACGGCTTCCGGCGTGCTGTTTAAAACCTCCGCAAGTTGGATATCGCTGTAGCCCCACTGCTTGGCGCGTCGAAGCAGCGACTCATTCGCGGCGGACAAATCGCCGGCGGCCGATAATTCATCCTCGAAATCAGTCAGTTGCTTCAGATGCGTAAGGAACCATCGGTCAACCCAGGTTATCTTATAAATATCATCCACTGACCAGCCGGCCTTGAGGGCGTAGCGGATGTAAAACAGCCGGTCATCGGTGGGGATGGAAAGTTTCTTGTGCAGCCGGCGCTGCCCGATGGGCCGGCCGTCGTCGCCTTCACCGCCCTTTTGCGCCTTAAGCCATTCGTCCTTGCCGTCCAGGCCAAAGCCGAAACGCTTTATCTCCATCGAGCGGATGCCCTTCTGGATCGCCTCCTTGAACGTCCGGCCGATGCTCATGCCCTCACCCACCGACTTCATCTGCGTGGTGAGCGTGTCGTCGGCGTCTGGGAATTTTTCGAACGTCCACCGCGGGATTTTCACCACGCAGTAGTCAATAGTCGGCTCGAAGCACGCCGGCGTCTGGCGGGTTATGTCGTTAGGTATCTCGTCGAGCGTGTATCCCACGGCCAGTTTGGCGGCGATTTTCGCTATCGGGAAGCCGGTCGCTTTCGACGCCAGCGCCGAGGAGCGGCTGACGCGCGGGTTCATCTCCACTACGGTCATGCGGCCGGTGTCGGGGTTGACGGCGAACTGGATGTTGCTGCCGCCGGTCTCCACACCGATGGCGCGGATAATCGCCAGGGCCGCGTCCCGCATCCGCTGATATTCCTTGTCGGTCAGCGTCTGTGACGGCGCGACGGTTATCGAGTCGCCGGTGTGTATGCCCATCGGGTCGAGGTTCTCGATGGAGCAGACTATGACGACGTTGTCGGCCTTGTCGCGCATGACCTCCAGTTCGTATTCCTTCCAGCCCAGGACCGATTCTTCGATGAGTATCTCGCTGATGGGCGAATACGCCAGCCCGCGTGCGGCTATCTCGTCGAATTCCTCGATGTTGAAGGCGAACCCACCGCCGGTGCCGCCCAGCGTGTAGGCCGGGCGTATGCAGCATGGCAGGCCAATCTCATTGAGAATGCTCCTGGCCTCGTCCATGCTGTGGGCGATACCGCTTTGCGGCACGTCCAGTCCGATTGACTGGCAGATATTCTTGAACTCGGTGCGGTCTTCGGCGCGGTTTATGACCGTGCGGTTGGCGCCTATCATTTCCACGCCGTACTCGTCGAGCACGCCGGAGTCGGCGACCTCCGCGGCCGTGTTAAGCGCCGTCTGCCCGCCCAGCGTCGGCAGCAGCGCGTCTATCGGATTTTCTCCGTCGGCCTCGGCGCGGATAACCTTGGCCACCGCCTCTGGCGTAATCGGCTCGATGTAGGTGCGGTCGGACACTTCCGGGTCGGTCATTATCGTGGCCGGGTTGGAGTTGACCAGGACAATGCGGTAGCCCTCCTGCCGCAGGGCCTTGCACGCCTGCGTGCCGGAGTAGTCGAACTCGCAGCCCTGCCCGATGACAATGGGTCCCGAGCCGATGATTAGTACGGTGTGTATGTCGTCCCTGCGTGGCATTTTATTTCAGCGTGGCGGCGACAAGCCCCTCGTACAAAGGATTAGGCCGCAGCGGCCGGGATGTAAACTCCGGGTGAAACTGCGACGCGACGAAATACGGATGCACCTCCTGCGGCAGTTCGAGTATCTGCATTATCGGCTGTTGCGGATGGCGGCCGGAGAACACCAGTCCCGACTGCTGAAGCTTCTCGATGTAATCCGGGTCCACCTCGAAACGGTGGCGGAACCGCTGGCGGATGCTTTCGGCGCTGTCGAACAGCCGGGCGGCGAGCGTATCGGGCGTAATCTGCACATCCTGCCCGCCGAGGCGCATGTTGCCGCCGAGGCCCTCGATTTTCTTCTGCTCGGGAAGGATGCTGATGACGGGCGTTTTGCAGTCGGGGTTTATTTCGGTGCTGTCGGCGTCGGCGAGTCCGCATACGTTGCGGGCGTATTCGACGACGGCCATCTGAAAGCCCAGGCAGATGCCCAGGTATGGAATCTTGTTTTCGCGGACGTAGCGGACGCACTCTATCTTGCCGGATGTGCCTCGCACGCCGAACCCGCCGGGCACGATAATGCCGTCCACGCCCTCCAGGGCCTCGGCCACGTTCTTATCAGTTATGTCGGTGGTGTCTATCCACTTGACGTTCACCTTCACCTTGTTGGCGGCGCCGGCATGCTCCAGCGCCCGCAGAATACTGGCGTAACTGTCGCGCAGAGAGGTGTACTTGCCGGTTATGCCGATGGTTACTTCGCCTTTTGGTGCGGTTATAATTGACGTGTAGTTTTCCCACTGGGCGGCCGCTCGGGCGTCCGCGGCGGAGTTCACCTTGCCGCCGAGGTTCAGCATCTGCACCACCTCGCTGTCCAGGCCCGCTTCCCGCATCTGGTGCGGCAGCAGGTATATGCTCGCCAGGTCGTGCATGGAAAACACGCACTTCAGGGGCACGTTGGCGTATAGCGAAATCTTCTGGCGGACCTTGTTGCTGACGGGCTTTTCGCAGCGGCAGGCGATTATGTGCGGGTGCAGGCCGGACTCCATCAGCCGCTTGATGCCCAGCTGGGCGGCCTTGGACTTCTGCTCGCCCAGCGACGGCGGGCTCAGAACGTATGTCAGCGCCACGAACATCACCGATCCGGGGCCTTCCTCGTAGGCCAACTCGCGAAGGGCCTCGATGTAGAATGCGTTTTCGATGTCGCCCACGGTTCCGCCGACCTCCACAAACACGGCGTCGGCATCGGTCTTGGCGGCCAGGTCGCGAAGACGGAATTTCACCTCACCGGTAACGTGCGGTATCATCTGCACGTCGCGGCCGAGATATCCCCCCGCCCTCTCCTTGGCCAGTACGGATGAGTAAATCTGCCCGGCCGTGGCGAAATTCTCGCCGATTAAATTCTGGTCGAGCATCCGCTCGTAAGTGCCCAGGTCCATGTCGGTCTCGGTTCCATCGTCCAGGACGAACACCTCGCCATGTCGATACGGGTTCAGTGTGCCGGAATCGATGTTCAGGTACCCCTCAAGCTTGATTGGCGATACTTTTAAGCCCTTATCTTTAAGCAACTTAGCCAGTGACGAGGAAAATATGCCCTTGCCTAGTCCGCTCATAACCGTCCCGAACACGGCAATATATTTACACCGGCCGGGAACGTATCCGTCGGGCTTGGGAGTGTAGAATTCGGTCTCGTCGGTTTTATTGCTGACCGACCGCAGCAAATCCATGGCCTTGCTCATGGGCCTTGAATATATCAACACCTTATCCCTATGGCAACAAAAGAGCGCCTTATTTCTGTTATAAGTCCAGCTGATAGGAAAAATCGCACCCGGCCATCCGGCGATGACAACATCGTTGCATTTGAACCGCCGTGTGAGTAGATTTATACATGTCATTTTCGGGAAGGTAAGACCATGAGAAAAGACCGCGTTCTGGAAATTCTTAAGAACAATCGCAACCGGCTGAAACGATTTCATGTCGAATCACTTGCTGTTTTCGGGTCGGTGGCAAGGGACGAAGCAACGGCCGGAAGCGATATTGACATTCTGGTCGAGTTCGAGCAAGGCAGTGAAGTTGGGCTTTTCGAATTCATCCGGCTCAAACAGGTCCTGGAAGAACTTTTGGGCTGCGGTGTCGATCTTGCCACACCCGACGCGATCCGCGAAGAAATGCGCGACAAAATATTACGGGAGGCAATCCGTGCCGCGTAGAGACTGGCGATTACGTATTAAAGACATCCTCGATTCCATTGAGAACATTCGCAACTACACAGCGGGCATGGAATATAACGAATTTGTCGACGACAGGAGAACAATCGACGCGGTCGTCAGAAATATAATAATTATAGGTGAGGCGGCTAACCACGTGTCCGAGGTGATTCAGCGCCGGAATAAGGATATTCCGTGGAAAGTGCTTCGCGATATACGAAACGTTGTAGTGCATGAATATTTCGGCATCGACAAAGGAATTGTCTGGAGCACGGCAAAGAATGACCTTCCGCCGCTTGTTAATCCATTAAAAGAAATTCTGGAACAGAGCTAATAACCTAACCCAATTTTCCAATTAAGAATCTAACCTTAGAGGCATTCGAGTATTTATGAGCAAAGAATCCATGGAAAAACGCAAAGAGCGGACGAAGAAGATTATCTCCAAACTCGGCAAGAAATATCCGAACGCCACCACGGCACTGCTTCACGATGACCCGCTGCAACTGCTGGTGGCTACGATTCTTTCGGCCCAGTGCACCGACAAAAAAGTAAACTCCGTCACTGCGGAACTTTTCAGGAAACACAAAAACGCGGCCGACTTCGCCAAATTGCCCCAGCCGGCGCTGGAGAAGCAAATCCGCTCCACCGGCTTTTTCCGCAACAAGGCCAGAAACATACGCAAGTCCTGCAAAATGATAGAAGAAGATTTCGGCGGCAAGGTGCCCGACAACATGGAAGACCTTGTGAAATTGCCGGGCGTGTCGCGCAAGACCGCCAACGTGGTTCTCGCAAACGCCTTCGGCAAAAAAGAGGGAATCGTAGTGGACACGCACGTAAAACGCCTCTCCGGCCGGCTGAAACTCACAAACAAAAAGGATCCCAAAACAATCGAGCTGGACCTGATGGAACTTGTGCCCAAAAAGCACTGGATATCATTCCCGCACATGCTGATTTATCACGGCAGGGAAACATGCACCTCGCGAAAGGCCAAGTGCGAGACGTGCATTATAAACGACCTTTGCCCCTCAGCATTCAAGGTCTGAACGGCCAGAATTAGCGAGGTGACAATGGACAGCCAGGAACAACTGCGCCAGATGCTGAAAAGGACGCTGTGCTTTTCCGCACTCGACGACGAGGCGCTGGACGAGATATCCGGCCACATGTCGCAGGAGCAATACAGCAGCGGCGAGATAATATGCCGCGAGGGTGAAACCGGCAGGCAGATGTACGTAGTCTGCGACGGCCGGGTCAGTGTGCTGAAGGAAGGGAAAGGCGGCGAGCAGACGGCAATCGCCGAAGCCGGCCCGGGTCAGGTGCTCGGGGAGATGTGCCTGTTTCTGGGTGAGGGGCGCTCGGCTACGCTTAAGGCCAAAGACGATGTGCAAATCAGCGTGCTGAACAATGAACAACTGCAAAAAATACTGGCCGAGAGGCCCGACGTAGCGCATGGACTGCTGACCTGTCTTGCTAAGCGACTACGTGGGCAGACAAAGACACTGGCCGACATCTACACGGCTGAGGCAGACGGACGACTAAAGATTGCCTTTTTCGACACGAAGCCGTACACGCGCGACACGTTCGAGCACAAGAACGACGAACGCTTCGCGCTAAAGTTTTTCCAGCCGCGGCTGAATGCCGACACCGCCTCGCTGGCCGAGGGCTTCAGGGTTGTCTGTGCTTTTGTAAATGATGACCTGTCGGCGCCGGTTATCAACCGTCTGGCCGACAGCGGCACGGAACTTATCGCCATGCGATGCGCCGGCTACAATAACGTGGACCTGCAAACATGCGATAAGCGAGGAGTCTCGGTGATTCGCGTACCGGCGTATTCGCCGCACGCCGTGGCCGAACACGCCGTGGCGCTGATGCTGGCGCTCAACAGGCGGCTGTACCGGGCTCATTCACGCGTTCGCGAGGGCAACTTTTCGCTGGAGGGGCTGATGGGCTTCGACATGAACGGCAAGACCGCCGGAGTCATCGGCACCGGCAAAATAGGCGCCGTGGCCGCGAAGATTCTTATCGGCATCGGCTGTAATGTCCTGGCATTCGACAAATACCGCAACGATGACCTGGCGGCAATGGAGGGGTTCGAATACGTCGATATGGACCAGCTGCTGAAAGTCTCGGACATAATCACGCTGCACGTGCCGCTCTCGCGCTCGACGCGATACCTGATAGGCCACGACGCCATATCGAAGATGAAGGCGGGCGTGATGATAATAAACACCTCCCGCGGCGGGCTGGTGGATACCCAGGCCCTGATTAACGGACTGAAAAGCGGCCATATCGGCAGCGCCGGACTGGACGTTTACGAGGAGGAAAGCGAATACTTTTTCGAAGACTTCTCCGACACGGTTATCACCGACGACATCCTGGCCCGCCTGATGACGTTCAATAACGTGATGATCACCTCCCACCAGGGATTTTTCACGCGCGAGGCGCTGGACAACATAGCCGAAACTACCCTGGCCGGCGTCGAGGAGTTCGAATCCGGCAAGCGAGGCGAGGAACTGACAAATGGCGTGTGCGTAAAGTGTGAGGAATAATCTGCGCCGCGGCCGGTATTACTCGGGGCGATTTTTCGGCGTGTTATCCAGAACCTCGGATATCACATCATCGCCGGTTACGCCGTCGGCCTGGGCCTCGAACGACATGATTAACCGGTGCCGCAGCGCCGGCGCAACCTGGGGGCGGACATCTTCGAACGCCACGTTTGCCCGTCCGGCCAGCAGGGCGCGGACCTTGGCGCCGAGGATGATTGCCTGAGCCGCCCGCGGCGAGGCGCCGTAGCGGACGTATTTGCGTGCGGACTCTGGCGCGTCGTCGCCGTCCGGATGTGTGGCCAGCACCAGGCGGGATATGTAATCCTTTACATTTTCGGCCGCGACCACCTGTCGAGCCAGCGACTTCATGTGCTCTATCCGTTCGGCATCTGCGACCTTCCTGGCAGTGGGCTCGCTTCCGCCGGTGGTGCGGTCCATTATCTCCACCAGTTCGCCGCCGGTGGGCGAGCCGATGTTAATCTTGAACATAAAGCGGTCCACCTGTGCCTCCGGCAGCGGATAGGTGCCCTCCATCTCGATTGGGTTCTGCGTGGCGAGTGTTAAAAACGGCCGCGGCAACTCGTGCGTCGTACGCGCCACCGACACCGTTCGTTCCTGCATGGCCTCAAGGACCGCCGACTGCGTCTTGGGCGTGGCGCGGTTTATCTCATCGGCGAGGATTATGTTGGCGAATATCGGCCCGGGCTGAAAGCGGAACTGCTTGCCGCCGGTCTCGTCCGTGGCCACGATGTCCGTGCCGGTGATGTCGGTCGGCATCAGGTCGGGCGTGAACTGTATCCTGCTGAACGTAAGGTCCAGCACGTCGGCCAGTGTGCGGACCAGCAGAGTCTTGCCGATTCCCGGAACACCCTCCAGAAGCGCATGGTTGCCGGCCATCAAACACGCCATCACCTGGTTGATTACCTCGTCATGGCCGACGATGACGCGCTTTATCTGGGCGACTATCCGCTTGTAGTCGGCCGCGAACTGCTCTATCTGCTTCTGGATGTCACCGGGCTGTTCGTTCATAGCATAAATATTCTAACCGACATACAACCAGCCATATAGAACTTTTATCTCTGTTGTAAAATCATGTATATTACACAAAATCCAATCAGGAGAATGCAATGGACTACCAGAAATTTGCGGATGAGCGGATAGCGGAACTCAAAGAAACAGTCGGCGACGGGCTGGCCATCAATGCACTCAGTGGCGGGGTGGACAGTTCGGTGGTGACGGTGCTCGGCCACAAGGCGCTCGGCGAGCAACTGAAAACCGTCTTCGTCGACAACGCCCTGATGCGCGAGAACGAGCCGCAGAACACGGTGAAAATATTCGCCGACATGGGTATTCCCGTCGAACTGGTTGATGCGCGGGAAGAATTTCTTTCGGCGCTGGCGGACCTGACGGATCCGGAGCAAAAGCGACAGGCCGTCACCGACACGTTCTATAAAAGCGTCTTCGGCCGGCTCGTGAAGGAATCCGGTGCGAAGTACCTGCTGCACGGGACAATACTCACGGACATAGAAGAAACTGTCGCGGGCATCAAGCGGCAGCACAACATACTGTCGCAACTGGGTATAGACCCGCAGGCCGAGTACGGTTACGAGGTCGTCGAGCCGCTGGCCACGCTCCGCAAGGACGGCGTCCGCGAAGTGGCGCGCGTGCTTGGCTTGCCGGATGAGGTCGCCGAGCGGCCGCCCTTCCCCGGTCCGGCTCTGGCGACACGCATCGTCGGCGAGGTGACCGAGCAGCGGCTGGAAACCGTCCGCACCGCTACTAAAATCGTCGAGGTCGAACTGGCCGACACGGGAGCGTTCCAGTACATGGCCGTGCTGCTTAACGATAAGGCCACCGGCATCCTCGACGGCAAGCGGGAATACGGGCAGATTATCGTGGTTCGCTGTATTCACAGTACGGATGCCCGCACGGCCACGGCCGTGGAGGTCCCCTGGGACAAACTGCACAAAATCTGCAAGACGATTACCAATATCCCCGGCGTTAACCGCTGCCTGTATGACCTGACGCCCAAGCCCCCTGCCACCATCGAATATATCTGAACAATAAAAAGATTTCATATTCGCCGCGTTTCGGCCCCCCGCCGCCCTATAATGAATCCAAGCGAACGCGGAGATAGTAATAATGAGCATTCTTATGAGGATTATAATCGGCGGCGGGATAGGACTTCTGGCGGGTGCTGCGCTGGGATATTTCGGCAAGTGCACAAGCGGGGCATGCCCCTTGACGGCCAATCCGCTGCGCGGCTCGATTGTGGGGGCAATACTCGGAATATTACTGGCGGTTACGCTTATCTCTAACGGTGTGAAAATGCCCCACGTCAGGGGAATCTCCTCTGTCGATGAATTTCGCAGCAAGGTGCTGAACACCGACATGCCGGTGCTGGTGGATTTTTACCGCCCGGACTGCCCGCCCTGCCGCCGCCTGGCGCCTGTAATAAACGACCTGGCCCAGCGTTACGCCGGGCGGGCCGACGTATACAAAATCAACATTTACGATTCCCGCGAACTGGCCGACCGTTACGACATTCAGGCCGTCCCCACGGTCATGCTGTTCGTTCCGGGCGAGAAGGAACCGCTGCGCTGGATGGGAATCAAACCGGCCGAGGTATATAATGAGGCGATAGAGAAATCACTAACCCGGCAAAAAGGATAAACAGAAATGAATGAGCGAACAGGAATTATTACCTTCCAGGGCAATCCGCTCACGCTGCTCGGACCGGAGATTAACACCGGGGATAACGCCCCGGACGCCACGGTCCTGGATAACGACCTCAACGAGGTCAGGATATCCGACTACCGCGGCAAGGTTTGCCTTATCGCCTCGGTCCCGTCGCTGGACACTTCCGTTTGCAGCACCGAGACACGGCGGTTCAATGAAGAGGCCGCGGGTCTCGGCGACGACGTGGCGGTGCTGACAATCAGCATGGACCTGCCCTTCGCCCAGCAGCGGTGGTGCGGCGCGGCCGGAATCGAGAACGTCCAAACCCTCTCGGACCACCGCGACGCTGAGTTCGGGACCAACTGGGGCGTGCTTATTAAGGAACTACGCCTGCTGGCTCGCACCGTGTTTGTCGTGGACGCCGACGGCAAAGTTACATATGTCCAATGGGTCAGGGAAATGACCTACGAGCCCGACTACGATGAGGCCCTGGAAGCGGTCAAACAGGCCCGGAAATAGAATCAATAACCCGTCCAACTGAAAGGAACTGAAAATGGCAGAAAAACATCAGGTTTACAAGTGTCAGGTATGCGGCATCGTTGCCGAGGTGCTCGACGCCGGCGAAGGTCAACTCGTCTGCTGCAATCAACCCATGGAGCTCATGGAAGAACAAACCGACGATATTACGCAGGAAAAGCACGTTCCCTGGATTCAGAAGACCGACGACGGCGTCAAGGTGACCATCGGTAAGGCGGCGCTGCACCCGATGGAAGAGAAGCACTATATAGAATGGATTGAACTGGCCGCCGACGGTAAGGTATATAAGCAATACCTCAAGCCGCAAGATGCGCCCGAGGCGACGTTCCAGGTACAGGCCGAGGACGTATCGGCCCGCGAGTTCTGCAACGTACACGGCCTTTGGAAAGGATAATTATGATAGACAAAAAAATAGAAGATGCGTTCAACAAGCAGATAAACGCCGAGACATTTTCGGCCTACCTTTACTGGTCGGCGGCGGCGTATTTCGATTCCATAAATCTTCCGGGCTTCGCCAACTGGATGACTTGCCAGGCGCAGGAAGAAATGGCTCACGCAATGAAATTCTACCACCACATCAATGAGCGTGGCGGACGCGTGATACTGGAGGCGATAGACGCCCCCGACACCGAATGGGACTCGGCGGTTGCGGTTTTCGAAGCGGCATACGCGCACGAAAAATATATAACCGGCAGAATTAACGATCTTGTGGAGTTGACAGCGGCCGAGAAAGACCACGCAGCCGGACCGATGCTGCAATGGTTTGTCGCCGAGCAGATAGAGGAAGAGAGTTCGGCCGACGAGATACTTCAGAAGCTGAAGATGATAGGCGACGCAAAGGCGCCGCTGCTTATGCTGGACCGGGAACTGGCCGGTAGGGAATTTTCACCCGCCCAGGACGAAGGAGAATAAAAATGGCAATTACATTCAGTGCAGATGAAATATTTGAGATGGCCGAAAAGATTGAGCGGGACGGCGCGAAGTTTTACAAAACCGCCGCTGAAATGGCCAACGGTGAGACAGGGACAATGCTTGAGCATTTGTCCGAGATGGAAATGAACCACGAGAAAACCTTCGCACAAATGCGTGCTGAACTGAATAAGCTCGAAAAGCAACCCACCGTGGCCGATGTGGACAAGGATGCAGCTTTGTACCTGCAGTCGCTGGTTGAGGGTAAAATCTTCATGAACGACCCGACAACGTTCTATGACGGTTCGCAGACTCTGGAAGATGTGTTCAGATTCGCCATCGGAATAGAAAGAGACTCCATCGTCTTCTACCAGGGGATGAAGGCGCTTGTCCCGAATGAGGCCGGAAAAGGAAAACTTGATGACATCATCAAGGAAGAATACGGCCACATTAATACAATTAACGCCGAGTACCGAAAGATTACCCAGTAAGCCAACAAGGTGGAGTAGCCGAATGAGTGAGGTTTTTCGAGCCGAAAAGATCACCGACCACGTGTGGTGGGTAGGCGCGATCGACTGGGGCGTGAGGAATTTTCACGGCTACCTGACTTCGCGCGGAACCACTTACAATGCGTATCTTATACAGGCCGACAAGCTCACACTCGTCGATACGGTCAAAGCCCCCTTCTTCGACGAGATGATGGCGCGGATATCATCCGTCGTGGAGCCGGACAAGATAGATTACATCATATCCAACCACGCCGAGATGGACCACAGCGGCGCCCTGCCGGCCACCATCGATGCTGTCGGGCCTGAGAAAGTATTCGCCTCCAAAATGGGCGCAAAAGCGCTGAACGAACATTTTGCCATAGGCGAGCGGATAACGGCCGTCGGTGACGGAGACAGTCTCGACCTCGGCGGCGTAAACGCGACATTCCTCGAGACCAAAATGTGCCACTGGCCGGACAGCATGGTCACTTACCTGCACGAGGATAAACTGCTCCTGTCGCAGGATGCCTTCGGTGAGCACCTGGCCAGTTATGAAAGGTTCGCCGACCAGTTAGACCGCGACGTGGTGGACTACGAAGCGAAAAAATACTACGCCAATATCCTCATGCCGCTGTCGAAATTCATAAAGCGCTCGCTGCAAAAAGTGCAGGAATCCGGCGTGAAACTGGACGCAGTTGCGCCGGACCACGGGCCAATATGGCGCGGCGAGGACATAAACCGCATCGTTTCCGCCTACGCCGGATGGGCCGAACGGAAGACGGCCGACAAGGCGGTGATAATTTACGACACCATGTGGAACTCCACGAACCTCATGGCGCGGGCGATAGCTGAGGGCATCGCCGCCGAAGGGACCGAAACCGTTCTCATGCCTACGCGGAGTTGCCACCGCAGCGACATCGCCACGGAGGTCCTCGACGCTGCGGCGCTGCTGGTCGGCTCGCCGACGATTAACAACGAAATATTCCCCACGGTGGCCGACGCCATGTGCTACCTCAGGGGCCTTCGCCCCGAAGGTCTTGTCGGCGCGTCGTTCGGCTCCTACGGCTGGGGCGGTGAAGCTCCACAGATATTGCAACAAATGCTCGAAGATATGCGGGTCGATATCGTCGACGATGCCCTTAAGGTCAAATACGTTCCCACCGACGATGACCTGGTCGCATGCAGGGAACTGGGCAAAAAAGCCGCAGAAAAAATTAAGCAGAAACTGAGCGAATAAATCCGGTTAGCCGAAGACCATAAACATTCTCGACAGGAAGGACGCCTGTACCTACCTGAACATGTCGTTGGAAACGAGCACAATCGACATAAATAACGGTTCCCTGCGCATAGATGTTAAGCAGGGCAAGTCCCTTTTCCGGGCGCTGAAGGAAAAGGGCATATCGCTGCCGTCGGCCTGCGGCGGCGTAGGCCAGTGCGGCTATTGCCGGCTCAAGACACTAAGCGAGGTCGGCCCGCCCACCGAAGCCGAAAAACGCCACCTCGAACCCGAGCAACTGGAATCCGGCGTGCGGCTCAGTTGCCAGATAACCGTCACCGGCGACGTGGCCGTGGAAATACCCCCAAAATATCTGAAGATCGGCAAATTCCGCGGCCGGGTCGAACAGATAAGCAACCTTACATACGACATCAGGCACATCGTTATCAAACTCATCGAACCGCAGAGCATAAAATTTTTCCCCGGCCAGTACGTTAACCTTGTCGTACCACCTTACCGTCTCAGCCGCGAGCCCGTCGAACGCGCATACAGTATGTGCAATCCACCTTCGGCCGACGACCGGGTGGAACTCATCGTCCGCCTTGTGCCCGGCGGCATCGGGACTACATGGATATTCGAGGAACTAACCGAAGGCGACGAGGTAAAGTTCATCGGCCCGTTCGGAGACTTCCACCTGAGCCGCTCTACGAGAGATATGATATGGATCGCCGGCGGGTCGGGCATGGCGCCGTTCTGGTCGATGATCCGCCACATGAAGGAAAAAGGCATTGATAGAAAGACGACTTACTTTTTCGGCGCGGTGCAGCGAAGGGATCTGTTCCTCACCGATGAGTTACAGCAGTTGCAGCGCGAACTGGAGTGGTTCACATTCATACCTGCCCTTTCGGCCCCGGAGCCGGCGGATAACTGGGACGGAGAAACGGGACTGATAACCGAAGTACTCGACCGCATGGTTCCCGACGCCTCGGGCATGGAGGTTTACCTGTGCGGATCGCCGGGAATGATCGATGCGGGGCTCGACGTTCTCAGGCGCAAAAACATAGCCGAGGAATTTATTTTCTTCGACAAGTTTATATAGAGGTCAGCGGCCATGGATGACTCCACAGATAACAAAAAACCCGACCAGCGGATGAGGGTCGGCGAACTCAGCGGCGACGGCTTCCTCGGCGACGACGACAGGAACGTAGAGAAAATCATCAGCGACGACGAGCGGAAGGTGAGCGAACTGGGTCTGTCAAATCGCGAAATCGCCGAGACCCTGAAGCAAATCCTGCGCACGGCCATGGACGCCCAGGGCAAACCCGTCGAGGTCCGCCCAAATCTGACGGCCGTTTATCGCGAGGCGAGGGGGCAAATACCCTGCCCGTGGCCCAACTGCGGCGTGTTCGATAAGGGACAGGTGGAACTGAGCGACGAATCCACAGGGCGGACATATATTATCACCCCCCTTTCGGTGCACATGATAGGCATCCACGGCTTCTACCAGGGCATTGGGAGCAAATATCGCATCGAACCCGCCGATATCGCTAAACTGCTCTAAATCCGATAACCAATTGAATAATTGGGCCGTTCTACTTTTCCGTCAGTTCTATAATTAGCGGCTCGTCGGGCGCCGGTGGTTGACGAGTGAATTTTTTGCATAAATCAAAATATATACATGATGGCTTGTCGTGTGGGTATTTTTTGTGCAGGTGTTCGAAAACTTCGGCCGCGCCGGCGAAGTCACCCTGCTGGTACATTTCTACACCGCGTGTAAATTCATCGGCCAGTTTTGTCGATTCTCCCTCGCCGACCTCGTCCTGGGCTATTACGCTCCACAGACGAACGGGCTCATCCTTGCCCACGACCTTTACAAGACCCAACGGCCTGGCCGGCGCCTCGTCAACGGCGGCAGCATATGTATGCCCGGTAATGAGTATGCCGGTCCCAAAGTATTTATTGGCCGACTCCAAGCGGCTGGCCAGGTTCACGCAGTCGCCGATGGCGGTGTAGTCCATCCTGCCGGTTGAGCCGCAGTTGCCGACCATCGCCTCTCCGCTGGCAAGGCCGATGCGGCATGACAGGTTCACCGGCCCGCCCGTCTCTCTGGCAAGTGACCTGTTCACCTGGGCCAGTTCCGTCCGGCACGCCACGGCCGCTCGTATCGCACGGGCGGCATGGTCGTCCTGGGGAACCGGAGCACCAAAAAGCGCCAGTATCCCGTCGCCAAGGAACTTGTTCAGGTAGCCGCCGCAGGTATCCTGGATAATCTCTGTCATGGAATCGAAATATCTGTTCAACACCTTTACAGTGTCCTGCTCGCCGAGGCGTTCGGCCAGGTTGGTGAACCCGGCCAGGTCAGAAAAGAAACACGTCAGCACTCGCCGCTGGCCTCCCAGTTGCGCCAGTTGCGGGCTCTCTATGAGCCGGTCCACAAGCACGGGCGAAAGGGCATGGGCGAACATGCCGCGGATGCGCCGCTTGGCCCGTTCCTCCAGAAGCAGCCGCCCGGCCGTAACCACAACCAGCACTACTATCGCAACAAGAATCGGCGCCGAGAGCGTCAGCAGTATGCCCCACCGCCCAAACACGATGGCCGCATCGAACACCGCATAGGCGGCAGCCAGCACCAGCGCCACTGGTGCTGCCCACACGGTAGGCGACCACGTTGCAATCACGGCCGTGGCGACGCCGAGAAGGATTATCGCCAGCATGTCCCAGCCAAGACCAGCGCGGCGGATAAATTGACCGGTTATTATAGAACCGGCGATTTGAGAGTTGACCTCTACGCCGGGCATTCGTTCGGCGGCTGGCGTGGGGACAAAATCGGCTGCACCCGTGGCCGTGGAGCCGATGATGCATATTTTACCGTCCAGCCGCTCGCGCAATTTTTGCTCGTCCGCCCGGCATTGGCGAAGTATCTCCGCGTTACGGCTTTTGATTTCCGCCAGCTGCGCCTCGATGCTTCTGATTCGTCGCACTGAAGCGTCGTTATCGTCGGCGCCCTGAAGATAAAAATCGAGATTGTTGGCAACTTCGCTTACTGCCTTGTCTATGCGGTTCTCGATTTTGGCTTCGTTGGAGCGGATATCGGAAAGCCGCCGGCTTATTTGCTCAACTTCATCCGGCCGGTAGAGCATCGCCCGGTAGCGCCTCGCCTGTGCGGCGGTCCGCTTTTGATAAATCTCATCCGCCCGGGCGAAGAGCTTCAAAAGGTCTGATTGTTTGAGTACGCGGGCCAGTTCAACCTGCAGCAGGCGGGCGCGGCGATGGTTTCGCTGTATTTTCTGGCGATTTCGCCAGATTACACCAGGGGCAGTGATGGGAACCCGCCCGGCGGCGGAGGTTGACGGCTTTGACCAGTTCACGAGCATCCCGCCGCGATGGGTAGTAGGAATCCGTCGGGTGAAACCATCGTCGAACCGCAGAATAATGTCGTGGCTGTCGGCGTCGGCGCCGATTTCATACTCTCCGCCGTGTTCGGCAGCCAGGCACTCGGCCGCCAGCGTCAGCGAGAGGTGAGGCCAGAGTTTTTCCTCCGCCCGTGCAAACAGTTCTATACGCCTCATCACGCCGTCGACATCCGGCGAGAATGTGACAAAACCGCAACCGTCGCACGCTGCCGCGAATGTCACAAGCGGCGGTATCATAGCCGAAGACGGAAACCATAACCCCTCCATGCTGCGCGGCGTGATACTGAACTTCTTCAACTCCTCAACTGCGCGATATCGCAGATATGCCTTCGCGTGACTTTTTGTGTTACCGGCGCCGTCAATTTTACCCGTGACCGATTCAAAACTGATTTTCGGATTATCGCGAACCAGTCGGCGCAGGCGCTTTTGTGCTTCGGTCAAATCGCTTCCTTTTCGCCCGAGAGACTCGACATGCATGGCAAGAATAACCTGGCCATCGCGGGTTATCGCCTCGGTCAGTTCGGCATCGTCGAAGACCGGCTGGGGCGGGGCATCGCCGAGCAGCGGTTGCATGGTCGGCGAATAAATATCCATCTCGTCGCTGACGTAGCGTTTGTCCTGGGGGTCCGGTAGGATTATGTCCAGCGCAATCGACTCCGCCCCACAACGGTGAAGCACGTCTATGATTCCCCCCAGTTGCCGCCGCGGCCAGGGCCATCGGCCGAGCTGCTCCAGCGAGTTGTCGTCAATCACAATCCGCGTAATCTGCTGCCGGGGAGCACCGCGGGGAAAGTGCCTGAAGCGGAAATCGACGGCCTGAAGTTCCAATCGTTCATCAAAACCGAAAAAGTGTATCACCGCTACCAAGCAAACGGCCGCCAGCCCGAGCATGAACACGACCCATTTGCGAGACCATTTTGCTGAATTTCCGGACATGCCGATAGTCTAATCTCCCCCCGCCCGTCGGCCAAGATGATTTAAATGACAATAGCTATAGGGGTTATTATTCCCCGGGCGTTATATAATAACCATTTTCGCTGCCGTTCGGACTGCTGTGGGAAGAGGATGACAAGAAGGGGCGAAGATTATTTAATGGCCTTGTACCACTTGGGCCGAATACTCCCCTGCCGCTGCCATTATTGATTTGATTAAACCTTTCCGGTCCGGTCAGTCCTCCTAAAACATCAAGAAGGTTTACGGCAAAGTTATGCTTGGCAAGATTTACCGGTAGGGGTTTGTTACCCGTGGTGGTTTCGCCCGGCCGTATTGTCTGACTGCCCCGCGGGCCTACGACGTTAAGATTGCCCTCGGCGCTTCGGCCAAGAACACCGAAGTCACCGCCGAAGTTGACAATTGGCTGAGAGCCGCGAACGCTCAGCGTGGCCACCGGCGTGGACACACGGAAATCGTTGGGCTTTTCGGCGCTTTCGACCTCGGCCTCAACCTTGCCGTATTTGAGCCCCAGGTCTGTATTGACGACTTCCTGCTTCTGGCGAAACTGTCCTATGCCGACCTTGGTCGCCCTGTCTATGGTAACCTCCGCCTGCTCGGCGAACTTCAAAACAACTTTGGCCTTTAGACCGGTGCGTATAAGCGTGGTTTCGCTCAGTTCGTCGCCTTCTTTAAGCGGCTGCCAATTCTGGCCCTCGCCGGGCAGAAGTTTCTCCGCCGGCGGCGAAACCGATACGACCGCAACCTTCCCGGCCGATTTGTCTTTATTTTTCTCGGTATCCTGTTCTTCTTCCGCGGCGACGGCCGGGAACGACAGGGCCAGCACTGCGCAAATTATTATCGTAAGATTTTTCATTTATCCGCCCTCCGGTATTTTCAGGTCATCGGGCACGCGCCCGTATTCCATGTACGCACCGGCCCGACCCAGCACCGCAATGAACTCCATGCCTGTTACGCTCGTGTTGGCCAGGCCTTCTGCCATTATACGCTGATACTGCAATTCCCGCAGGCAGTACCGGCAGGAAGGACCCGTCAAATGTAGAATTATACCGCCGTCAATCCCGCACGCCTGGTAAATCATGTACGCCAGTTGCCCCCTGTTAAGCGGCTTGTTTGCGTTGTAAGTCCATCCGCCGGGAATAATTTCCTTACCGTGCAACATTTCCACTCGCTGGGCGAAATTCCCGGCGGGGTCTTTTTCTTGCAGCAGAAACAGCAATCCCCTCATGGCGTCGTTCTGAGTGACGGTGGGAGTAGACGACATGCGGTCGAGAAAACCAGGCGAACTTTCTGCCTCAGGCAGCGTTGCCTCGGGCTTGTCTATGCGGGGCTCGCCGCTGTGCGCGCATCCGCCCGCCAAAACCATAGAGGCCGCTGATATCACGATAACACTTAATGTTCGAACTATTTTCATCGCTGTCTTTTAAAAACTGAACGTAACGCCGCTGAAAAGAAAATGCCTGCAATCCTTATCAGCGAACGCAGCACCCGGCTGAAACGCTCCGTAACGCACCGACCACGACAGGTCGGAGGTTATACGCCAGTCACAGAAAACGTCCCATTCCCATCCGACCCAGGTCGAATCCATATTGTTGGCTGTGGTGTCGCTTATAGGCCCGCACGTGGCTTTATTATAGAAAAACACCTTCGTGCCGACTTCCATCTTCTCGAACAGCCGGTGTTTCTCCAGCGGAAAGCAACTGGCGCCAACATTGTATATGTGCAGATTCGACATCCTCGGGGCGAAGGCAATGCCCGTATCGCGGAAGCCGAACGCGTTGAACGCATTATCGTTGGTGCCCTGCTGGTTGCCGCCGATAGTCGATGTGGCGCTGAGTCGGCGGTCCTTGTCGCCGCTTGCGAAGATATATTCGGCCGAGACCCTCGGACGCATAGGGTATTCCCTGAAAAGGTACTCCAGCTGCATGTTGGCCGCCCAGGCATTGATATCATCGCGGTCGCTGGTGGCGAACTCGGAATAGGTCCTGCCCCACTCGCCAACCACTTCGCCCCGGTAACGCAGGTTCGGCAAGCACAGTGAGCCGGTGCTGCCCAGCCCCACGTACTGACTGGAATATTCGAAATCCTGCACAGCACTGTCCGGTGACGGGTCGGTCTTATCGTGATTGGACAGGAAATACACAAACGGGCGATGGTGACTCAGACCGGTATAGGTGGCCTGTGTGCCCCATATCCACCGGTCCTGGTGATCGTAGACGTTCAGGGAGTCGTCGATATTGCGGCTGCTGCCTATAGTTTTACCCAGCAGTGCCTTGACGTCCCAGTTGGGACAGGAAACATCCAACTGTATCAGGTCAAGCGGCATGGAAAGCACGAACGCCGTGCCGATATCCGCATATGCCCGCCCCACCTTGAACTTAAGATCATAGCCGGAGGGTCTGCCGGTCTGGTTGTAAAGCATCTGGCCCAGGTCGAATTGGTACCACAACCGCTCGATCTTGGGTTCGACCCAGTCATCCCCTTCTCCGGTAATATTGTCTCCGTCGTTCCAGTCGTCGTATGTCGTCAGGCCGCGGACGTAAAAGCGATGCACGCCCTGAATGCTGGCCGAGCCCCACAAGCGAAGTTCGTATTGCCGCAGCGTGCGGTCCTTGTCCGCTGAGGCATCGTCGTAGTTGAAAAACGCAAAATTGAACCACCCGCCTGCGTCAAATCCCATTTCGCGTGCCTCGGGAATCTGGCGGTCGAGGCGGACTCGCAATTCCTCCTCGTAAATACGCCGTCCGTCGCTGGGCTGCTGTGCCCGTAAGGCGGTTGGGAACAACAGCACCAGACACACCACTGTCGCAGCGGCAGTGCTAATAAACCCATATTTTCTTATAATGTCCTTTTTACAGCCCAATATTTTTTAATGCTCCAACTGGCCGGACAAATGCGCGGTTTATTGTGCACTATGCCAACAGGTTTGCAATAAAAATTAATCAATTTTTCGGCCGGGTTTTCGAGCTAACCTGGTGATTTAGACGACGGATTGGTATTTTCTTCGTAAACAGTTATGCAAAATCTTGAAGAAATCAGAAGTTTGCTGGCCGTTGCGCAGGTCCGCCCCAACCGAAGGATGGGACAGAATTTCCTCATCGAGCCAAAATACATGCGGAAACTGCTCGATTTGGCCCAGGTGAATCGCGGCGACAATATACTGGAGGTCGGCGCCGCCACCGGCTCACTTACGGAAGAATTACTGGCGACCGGATGCAACGTCGTGGCTGTTGAAATGGACAAACGGCTGGCCGAACTGCTTCGGCACAAACTTAGCGGGCAGACCAACCTGAAAATAATCACAGGCGATGTGATGGCGGGCAAACATGCTATCAACCCCACTGTACTTGAATCGCTGAGCGAGCGGCCTCGGCTGGTCTCCAACCTGCCGTATAACATTGCAACGCCTCTGATCGCCGAATGCCTGATGAACTCACACCGTGCGGTGCAAGAAACGGATGCTTCCGCACGCTGTTTCGAGAGACTCACCTTTACCGTCCAGGCAGAGGTGGCCGCCCGCCTCACAGCCGAGGCGGACGGGGGAGACTACGGGCCCATCAGTGTACTGGTGGCGCTGCTTGGCAATGCCGCGGCGGGGCCGACGGTGCCGCCGGGGGCGTTCTGGCCCCGGCCGAAAGTCTCCAGCCGCATAGTCCGGATAGACTTCGACGCCGAAACTGCCGCGGCTCTGCGAGATACCAAGGCGCTGAGGGAGGTCCTGAATATTGCCTTCGGCCAGCGGCGAAAACAAATCGGCGCCATTCTCCGCCGCAAACGCGCCCCGAACTCGGCAGGGAAAATCCTTGAAGCCATGCAAACCGCCGGCGTTCCGCTCGATGCGCGCGCCCAGCAAATCACACCCAAGCAATACCTCGTCGCAGCGAACGAGATATGCTAATCTTTAAGCAAATCAGGCGTTGTGACATTCCAGGCCACCGCGCGGAAAAGGATAATTATGCGATTCGGCGAAATAAATATTCAACTGCCCGGATGGATTGATGGCGCACTTCCGGACAGGAACACCGTCTTTAAGACCGACGAACAGAAGATGGAACTGGTCCTGAAACTGACTCGGCGAAATATCCACAACTTTACCGGCGGGCCATTTGGCGCGGCCGTGTTCGATTCCAAAACCAACCGGCTCATCGCGCCCGGCGTAAACATCGTAATCCCGTCCAACTGCTGCGTCACCCACGCGGAAATTGTAGCAATCTGCCTCGCTCAGCAAACACTCGGCACACACGATCTTTCGGCCGACGGGCGGCGATGCGAACTGTTCGCCAGCACAGAACCGTGCACAATGTGTCTTGGGGCGGTGTGCTGGTCGGGCCTGCGGCGGCTGGTGTGCGCTGCGCGAGACGCCGACGCTACAGCAATCGGCTTCGACGAAGGCCCCAAACCACCCCACTGGGCGGAAGAATTACAAAACCGCGGAATCTCCGTCACACGCGACATCCTCCGCAAACAGTCCCGCACCATCCTCAACGAGTATGCCACCTCGGGCGGGAATATTTATAATCCAAATAACAATGGACGTACAAAGTAAGCCGAAAGTGTCGAATAGGTACGTGCCTTTCTGTCCTTCACTTCTCACAAACAGGTCTTATGGGGCCCACATTCGACTGCTCAAGTGATAATCTCCATCGCCAAACGCCTCGAAGGCATAATGCCGCTTTGTTTGCTGAGCAAATTGGTAGTGTGCCGAAAACCACATATGACGAAACGGAAAGTTAGAACGTCTCCCCTGGCGGCAAACGATAATTACACACAATAGTCCGGTATCAATATGCTGCTTGCAGGCGGCCCCACAGAAATACGTCTACACCACCTATAGTGGAATTTCTGCTCAAAATAGTTGCGGAGAATTGCAGCAAGTCTCAAAAAGCGATTTGCCCCGACCGGTGATTGTATCGTATGAATCAAGTAAGCACCGGCCAAAACTCCCGAGCCGACGGGGCCCGCGAATCCTCCGCGGCGGTCCGTACTTAACTGCCGCCGGGTGTGCTCGCCCGACGGAAACCAAAAGGAGGATAAAGCTCGCAGAAAATTTATCCCTCACTGTTCTTAAGTACGTAACTGAACTCCCCGCGGAAAGGCGGTCCTGTCGGCTCGGTTCGCGTATGCGGTCGGTGTTGCTCTAAGAAATTTACCGTTCATCAGGGGCGAGCCAGTTTTTACGTTTCCAGCGTTTGCGGGTTCTTTCCATTGTCGTGCGGATAATGCAGGCCGCCTGTTTATCCGACAGGCCGCCGGCCCGCTGATACGCCTTCCAGAATCTAAGCCGGTCGGTCATCGTTACGCCCCGCAGCATCATGTTTGCCTGGACAAGATTCTGCAACCTCCTGGCCATGGGCAGCCGTCTGTATACGCGTGTCCTTTCGTTGTCGATAAAGCAGAATCCGGATCCATCCTCCGTCTCCCTGCAAAGAACATTACCGAGGCGCAGGTCTCCGTGATAAATGCCGGCCCGGTGCAGACGGCCTATTTCGCCGCCGAGTTCCTGCACCAGGCGGCGTTTCTGTTTGCTGTCCGCGCGCTTATCGGCCAGCGCGTCGCTTACGCTTTCGGCCTGCGATAAATCCTCGCTTACAAGAGCGCTTTCGCGCACGAGGCCAAAACTCACCAGTTCGATAATGCAACGGTGCCGGGGAGCGGCGAATCCGCGGGCCTGCAGAGCTTCGGCCGCGTCGAATGTTCTTCGTGCGCGGGATTTTTTAAAGAGACGTTTAATCCGGTCGCGCTTGTTCCTGACCAGGAACCGCTTGAAAAAATGTACGGGCGCACCCGGATGGGGAGCATCCAGGCGTATCCTGTTCTTTCCCGTCCTTTTGGCTTCCTTATCCCGGCCGCACCAGTATTCCGGGGCCCACTGCCGCCATTGTTTCTCGTCGGCCGGATAGGTGATTCTCAAATGCTTACAAAATCCCGCAAGCGGAAATTTGTACACATCCCATATTTTATTCGAGACAGTTATCGCCATTTACGCACTCGACGATTCGCATGCGAATCGATGCAGGTCTATATAGGTGGCGACATTCAAAATTTCAACGCCTTTTGTCGGATTACGATCGCCGGCATCTCATACGGTGCCCAGCGGAGTGATGTGTATTTTCCCATCGAGGCGGTCTATTCGCACGTCCACGCCGTAGACTTGGCGGATGTTCTCGGCCGTGAATACCTCGCGCGGCCCGCCGGCGGCGAAGACTGCGCCGCGGTCTATCATAATAACCTCATCGGCATACCTTGCGGCCAGGTTCAGGTCGTGAATGGAAATAACGCTGAGGATATCTTTCTCGACGGTCAGCCGCACGATGACCTCCATAACCTCCAACTGGTGGCGGATGTCCAAATTGCTGGTCGGCTCATCGAGAAGGAACACCCGCGCCTCCTGAGCGAGCGCCCGTGCGATGAGCACCTGCTGCTGCTGGCCGCCGCTTATGTGACGGAAGTCCCGCATGGCCAATTCTTCCAGGCCCATCATCTCCAGCACGCCCCAGGCGTAATCCTTGTCGCGTGTGTCCAGGCCCCAGGATATGTGCGGGTGGCGGCCCATAAGCACAACGTCGAAGACCGTCACCGGGAAGTCATGCTCGCCCATCTGGGCCAGGTACGCCATTTGTCGGGCTATCTGCCGAGGACTCATCCCCGTGATAGATTTACCGTCGAGGTACACCGCGCCGGCGTCGGCGTTGAGGATACGGTTCATGCACTTTATCAGCGTGGACTTGCCGGCCCCGTTTTTGCCCACGATGCACACCACCGTTCCCGAGGACAGATCCATGCCCACATCCTTCAGCACGGGCACGGAAGGGTATGAAAATTCCAGATTTTCGATTTTCAGTTTCATTCCATCATCCGCGTGTTCTGATAATCAGGTAGATAAACAGCGGCGCGCCCATGAACGAGGTCAGTATCCCCACCGGCAGCACCGTCGGCGACATGACGGTGCGGGCGACGGCGTCGGCCGCCAGCAGCAGCGCACCGCCGGTAAGGGCCGAGACGGGAACAAGGAACCTGTGGTCGCCGCCGATTAACCGCCGCGTTATGTGCGGGGCGACAAGGCCCACAAAACCAATAATGCCCACCAGCGCCACGGACGTTGCGGTCACCAGCGCCGCCGCCAGCACACCCGCAAGACGCACACTGCCGGTCCGCACGCCCAGCGAACGGGCCGTCTCCTCGCCGAGTCGCATTGCATTGTAATCGTGTCGCTTGAAGACGAAATACAACAGTCCCGCCGCCGTCACGGCCAGCATCACCCACACATCCGCCATGTTCGCCCGGCCGACGTCGCCGAAGGTCCACCGCACCACCGAGGCAACCTCCAGGTCCTCGGCCAGATACTGAAGCAGCATCGTCGCGGCCGCGAACAGCGAGCCCATCGCCACGCCGGCAAGCACCACCGAATACGGACCAAGCCGACTCAGCCGCGCCAGAGTGAGTATCACCAGCACGCCGCCAAGGGCGCCGACGAAGGCAGAGATTGTCACCAGGTATGCCCCTCCTGTTGCCGCCGACGCGCCGCCGATGGCGCTTTGGCCGGCGCCGAGAACGATTATCGCGAACGCCGCACCGAAGGCCGCCCCCTGCGATATCCCCATCGTAAACGGCGAGGCCAGCGGGTTACGAAGCAGGCACTGCATTACGGTCCCGGCAACGGCCAGGCCTACACCGGCGATAAGCGCCGCCAGAACACGAGGCATGCGGATGTGCCACAAAACCACGCGGTGCGTAACGTCGCCGTCGCCGAGAAGCGCTCGGAAAAATTCGCCCGCACTCATCGACATCGCACCGGTATACAGCGAGTAGCACGCCGCGGCCACCGCTACGCCGGCCAAAACAAGCGCGACGGCGACCTTCAGGCGGATGTGTCGCCGGTATCGGAGTTTTATGTCGTCAGTTTTCGTGACTTCGGCCTTTCTCGAGGTCAAGTTCGGCAAAACCACCGTAATCACGTTTCATCCTCTCGAACACCTCCGCGCCGACGAGAAATGAATAAATCTCATCCGCCCGCCGGGCCGGGTCAATATCGGCAAATCGCTGCGGATAGAGAACCTTGCCTATGTAAAAATAATTCGCCAGGGCCGTCGAGACGTTTGTGGTGTAGAAGTTATAAGGCAGCAGCACGTGGACGCGGCCTTTGCGTACGGCCGACAGCGAGCGGTAAAACTCCGGCCGGCGCCGGTAATCCTCCAGCACCACATCCAGTCCGCCGCCATCGATGAATATCACATCCGGGTCCCACTGCAGCAGTTTTTCCCTGCTGACGGCCACGTGACCATCACGCGACATTTCGTCGGTAACCACGTTCGCCGCAAGCAACTCGAAGCCCGGATAATTCGTCTGTGTGCTTGTGATTCCGTGGCTGCCCTTGTAGCCCAGCCCGCCGACATAGACCGATGGGTGATTATCCTGTGATGTGCCTTTGACGCGGCCGCGGAGTTGGCTGTGCGTGTCTTTGATGAACTTTATCACTTCCCGGGCTCGCTTTCGTTTGCCGAGTATTTCCCCGGCCAATTTAAGCGATTCGAAGACGGTGTCGGCGTCTAACACGCCCAGCGACCCTTCACTGAGCACTACGACAGGGATTCCGGTTCTGCTCTGAAGGTTTTCCACGACGCGGACGTCGGCGTATGAGAGGAAAATCACATCCGGGCGGACGCGGAGCACCGCCTCGGCATCGGCCGCGGGCGAAGGCCCGGCCGTCCCTATCCGCGGCAGGTTGTCCAGTTCCCTATGCGCCAGGCGGTAAGGCCGTCCGCTTGCATCCCGCGTCTCGAAGCCGTCCTCGATGCCGACAACCATATCCGTGGCCTGCAGGTAGGTTATCAGCCGAAGCGAACCGGGACCCTTGCAAACTATCCGCTCGACCTTTGCCGGCACGCGGACCTGCCGCCCGGCCAAATCAGTCACCACCCGGCCGCCGTTGCCGCCTGCGTTATCGTCGCCGCAGCCGGCAAATACAAAAACTATAATCAGCAGAATTTTAACCATCCGGGCGAACATGAGTAATCTCCCTATGGGCTGGTTTTGAACCGACCGTTATCATCGCAAAAATGTGTAATTACACCATTATCTTTTATATTCATCATCCAGAAACACCGTGGCAAAGGCCGTCTGCCGGCGTTTTTTCCCAATTTTTCACAGCCGGGATCCGGTCCTTCAGACCAAATAGCATATCTAACCGGGCACTGGTCTGGTTCCTTCATATATTGTCCTTCGTCGCTGCGGCAGTAAGGAAAGTCATCCGGCACCCATATCCGGGACCCACTTTCAAGGTAGGCCGATTCGTTCAATATCATCGCCCCCGGCGCACGGTAACGGTAAGTCTGACCGGGATTAAAGGCATCCTCCACATATGCGGCCGGGACAGCACCTCTGCGAATCGGCAGATAATCTTCCGTAGCCAGTTCCACGGGTAATTGATATGCGGTCTGCGTAGCACAAGATGCGCGCGTGGGAGGCAGTTCATCGTTGTTTTGGCAGGCGTAGGTTTCCAGCGCGGTGCAAATTCCCCGCAGTTCGGCGTGCGCCTTAATCAGTCGGGCGTATCTTCTGGCTGCGCCGATTGAAGGAACCAGAATCGCAAGCAAAACCGATATGATGGCGATTACCACCAAAAGTTCCACCAGCGTAAAGGCGCATAAGGGGCGGCTCGATTTCCCGAACCGCCCCGGTTCAATCGCATTTTTAGTCGGCCACAATGCCGTCATAGACGTTACCCGCTGTGTTTTCGTCGCGACCTGCCCAGCGCCACGGCCGAACCGCACATCAACAACAACATCGTCGCCGGCTCGGGCAGGACTTCCGGATTGCCGCTGTAATCCATCACCCAGATGCGGTAACCGTCGCGGTTGCTATCGCCGGATTCCTGGTCCAATATTCCTATCACGTCGAAATATCCATCCACCCCTCCTGTCGGCGCGCCATATGCGCTGAAGCCATCGCCCAGACCGAGTTTGCATACCAAATGGTTCTCATCATTCTCATCGGTAAGCATAAGTTTTCCATCGGCGCCCCACACGTTATCCCATCCTTCCTCTTCATAATGTTGGTCAATCTTCACATCATTTATCCTCACCAGCGTTCCCTGGTAGTACTCGGCACCGGTTTGACGACTTGGGTCGAACATGGGATACGTGGGATCGTAACCGGCGGCACCGGTATCGGCCTGAAGGTCAGCAAGCGTTATCTCCGTCGGAGTCGGCATGCCGTAGCCCGCATCCAGACGCAGGATTTCAAAGTCATTGTCGCCTGAACCATCCGTGGGTGATGGATTATCCTGACGATTGTCAGGCCAGTCAGGATGCTCATCGTCACGGTCATTGTTATGTTGTTCATTTACATTCATCTTTCCTTGATAATAAAGCCCCTTATTGGCGCGAATTTCAACAAGGTCACCCGCACGGATAGGATCGGATACACCCGTGCCCCCTTGTAAATTTAAGCGTCCCAATTCCGCTTTCCATTCATCATCGGAATAATTTTTACCATAATCCTGGGGGTATAAGTTACCATAGTTCTGACCCATCCAGCATGCCGTTCCGCCAAAATCGTCGAACGTGCTATCCGTGTCCGGGTCCCAAGTCGTTCCGTCAAGATTCACCGCCTGGATATATATTTGGGCCTGTCCGCCTAAATCCGGCGGCGGGGGTGGCGGCCATCCCGCAGGGTTTGAAAACCCAGGCGACGGGTCCAACATATCCTCATTGTTATTGATAACAATTCCGATCATTCTAACCGGAAATCCACTTGTATATGTGGTGTTTCCATCATCGCCAATGGCCTGAAGTGCCGAATGGTCCGTGTATGACGTCCCTTCCCAATTCACGGCTGCGGCCTGGCCAACGGCCAGAAAGGCAACGGCAACAACAGAAACAACAGCGCCATACAACTTCGTTCGTGCAAGCATGAGCATCTCCTTATCTAAAAATTCCTTCGATTCTCCCGGCAACGCTGAGCACGCTCCGGCCTTGACGTCGTTTCGTGGATCCACTATCCTATTCGTATTACGAATCTAAAATAAGATAATACCATACTATAATTATTACGTAAAGGCAAAAACGTATGAATAATAAAATTTTTTCACAATCAGAGGACCCACGTGTGGAATTTTTTGACTCTCACGCCGACAACTGGGACAGCCGGGAGGACGCCCCTACCGACGTAATCGAGCGTCTTGAAACAATTGATAACCTACTTAAACTCAGTTCCGGCATAGACTTAATTGAGATCGGCTGCGGGACGGGCCGTTTGACCCCCTGGCTGGCCGCCAAGGTCGCTCCAGGAAAGGTCGTCGGCGTGGATTTTTCGCCGAAAATGCTGCAAGTCGCCAAAAATAAAGGTATTAATGCCGAATTTCGCCTGGCGGATGTGTGCTCGGACGAAATCGCCCACGATGAATTCGATCTGGAGTTCTGCTTCCACTGTTTTCCTCACTTTCGCGACCAGGGCGGCGCCCTGAAAAACCTCGCCCGCGCGCTCAAACTCAACGGCCGTCTGATTGTGCTGCACATGGCATCCCGCCGGGAGATAAACTCCTTCCACGACGGCGTCGGCGGAGCGGTGGCCGGGGATCACCTGCCGGATGAGCAAACCTGGAACCGGCTGTTGAGCGAGGCGGGAATGCGAAAAACAGAACTGCTCGACCGCGACGGCCTCTATTACCTAGAGGCCATCCGTAACGGCGGCGGATCCAACTCCTGAATAATGCACATCGCCCGTGATAAATTATTCAAATTATTATTTACCGTCATGGCGATTGCACTTACAATTTTGTCTTATGGGAAGTTAGCCATTACGGTGATATATAGGCATATAATTTTTTGAATAACAAACGAGACTGAAAATTGAACTGGGCCGAACTGCCACAAACAATCTTCATGACCCTGTACACCACTGTGCTGGTGGTTGTATCGATATACGGCTTCCACAGGTACGTGCTGGTGTGGCTTTACTACCGCCACGGCCGCAAGGCCCCGAAGCTGCAAGGCCACTTCGAAGAACTGCCGCACGTGACTGTCCAGCTGCCGATGTACAACGAGCAGTTCGTGGCCAGGCGGATTATAGAAAAAGTCTGCCAGCTGGACTATCCCGGCGACAAACTCCAGATACAGGTCCTCGACGACAGCACGGACGAAACGCAGGACATCGCCAGCCGGGCCGTGGAGAGCGCAAAACAAAAGGGTTTCGATATAGAATACATCCACCGCGACCATCGGGTCGGTTATAAGGCCGGCGCACTGGCCAAAGGCCTCGAGACCGCCAAGGGCGAGTTCATCACGATATTCGACGCCGACTTTATCCCTTCCAAAGATATCCTCAAGCGGTCCATTCATTACTTCACCGACCCGAAGGTGTGCACGGTTCAGACTCGCTGGGAGCACATCAACCGCGGCGACAGCATGCTGACCCGCTCACAGGCGATATTCCTCGACGGGCACTTCGCCATCGAGCATATAGCCCGCAACCGCAGCAAGCGGTTCATGAACTTCAACGGCACGGCCGGCACATGGCGGCGGTCGGCCATCGAGGACGCCGGCGGCTGGCGGCACGACACGCTCACCGAGGACCTCGACCTGTCCTACAGGGCACAACTGAAGGGCTGGAAGTTCATCTTTCTGCCCCACGTAACAGCCCCGGCCGAGTTGCCGCCGGAGATGAATGCTTTCAAAAGCCAGCAGTTCCGCTGGACAAAGGGTGGAGCGCAAACGGTGATGAAACTGTTGCCGAGAGTGATGCTTTCCGACCTGCCGCTGAAGGTCAAGATCGAGTCCTTCTTCCACCTGACCAGTTTCATGCTGCACGGATTCATGTTCATGCTGATACTTATGCTTTTTCCGGCAATGTACCTCCGCTCCGTGCCAATGGAGGCAGGGACGTTCTGGCGTGGAGCGTTCGACATGAGCGTCTTCGCATTGGCGACGATGTCCGTGGCCGTGTTCTACGCCGCCAGCCAGTTCGAACTATTCCGCGACTGGCGCAGCGTTTTCAAGTACATGCCTGTGCTGATGGCCATTGGCGTGGGTCTGTGCGTTTCCAACACAAAGGCAATACTCGAGGCCCTCTTCGGGCATAAGAGCGAATTCATCCGCACGCCGAAATATGGCGAAAACGGCAAGGGCAAACTTGCAAACGGCAACTACACCATACTACGCAAGAGCCGCATATCACTGGTGCCGATTGTGGAGTTCGTCATGGGGCTTTATATGTCCGTCTGCGCAATTATCAGCATAGTTTTCCTGCAGGCGGTTTCGGCCGCACCGTTTTTGGTGATATTCGCCTTCGGGTTCTTCTACGTGTCGATAATGAGTCTGCGGGCACAACTTGCGGCTAACCCTAAACGCCGCCTCTCGCCCTCGCCACGAACCGCCGAACTGCCCACCGCAGAAAACGAACATAACTGACGCACCACATCCCTAAGCCGTCAAAATCACACGTCGAAAATTCCGAGTTTTGGGGAACCTTTCCAATCCGTCATCGTCTAAGCATTACAGAAGAAAGGGAAATTTACCATGCCATGAAATTCGACGGATAAGGAGACACGCCATGAACACAAGGACCACCGAAGGCGAAGACAGGCGGAAGCGGCGGCCGCAATCTCCCGGCGAAATGATGAGAACATTGGCCGAGGCCATGCCGTGGCTGTTCAGCGCTTTTTTGCACACGGGAATTTTTCTAATAATGGTCTTTACCATGCTGCTGTTCACTCAAACTACCGAACCTCCAACCTACCCAACCATCTCCGGTGTCGCCGCGGCCGATAACAGGCCCAACGTCACACCCAAACGCCCGGACGACTGGAATATAACTGATGACTCTTCGAGAGCGTCCGGGAGACAATGGACATCCAGAGAATATGAGGTGCAGGCCAACCCCATGATAATTAATAAAGTCACCGCTGCGGACACTATCGGCATAAAAGGTACGATAGACGCTGAAATCGGCAAGACTAATGCTAATACTATATTTCAAATCAGCCGTAACGGCCACGACCTCGGGCCGAACGGGGACGGCGACAGAGATGGCAACGGAGACGGCGGAGATAAAGGCGGCGTCAGCCACGTCGTTTACGTGATAGACCGCTCTGGCTCTATGGTGGACATCTTCGACGCTGTGCGTCGGCAACTGGCCATGTCCATCGGCACGCTGGGCGAAAAGCAGGATTTCCACGTGATATTCTTCGCCGACGGCCCGCCGAAGGAAATGCGAACCGGGCGACTTGTTAACGGCGAGGAAGCCAATAAGGTCCGGGCAGTGAAATTCCTTGAATCCGTAATAGCCGTCTCGGCCAAGTGGGGCACCGACCCGATTCCATCGCTGCAACGCGCCTTCGACATCCTCGGCCGCGCCGACAAATCCCGGCCCGGCAAACTAATCTTTCTGATGACCGACGGCAACTTTATGAATAACGAAAAAGTTCTCCGGACCGTTCGGCGGCTGAGCAAAAACCGCAACGTTTACATCAACACACTGCTGTACGGCTATCGCCCGCCTGAAGCGGTCAGACTACTCAAACAGATATCTACCGAAACCGGCGGAACCTACAAATACATCAGCCCCGACGAGATGAATTAAGCCCTCTGCTTACAATGGTGGAAGGGCCTGCCTTTGCCTAATCGAATACTTTCGCGGCGGCGATGTGACGGCTATTTTGGCCTGGGCATCTCGCTAATGCGTGGCTTATATTTTTTGACGGCGCGGATTCCGGCCCCACTGCCACTTATGCTCCACTTTGTAGCAAAAATCAGAAGGACCACACCAATCCTGACTTCCGAGTAGGTCGAAAAGATTGCTGTAAGTCCTTATTTTACAAGGGCAGGACTTTAGGTTTGGGTGTCCCGCGTATAAAATGTGCCGATGTTCGTACGCAAGAAGCCCAACAAATCCGGCTCGGTCAGCGTTCAGGTCATCGACAAAACCAACGACTACCGCGTTGCCAAAACCATAGGATCGGCTCGCGACCCGCAAGAGGTGGCCCGGCTTGTCGAGTTGGGCCGGCAGTTTATCATTTGCCAAAGCAGGCAGTATTCGCTGTTTCCCGAAGACCAGCATGGCAATGCAGTAATCCTCGATTTTGTTCGCACGCTCCGGAATGCCTCCATTCGTACAATAGGACCGGAACTCATTTTCGGCCGACTCTTCGACGAGATTGGATTTGGAGTGATTCCCGAACAGTTATTTCGAGATATCGTGGTTACTCGGCTGGTGTATCCGACCAGCAAACCCAAAACCGTCGACTATCTCTACCGCTATCAGGGCAAAACCATCTCGGCCGACAGTATCTATCTGTTCCTCGACCGTCTCAACAAGCGTTACAGCCGGCAGGCCCAGCAAGTTGCCTACAGGCACTCTCGAAAGATTCTCAAGCGGATCAACGTGGTCTTCTATGACATGACCAGCCTGTATTTCGAAGCAGAAGACGAGGATGACCTGCGGAAGATTGGATTCTCCAAAGACGGCAAGTTCCAGAACCCGCAGATTATGCTGGGCTGTCGATGAGTCCAAAGCGTGCAGCAGAGCTTACGCAGACCATGTATGAAATGACTTTCAAGCTGCCGAACGACCCCGCGTTGCGTCGGATTTTACTGCAGATGGATGCCGAGCAGCAGCAGGTCTACGATCTGATCCATTGACCGGGTGTCCCAATTCGGAAGTCAGATATATGGTTGCAAGTTGCGGTATTTTTTGTTTACCTCACCGCGTGTGACGGGAATATAAATGAACAAAACTCTTGCTACGCAGCGAAGCGACCCCGCAGAGTAGTACGCGCCGGGATTCTGCCCGCCAACGTAGTTTCCAAACTGAACTAATTGTTCTTATTTTCCTGGTCCTTGTTTTTCTTTTTCGATGGTGGAACGTATAAATGTTTCCCTTCCCGTGCAGCCCTGAGGGCCTTGTTAGCGTCCATCGCAGCGCCGGAGTCGCCCTGCGAGGTCATCCAGCGGTCGAGTTCTTTGGCGAGTCTTGCCTTGATTTCGGCGTATCTCGCGTCATCGGCAAGATTGTTCATCTCGTACGGATCTTTGGCCGTATAATACAGTTCCTCCGCCGGGCGATGCATGTAGCGTTTGACGAGATTGTATATCCTCTGCTCACGCGATGCGTTCGCCATCCACGTAGGCCAGTATGGATTGTGTACAGGCTTGCCGCTCTGGCCCATCATGTGTTTCTCGATATATATCTCCTCGGGCATCAGATTGCGGATGTAGCGGTACTCACCGTCGCTGACTGTGCGGATCGGGTAAGCCGGCCCCTCTGGAATATTGTTATGCAAACCGTACACGAACTTGCGGTGGTCATCGTTCCTGCCTAGCAGAACGCGAGCGAAACTTGTCCCGTCGTAGTTGTGCCCGGACGGGTCGCCGCCTGCGATATCAAGCAGCGTTGGCATCACGTCTGCGTACTGAACAAGGGCGTCGGTGCGTTTGCCGGCGGGCGTCCTTCCCGGCCAGCGGGCGATCAGTGCCGTATGCAGGCCGGTGTCCCAGTTGGTCCACTTGTTGCCGGGGAACTGTGAGCCCTGCTCGGAGGTGAAAAGCACAAGGGTGTCATCCGCCTTCCCGGACTGCTTGAGCGCCTCAAGCAGACCCCCCACCTGCGAGTCAACGTATGTAATCTCAGCGAGGTAACTGCCGAAGTCTTTACGCGTTTGTGTGGTGTCGGCGATGTTGGCGGGCAGTTTGATTTTTTTCGGTGGATATTTCGACGCATCACCCATCACCCACGGCACGTGCGGTTCCACCAGAGCGACGACAAGGCAGAACGGCTGGTTGTCGCCGCTGTCACCCTTCATAAAGGCACGAACAGCATTCACGTCGTGCGGCCTGGTCGGTTTGCGCACGCAATTCGCGTCAAAGCCGTCAACTTTTTTAAATGGAAACGCCTTGCGGGGGCTGACGTGCACCTTGCCGGCTATTCCCACACGATAGCCCAGAGCGCCGAGATGCTGCGGCATGGCCGTAACTGCCGGCCTGCAGGCCGAGTGATTCCAAGCACATCCGTTGCGCATCGGGTACTGTCCGGTATAAAGTTCGGCGCGACATGGCTGGCACATCGCCTCTGCCAGGTACGCGCGGTTAAATGTTAGCCCCTGTTTGGCGAGTCGGTCGATGTTGGGTGTACTGGCGTTCTGTCCGCCGTAGACGGGCAGGTCGTTGTACGTGCAATCGTCGGCCATGATTATGAGCACATTAGGCCTGGTTTTTTCCGCCGCCCGGCTCGAGTGCGGCATGACGGATGCGGCGGCCGTCATGCCGGCCAACTTAAGGAATCCTCTACGATTTAATTGGCTTATTTTTGGCATCGATTTACCCGACGATTCTTCCCGTAAGTTATATGATTTGTTCATATCTTTACGCTCCTGTTTTCCGAGATTATGTAATCAAATATATTTAACCGGGATTTGCCTGTTGATTCAACACGATTAATTAGCTGAGATATTTGCTTTGTAAGGAATTTTGCGGGGCTGTGGTGGTTGAAGGACACGGATTGGGGCGATCCGGCGACGCCGGGCAGCATGAAAGCGCCGTTCTAAAGCGGAATTTGCTCCACACAACAGATCAACGGCGTATCGTGATGGCTTGGCGGCCTGATAGCGCAGAGTTCCCCCACAAGGGTACATAAACGCCATAGATTTTCGGCTCCGGAGTCCCTAAGCCACCTTCATCAGAGACCGAAGGTGCGGCTTTTGCTTCTCCCTGATACGGCCCAAGGCCATCGCAAGCATCACCAGCAGCGACAGGCCGACCCGAAGACGCATCTTGGCCAACCCACGAATAAAGTGATCCTCGAACCCGAAAGACACATCCAGCCCCGGCGCGCCGGGAGGCGGCGAACCTCTGGGCCTGCCAATCAATATGAGGCTGCACCGCAAGAAACAGGCCAGTTTGATCGAGTTGGCCGAACAGATGATCCAAGAAGTCGCCCAATGGCACCCCCAACGCCAGTTTCGTGTGGTTGCGGACGGGTTTTACGCCACACTGGCGGGAAAGGAACTTCCCCACACCACCATTGTTTCACGGATGCAGTGCAACGCCGAAGTGTACGATCCGCCGGTCAGGCCCAAGAACAGAGGTCGCGGCCGCCCTCGCAAAAAGGGCCAAAGAGTTCTCTGTCCGCAAAAACTGGCCACACGCGTTCGCCGTTGGAAAAAGGTCAAAGTCCGCGAACCTGAGTTCAACATTGGGACACCCGATTAGTAAAGCAGTTCGTACAATTGCTGT
>CAYYMD010000008.1:0-66747 GCA_964472875.1 uncultured Planctomycetaceae bacterium
TTGTTTCGCATTTCGTGTTTCGTTTTTCGACATTCGTCATTTCTTCACCAGGGCCACCGGCCTCCGGCAGCATTTAAGTTTTCAGATTTTAGTTTTAAGTTTTTACTTCGCCCTCCATACTTGGACGAAACAACACCTTTGCGCGCGCAAACCGCGCCTGGCGGGCATACCCGGAATTCGTAACCCACGGCCGTGAGAAGATATAAAAAATTTTATTTTTTCCCCGCCAATCCCGAATTTCCCCGCGCCACTGCGCGCGCAGATATAGACGCGACTGGGCGGGCTCGCCATAATCGAGGAGGGCAATAACATACGCAGTCGCGTGTGAAAGCGGTCGCGTGCGGGAATAATTCTGTTGACTGTGTAACGGGAAAGGTTAGTATATTCGGTGAATTATCGGGAAGCGCATTTGCCGGTATATCGAGAAGTTAATGTTTACGGTTCGATACGGGTCAGTTGGGATTATAGACACCTCCCTTTGGCCGAAAGTTATGAAGCGGGAAAGCGAATCACAGCATGCCGGTGGAACACTCGTCGGCTGGAAACGGTTACGCTTTACATATTAAGGGGTATTGCAGATGACAGGCAGGTATTATCGTGTGATATTTGCGTTGGCGGTACTGGCGGTCGGTGCGGCGGTTTGTGTGGTTACATTGTTATTGCCGGCCGGCAGCGAGAAAGACCATTCGCCGGCCGTTGAGGAATCTTCCGAACCTGCGGCCGCTGCGGCAACGAAACCGTTCCGCTGGTGGGAGCACGTCGAACAACCGACACTGGCCGGGCCGATAGATCGGCCTTTCGAGGTCGAAGAGGCCTACGTCGACGGCAACGGCCGCATAATTAACCCGGGAGACTGCGACGGCGATGCGTTGCCGGATGAGTGGGAAATGAAGCGCTACGGCACGCTCAGGTATGACCGAAGCAATTATGCCGGCGCGCCGCGGATCGACCTTCCCGCCGAAAGAGATACAAACAGCGACAGCGACGATGACGGGTTGTCGGACAAGTGGGAGAGGGAGTATTTCGGCCACCTGAAAATGGGGCCTATGGATGACCCTGACCGCGATGGGTTCCCCAACTGGGTGGAGCAGCAAAAGGCCTCGCAGGGGCATGCAAGCAAAGCGGATGAGGGATTGGTCGATCCCCTCAAGCCGTATTTGATGGACCTCAGCCATAAGCCGCGGGTTCTTCGCCGCCACGCCGGCGAACGAGTGGGAGAATTCTCGACGGGCACAATCGAATTCTGGAAAAAGCAGGAAGCGCTGCACCGTAAATCCGGCTGTGCCGACGACGGCGAGAAATCATCTGCGGGAACATCGTTCGACGGACCGGAAGATCAGTGAAATTAAAGCATGCAATTAGTCTGATTGTGTTTTTTACAGCGTTTTTTTCCTTGCCGCGTGCGAGGTGCCCGGACAGTAAACGCGAAAGCGTTGTCGTATCCGGCAGCTGGTCCGGATACACTGTGCACTCCAATATTGGTAAAAAATTCGAGAAGGCCACAGGCATTTCTGTCGGCGTAATCGGCCGCCGTAGCATAAATTTTGCCGACCTCGCGGCCGGGCGGACCGATATACTTGTTTATTCCCCGCAGCCGAATTCTCCGGTAAGTGATTTAATCCGTAAACATTTTCCCCGCCAAAGCCCGCAACCGAAGCGTTACCGGCTCGGCCAATTCGTGGTGGGAGTGTTCGTCAACAAGTCCAATAATGTCAGGGAAATGAATCTTGCCCAGTTGAGGGATATCTTTTCGGGTAAAATCACTTCGTGGAAACGGATATGCCGCCAAGGAGGGGGGCAGATTACACTCCTGGGCCAGCGTGACGGCGGCAGGGTGCATCAGGTATTCCGAAATGTTGTGATGCGCGGGCGGGGCATGTCCGGTGGCTTCATTGGCAAGTCCGGCACGGCCGCAGTGCTGGCTGCGGTGGCGAAAGATGAAAACGCCATAGGATTCTGTATATATGACAAACCCGATAACGGCCGGGTGGCGGTGGTATCGCTGAGGGCGACTCCGCGAGGTTCGTTCTATCGGCCCCTGCCCGATGACCTGGCGGCCGGGCAGTATCCGCTGGTCGAGGACCTGGTGATATTTACCGAGGCGAATCCCGAACCGGCGACCGTCGCGTATTTGCGGTTTGCCTGTGGTTCGGTCGGCGCGGAAGTCGTAAGAAAATGCTCATTGTTTGCCGAATATGACCGTCGGATGATTCTGCGGGAAAAACGGCTGGCCGCCATGAAGGCCGGCAAGGGGCAACCGGTTACGATATCCGGTTCGGGGGAGTTTAGCCAGTTCGTCGACGACCTGGCGGTGGAGTTTGTCAAGGCAAAGTCGGTCATACGGCCGCAGTACGCGGCCTCGGGCGAGGTCAGCGCCGTCGGGCGATTCGCACTCGGCAAGACCAAAATCCTGATGCTCAAAAACCCGCCCGGCAAGTCGGCGATGAAAGTCCACGGCCAAAAGTGGGACAAACTCTGGAAGAACCGCAAGGACAAACCTGGTGAACCCATCCGTCATGTTATCCCCGGTCGGTCTGTGGCCGCGGTGGTTAACGCCGCCAACAAGGTTAAGTCGCTCAGCCGGCGGCAAATCCACGACATCTACCGCGACGAAATAACCGACTGGCGGCCGCTGCTGTCCAAACCCAAGGACAAAAAGCCAAGACGCCCGCAGCGTATTAACACCTACGGCCTGCCGTTGCACTCGCCCGACGCCCGCATGTTCTATGGGCGAATAGCACTGCCGTCCGACGAGGCCCGGTTCACACTCAAGAAGGACGACGCGGCGGTGCTCTCGGCCATGGCCACCGACACGGATGGCATCGGTTTCGTCAACGCCGCGGTTCTGCCCGACAATCCAGAAGAGGCGGGCGTGAAGGTGCTGGCCATGGGCGCCGGCGGCTCGGCCGTGCGGCCAAGCGCAAAAACGGTTCTGGACAAATCATATCCCCTGGCCGGGCGGATTTACATCTACCTGCATCCCGAGGCCGATGATACGACCCGTGGCTTCGCCGAGTTCATGGCCACATGCGGCCGCCCGGCCGGCAATCCGTATATCGATGTGCCGGAATCCGCCGCCATTGTATACAAGTCCCACGGCCTCCTGCCGCCGCCCGAGCCGGTAAATAAATAGTATCGCCCGTTCCGTTTATTGATGGTGGATTCATACGGCGACGAGCAAAATCACCGCCACCTGTTGACCCCCGAAGTGTTGTATAATCATCGGGAAGTAGGTATAGTAAAAACCGTAGACTGTCCGGAAAATATTACCGAAAGGAAAATCCATGGATTCCTCAAAAAACATGCAGGAAAGAAAAATCACGCGTCGGAAGTTCAATGCGGCCGTGGCCGCGGCGGCAACCGTTTCCATCGTACCCAGGCACGTCCTGGGCGCCGGCCATAAGGCACCCAGCGACAAGTTGAACATTGCAGGTGTCGGCGTCGGCGGCATGGGCGGCGGGAACATCCGCGCAAGCAGGGGGGAGAACATTGTCGCTCTGTGCGACGTGGACTCAAAATACGCCGGAAAGACGTTCAAGAAATATCCTAAGGCCAAAAAGTATGAAGATTACCGCGTCATGCTCGAAAAGCAGAAGGACATCGACGCCGTGGTCGTCGCCACGCCCGATCACACGCACGCGGTGATAACGATGGCCGCCATGCAGATGGGCAAACACGTCTTCTGCCAGAAGCCGCTGACCCATACCGTTCACGAGGCCCATGCGATAGCCGAGGCGGCCAAAAAGTACAAGGTTCAAACGCAGATGGGCAACCAGGGGCATTCATCCGAACGTATACGCATGCTCAAGGAATGGGTAAACGCTGGTGTTTTCGGCGATATCAGGGAGGTTCACGCCTGGAGCGACAGGCCCATCGGCAAGCCCTGGTACGCGAATTTCGCCGTGAAGGAACTGCCGAAGGGCAAGCATAAATGTCCGGATCACCTTGACTGGAATTTGTGGATAGGCCCGCAGAAATACCGCCCGTATGATCCGGCCTATCACCCGTTCATGTGGCGGGCCTGGCTCGATTTCGGCACGGGCGCCCTGGGCGACATGGGCTGCCACATACTGGACCCCGCCTTCTGGGCGCTGGAACTGGGATACCCAAAGAGCATACGGGCGGAAGTCGAGCATGTAAAACCCGAACTGGCCGACGAGGTCTTCCCGATATCGTCGAAACTGGTATACGAGTTTCCCGCCCGCGGAAAGTTGCCGCCGGTGACGCTGAAATGGTTCGACGGGCACTTCGAGGTTCCAAGGCCCGAAGAACTCGAGAAAGGCAGAAAACTCGACGCCAGCGGCGCGGTTATTTATGGCCGGAAGGCCGTCGCCAAGCATGGCTCCCACGGGGCCAGCGGGCTTAGAATTATACCCGAATCGAAGATGAAGGAAATGATACCTTCCCTGCCGGACAAGACAATACCGCGCGTGCCGGGCGGCATGGGCGGCCACGTGCAGGACTGGATACGCGCCTGCAAGGACGGCAAACCCGCCAGTTCGAACTTCGGCTACGGCGGCCCGCTGACCGAGATGGTGCTCCTGGGCGTGCTGGCGATGCGGCTGCCCGGCAAGACGCTGCAGTGGGACGCCAGGAACAGAAAGTTCACCAACAGCGACAAGGCCAACGAACTGCTGCATATAGATTACCGCGACGGATGGAAGCTGTAATTTGGCAGTCAGATTCCGCCGGTAAATCGATAATATAAGGCATGGGGTTCTCGTGCGCCGACTCGTCGGCGGCTTCGGTGTATCACCGGCGTCGTCTTCGTCTTAGTGGGTCTTAACTACATGCCGAAGCAAATCTGCGGAACGTTCCTTCAATGGTGCTGGCCGGATATTTATTCATGATTTTCTTGCGTTGTGGATACGCCTGTTATATAATTCGTTATATGGCGAAGTATAATAATAAAAACGCACCGATAACACGAACACGAGGATTCGCCCCATGAGAGAGTTCCTGGCAATCACCAAGGCGTTGTCGGATGAAAACCGCGTGCGGGCGTTGATGGCCCTTGCCGGGGGAGAACTGTGCGTGTGTCAGATAATCGAGTTACTCGGCCTTGCGCCCTCGACGGTCTCCAAGCACATGGCCGTCCTGCACCAGGCCGGACTTGTCGAGACTCGCAAGGACGGCCGGTGGATTTACTATCGTCTGGGCGGCGAACCGGGCTCATCGTGTGCGGCCAGGGTGTTAAGCGCAGCGCAGGAGTGCCTGGGCAAAGACAAGCGGATTCGCGAAGACGCCGGGCGAATCAAGGCCATCCGAAAAAAGAAGCCGAAAGATTTATGCGCGCGCTATCACAATTAAGGAGGCGAAAATGAACAGGAAACTTAAGGTGCTGTTTTTATGCACGGGCAACTCGTGCCGGTCGCAGATGGCCGAGGGCTGGGCCAGGGCGCTGAAGGGCGGCGTAATCGAGGCCTACTCGGCCGGGATTGAAACGCACGGCCTGAACCCAAATGCGGTCAGTGTCATGCGCGAGACCGGCGTTGATATCTCCGGCCATCGGTCCAAGAACGTGCAGGAACTGGAGCACGTGCCGTTCGATTACGTGGTTACGGTCTGCGACAGCGCGCACGAGTCCTGCCCCGTCTTCGGCGGCGATGCGAAGGTGGTCCACGTGGGCTTCGACGACCCGCCACGACTGGCCGCCGGGGCGCAAAGCGAACAGGAGGCCCTGAGCCACTACCGTCGAGTGCGGGATGAGATTCGCTCTTTCGTGGAAACATTGCCGGAATCACTGGAAAAAACGGGATAATTTCACATGACGGATGATGCTTGCATAACAAAAACGCCGAAGGGCCTGGGCGTATTCGAGAAATACCTGTCCATATGGGTGATTCTCTGCATCGGCGCGGGCATCGCGCTGGGCAGGTTCGCACCTCACCTTGCCAACTCGCTGGACGCCATGGCCGTTTACGTGGACGGCGCGCCGGTGGTCTCGATTCCCATCGCCATCTGCCTGTTCCTGATGATGTACCCCATCATGGTGAAGATAGACTTCGCCGAGATAATCCGGGCGGGCAGGAACGTCAAGCCCGTCGCCCTGACGCTCTTGGTCAACTGGTGCGTCAAACCTTTCACGATGTACGGCATATCGCTGCTGTTTTTGGGAACTTTGTTCTACGGTTTTATAGGCCCGGAGGCCGTGGACCACGTAAAGATGCCGCTGGGCATGCACGACCTGCCGGTCGGTGCAACGCACGGGGCCGGGACTGTGGTCATACACGAAGGGGCAAAGATGCTCCAGGTTCCGCTCTGGCGGAGTTACCTGGCCGGCTGCATCCTGCTCGGCATCGCGCCGTGCACAGCCATGGTGCTGGTCTGGGGCTACCTTGCTCGCGGCAACGACGGATTGACGCTGGTGATGGTGGCCATAAACTCGCTGACCATGCTGTTCCTTTACGGCCCGCTGGGCGGCTTTCTGCTCGGCGTCGGCTCTCTGCCGGTTCCCTGGCAGGCCCTGCTGCTGAGTATTTCCATTTACGTGGCCCTGCCCCTGGCGGCCGGATATGTTTCCCGAAAGTGGATAATCAGGGCCAGGGGGCGCGACTGGTTCGAGCGCAGATTCCTGCACGTTCTGACGCCGATAACCATCATCGCGCTTCTGGCCACACTGGTGCTGCTGTTCTCCTTCAAGGGACAGACCATTCTCGCCGAGCCGCAGACCATCCTGTGGATAGCCGTTCCGCTGTTTATCCAGACCACGCTTATCTTTTCCCTTACATACTTATTGGCAAAGATTCTGCGCATCGAATACGAATTCGCCGCACCTTCGGCGATGATAGGCGCCAGCAATCACTTCGAGGTGGCCATCGCCACGGCCACAATCCTGTTCGGCCTGTCCAGCGGGGCGGCCCTGGCGACGGTTGTCGGCGTCCTCATCGAGGTGCCGGTGATGCTGATGCTGGTCAAGATATGTCTCAAGAGCAGGGGATGGTTCGCCGCGCCGGAGGATGTCCCGGCTGCATCTTCCTGAGAGGGTTATTTTTGCACGTCGTGTAACACCAATCATCACCCGTAGATTCACGGGGGCCGTCTGCGGTGAAAAAGACAAAAATCACCGGAACTTGTGTATTTCGTGAGTTGTTGTATAAATATCAAAGAACCTGCTATGGTGATTGTCGGGTAAATTATCCCGGGCACGCCGTTCAAAGTTACTGAACGAGGTATAAGCAAAAATGTCACAAAAAACGGTATCGCGAAGACAACTGCTCAAGTCCGTAACCGCGGCGGGCGCGGCCGTGAGCGTACCGACCATCATCCCAACCCGGGCACTGGGCAAGTCAGGTTCTGCGGCTCCCTCCGAACGCATAGTCATGGGCGCAATCGGCGTGGGAGGCAGAGGAAGCAGCGATTTGGGATGGCTGCTGCGACAGCATGATGTACAGATGGTTGCGGTTTGCGACGTGCGTAAAAACTGGCGGAGGGCCGCCAAAAAAATGGTGGACGGGCATTACGGCCGCAAGGATTGCGCTTCGTACCGTGATCTGCGGGTGATGCTTTCCGAGCGAACGGATATAGACGCCGTGCTCATAGCCACGGGCGACCGCTGGCACGCCCTGGCCTCTATCCTGGCGATGCGGGCCGGCAAGGATGTTTATTGCGAAAAGCCGTCCTGTCTGACCATCGCCGAGGGCAGGCGGGTTATGGAGACCGCCGGTCGCTATGGCCGCGTGTTTCAGACCGGCGCCCAGCGGCTGAGCGAAGCGAATCATGTCTTCGCCATTGAGATGGCGCGTTTGGGACGGCTGGGCGAGATTCACACCGTCTACGCCGACTGCCGCTATCGGGGTGGATACCGCCATGACTGGTTGCCGGCGCAACCGGAACCGCCCCGGAAGGAACTGGACTGGGACATATGGCTCGGCCCCAGCCCCTGGCGGCCGTACAACAGCGGTTATCTCCGCGGCGGTAGCGGGTGGTACCAGTTCTACGATTTGGCGACGGATATCGCAATGTGGGGCGCGCATTCGGTCGCGCAGGCCCTGGCCGGACTGGATATGTCGGATGTCTCTTTCATTGAGTTTGGATACGGCGGGCCGGGCAAGACGTTGAACACACGCCTTTCTAATGGAGTGAAGCTGGTGCTGTACCGCACGTCCGGCAACGTCTGGAAGCCGTGCCGATACTGGCACGGCGCCTGCGGGGAGCGGTTCGACGGTTCGGAAGGATGGGCCGCGGCCGCCGACGGATACGCCAGGCCCGATGTTTCCTCGCCTCAGATGCTGCGTCGGTACAAGCAGGTCCTGACGGAATACATGACCCGCACGCAGCGGCCGATGAACCACGTGCGCGATTTCCTCAACTGCGTCCGGTCGCGCCGCCTTACGGTGGCGAACCCCGAGGTTATGTATCACTCGATGAATATCTGCCTGGCTGCCGATATCTGCGGCCTGGTCCGGCGCGACCTGAAGTTTGACTTTCGCAAGGGCGAATTCGTCGGCGATGCGGAGGCCAACCGTATGTTATCCCGCGCGGCGCGACAGCCGTGGATTTTGTGAAGACACAAAAATTGGAGTACATAACTATGTCAAAAAAACGAGTAACGCGAAGGCAACTTTTGAAATCCGCCGCCGGAGCAGGTGCGGCCATGGCCGCGCCCGCTATCGTACCGGCACGGGTGCTGGGCAAGGGCGGCGCGGTTCCCCCCAGCGAAAAGATCCAACTGGGCGCGATTGGCATCCACAACCGTGGCATGCATGACCTGCGATGGATTATGGGATACGAAGACGTCCGCATGCTCGCCATATGCGACGTGCAGAAGGTCCAGCGCCAGAGGATTAAAAAATACGTCGATAACCGCTACGGCAACAGCGACTGCAAAATGTACCCGGAAATTCGGGAATTCCTTGCCGAGCGGACCGACCTCGACGCAGTTCTGATAGCCACGGGCGACCGCTGGCATGCGCTGGCGTCGATTCTGGCGATGAGGTCCGGAAAGGACGTCTATACCGAAAAGCCGTCCTGCATGACTATAGCCGAAGGACGTGCGGTTGTGGAGACGGCCAGGCGGTACGGGCGCGTTTACCAGACCGGCACACAACGTCTCAGCGAACCTAATCACGTTTTCTCAATCGAAATGGCGCGGACCGGTCGGCTTGGTCCCGTCCATACCGCCTACGCCCATATCGGCCCCTGGAACGACGCCTACATGAGCCATGACTGGCGTCCCGCCGCGCCTCAGCCGAGCAAGGAAGAGGTGGACTGGGATGCGTGGCTGGGACCGTGTCCGTGGCGGCCGTACAATCCGGCCTATGTCCGCGGCGGCTGGCGGGGTTATTACGATTTCCACACCAGTTGCATCGGCGAGTGGGGCGCTCATACGTTCGCGCAGGCCCAGGCGGGCATAGGATGTTCACACACTTCGCCCGTGGCTTACGAATACGTCAAAAACCGAACCGGCGACGGTATGGTCTGCCACTTCGCCAACGGCGTGAAGATGATACTGTCCCGCGGCAAGAAATACTGGCACGGTTCGTGCGGCGAACGGTTCGACGGGCCGGAGGGCTGGGTCGCCGCCGCCGACGGTTACAAACGCCCGGACGTATCCGAGCCGGCTATGCTCGGTGAAATGAAAAAAATAGTGAACGAGTACGCAGCCCGGACCGGCCGGTCGCTTAACCACATGCGGAACTTTCTCGACTGCGTCAAGAGCCGCCGGCAGACCGTGGCCAATCCTTCCGTCATGCACCATTCGATGACCACGGTGCACGGGGCCAATATCTGCATGTGGCTCAAACGCGACCTGCGCTACGACCCGGACAAGGAACAGTTTATTAACGATGACGAGGCCAACCGCCTGCGCAGCCGCGCGATGCGGGAACCTTATATTTATTAATCGCAAGCCGTTATCAGAAAGGATGTTATCGTAATGAAAAAATCAATGTTTTATCTGTTGGTTACATCGGTGCTGGCGATGTCGCTGGTCTCGCCGGCGGAAGCCCGGAGCGAAAACGAACTGCTGGCGGTGCTGAAGAATCCGGATGCATCCCGCAAACAGAAACAGGATGCCTGCCGCGAACTGTCGCGTGTGGCGACTGCCCGGTCGGTTCCCGTACTGGCCGAGCTGCTGGCGGACCCCAAACTGTCGCACATGGCCCGTTATGCGCTGGAGCCGATTCCCGATGACTCTGTGGATGCCGCACTGCGCGAGGCGCTGGGCAAGGTCGAAGGCGAACCGTTGGTCGGCGTTGTCGGCAGTATCGGTGTGCGCCGCGACGAAAAGGCAGTCCCGGCCCTGAAGCAGCTGCTTTCGCACGAGAATGCGGTTGTATCCGCCGCAGCCGCCCGCGCGCTGGGCAGTATCGGCAATACCGACGCGGCGGAGGCCTTGCAATCAGTGCTGGACGACAGTGACCCGTCGTCCAAAAAGTTCAAGGCGGTAAGTGAGGGCATATTCCGCTGCGCCGAACTGCTCGAGGCCGAAGGCGGCGCGAAAAAAGCCCTCGCGCTGTATGACCGCCTGCGCGAGTTTGACAAAGCTCCGCATCAAATCCGCACCGCCTCGCTGCGGGGCGCGGTGCTCCTAAGAGGCAATGAGGGCATACCCCTGTTAATGTCCGCCCTGCGTTCCGATGATTACCGTCGGTTCGCTTCGGCCGCGCGTATATCGATGGAACTGGACGGCAAAAAAGTTACGCAGGCACTGGCCGGGGAGTTGGGGAAGCTTGGTCAGGATCGTCGGATAGTGGTGCTGCGCGTGATGGGTCAGCGCGGCGACATCTCCTGCGGCGATGCGATTATGAAGATATTGCGTTCGGACGAGCCGGCGGTCCGCGCGGCGGCGGCCAGGGCGCTGACTCGTCTGGGTTATGCTCCCGCTATAGCGGAACTGGAGAAATTGGCGGTTGAGGGCGATGGCGAGCTGGCGAATGTTGCCAAGTCATGCCTGGCCGGTTTTCCGAAGCAGGCCGCAAAAACCGCAATTATGGATATGCTCAAAAGCAAAGATGCCGGCTCCCGTCGCACGGGGGCGGAACTGAGCGCGAGCGTTACGCTCGACTCCGCCATACCCGTGCTGATGGAAAATGTGCTGGACAAGGATCAGTCCGTCGCGATGGCTTCGCTTCGGGCATTGCGCCAACTCGCCGGGCCGGACCATCTGCCGGAAATAATCGATCTGCTCGGCCGGATTGAGAGCGATAAAGTGCGGCGCGAGGCGGAGAAGGTTGCGATACGCGTCGGCAAGAAAGCACTGCATGCCAAAACCAATCAAATACCGGCTAATGCGGACCTCCGGATAGATAAAGCCGTATACGGGGATTTGCCTGACGGCAAAAAGATGGACGTGACCGGTAAAGTGAAAAATATGGTCAAACAGGGCAAATTCGAAATAGCCGCGACAAACGAGTTATTCGGCGACCCGGCCCCGGGCGTCAAAAAGAAGCTGAGTGTGAATTATACTGTCGAAGGTATTTCCGTCAGCCGGACGGCCGCCGAGGGCGAAACGGTGAGAATCCGTGTCCCGGCACAAGCCCAAAAAGGCGGCGGCATCGATAAGTTGATTGATGCGATGGAGAAAGCCACCGGGCCGGACAAGGTGTCATTGTTGCGGGTGATTGCAGGCATCGGCGGCCCGAAGGCACTGGCCGCAGTGCGCAGCGCACTTGATTCGAAAAACGCCGCGATGCGCGAAGCGGCAACTCGGGCGTTGTTGAGTTGGCAGGACGGTTCGGCAGCGCCGGTTCTTCTTCGGCTTGCCGGTACGGCCGAGACGCAACGGCGTCGCACGCTGGCCTTGCGCGGCCTGGTGCGAGTGGTCGGCCTCTCGAAACAGCCCGTCCCCGAGAGAGTCGCTCTGCTGAACAAGGCCCGCGAGTTTGCCGAATCCGCTAAAGACAAACGCCTGTTGCTCAGCGGCTACGGCAATCTGGACCACCCGGCTGCGCTCAAAGCCGTGGTGAGCATGCTGGATAACGAGTCAGTGCAGTCCGCGGCCGCGCACGCTGCAGTCAGGATTGCCGAGTCGATAGTTAAAAAACACCCGGACGCCGTGACCGGTGCGATGAGGCGCGTTATCGGGACGGTTTCGAATCAATCGATAAAAGACAAAGCCGGGGCGTTGCTGAATCAGGCCGAGGAACTCGCGTTAAAGAAAATCGGTTATCGCCGCGCCGGCGACTGGAAATCGCTTTTCAACGGGAAAGATCTCACCGGCTGGAGCAAGAGCGGCAACGGCGAATTCTACGTGGAAGACGGCCGCCTGGTCGGTACTCAGACCGACGGCAGGGGGGGCGACCTGTGGACCGGCGGCGAATTCGACGATTTCGAGTTGAAGGTCACGTATCGCGTGGACTGGCCGGCCAACACGGGCATATGGTACCGATGGAAAAACGGGAAAGGATATCAGTTCGATATCCTCAAATACAAAAAGCCCGTCGCTTTCAGCGGGACGCTTTACTGCCCCGGAAAGCTGTTTCTTTTCCGCAATACAGATGCATCGCTGGAGGACCGCGACGGCTGGAACGAGGCCAGAATACGCGCTGCAGGGTCCGATCTTACACAGTGGCTCAACGGCGTGTTAATCGGCTCGGCCTCGGATAAGCAGCTGCCTTCGGGCAAAGTCGGCATTCAGGTTCACGGCGGCAATCAGTTCAAGGGCATGAAAATTATCATTAAAAGCATTGAAATCCGCCCGCTGAAAGCGCGTTAACCGGCGGGTGATTATTTTGTTGCGTGAACATTGTGTTTTTGGGCCTCCAACCGCATGGTCGGAGATAAATTTCTGCCGAAAGACCAGCGTTACACCTGGAGCACCTGGGATCCCTTCAACAAGAAGTCGCCGCTGCTGCCGTCCGGACTTATCGGCCCGGTGGTCATTTCAAAGGTAGATTAGTATTTCGGGTGTAGTGTAAACATCTTAAATACCTCCAAAAACAGGCCACATTGGCCATAAAAAAATTTTTTGAAAATCTTTGGATTTATCCTTGCCGCGTCTGGTGGTCGATGTATATAATAAATTCGTAATAGGAATAGTTATCATTATGAATAATAAAGCAAGACAACATAATCACAGGCCATTGCGAATGACCCGACAACGAGAGGTCATACTGCAGCAGGTTAGGGAATCATCGGATCATCCCACTGCCGACACGATTTATAAGCGTGTGAGGCAAATACTGCCCAACGTAAGTCTGGGCACGGTTTACAGAAACCTCGAAGTACTTGCCAATAACGGCCTTATAAGAGAACTCCGCCTCTGTTACCAGAAGAGGCGTTTTGACGGGGGGATGCATCCGCACTATCACGTGCGGTGCATAAAATGCGGAAAGGTCTGCGACGTTTCGCCTCAGGCGATACCCGATTTAAACGGCTTGGCCCAGCGCGGCAGCGAGTTTGAAATACTCGACCACACGTTGGAATTCGAAGGGCTGTGCCCTCAATGCAGGGGCCGGAAGGCGGACGTCGACGAGACCGGTAAGCAAGATGCGTATACGAACGGACCCAAGATAGATGCGGGAGAGCCCGGCCCAGATGAGACAAACGGCCGCGGCAACCTCCCGGGGAGTTGAACCATGAAGACAGCGATAAATGAAAAAGCAGGTCCGGCCACAGTTCCTAAGGGCCTTAACGAAAGGCAGCGACAGCGTTACCTGTCGATACCGCAGGAAATGGATTACGTTTACGACGATTCCTTTTCGCAGCCGAATATCGAAGAAGAATTGTTCGAACAGCATAAAGAGGACTTGAACATACGTCAGTGGCGCAATTTTCCGCAGGTGCCCGAAGACCGGCAACAGACTGCCGCGCCACGGAAGACGCCCACCAAGTCGCAGGAGCAACTACTTTTTTTGCGTTACAACTACGCACGGTGGCGTCTGAGCGAACTCATCATCGCCCAGCAGCAAAAACGCGCCACGAAGAAGCGGGCCCTGGAGATGTTGCATTGGCACAGGCGCGTCCGCTGCGAACGCGCGAGTCTGTCGGCGGCCAACATGGCGCTGGTGGTGGCGATGGCCAAGCGGACGAAGATCCCCAACGTCGAATTCCCCGAGCTTATCTCCGAGGGAAACATGGCCCTGTTGCGTGCCATCGACAAGTTCGACGTTTCGCGCGGCTACAAGTTTTCCACCTACGCCTGCCGCGCGATACTCAAAGCGTTCAATCGACTGGCCACGGTAACTGCGCGATACGTAAACCGCTATGGCGTGGAATACGATCCGGACATGGAACGCAGCGACTACGATGTCTACAAGCACGAGATGCACAAGGACCTGGCGGTGGATGGCCTGCGGGAGATACTCGAAAAGAACCGCGCCCGGCTCAGCGACATGGAGAGCACAATCGTCAGAGAGCGTTTCGCCCTCACGCCGGAAGGCCAAAAAGGCACGCTGAGCGAGGTCGGCGAAAAGGTCGGTCTGACCTCCGAACGCGTCCGGCAGATACAGAAAAACGCACTGACCAAAATACGCAAGGTGCTGAACGAAAAATATCTGGTGACATAGTTGGCCGAGGAGTAGGTGGCAGATGTGCTTTAACCGCATCTGCACAGTGAGTAAATGACCGCGCGGAGGGCGCGACTATTACGGCCTGGAAAAAGGCCCGTCAAGGTATGTGATCCATACCAGATGCTGGGCGCAATAGAAGAAGACCTGCTCGACGCCATAGGCAAAGACACGGTCATGCTGGCGCCGCCAAACACCATGTTCGGGTTTCGCAATGAGAACTGGAAGGGATTTATGACTCCATGGGGACAAAAAGTTCTTGTGTCTGAACACTTTAAAACTACCGAGGACGAAAACGGCGACATACTGATATATCCCGAAGGCGATACCTCCGCCCCGCCCAGCGGCCGCATGCCTACCAACAGTTTCTTTTTCGACACCATTATCCGGCAGGAGCCCATCGACGAAGACAACCTCAATCCCGAGGACAACCTCGAGGAATTCGGGCCCATCAGCGAAGAAGACCTCGAATACTACCGCAGCGAGGCCAAGCGACTCTCGGCCGGCGGCTGGGCGGTGTGCACGTCGATTGCGGGCACGGCGCTGGGTGACATCGCGCTGGTTCCCGCCCCGTTTATGAAGCATCCCAGGGGAATTCGAGATATCGCGGAATGGTACATGTCGACTTCCATGCGTCGGGATTATGTCGAGGAAATCTTCGACAGGCAATCCAGGATTGCGGTGGAGAACCTGAAAAAAGTCCATGAGGCCGTCGGCGAAAATATTGACGTGCTGTTTGTCTGTGGAACCGACTTCGGCACGCAGGCCTCACAGTTCTGTTCGAAGGATACGTTCGAAGGACTCTGGGCGCCGTATTACAAGCGGATGAACGACTGGGTGCGTCAAAACATGACCTGGAAGCTGTTCAAGCATTCGTGCGGCGCCGTCGACCCTCTGATAGAGTCGTTCATCGACTGCGGTTTCGACATTCTGAACCCCGTGCAGTGTTCGGCGGCGTGTTCCAGTACATCCAGCAGTACCAGGGATACATCTGGCCGGGCGTGGTGGCGGCGTTCGTAGTAGCATTTGTGCTGCCAAAGGCGCCTGCCGCGGCGGGTGTAGTAACACTGATAGGCGGCCCGATTATCTACGGGGCGTTTCAGGCGACATCCGCGTGGCACGGCCTGCACTTCCTCATCCAGGTGCTGCTGTCGTTCATAGCGCTTATCATAATATCGATAATCATTACGATGGCAGCGCCGCTGTCTGAGCCGCGCAAACTGCCGGTTCGCGAGGATATGGACCTCAAGAGTTCCCGGCCGGCGCTGATTGTAGGCGCCGCCGTCATTGTGGGAGTAATCATATTTACGTATATCTTCCGATGATGCGGATATTCGGTCGTAAAGATGCATCGGCCGTTTAAATCCGCCTGCGGATGTTACTACGCTGCCGGTGGAAAATAATTTTGTAGACCAAAGTCGGGGCGCATATAAAGATATTCAGCAGGATTATTGCAGAAGAGTTATTTTAACCAACAGGAGACTAATCATATGAACGATATGACAGCGGCAAACATGCGAAGCGCCTATTCGGGCGAATCCATGGCGCACATGAGATATAAGATATGGGCCGAAATGGCCGAGCGGGAAAACTTCCCCAATGTGGGGCGGCTGTTACGCGCCATCAGCCGGGCCGAACAGGCCCACGCCACCAACCATTTCCGCACGCTGAGGAAATTGCCCGAACCGGCCGACATCTTCAGCGGTGCGCCGTTTGGGCTGGACGGAACGTCGCAAAACCTCGTGGGTGCTATAGAAGGTGAAACGTTCGAAATCGAACAGATGTATCCGGCCTACCTTGCAGTGGCCGAGATGCAGGGCGAACAGGAGGCGGTTCGCTCCATCAACTACGCGCTCTCGGCCGAGAAGATTCACGCAAAAATGTTCACCGACGCCAAAAAGTCCGTGGACGACGGCAAAGACATCGAACTTGGTCCGGTGCAGATATGCACCGTCTGCGGCCACACGCTCGAAGGCGATGCGCCGGATGTATGCCCCATCTGCAAAAATCCGAAGGAAAAATACGTCAGTTTTGAGTAACTTTACTGCCACACCAACCGGCCAGTAATTAAAGAATGACGAACCAGGGCGGGCTTACAAGGGTCCGCCCTGATTTTATACGGAATTGTAGTTGGGATTTAGTTACCGAAATCGGCCGACCGGTCTGCCTTCACATGATTGTCATACACGTTGCATCAGAGTATGCCAGAAGCCGCGTGGCTCGTGGCGCTGCGTGATAATCTCGAAGTCCCCGCCGGCAAATTCGTCTATGTCCTCCCGCCCGAAGCATCGCCTGTACGACCCATGAGCCAGGTGCCACCGCCGTTTTGCTCCGGCGAACAGGTGGAACTTCGGGCTGAACACCGAAAGCAGGTAATACCCCCGCGGTCGAAGTATCTTTAGGATATTTGCCTTGTAGGCAGGCCAGTCGCCCTTGCGCTGATGATGCAGGCAGCCGCAGTCCAGCACGATGTCGAAGCTGTCAGCAGCAAAGGGCAGGTTAAAAACATCGCCCCGTCGAAAACAAACCCGGCCGGGCTTTACCTGCTGGTGGCGACGTGAATGTATCGGAACATCGGCTTGGCAAGCATACGCCCGCGCGCGCTCCAGCGCCTCGGGTATAAAATCCACCCCTGTGACCCGAAAGCCGAGTTTTGCGGCGGCGATGGCGTGACGGCCTTCGCCGCAGCCGACATCGAGCAGCGTTCCGCCGGCCGCCGGATGCTTCAGCGACTTTAGAAGATCCACTAACGCCGGAGTTGGTTGCACCGCTTCCCAGCCGTGCTCGCCCGTTTGATAAGCCCGGCGAAAATACTGCAGATTGGCTTGCCTGGCCGACAAATCAGCCACGTGTTTTTCTCCCGGTCGGGCGGCAGGCGCGATAAAACGTAAGTAATATCATTCCAGATAGCCGGGAGTATCTGCCCACGCTAACACGCGAGTTATTCGCCCAGTTCGAACATCGTTTCCAGGTCGTGCCGGCTATACTGGCGGAATGCGATGAGCGTCTGTGTTTTGGTGATACCCTCGATTGCTATCATGTCCTCGGTTACGAGTTTGGCCAGGTCGTCGTTGTGACGAACGCGGGCGATTGCGACGAGGTCATAATCCCCGGCTACGCTGTAAACTTCGGTGATACCTTCGATGTTTAGGATTTCCTGCGATGCGGCCGCAATCCGCTTCCGCTCGGCGTTTATTAGAATTATTGCCGTCACCATATTCGCCTCCTCACGCTGACATTATAACAGGCGGCTTCTTTGGAATGCATCGCCCACGGGCCACGGCGAAATATTCTAACCGTTGGCATTTTGGTCATCCCAGGAGGTCAGCAGTTCATATGCCTTCTGCGGGCTGTCGGCCTTCTCGAGCGATTCCTTGAGTTCCACATCCGTCATCGCCTTGCTCAGCCGGGCAAGCGCCTGGATGTGCGGGCCGGTCTTGTCCATGGGGCTGACCAGCAGGAACACTATCGTGACGGGCTTGCCGTCCACACTCTCAAAGTCCACACCATCAGGAGCTTCGCCCAGCGCCATGGCCAGGTCCGCCGCCGCGGAGCTCTTGCCGTGCGGGATAGCCAATCCTTCGCCGATGCCCGTGGTCCGCGTTTTTTCCCGTTCCATGACGGCCTGGAGCATCCGGTCACGGTCATTCAATGTCCCGTCGGCGGCGAGAAGGTCAACCAGTTCCTCGATAACTCCGGCCTTGGTGTCCGAGGTCAGGGGAACTTTTATCCGCCGGGGTGTGAGAATGTCCGTCAATCGCATACGCGTAGAACCTGTCTGGATTCTCCAACTGTGGCGCCTGCTCAGTTCACACGGCGGCCGATACGCAATGGCCCGGGGCAGATTTTACAGTGCCTCAAGTGCCCATGTGGAACGAGGCCAGGTATTCCTTCTGCTGCTTGGTCAGTTTATCTATGGTCACGCCCATGGTCTTAAGTTTCAACCGGGCCACCCAACTGTCTATTTCGGCCGGAACGTGATGCACCTTAAGGGCGAGTTCTCCGGCGTTCTTGATGGCGTATTCGGTTGTCAGCGCCTGTGCGGCAAAGGACATATCCATCACCGCCGCAGGATGGCCTTCTGCGCAGGCCAGGTTCACCAGCCGACCTTCGCCGAGGACGAATATGCGCTTGTCCTTCGGCAGGACGTACTCGTCCACGCCTTCTCGCACGCCTTTGTTGACTTTCTTGGACATCTTCTTCAGCGCCTCAAGATTCAGTTCGACGTTGAAGTGTCCGCTGTTGGCCACTATTGCGCCGTCCTTCATCGCCTTAAAGTGCGGTTCGTCTATGGCGTTTATGTCGCCGGTGGTGGTCACGAACAGGTCGCCTTCCTTGGCTGCCTGACGCATCTTCATCACGCGGTATCCGTCCATGGCCGCCTGCAGGGCGCGCACGGGGTCGACCTCGCAGATTATCACGTTGGCGCCCATGCCGCGGGCCCGCGTGGCCACGCCGAGTCCGCACCAGCCGTAGCCGGCCACGACGACGGTCTTGCCGGCCATCAGTATGTCCGTAGCGCGGATTACTCCGTCTATGGTGCTCTGGCCCGTGCCGTAACGGTTGTCGAACAGGTGCTTCGTTGCGGCGTCATTTACCGCGATTACGGGGAACTTCAGCACGCCGGCAGCGTCCATCGCCCGCAGGCGTATAACGCCGGTGGTTGTCTCTTCCATAGAGGCGGCGATGTCGCCGGCGTATTTGGCGAATTTTCCGTGCAGCGCGTTGACCAGGTCCGCCCCGTCGTCCATGGTGACCGACGGCTTGTGCTTACACGCGGCGGCGATGTGGTCGTAATAGCGCTTGCGGTTTTCGCCGTGGACGGAATAAACGCGAATATCGAAATGTTTAACCAGCGCCGCGGCCACGTCGTCCTGGGTGGACAGCGGGTTCGAAGCGCACAGAACAAGGTCGGCGCCGCCGGCCTTGAGTGTGCGGCATAGGTTCGCCGTCTCGGCGGTAACGTGCAGGCAGGCGCTCATGCGATGACCTTTGAGCGGTTTTTCCTTGGTGAAGCGCTTGCGCACTTCGGTCAGGACGGGCATGTTGTTGTCCGCCCACAGAATCCGCCGCTTGCCTTCGGTCGCCAGTTTCAAATCCTTTACATCGTAATCTTTCGTCTTTGCCATAGTCTCCTCGCGGTAGGGGGTTAGGGGGTAATCGAGATTAGCGTGATATTGTTATCTCTCGGGATGCATTTTGCAAACATGATTTTTCAGGTTTCTAAAAAGAAATTCCAAAATTACTAATCAGCGTTGCTGCCCCTGGCTCCGGAGAAAGGATTGGTGCCGGGCGATTGCGGTTATTTGCCCGGCCGCGACTTTTTATAGTCGTCCGGGTCTATGCCGAGTTTCTTTGTTTTGTAACGCAGTATTCGCGCGGTGGCGCCGAGTTCGCGTGCGGCGGCGGCCACGTTGCCGAATGTGCGCTTCAGCGCATCGACGATGATGTCGCGCTCGTAGAGCCCCACGCGTTCCTCGAGCGTGCCGGTGCCTGCGGTGTCGGAGAAATCTGACGTCTGAAGTGTGGGCGGCAGGTTGTGGCCGTGAATCACCCCGTCGGTGCTCAGCAGCACGGCCCGTTCGATGCAGTTCTCCAGTTCGCGAACGTTGCCCGGCCAGTGGTAAGCCATCATCATGTTGATGGCCGGCGTCGAGATGCGGCGGACGTCCTTGCCGAGTTTCTCCGCATAGCGCTCGACGAAATAATCCGCCAGCAGTAGAATGTCATCCTTCCGTTGGGTCAGGGTCGGCAGGTAAACAGGAAACACGTTGACGCGGTAATACAGGTCCTGGCGGAAGTCGCCGTCCGTGACGGCCTGCTCCAGGTCCTTGTTCGTGGCGCAGATTATCCGCACATCCGCACGGCGTGCCTCGCTGGAGCCGACCCGCTCGTATTCCTTCTCCTGGATGACGCGCAGCAGTTTGACCTGCGTGGCGGGGGGAAATTCACCGATCTCGTCCAGGAACAGCGTGCCGCCGTCGGCCTGTTCTATTCGGCCAACGCGGTCTTTTACCGCCCCGGTGAACGCGCCTTCGACATGGCCGAACAGTTCGCTCTCCAAAAGCGATTCCTGAAGCGCCGCGCAGTTGACCTTTACAAACGGGCCCTTCGCTCGCGGGCTGGCGTAATGGATGGCGTGGGCGACCAGTTCCTTGCCGGTGCCCGTAGCCCCGCGGATGAGAACCGTGGTCTCCGAGGCCGCCACGCGGTAAATGGACCGGTACACTTCGCGCATGGCGTGTGAGTTACCGATTATGTTCTCCGGGCGGAAGCGGTCTTCCAGTTCCTCCCGCAGGCGGACGTTCTCGGCCTCCAGCGCTTCGCGCTCGGCGGCCAGTTGGCGACGAACCTCCACGTCGTTTGCGATCATGCTGGCCACGATGCTCAGTACCCGCAGGTCCTCTTCGAGCGAAACTGACTGGTCGAACACCCTGTCGGCCGAAAGCGCCCCGATTACTTCCTCCCCGCTGGTTATCGGCACGCAGACGAAACTTATCTCGTTCCGCGCCAGCTCTTTTCGCTTGTGGAGCTTGTCCAGGAACAGCGGCTCCTGAGAAATCTTCGGCACCACGGCCGGGCTGCCCGTGGCCACCACCCTGCCGGTGATGCCCTCGCCGCTGCGGTAACGGACCGCGCGCAGGTCTTCGTCGGAAAGATTGTGCGCGACTTCTATGAGCATTTCGTCGGCGCCCGGCTTCAGCAGAGATATCGTTCCCCGTGTCATGCCCAGGCGGTCGTGCAGAACGTCGAGGACCTCAGCCAGTACCTGACGCTGCCCTCCGCGAGAGGCCAGGATGCGGCTGATGGCGTACAGCGCCTCAAGTTCGGCCAGGTGCTTCTTCCTGCCTGCCTCGGCACGCCTGAAATCTTTACTCAAGGTATTATCCATGGCGATATTCCGAAATCAATAACATACTTATACCACATATTTGTAGTATCTCACAATAATATTCACAAAATTGTAAGAATCATGCTAATCATCCATGAAGCCCATATTTCATAAATTACTGCTAATGAATGAATTATACAATATGATATTTTTTGGCACAGAATGTGCTATTAACGAATGTCGTGGTCGGGATGGGCCCGGCCGGGATATATGAAAGGATGTGACATGCGACGAAATACTCCTGAGGAAATTATGCCGCTTACCGGCTCACGTAAATATGGGCGAAGATTTATCAAGCCGGCGCTTATGGCGGCCGCGGCCGTGTTGTTTGCAGCCCCGTCCCGCACATGGGCTTCCGAGTCGGCGGCCTCAGTCACCAGCGGACTGGACACTGTCTGGGTATTGATGGGCGCCTTTCTGGTGTTCTTTATGCAGGCGGGTTTCGGTATGGTCGAGGCCGGGTTTATTCGCGCTAAAAATGCCTGCAACATTCTGACCAAGAACTTTCTGGACTACTGCACCGCCAGTATAATGTTTTTCCTCGTCGGTTACGGATTCATGTTCGGGATCGGCAACGGTTTTATAGGCACCTCGGCGTTTGGCCTGTCCGATGCAGGCAGTTGTCCGGATAATCTGCCGCTTTGGGCGTTTTGGCTTTTTCAGGCCGCATTCTGCGGAGCGGCGGCGACCATTGTGGCCGGGGCCGTGGCCGAGCGCATGAAATTTTCCGCGTATCTGATGTACACGGTAGTGATATCCGCGTTGGTGTATCCGATAATCGGCCACTGGGTATGGGGCGGCGGATGGCTTAGCGAGATGGGTTTCGCCGACTTCGCCGGTTCCACGGTGGTGCACGCCACCGGTGGATGGGCCGGATGTGTCGGTGCGTTACTGTTGGGACCGCGGATAGGCAAATTCAGGCCTGACCGCACAGCAAACGTCATCCCCGCCCACAACATCCCGTTGGCGTCCATCGGCGTGTTCATTCTGTGGTTCGGATGGTTTGGTTTTAATCCCGCATCGACGCTCAGTGTGGGTGACGGATCACTGATAGGCCTTGTGGCCATCAATACCAATCTCGCCGCTGCTGCCGGTGCCATAAGTGCTATGGTGACTGTGTGGCTGCGATATGGCAAGCCGGACCTGTCGATGACAATGAACGGCGCACTGGCCGGCCTGGTTGCCATTACAGCCCCGTGCGCGTTCGTGGCGCCGTGGGCGGCGATAATCATCGGACTGGTCGGCGGTGTGATAGTGGTCTTTGGCGTGGGGCTGCTGGACCGCATCGGCATAGACGACCCGGTCGGTGCGGTTCCTGTCCACGGCATGAACGGCATCTGGGGCACGCTTGCGGTGGGCCTGTTCGGCAGGGAGGCGCTTGGCCTGGCCGGGGAAGGTCTGCTGTTCGGCGGCGGGCGGCAGTTGGCGGTCCAGGCGCTGGGCACGTTTGTCTCGGCTGGCTTTGCGTTCCTGGCGATGGGAGCTGTGTTTATGCTGATAAAAGTAACCGTTGGCCTGCGCGTCAGCCGGGAAGAGGAACTGCGAGGTCTGGACATAGGCGAACACGGCATGGAGGCCTACGGCGGCTTCCAGATATTCTCGAACGTTTAGAACGTTTAACAAGCGTTAAACCCACAATAGAAGGAACAGAACCATGAAACTTATAATCGCATATATCCAGCCGGAGAAACTTAACGACGTAAAGCAGGCCCTCTATGCGGCCGAGGTGTACAAGTTATCGGTCACCAACGCCATGGGCTGCGGGCAGCAAAAGGGATACACCGAGACTTACCGCGGCGTTGAGATGGAAGTGAACCTGCTAAAGAAGGTGCGCCTGGAGATAGCAGTAAACCAGGATTTCGTCCAGCCGACGATAGACGCTATAGTCAGCGGCGCCCGCACGGGTAACATAGGCGACGGGAAGATATTCGTCATTCCGCTGGAAAGGTGTTTCCGTATCCGCACCGGCGAAGACGGAAACGAGGCCATTGGTTAACGAGCGAACAGCAATCTAAGGAGAAATTGAAAATGAAAAGTACGGACACACAAGCGACACTAAAAATTGCAGGGTTAGCCCTTATTCTGACGCTGCTGACGCCGATGGTCACCATCATGGCCGAGGAAACGGAAGACGGCGTAAAGACCTGGCTGGAATCCGCACCAGTTGCAGCTAAAGACACGGATGATTCGAAAATTCCTCTCGATGCCGAGCAAGAGCACGGCTATGAGAAACCGATTCCGCTTACATTCAGCATCGAATACACCCTGGTCAGCGATTACATATTCCGCGGCATCAACTTCAGCGAATACGCCGGGGAAGGCAGAGAGAAGCCGAATCACCAGATGGCGGCCGGCGTGGAGTATGACACCGGCGATTTCGGTGCGGTGGGTTTTTCGGCATGGTTCGAGTGGTATGCCGACCAGGAAGTTTTTACGCCCAACGAAAATACCCATCTTCAGGAAGTGGACTACACGGTGTACTGGTCGTATGAGATACCGGACACTCCTGTGACAGTCGAACTGGGTTGGATAGCATATACCTTCCCGCCGCTGGCCGGCGACGCCCACGACACAAATGAGGTCTATGCGAAGGTGAGCGTGGACGACGGTTTCATCTTCGGCACCGACGAACCGGTGCTGAATCCGTACGTTTACTACGGGCTGGACGTGGACGACGGGCAGCAGGGCTCGTGGCTGGAGTTCGGAGTCAGTCACGATTTCGTCCTGGCCGACTGCAAGGCGATGAAGTCCGCGCCAATCCTGAAGGATATCACCGTCACGCCATCGGCTGTACTGGCTGTGGATAACAGATACCTGGACAAGTTCGACGTCCTCGGCGACGGCACCGAGCAGGAGGCCATGCGGCTGGCTTACATGCAGTACGGCCTGAACGTCAGTTACGATTTGTCTTCCGGCCTGAATATCCCGCCACAGTATGGAGCGATGACGCTGTCGGGCTTTGTGAACTTTAACCAGGCGTTCCGCGACGACCTGCTCAACGATGAGATGTGGGGCGGCGTCTCGCTCGGGTATGAATGGTAATCAAACGAAAGACAGCAGGATCCGCCGTAGTCCCGGCGCGTACTTGGCAAAGTAGTACGCGCCGGGACACGAGGCGGAACCAAGGCGGATTCCGTTCCTGCCGTTTTCAATAGTTAAAATAATATTAGCCCCAAAAATGAAGCAAATCATCTCTAATCCGACAATAATGTAACTATTATACCTATATAATCACAATATTGTAATATTATCGTGCACGCAACTTTTGGTACGTGTTTTTATAACGCTCTATCATAAAGGCATTTGTAAACTTATAACCTTTCTGGCACGGCGTGTGCAATATTAAATGGAAACAGGCCGGATCTATTGTAGGCAGGCCGGCGATAGTCTGAGAAATTGAAGATATGCAAAGGAGCATTACAATGACACCAAAGGAATTCTTCGAGTATGCCGAGAAAAACGGCGCAAAAATGGTCGACCTGAAATTCGTCGACATGCTGGGCACGTGGCAGCACTGTTCCCATCCCATCGACACGTGGGATGAGGAGACATTCACTGAAGGCATGGGCTTCGACGGTTCGTCCATTCGCGGTTGGCAGGACATCCACCAGTCCGACATGATCGCCATTCCCGACCCGGACACGGCGCAGATAGACCCGTTCTTCGCCCGTCCTACCGTCAGCGTTCTGGCCAACATCAAGGACCCCACCAACGGTGAGGATTACTCCCGCGACCCGCGCCATGTAACGCGCCGTGGTGAGCAGTACGTCAGGGAATCCGGCCTGGCCGACACGGTTTTCATCGGACCCGAGCCGGAGTTCTTCATTTTCGACGAGGTCCGCTATGAACAGAACCAGCACCGCGGATTCTACGAGATTGACTCTGTCGAAGGCGCGTGGAACACCGCCCGGTTCGAAGAACCGAATCTCGGCTACAAGCCGTCGTTCAAGGGCGGGTACTTTCCGGTCTGCCCCACGGACACCTACCACGACCTCCGCGGCGAGATGGTGGAGGAACTTCAAAAGGTGGGCATCGTCATCGAGGCCCACCACCACGAGGTGGCCACGGCCGGGCAGTCCGAGATCGACATGAAGTTCGAGCCGCTGACGAAGATGGCAGACGCTTTCATGTGGTACAAGTACATCATACGCAACGTCGCTCGTCGCAACGGCAAGACCGTAACGTTCATGCCCAAGCCGGTCTTCGAAGACAACGGCAGCGGTATGCACACACACCTTTCGCTGTGGAAGGACGGACGGCCGTTGTTCGCCGGTGACAAGTACGCCGGCCTGAGCGAAATGGCGATACACGCCATAGGCGGAGTGCTCAAGCACGCCCCTGCGATACTGGCCTTCGCCGCGCCGACGACGAATTCCTACCGACGCCTGGTTCCGGGCTTCGAGGCGCCGGTGAACTTGGTTTACTCGGCGCGGAACCGTTCTGCGGCGATTCGCATACCGATGTACTCGTCCAGCCCCAAGGCCAAGCGCATCGAGTTCCGTTGCCCGGATCCGACCGCCAACGGTTACCTGGCGTGGACGGCGATACTGATGGCCGCGGTCGACGGCATCAACAACAAGATAGACCCGGGCAAACCGCTGGACGTAGACATCTACGAGTTGTCACCGGAAGAACTGGCCAAGTATCCGCACACGCCGGAATCGCTGGCCGACGCCATCGATGCGCTCGAGGCCGATTACGAATTCCTCACCGAAGGCGACGTCTTCAGCGAGGACCTTGTCGGTGCGTGGATAAACTGGAAGCGGGAAGAAGAACTCAAGCCCATGGCGCTTCGCCCGCACCCCCACGAGTTCCACATTTATTACGACAGTTAAACCGACAGGCGAAAAATTCATCTAAGGCGCGGCGGCGTGAAAGCGCCGCCGCGCTAATATAAACCCACAAAACCCAAACTTTATATGCGTTGCGCTTGTAATATAAGTATAACTTATAAAAACAATTAGATTATAAGACAATAAAACTTTGAAAAATAACCTAAAATGTAATGGAAGAACCGAGTTAGATATAAGGCAATCGAATATTCAGCACAGGAAGCAGCAGTGAATAACCAGATGCACCACAATCCGGGCCTGTACGATCCGGCGTTTGAGCATGACGCCTGCGGCATCGGTGCGGTGGTGAACACGGATGGGCGGCGCGAGCATCGCATTATCGAACTGGGCAGGCAGGTTCTGCTGAATCTCCAGCACCGCGGAGCGGCCGGGGCGGATGAGACCACCGGCGACGGGGCGGGGATTCTGATGCAGATACCTCACGAACTCTTCGCCCGCAGCGTCGGGGAGGAAAAACTGCCTGCGCCCGGTCGGTACGGTGTGGCGATGGTGTTTTTGCCGCGCGACGACAAACTGCGCAGGAGGTGCGAAAATATTCTCGCCGCGGCCATGGAGCATTACGGCTTAAAACTGCTCACTTGGCGCGACGTCCCATGCGACAACAGTTGTCTCGGCGACATAGCCCGCGCGGCCGAGCCCATCGTTCGCCAGGCGTTCATCCATGGCGGTGATTGGGCCGACGAAGAACTTGAACGTAAACTATTCATGGCCCGGAAGCGCGCCGAGCGGCTGGCGGATGAAGAATTCGGTCCAGCCGGCGGGGATTTCTACATTTCCAGCATGTCGTGCAGGACTGTCTGCTACAAGGGCATGTTCTTCGCCCCGCAACTGTTCGATTATTATCCGGATTTGCTCGACGAAAACGCCGCCTCGGCACTGGCGGTGGTGCATCAGCGCTACAGCACCAACACCTTCCCCAACTGGCGGCTGGCCCAGCCGTTTAGAATTGTTGCTCACAACGGTGAGATTAACACCCTCTCGGGCAACAGCAACCGCATGCGAGCCCGCCAGATGAGGATGTCCAGCGAACTTCTAAGTGAAAATTTGGAGGATGTCAAATCCGTGCTGACGCCGGGCGCCAGCGACTCAGCCCAGTTCGACAACTGCCTTGAACTGCTGGTCCGTGCGGGGCGGTCGCTGCCGCACGCAATGATGATGATGGTTCCCGAGGCGTTCGGCCAGGCGTATCACATCTCGACCGACAAGCGCGCGTTTTACGAGTATCACGCGGCGATAATGGAGCCGTGGGACGGCCCGGCGGCGATGGTTTTCACCGACGGGCGTCTGGTCGGCGGCACTCTGGACCGCAACGGCCTGCGGCCGAGCCGCTATGTCGTCACCACCGATGGGCTGGTTGTGCTGGCCAGCGAGGTGGGCGTGATAGACTTCCCGCCCGAGAAGGTCCGCCAGAAAGGACGGCTTCGGCCGGGCAAAATGTTCCTCGTCGACACAGGCGATGGCAGGGTCGTTGCCGACAACGAGATAAAATCCAAAATTGTCCGCGCCAAACCTTACCGCCGCTGGCTGGAGAACAACCGCATCGAGCTGCGCGGCCTGTTCGACGCCACCCGGTCGGCACCGCCGGAACCGGAAGTTCTGACCGCCCGCATGCGTGCGTTCGGTTATACCGGCGAGGAGTTGCGGATGGTTCTGGCGCCGATGGCGGCCAACGGCCAGGAGCCGGTCGGCTCGATGGGCAACGATGCGCCGCTGGCGGTGCTGTCGGACAGGCCCAAGTTGCTGTTCAATTATTTCAAGCAGCGTTTCGCGCAGGTTACCAACCCGCCCATAGACCCGCTGCGGGAGGGGCTGGTGATGTCGCTGATGACGTTCGTGGGCAAGCGGCGGAACCTTCTGGCCGAGACGCCCGAACACTGTCGGCAACTCAAACTGCCGCACCCGATACTGACAAACGAGGACGTCGAGCGGCTGGCCGGAGCACAACTTAAGGACTACAAAGTCGCCACGATAGATGCGGTGTTCGAGGCGGATGTGAACGATCCGGGTCAAGCTCTGCGCCGCGGCATAGACCGGATGCTGGCGGCCGCAGAGCGAGAAATCAAAAACGGAGCATCGCTGCTTGTCGTCAGCGACAGAAACTACGACGCCGGCCGCGTGCCGATACCGGCTCTGCTGGCGACATCGGCCCTGCATCACGGCCTGCTGGAGCGCAACCTGCGAGGCGAGGCGGGAATTGTAATTTCTTCCGGCGAGCCGCGAGAGGTCATGCACTTTTGCCTGCTGATGGGCTTCGGCGCAAACGCGGTAAATCCGTATCTGGCATTCGAGTTGCTCGGACGGATGCAGCAATCGGGCGACGTGCCCGAGGACATCGCCGCCGAGCGGCTGGTGGACAATTACATCAACGCCGTCAAGAAAGGTCTGCTCAAGACGATGTCCAAGATGGGCATCTCGACGTTGCGGTCGTACCGCTCGGCACAAATATTCGAGTGCATAGGCATCAACCAGCGTGTGGTGGATGAATACTTTACAGGCGTCACCTCGCGGGTCGAGGGCATCGGCCTCGAGGAAATCTCCGAAGAGGCGATGCGCCGCCATGCAGCAGGGCTGAAGACCGCCCGTGCCGATGATATGGAGGTGGAGTTCGGCGGCGAGTACCATTACCGCAAGGACGGCGAAAACCACCTGTGGAATCCGACGTCGGTGGTCAATCTCCGTCACGCCGTGCACAACGACGACGCGGCCGCGTACCGCCGCTACGCCGATAGCATAAACGACCAGTCGAAGTCGCTGGCGACGCTGAGAGGGCTGTTCGAATTCGCAGAAGGCGAGCCGATAGACATAGACGAGGTTGAGCCGGCCGAGCAAATAGTCAAGCGATTCTATACCGGCGCGATGTCACACGGGTCGATATCGCCCGAGGCGCACGAGACGCTGGCGGTAGCGATGAACCGTCTGGGCACATTCTCGAACACCGGCGAGGGGGGCGAGGACCCCGAAAGGTACAAGACCCGCCCGGACGGCGATTCGTCCAACTGCGGCATTAAGCAGGTGGCCAGCGCGCGGTTCGGCGTGACTATAGATTACCTCGCCCACGCGAAGATGATTCAGATAAAGATGGCCCAGGGCGCCAAGCCGGGCGAGGGCGGGCAACTGCCCGGCTACAAGGTAACCGAAGAAATCGCCCGCCTGCGCCACTCCACACCGGGCGTGTCGCTGATATCGCCGCCGCCGCACCATGATATCTATTCCATCGAGGATCTGGCCCAGCTGATATACGACCTGAAGTGTGCTAATCCGGCAGTGGGTGTTTCGGTCAAACTCGTGGCGGAGGTCGGCGTGGGCACTATCGCCGCGGGCGTGGCCAAGGCGAACGCCGACGAGGTGCTCATCTCCGGCCACGACGGCGGCACGGGCGCCAGCCCGCTGTCGAGTATTAAGCATGCCGGCGTGCCGTGGGAACTGGGCCTTGCCGAGACGCAGCAGACGTTGGTATTGAACAACCTGCGCGACCGGATACTCGTGCAGGTGGACGGGCAGATGAAGACCGGCCGTGACGTCGTCATAGGCGCCCTGCTTGGGGCCGAGCGGTTTGGCTTCGGCACCGCCGCGCTGGTCTCGCTTGGGTGCATACTCATGAGGAAATGCCACCACGGCACGTGTCCGGCGGGCATCGCCACACAGCGAGAGGACCTGCGGAAACGATTTGCGGGAAAGCCCGAACACCTGACTCGCTTCATGATGTTCGTGGCCGGGGAAGTCCGGCAGATAATGGCGCAGTTGGGCTTCCGCACGTTCGACGAAATGGTCGGCCGCAGCGACAAACTATGCGTCAAAAAAGCCGTGGAGCACTTTAAGGCCCGTGGACTGGACTTCAGCCGGATTTTCAACCTCCCCGACGGTTGCAAGGGCAAACCCGTGCGCTGCATCCGCCCCCAGGCCGACCGGCTGGAAGACCACACCGACTGGGCAATACTCGAAAAGACCCACCCGGCACTGGAAAGCGGCAAGCAGGTGCAGCTCGATATGCCGATAAAAAACGTCAACCGCGCGGTCGGGACTATACTGTCCAACCGAATCGTGCAGCGTCACGGGCCGGGCGGACTGGCCGAGGGGACCATAGAAATAATCTTCCGCGGCTCGGCCGGGCAGAGTTTCGGCGCGTTCCTGGCCCCGGGCGTTACACTGCGTCTTGTCGGGGACGCCAACGATTATCTCGGAAAGGGCCTCTCCGGCGGGCGGATTATCGTTGTCACTCCGACGGACGCCGCCTATCGCGCAGAAGAAAACATCGTCGCCGGCAATACGCTGCTTTACGGCGCCACCAGCGGCGAGGTGTTTATAAACGGCGTGGCGGGTGAGCGGTTTGCAGTTCGCAACAGCGGCGCAACAGCGGTGGTCGAGGGCGTGGGCGACCATGGCTGCGAGTACATGACCGGTGGCCGCGTTGTTGTGCTCGGCCAGACGGGACGGAACTTCGCCGCGGGCATGAGCGGCGGTGTGGCGTACGTGCTCGACGAGCATCAACTGTTCGATACGCTGTGCAACCTCGACATGGTGGACCTGGAAAACGTCCACCACGATGACGACGTCGAGTTCCTCCGCTCCACGATACAGAAACACAATGACCTGACCGGCTCGCAGCAGGCCGGGCGGATACTGGATGCCTGGGCGGACTACGTCGGCCGGTTCGTCAAGGTCATGCCGATAGACTACCGCCGCGCGATGGAGCGTCTCCGCGCGGCCGAAACACGGCAGGGCGACTACACCCCCGCAACGGAGGAGGTGTACAGTGGCTAAGACTACCGGATTCATCGAATACGCTCGACACGCCCCGCCACACCGATCACCCCAGGTGCGAGTAAAAGACTACTTCGAGGTCACTTTGCCGTTGTCCCCGCAGGAGATAAACCGGCAGGCGGCACGTTGCATGGACTGCGGCATACCGTTTTGCCACGGGATGGGCTGCCCGCTGGCCAACCGGATACCGGAGTTCAACGATTTGGTTTATCGCGGGCGGTGGCGCGAGGCGGCCGCGAATCTGCACTCGACCAATAACTTCCCTGAGATAACCGGGCGGGTCTGTCCGGCGCCCTGCGAGGCCGCCTGCACACTCAATATTGACGCCGAGCCGGTCACCATCGAGCACATCGAGTACCAGATAGCCGAGCGCGCCTGGGCTCAGGGCTGGGTTAAGCCCCGCCCGGCCGATAAGAAAACCGGCCAGAAGGTCGGCGTGATCGGCTCCGGCCCGGCCGGCCTGGCCGCCGCACAGCAACTGGCCAGAGCGGGTCACGAGGTGACCGTCTTCGAGAAAGATGACCGCATCGGCGGGCTGCTGCGATACGGCATACCCGAGTTCAAACTCGAAAAACGCATACTGGACCGGCGACTGAAGCAACTGGCTGCCGAGGGCGTAAAATTTGAAACCGATGTTACAGTCGGAGTGGATATCTCGGCGAGGTATCTTCGCAAGATGTTCGACGCCATTTGTCTGACTATGGGCTCGGGTCAGCCGCGAGACCTCGGCGTGCCCGGCCGCGGGCTGGAGAACGTCGTGTTCGCGATGGACTTCCTCAAACAGCAGAACCTCCGCGTCGCCGGCGACAGCATCGACGGCCGCGAGGCCATCTCGGCCCGGGATAAAATCGTCGTTATCATTGGCGGCGGCGACACCGGCAGCGACTGCGTGGGCACAGCCATCCGCCAGGGCGCAAAGGAAGTGCACCAGTTCGAGATTCTTCCCAAACCGCCTGAGACGAGCAATCCTCAGACGCCCTGGCCGACATGGCCGAATATCCTGCGGACCTCCACAAGCCATGAGGAGGGCTGCAAGCGCCGCTGGTCGGTGGCGACCAAGTCGTTGTCCGGCGTGGGCGTGCGGGTTAACGAGTTGCACGGATGTGAAGTCGAGTGGGGCAAGGGGCCGCACGGGCCTGAAATGAAGGATGTTCCAGGCACGGAATTTTCAATGAAGGTCGACATGGTGGTGCTGGCGATGGGCTTCGTCCACGTGGTTCAAGAAGGGCTGGTCGATGCGCTCGGTCTGGACCTGGACGAACGAGGCAACATTGCCGTGGCCGATTACCACACAAACAGCGAGGGCGTCTTCGCCGCCGGCGATGCAAAACGAGGCGCTTCGCTTGTCGTTCATGCAATCAATGAAGGAAGGAAAGCAGCAGAGGCGATAAATAATTGGTTAAATACGAAATTCTAAATTCCAAACACCCAAACTCAAAACTGAAACATCCGTTTCTCTTTTTGAGATTTTTAGAATTTAAGTTTTCAGTTTTCAGCTTTATTCAAGATAAAGCACTGCCCGCTGGTCGAGCGAATTGGCATTCAGTTTGAGCGTCGGTGAGTTCGGCAGGTCGGCGACGTCTATCACGCGCACGGCGTCGGTCCATTTTTCGGCCGAGGGTATAAGTTCGGCCAGTTTGTTAGGTGCTGATTCGAAAAATTCATCGTTCAGCCGGTTACCTGCCTTGTCAGGGAAGATGGCCAGGTAAAGTATGTCCCTCTCGACAAGGTCGGAGAAGTAATGCGTGCCCAGCGATACATCGGGCACGAAGTCCTCGCGCATGGCTACGATTTCGCCAAGCACGTCCACGGTGCTTATGTCGCCGAAGGCCGCGGGAACGCCCAGCGACGGAGTGGTCGTGCCCCACCTGCCGGGGCCCAGAAGAATGGTGACCAGTTTATTTTGACCTTGCAGGTGAGTGAGTTTCCCTATCAGACGGGCCACGCTGTGGCGGTCGCCAATAGGCAGTTTGCCGTAAACTTGTGGCGCGACATATATGATTCGCTCGATATCGACGATGCGGCTTTGGCCGATGACCGCCCCGCGGGCGTCGAGGATAAGTTTATCATCGGCGATGTTCTGCGGCGGTGCGACGATACGCCCGCCGCCTTTGACCTGTAGCGGGCGGCACTGGACCAGGTTCACCCTGCACCCCTTGCCGTCGGGCAAACCCCTGCGGGGCAGGTTCGCTGTGAATTCCACGTCCACCGGGTAGTCGTACGCTTCCTGAAGCGTGGCCAGCATTTTTCGCATATCGGCGGCAAAACTTGTCTCACTTAGAAGCTGCTCAAACGTCAGCACCATGTGGCCGCCTTCTGGTCCGGTTGGCGATGCGAACAGACTCACATTCGGAACTTCGCTGTGCTGAAGTATGTCCTCGAACCGAACCGAGACGAGTTGGTTGGCCTCGAGGTCGAGCACATCCACCTTTCGTTGGGCGTACTGGCGGGCCTCGTCGAAGTTCGCCTCGGGGCGTTTCTGCGGAACGTTCAGCGCCACCACGCGAGTGTAGTCGTCGTCCCAGCGGTTTACCGCCCGCGTGCCCAGGCCGAACACCACGCGTATCATGCCGGCCGAGGCGTCTATATCCTCGTTCCAGACGTACGGATTGAACGAAAATCCCACACCTGCTATCTGCGGATAGAACAGTCGTCCACGGAACCCGCCGGAAACACGCTGGACCAGCAGGGCCATCTGTTCGTCCCGGTCAAGCAGGCCGCGCTCCGCGCGATAGCGAAGGGCCTTTTCGCTCATGGTGCTGGCATAGATTGTCCGCACGGCCGAGACGAAATCCTTCAGCCGTTTCTGGCGCGAACCCTGGTTCGCGCAGAAGACGCTCTCGTACTTGCCCGCGAAGGCGTTGCCAAAATTATCCTCCAGCAGCGACGACGACCGCACGATAATCGGCGACTGGCCGAAGTAATCCAGCATCTGGGAGAACTGCTCGTTGATGTATTCGGGAAACTCGCCGGTGAGAATTCGCTGGCGGGCGCGTTCGGCGCCCTCGAGGAAGTTGTCGGGGTCGCGCTGCTTCTGCCTGTCCCACCACAGGCCGTTGCGGACAAGGTAGGTGTAGAAAACGTCCGACCCGATAAAGAACGAATCATGCGGCTCGAGCATTTCGCGCCACCGCGAATCCTGTCCGGCCAGTATCGCACGCGCCAGCAGCATGCCCACCGACTTGCCGCCGATCAGCCCGGTCCCTATCATCCGTCCGCCGATTTTCAGCGCGCCGGGCAGGTCCATGTGCCGTGTGACCAGTTCGAATACACGCTCGTCGCGCGTGATCATCATTCGCACGATGCGATGAAAGTATTTTTTGTACTCCTCGCCGTCAATGTCGCCGTTGCGGCCGAGAAGTCCCCGTGCGGCCAGGAAAGTTCTTTCCCATATTCCCTGTCCTTCAGCCGAAGGGCCGCGAAGCCGCCAGGGCAGCGAGGTGAGTATCTGCGAAACCGTGCTGCTTTCGGTCACGGGCCGGAACTGCCCGCCTTCCCACGTGTGCAGCATGTACATCGTCGGCGAGTATCGCTGCTGGACCTTCACCGGGTAAATGTAGCGGTTGTCTTCTCGACTGTAAACGTCAACCAGAACCTGAGCGGTGTTCATAATCGCAGCCACGGTCTGGCCGGCGTGACGGTTGCGGAGCAGCGCGAAATACGCTATGGCCTCCACGTCCAGCAGGTAAGGGCAGGTGAGCATGAAAAAGTTAGCCAGCATCTCGTCGCTGTACCAGTCAACCGACAGGTCCGACAGGCAGTCGAAAACATAATAGCCGCCATTTCCGGTTTCCTCGATGACCTTGTGTATCTCGGCCAGGAATGTTTCAAAGCCGGCTTCCGGGTGAAGTTCATGAACCTCCGCGCCGGCATCGTCAGGCACAATTGGCGGATGTTTGGCGAAGCGGAAGTAAATGAGTTTCTGGCCGAGCTTCGGCGCCACCCGCGCGAACGGCTCGACCAGCGGGACGTAATCGTCAACCGACTCCACCTGCCAGACCAGGTTGTCGCCGGGTATCAATCCCTTTATGACGTCGTCAAGGCCCGTCAGGCCCGTGCTGAGTCGTGAATCTATCTGTGTTTGTGCCATCGCTTTATACGCTCCAGTCGGTTTAATATTTTATTACATCCGCCCGCCCAACGCACGAAATCTTCACGGCCGTGCTGAGGTTATAAAAATAGGCCTGTATAAACGGTATACATCGGCTACAATGAATTTTGCGGTTTATCTCTTTCCATGCGTATTACAAAAGCGTTTAATGGTTACATGAATGACAAACCGGTAGAACACTGCGGCGTATTTGGAATCTGGGGCGATCCGGACGCCGCGCGGCACGCTTATTTCGGGCTTTATGCTCTGCAGCACAGGGGCCAGGAGGCGGCGGGTATCGCCGCAGCCGACGGGCGCATAGTTAGGGCGCACAAGGGCGCCGGGCTTGTCTCGCAGGTATTCTCGGACCGCAAAATACTCGAACAACTTTCCGGTGCGGCCGCAATCGGGCACAACCGTTATTCCACCACCGGCGCCTCGAGCATCCGCAATGCCCAGCCGATTCTCATCGAATACAAACGTGGGCAGATTGCCGCCGCCCACAACGGCAACCTCGTCAACTCCTCCGGGCTTCGCAGGCAAATGGAGCAGGACGGCTCCATTTTCCAGACCACTACGGACTCGGAAATCATCCTTCATCTGCTGGCTCGCAGCCGTAAGGAAAATATTTCCGACGCCGTGGAAGAATCGCTCAGGCAGGTGGAGGGTGCATATTGCTTCGTTTTTCTTGCGCCGGATTCGTTAATAGCGGTGCGGGACCCACTGGGCATCAGGCCCTTATGTTACGGGCGACTCGGCGATGCAACGGTGGTGGCGAGCGAATCTTGCGCGTTTGACATAATAGGCGCAGAATACATGCGCAGTTTTGCCCCGGGCGAGATGCTAATCGCCGATGTCGACGGCGTGCATTGGCGGCAAATGCCGCCGGCGCCGCGTAAGTCGTGCTGCATATTCGAATATATTTACTTCGCCCGTCCGGACAGCAGGGTCTTCGGACAGAAGGCCGACAAGATCCGGCGGGCATTCGGGCGCCGCCTGGCCGAGGAGGCCCCGGCCGATGCGGACATCGTTATCGCCGTGCCGGACTCGGCCAACACCGCCGCACTGGGCTATGCCGACCGGTCGGGCCTGAAGTTTGAGATAGGCCTTATCCGCAACCATTACGTCGGCCGGACGTTCATCAGCCCGCACCAGCACGAGCGGGACCTTGATGTCCGCGTGAAATTCAATCCGGTCGCCGGCGTGCTGCGCGATAAGCGGGTGGTGGTAGTGGAGGACTCAATCGTCCGCGGCACGACGCTTAAGAAACTAATCCGCATAATACGCGCCGCCGGCGCGGCCGAGGTCCACGTTCGCGTCTCCAGCCCACCAATTAAGGAGCCGTGCTTCTACGGTATAGATACATCACGTCGCGGTGAACTGATAGCATCGCAGCAATCCGTGGAGCGTATTCGAGATTTTATCGGGGCCGACTCCCTGCAATATCTCTCGGTCCATGGCATGCTCAGCGTGGTGCCTTACCCGGACCAGATGTGCAATGCCTGCTTCACCGGCAGATACCCTACCGACGTGCCCGGCCAGTTCCGCAAGGAACAGTTTGACGTCTCCTGTCCCAACCAGACATAGCATGCGACAGGGCGCAGATGTCGCTGATATGGGCGCCGCGTCGGATGATTTGGATTCCATCAATACACACGCGTTTTTCTCGTCTGTTCATTCTGGGGTCAACGGATTGAACTATTTGGCCGGTTGATTAAAATAGTGTTACAGGATTAAGCGGCCCGTGGAGGGGGCACGCTTAATTACGGGAGCGCAATCATTACGGCGAAGAAAAGGCCGAAATCCGGTAAAGGAAAGCCGCAGCGAAATAACGCTGACAAGTGGGCCGCCAAGGACCCAGACGTTCGTCTTATGCTGCGGTTCCAGAAGGGCGACCGCGAGGCCTTCGACGAACTGGTGCGGCGCAACACGCCACGCGTGCACGCACTGTTGTACCGATTTTTGAGCGGCTCGGACCAGATCGAGGATTTGACGCAGGAAGTATTCATGCGGGTTTTCCGCAATGCCCACCGTTACAGGCCCAGGGCCAAGTTCGGCACCTGGCTCTACAGAATAACGGCCAACCTGGCATTCAACGTATTGCGCGGCCGCAAGCGGATTAAATTCTCGCAGCTGGAAACTTCCGAAGACAGCGAGGGCTATGTTGCCAGGAATATATCGGATTCTTCCGCGCCGATGCCGAATGAGGGGCTCGACGGCAGTGAGATGCGCCAGAAGGTGATCGATGCCCTCGACACACTACCGGAGGATCAGAAAGTCGCGATTATCCTCAATAAGTACGAGCGCAAAACCCACGGGGAAATCGCCGAAATACTCAACAGGTCGCCCATGGCGGTCAAAAGTCTGCTCAGCCGGGCCAGGAAAAATCTGCACGAAAAAATTGAGGGATATTTGAAAGGTCGATAATATATGACAAAGGGACAAATTTTTTTTCAAATTAGCGAGACCCTTTTACGCTTGGTGAGTTAAATAATATGTGACGCACGAAATGTCGGGTTCGCCCGCCTAAGGCGTCTCGGCCGCCGAGAAAGCGTGCGGCGTTGCATTTCGCGATACAGGATTGACTTGAGGATTTGCAAAAGAAAGACAGCCGGAAATTTTATCGGACCGGCGCAAGTAAATTTATGAGCGGCGATAAACTGAAACAATATGAAGTCGACGAGCTTTCGGCCTATGTCGAGGGCAGGTGCGGGCAGCGCCAGGCCAGGCGCATCAAGCAACTGATTCGCACCGACCCTCGCTGGGCGAAAGGGTATCGTTGGCTAAGGGAACTGGACAAGGCGCTGGACGCCTACACGGTTCCTGCCGTGCCTGAGGGCCTGTCGGAAAGAATAATTGACGCCGCGCGGGCCGAGGAGCGTAAAATTCATACGCAGGCACGGTGGCGTTCTGTCGCCCGCCTGGCCGCGTCGATAGCGACGGCTGCGGCGGTAATCTTTGCAATAATGGTGATGGAGCTTAACCCGCCTCCGTTGCCTACGCCGAGCGGTGAAGTCAGTAAAAGCACATCCGCGCCGCCGCAGGCCGGGCAGGACAAAGTCAATGAAATACTACGCGAGGTACCGTCTAACGACCGATTTCTGGTTGAGAATCTGGATTTCTTCCGGCATTATGACGTGCTGGTGAACTTCGAGACTATTCGTGAAATTGAGCGTTTGGAGGAGAAAGAGTCGATAGGTATATAGCAGATGAAAAAAATCATATACATTATGGTGGCGGCGATGGCGTTCATATCGTCAGCGCCGGCGGACGATGCCGGGCCGACGGATGGAGCCCTGGCTGCAAAAAATGACAAAACGGCGTCGAAAAAGACCGCCTACCGCGGCAGCGTTGCGCGACAGTTGATGCTCAAGCGGCGGCTGGACCGTATAGCCGAAGGCCGGCTCGCTCTGGCGCTGAACCACAACCGCAGCCAGTGGCAGTCGCTTACGCCCGATGAACGCCAGGAGTATCGCCGGGCGGTGCTTGCCTACCAGCACCAGGACCCCGAAAAACAGCGGCAGTTGCTTGAACACTACGAGAAACTGATTAAAATGTCGGCCCAGCGGCGAAAGGCATACCGCCAGAGGGCGAAGTGGCTGGAAGTCGTTGTGAATTCGCTCAGTGACCGGCAGCGGGAAGACCTGAAGCACATGTCGCCGCGCGACAGAGCGAAGTTCCTGCTGCAGCGCAAGAAGGAACTTATCGAAAAGGGCGAACTCAAACCGGATGGCCCGGCCACCAAACCGGCCACGACGCAGCCCGACGAACAAAAAACGGATTCTGACACAAACGAGTAACAGTTTTTCAGGTATTACTTTATAAGTCGGCGGACTTTTTATTTTTACAGTCCGCCGATTTTTTTACACGGTTTGTACAGGTCGCTTCATAGCCAATTTATCCATCACGGCAGAAAAACATCATTATCGCGACCGTGTTTAAATGATAATCTTGTACGCATGTCACAGACGGATAAAGATAAATGGACGGTTATGGCGCTTTTGCAGTGGACGAAGGATTACTTCGCCCGCAGCGGCGTGGATAGCCCACGGCTGGCTGCGGAGGTTCTCCTGGCCCATGTGCTGAAGTGCCGGCGTATTGAACTGTATGCGCGATACGAATATGCTCCGCGGCCGGATGAACTCGACGCCTATCGCGAACTCGTCCGCCGCGCGGCCGGTAGCGAGCCCATCGCTTACCTGGTCGGCGGGCGGGAATTTTACTCACTTTGGTTCAAGGTCAACGAGGTGGTGCTGATACCCCGGCCGGAGACGGAACTGCTGGTCGATTCGGCGGTTGAATATTTTCGCGGCCGCAAAGGCGGCAAAATGTGGGATGCTTGCACAGGCAACGGCTGTGTGGCTGTAGCCGTGGCGAAAAATTGCCCCGACGTGAAGATACTTGCCACGGATATCTCCACCGATGCGCTGGAAGTGGCCGGCGAGAACGCCCGCACACACGGCGTGGATGAACGAATAACTCCTGCACAGGCAGATTTGCTGGAATTACCGGCCGAGTTCAGCGAAAAGAGACCTTTCGATGTGATAACCGTCAATCCGCCATATGTGCCGGATGATGTGCAGTTGCCCGCAAACGTTCAGAACGAGCCGGCAGCGGCCTTGCGCGGCGGGGCGGACGGGCTGGACTACATACGCTGCATCGATGCAGATGCGCCGGCGCACCTTGTCCCCGGCGGGCAACTGGTAATGGAATTCGGCGACGGCCAATCCGAAGCCGTTCGCCGTATGCTTGAGCAAAACGAACAATTCACGAACGTGCAAATCCTCACCGACCACCGCGGTATGGAACGAGCGGCCTCGGCCACGAGGAAATGAACTGTTTGCGCCACAGGCGTTTAGATTAAGCCGGCGGCTTTTTCGTTGTCTGTGGTGTTCATGACTACCAGCGCCTGGTTGGCGTCACCGGGGGCGGCGTAGATGGTCTCAATTCCGATTCCCGCCTGGGACAGTTTGGAGGCCATCGCGTGCAGCGTTCCGGCCTGGTTGTCGACCTTGGTCGTTACCACCTGCTGCGACTCGCACGAGTCAGCCACAGATTCCACAAGCGCCGCGGCCTGGGAATTATTATCGGTCAGCATGAGCATCTTGCCCACGTTGCCCTCGACCCATGCGCAGACGGCCAGGATGTTTATGCCTTCATCCCTGATTGTTTCCGTTATCTCGGCCAGGCGGCCGACCTTGTCCGGGGCCGCTATCTTCAGTTGATTCGTTATTTCCGCCATGATTTTGCTCCTTATTCAAAACGCGTTCTGTAAATACCGCATCTGCGGCTTTTCGCCCGGCGGTGCGGTTATCGATACGATGTCGAAACGGATATTGTATCCGTGGGCGTCTCGGCCGGACAGGTAGTAATCCGCAATTTTCCGAAGTCGTCTCTGCTTGTCGGCATCCACGGCCGCTTCCGGTTCAGTATATCGGTTTGACGAGCGAGTTTTCACTTCGACCAGCGCAATTGTCTCGGCGCCGAGGTCGTTGCGGGTGGAGCGGTCAAGAATAATGATGTCCGCCTCGCCGGCGGGGCAGCGGTAATTACGGGCCAGTATCTTCATACCACGGCGGCGCAGCAGCCGGTGGGCGAGTTTCTCCCCTCGGCCGCCGAGTCCGTCACTACGCCGTGACTTTCCGAACGGCCACATATGATTCTTTTATTCTTCCTGCGATGTGTCCTGCTGTTGTTCGGCCTCTGGCTGGGGCGCGGCTTCGGGCTCTGGTACTGCTTGCTGTTCGGGTTCCGGCTGGGGCTGTTGCTGCTGTTGGGCCTGCTTACCCCGGCGCGTTTTCGGCCCGGTTGTCGCCTCTTTCAGCCGGGTGGCTTTGCCCAGCCGTCCGCGAAGATAATAGAGTTTGGCGCGTCGGACCTTACCCTTACGCATGACCTTGATGTCGGCCACGCTGGGGCTGTGGACGGGAAATACGCGCTCCAGGCCTTCATTGTTCACTATCCTTCTGACCGTGAAGGTTTCGCTGATGCCGGCGCCCCTGCGGGCTATGACGGTGCCGACGAAATTCTGTATGCGTTCCTTGTCGCCCTCGACGATTTTAACGCCCACGCTGACGGTGTCGCCGACGTCGAATTCGGGCACGTTGTCCTTCAGGTCTTTCTCTACGGCTTTTCTCAATAGTTCCTGGCTCACGGCTGTTCTCCGTCTGAATTTTCACCCGTCGGCTTACCCGCGGGATTGTCCGATTTCAAGTTTCCTTTATATTTTTGCCACAGGTCGTTTCTGCGATTTTTAGTTCGCAGTTCCGCCTGTTCCTTTCGCCAATTTGCTATGGCCGCGTGATCGCCGCTGAGCAGCACGTCCGGCACGCCCATGCCGCGAAATTCGCGCGGCCGCGTGTACTGCGGATACTCCAGCAGGCCCTGCATAAACGATTCATCTTCTACCGACCGGGCCTTGCCTGTTGCGCCCGGCAGGAGCCGCACCACCGCGTCGGTCAACGCCATTGCGGCCACCTCTCCGCCGGACAGCACGAAGTCGCCGATAGAAATTTCATCATCCGCCAAAGCGGTTCGTATACGCTCGTCGAAGCCCTCGTAATGCCCGGCCAGCAGTATCAACCGCTCCTTCCCGGCCAGTTCCGTCACAATTTTCTGATTCAGCTTCCGGCCCTGCGGGCTAAGCAGGATAACCTTTCCCGGCTCATCGGCCTGCGGCCTTACGTGCCCGACGGCATCGAATACCGGCTGGCACATCAGCACCATTCCGGGTCCGCCGCCGAAGGGGGCATCATCCACCGACCCGTACGAATCCTTTGCAAAGTCGCGGATATCGGTCAGGTGGATTTCCAGTATTTCACTTTTGATCGCCCTTCCGACCAGGCCAAGCCGGCGGAAACCGTCGAACATGCCCGGAAAGAGCGTCAGGATATCGATGCGTAAACTCATCCCTGCACCCGGAGCAGTCGCCGGCGAGTGGTCCTGTCGGAGGGGGCGGGTTACTTGCCCGCCATTATTCCCTGTCGAGTCAGCAGACGTCGCACGGTATCGCTCGGCTTGGCGCCGACGCTCAACCAGTGTTCAATCCGGTCGCGCTTCAGGCCTACTTTCCTGTCGTCATCGGCAGTGGGATCGTACCAGCCGAGTTCCTCTATAACACGCCCGTCGCGCGGACTGCGTATGTCCATCGCCGCCAGCCGGAAAAAGCTGCGGTGCTTTCGTCCGAATTTTTTTAATCTAAGTTTTACCGCCAATTGAGTATCTCCGGTAACTAAGGTCATTGTACCCGCCCCCCGAAGCGAGTGTCGCGCTATTCTACAGATAAATCTCCGCATTGCAAGTGAAAATAACCGGATATTGCGGCTAAGATCCGTTCGGTTGGTCAGATGAACTTTTTCTTTTTCGGCAGTTTCCCTTTTACGTAGTTCAGGTGGTCCACCACGTTGTCCCACAGGGGGTTGTTTTTTTCCGGTTCCGGTTCGCTGGTGGCCGGTATCATTTCCAGGAGCTTCTCGAAAGCGGTGTGGGCATCTTCCCACTGTTCGTTCTGCTCGAGCACATAGGCCTTGTGGTACTGGTTAATTACACGGTTTATCAGCTCCGTTTCGGCCTTGGCGTAAATCCGTTCATCCGCTATTCGCTCGAAATCCGACCGGTTGGTGTAGGCCAGGTAAAGTTTGAAATACTTCACCGACCGATAAAGATTGCCTGGCTCCTGTTCTATGTTACGGTCTTCGTAGAGCATTCTGGCTTTATTGACTGCCCGCTCGGCTTTTACAGGGTTGCGGTGCTTGTTGGGGATGGGTTCCCGCAGGATGCTGCGTATTTTATTATCATCGAGTGCGGGCGGCGCCTTTGTTTGAACGGCCGATCCGCCTCGAAGGCGTGACAGAAGGGCGATGACGAATATTATCACCCCCATGTAAACGCCGAAAATTATCAGATAGCGTTTGAGTTTCTTCTTTTTCTCCGCCTTCTGTTGCTTTTCCTCTTCGGTCAGCATTTCCGGCGATTCTTCCTGCTCGTCCTGCTCGGCGGGCTCGGGCGCGGATTTTCTCGGCGGCGGTTTGGGTTTTTCTTCCTCGGGCAGCTCCTGTTGCTCTTGCTCTTTTTCCTCCGGTGGGGGGGCATGTTCGGCGAGATAGTCGGCTACCGCCTGCTCGACATCGTCGCCGGCGGCTACGAACAATATCTTCGTTTCGCTGCCGATTTCAAAGACGTCGCCGGTTTCAAGCAGAATTCTCTTTTTGGGCTTTTTGTATTTTTTGCCGTTTATCCTGGTACCGTACGAAGAGAGATTGCGGACGGACCAACCGTCGGCGGTCAGTTCGAACTGCACCTGTTCTCTGGAGGCGTGCTGTTCATCCAATGTAATATCCGCCTGCGGCGACCTTCCCGCCATAGCGGAATTGCCGTCAATATCCACTCGGCGGTCTTTCTGCGGGCCTGACATGAAAACCAGTGTCGGAGCGGTCTGAGACATCAGAACATACCTCCACGAATCATCCTGATAATCGCCGGGGCGAACACCGCCAGCACGACGCTCATGAGAATCAGCAGGGACGGTATGAGAATCCTGACCGATGCGACGGCGGCAGCATTTTCGGCCCGGACGCTGCGCCTCAGCCGCAGGAGGTTCGCCTCGGAATGCAGAACGTCGTGCAGCGGCGTGCCGAGTTCTTCGGCCTGGATTACGCTGGCCACGATGCTCCGCAGCAGTTCGAGGGGGATTCTGTCGGAGAGGTTTCTAAGCGCCTTGCGTCGGGTGGAGCCCAGTTCTATTTCGGCGATGACGCTTCTTAACTCCACGTTCAGAGGGTCGGTTGTGTCGTCTCTTACCACCGACTTGACCGCCTCGGTAAAGGTGGCCCCGGCAGCCATGGCCATTGCTATTAAATCGAGCGTATATGGCAGGCGCTTGGATATTTCGCTGACCCGTTTGGAGGCGGTGTCATGGAGTTTGTACAGCCGCACGAAGATGCCCCCGGCCAGGCCGACCGCTATCACAAGAATACTGAACTGGCCGAATGAAAACAGGTAGAGCAGTTCGAGCACTATTCCCATCACAAGACCCGTCAGAACTGACACGGCCAGGTATTCTTCGGCGGTGTAGTAGTTGGGGCTGCCGGCGGCCGTCAGCCGTTGCCGCAGCCACTGCTTGGCCCGCGGCAAAGCGAGGCGGTGGCTTATCGCCAGCAGCAGCCACATTATCGGCTGGAGAACCGGCTGTTCGAAAACGGTCCTGCGGTCGGTGTGTCCGGTGGCAAGGGCCGCCTCCCGCTGTGCAGAGACCTGGATTTTACTTTGCTGTGCGAAAACGCCGAGTATCAGTGTGGCCACCGCGGCGAACAAGCAGACCGAAATAACCAAGTCCCAGATCATGCTTCCGGGCCCGTAAGTAACCGCCGGTATCAGGATGTCCGCAAAAATTGTCATATCAGATGTCAACCGCAACAATTTTCTTTATCCACAAAAATCCAAGCACGTTCAGCACTATGATAAGCAGCAGGATAAGCTTTCCGATACTGTCGACGAACAGCATTCTCACATCTTCGGGCGCGACCATAAGGTACAGGATGGTCAGCACCACCGCCGGCATCGCACCCAGCCAGCGGGCCGTGGCCCGGCCCTGCGCGGTGAGCGTCTGTACGCGGCTTTCGAGGCGCTGTATCTCCCTGACGCTGTCGGCAATCCGGTCGAGAGTATTACCCAGGTTGCCGCCTCTTTGGCGGTGCGTCTGAAGCGCCGAAAACAGCAGCCGGAAATTCCCCGACCCTATACGCTCGGCGGCGTTATCCATCGCCTCATCCAGCGACATGCCAAATTCGTATTCCCGCAGCAGGTGGGCGAATTCCTGCCTAAGCGGCCTGGGACCGTCGCGGGCGAGCAGCTCCATCGCCTGCACAAGATTCAGCCCCGCACGCACGCCCGAGGCGAGGGTCTGCACGCCGCTTACAAGTTGCTCATCGAGCTGATTCAGACGCTTGCGCTGAAGGTAACGAAGCACCACCCGAGGAAGCATAATTCCCGCAACGGCGCCCAGAATCCCGCCGATTATCGAACCGGCGATGATGTAGCCCAGCAGAGTCAGCAGTACGAATACCACCGCAGTGAGTATGGTGACCGTTCGGGGGCTTATGTTAAGCAGCAGCCCGGCACGGAGGACGCGGTAATATCTTTCCTCCCTCCGGTGAACCAACCCCATTAGCGGTGGCCCGCCGAGGTAAATAGCCGCGGCGGTGGCGATGAACACCACGGCCGAACTTACGGCCGTGGACACGCCAAAAGCCATCATCTGTCCTTCGGCCCAGGCCATCAGGTGAACGCTCCTACTTCAAGAAATCCATCTTCTATCAGTGCTTCGGCGAAACGCGGTATATAGCCGGTGTGTCGCAGGCGGGCCTGGGATGGGGCCTGTCCTTTAGGTGTGCGGAGGACGTAAATATCTTCGGTTATTATCTGCGAGGTTTCCGGGTCCATGGTTAGTATCTCGGAGATGTGTGTTATTCGGCGGCGGCCGTCCGGCATGCGGGCTATTTGCGCAATAATATCCAGCGCCGCCACCACCTGTTCGCGTATGGCTCTCACGGGCATTTCCACGGCCATCAGTACCATCGTTTCCAGACGCATCAGCATGTCTTCGGGATTGTTGGCGTGAATGGTGGTCAGCGAGCCGTCGTGACCCGTATTCATGGCCTGGAGCATGTCCAGGGCCTCGGGCCCGCGGCACTCGCCCACGATGAGCCGGTCCGGGCGCATCCGCAGGGCGTTGCGGACGAGGTCGCGGATGGTGTACTGGCCCTTGCCTTCGATGTTGGCCGGGCGCGTCTCCAGCGACACCAGGTGGTCCTGGGGAAGTTGCAGCTCCGCCGAGTCTTCTATGGTTACAATGCGTTCCTCGGACGGGATGAAGTGGCTCAGCACGTTCAGCGTGGTGGTCTTTCCGCTGCCGGTCCCGCCGGAGATTATGATATTTTTGCGGCCGAGCACGCACGCGCGAAGAAAATTGGCCGTTGCCTCTGTGAGCGTTTCTCTTTCAATCAGGTCATCAATGGTGAACGGTATCTGGGCGAATTTACGTATGGTAAGCGTCGGCCCCGAAAGTGACAGCGGATTAATAACGGCGTTGACGCGCGAGCCGTCGGGCAGGCGCGCATCCACCAGCGGCTGGGAGCGGTCCACCCTCCTGCCCACCGGAGTGATGATTCGCTCTATGATGCTCTGGACGATTTCATCGGAAAAGAAGCTCCGCCCGGTGTTCTGGACCATGCCGTCTTTTTCGATATAAATCTTGTCCTTGCCGATGACCATAATTTCATTGACGTTCGGCATCTCCAGGAGGTCCTGAAGAGGCCCGTAGCCGAGAACAACATCCTCAATTTCCTTGGAGAGCATTCGGCGGACGATGTATTCACGCAGTTCGGGCGTGGCTTGCTTGGAAATGCGCTTAATCTGTTCGTCCCAGCCGGACTCGACCATGGAGATGTCTTCCTTGACACTGTGCGGCGCCAGTTGCAGCGGGAACCGCCCGAGCACGTCGCCCACCATGCGGGAGATTGCTTCTTCGTGCTTGCTCTGGAGCGTGTCGGTTTCGTCGAAGCCGTAACTGTACATCAGTTTCCCGGTCGCCCTGCGGGATATCTCGGTAACCACGCTGCGCCACAGGAACTCGCGCATGAGGTGTTCGGCCATGTCCTGGTCGACCTTGTCATAGTGGGAGTCAATTATGCTCGACAGGTTGCGCTTGATGAGGGCTACGTGTTTTTTGTCCTCGGCCGAGGCCAGGTGAGAAGCCACCCGCAGGTTCAGCTGCTCCAGAAGCTCGGCATGCATCTGCTGTTCGAGGTCGACGATTTTTTTCCGCGGCGAGACGTCCCGTTTGCCGGCGGCGACGCGCTTGGCCGTGGGCGCCATCATGTACAGACTGTATTCGCCTATGCGTATTTCGTCGCCGTAGCCGATTTTGCGGCGTTGCCTAGGGCCCACCGGCTTGTTCGTCACAATCGTGTCATTCAGGCCGAGCGACTCGATGTAAAAACTGCCGCCGTCCCAGAATATGCGGGCGTGTTTCCTGGACACGAAGGGGCTTTTGAGCACGACGTTGTTGGCGTCGTCCCTTCCTATGGATATATTTTCCCGGTCGACCTGGGTGACCTTGCGCTGGTCTGTGTATTGATTGTAAATCCAGATTTCCACGTTTTTTCCAGTGTGTGTCGATTATCTCCGGAAGCCGCCGCCACCTGTGGACGCCCGCTCGGTCAGTGGCTCCAGCGTCGGATTTATTCTGGGCTTGGACAGCGAGGATTCCTTGGAACTGTTGACGTAAATCCAGGCAGCGCCTTTTTTGTGACTCAGGACGTTTTCCAGTTTCTTCGCCAGTTCGGGGTCCATCTGAAGCGTTATCGATTTATACGTCCGGGGAACTTTAACGCCGGATCTTGTGCCCCTGGGCTGGTATTCCTCCCGCGGGTACTGGCCGCCTATCGCCAGAACAGGCACGTTCTCTATAACCCGGCAGGTGGTATATGTATCGCCCACGGGAAGAACCGCCAGCACATCGACCCTGTCGCCCCAGCTAAGTACGGTGCCCGGGGCCTTGTCCGGGTCGACTTCTATGGTGACGGCCGACATGTTCTTGGGAATGTTATAACTGGGCCGGTCTTCTCCGCCGCCGGTGACGTGTCCCCACAAAACATATTGTCCCTTGTTCACGTTCCTTGTGAGTCTCTCGCCGTCGAGGAAGGACTTTTTCGTCGAGGGGACAGGATTCGGCAGCACGTCGTACACATCCTCCGGCACGGTTACGGTGCGGATGTCTTCTTCGGCTTCGATTTCGTGGCCGAGGGTTAGATACTTGTTATACTTGAGAAGTTTTACGGTTTCGCCCCTTGCGGCGCTGCGGACGTGTGCGACGTGCACATTGTAGATTATCACCACAATCACCGCCAGCACCAAGGCGGTTATCAACAGTCCCTTGTTCTTTATTCCAGGTTTGCCTTCGCCGTTGTCATTATCCTGGGCCATTAATGTCTCCTGTTGTTATTCGGCGGGCCGTACCGCCATAAATTCTATACGTATTATTTTCTCAAGAGTCGGACAGTTTCGCAACCGTAGTATCAGCAATACTGTCCCGCCGTCGTCGTTGCGGATAAAAATATCTTTATCCGGGGATGCTTTACGGTCGCCGGCAGGAGGTGAATAGAATCCCATATCCCGTGCGATTTGCCGGTAATGTTCGCGTGTAGAAGTTTTGCTTGCCGGGCAGAGATAGCTTGCATGCTGGTAAAGATGTCCTCCCACGATCCGGCTGAAGGCGGCCTGTTTGACAGCACGGAGGGGTGGCGGGATTTTGGCCGGGTCGCCTTCCATTTGTTTGAGATTATTTCGTGCAGCCGTTGCGGGGTTTTCGGCCGATTCGAGCAGACCCTCAATTGCCATTGACGAAGGCGTCTGCGAAGTACTATCGCCGCCAACTGCCCCCGTATCGCCGGGAACGGACGGCCGATTCGCATCGCCGCCGGCGGTGAAAAATATATATGCCTGCCAGGCGGCGAAAACCACGGCTACCAGCAGGCAGAAATACAATATCGACTTCCAGAATAATTTTCGCCTGGCCGATTTCTCCTGCTCGGCGCTTTCGGCGTAATTAGGTGCATTCATGGCGTGATTAGTCTCTACCAGTTGACAAGGTATAAATCGCGGAACGTTTTCCCCATATCGGTGCCGGGTTGAGAAACGTTGCTTAGGGTCTGATCAAGTTCCGAAAAGTAGACTTCGGAAAGTTCTTTCCAGCACCGGGCCTCGTTACGGCGCCACTGTCTCCCGTCGCGGATGTGATAACTTTGCATCGGCCCGGTTATGAACTGACGCCAATAACTCTGTGGTGGGGGGAATTCCACCGTCAATTCCGTGCCATGGCCACGGGGGTATTTTTCGACAACAGTTTCGCGCACAAATTCTTCGGCGGGGCTGTAATCTTCGCCCGATTTGGCGGCCAGTGCGTGCAGTGTATCTTCGGGGCCGTCGCTGTTTCTTCGGTGGACTATTTCCCCGCCGCCGGAAAGGAACAAATCCTCCAGCCGAAGACCGGATGGCCATCCTCCCCCCTTGGCGCTCTTCCAGGCCGAGTATCTGCTGGCGATCTTCACCTGCTGTTTATTCCTGTTGGCCCAGCCGAAAAAGAAAATCAGACTGATTATCATCGCCAGAAACGGAATGCTGACCACCGTCTCGAAGATTGCGCTGCCGGACTGTTTATGCCGACGCCGGCGGTGCGGGAAAGTTGTTTTTATAAGTTTGTGCATGTTTCAGTGTTATTTTGCGAATCAGTGCTTAATGTACATCTCGGCCATGTCCTCGTCCACGGCCATCATGTACTCATATACCTTTTGCAGTTCGTCGTAAGTCAACAGGTGGCCGACCGAATCTATCTCCGATGAGCCCTCGTCGAGCCGCCAGGCCCAGTCCCGCCACTTGCTAACGGGCATCAGAGCGGTTTGCCAGTCCTGTGTCCACAAATCGAAACTTGAATTATTGAACACCTTGGATTGCGATACCGCCACCATTTGTTCGGCAGGGTTGGGGTTTTGGAAACGGTTCGACCAGACCGTGCTGACGTCCCCGGCTCCGCCGACGCCAAGGTAGGTAAAGTATTCCCTGCGGAAACCCTCGTCGGGGTCCGAGCGGTATTCAGGCGCCGGGCCAGGATCGTAATCGCCTGTGGAGGTGTCCAGCAACATAGGCGCCGGCAGTTCCGCGTACTGGTCCCAGTTACACGGATTGTCTATTTCCACCTCCGCGCCTACGTCAATACCGCCGAATGTATACCACGCAACCACGTAGACATCCTGGAACAGCGGCTCGCCGGTCATAGGATCGACTTTTTCCTGAATGCCTATCCGGTGATCATAGGTGGTCTGGTAGGTGTAACTGTCTTTCCAGACGTAATTAGATACCATCGGCACCGACCAGTTCTCCGGGTCGTTCCAGCCGGGAGTCCAGATTGAGATGGGATACTTGCCGTTGGTGTAATATGTTCCGGGGCTGAGCCAGTTGGGTGAATTCTCCGGAACGGAAGACACTATCTCCACCAGATAAAACATGGTGCGGTCAACACTCACATCATTGCGCTGGGCCGTTTCTCGCGCGGTGGGGTAATCCGTTATCCATTGTGGGTAATGTATGGTCTGCCGTGTTCCTGAGTCAAACATGTAGCCCAGTTTGATGTCGGCGATTTTGCGGATGTAATGATAAAAATAGGTATCGGGCAGTTTGCCGCGGTGGTGCCGGCCGTGATCATACGCCCACCAGTTTATGCGATCCATCGCCCAGTGATAAGGACCTTCAGCGCCATACCCGATGTGTACACGGTTAGTTACATTTCTCCAGTGTCCCGGGCGTCCTCCGCTTCTCTGTTTGGCCGAGGCCCCGACGCGCCTGCCGCCCACGTTCACGCTACCGCTGCCGCCTCTGACAAGCGGACCGGGGGTGCCCGGCACCCATTCCCTTCCGATTACCTCGGTCCTGTACAGAGGGTATCGCCAGCGATACAGGCGGGCCCACGGGCCCAGGCGGTGAGGCCACTGGCCGTCGGGAATAGCCCCGCCACGTCCGCCGGTGTATCTGAATGTCGCGCAGTTGCTGTAAACGTGTTCACGTCCCTGGAGCGTGGGCTGGTAATCGCGAAACTCGCCGCGTTTTGCCGGTGGCCGCGGCACAACGGGAATCAGAAAGGCCGTATCGGTCTCGTTGGCCTGTCCGAATTGAACGGCATCGGCCTGCGCCAGCATGCCCGCGGCCTCAATGGCGGACTGCGAAAAATTATCCAGTGTGGTTACCGCCTGCCAGAATTTGCCGTTAGGCGGCGCGCTGCCTCCGCCGCGGATTGCCCAGTGCGTGGTCTGGTCCATCTCGAAGCCACCCTGGTTAAGTGCCTCGTTCATGGCCGAAAGAATCTCGCTCTGGTGAAGCATTCTTTGGCGGAGAGATTCGAGCCCTTCGGTGAGGTATGTCTCCGGTGTGCCCCGCGACACCTGGTTGCTTAGGGCCTGTTCCCAGGCCTGCAACTCTTCTGCCGACATCTGGACCGAAAGCGGCAGTGCATCCATAATCGGAACCATTGCCAGAATGCGCGAAGACGCCACGTTGTTCATGGCCACCAGGTTCAGCGTGCGGGCTATCCAGCCGCCGCCGCTCACGGCCGCGGCATCGGCGGTGTTCTGGCATTCCAGGCGCCGGTTGGCCTGGACCCCCATGTTCAGGACGTAAAACACCACTCCCACCAACAGCGTCATGGCCAGCAGCAGCACCACCAGTATCTGCCCGCCGGCTTTTCGGCCGGGATATGGACGCCGGGCCCGAATGGCTACTTTCTGTTTCGATGCGATTTTTTTACCGTTCTGCATATTACAGTAAATTATAGGCGTCGCGCCAGGCCCGAAACCTCTATTGCTCGAGTTGTTGCCGGGCCTGGGCTATGAGGGACTTCACCTCGTCGGTGTCTTTGTATCTTTTGGCTATATTGAAATAGGCAATTGCGCCCTTGTAGTCATTGGCGTTCATTGCCTCACGACCTTTTTGGAGATTTTCCTCATAGTGGATTTCATCCGACAGCGCCTGAGTTTCTTTCGTATCGTTAATGTCCCGTGCCTGCTTGACGAGTTCCTTGGCATTAGCGAATTCGCGGTTTTCCAAAGCCGTCTTGGCCTGTGAGAGGTAGGATTTATACTTTCTCTCCCGCGTGGTTCTGGCCAGTTCAGCCGTGACCAGTTCTTTCTTGGAAGGGTCAATACTCCTGGCTTGTTCGAATGCCGTGATGGCTTCTTTGTAATCGCCGTTGGCGCGGTGTTTTCTGCCTTCGTTAATTTTGATGCGGCTGCGACAGTCTTTTATTTTATCTTTGAGGGAACTGTCGCTTTTGATTTTTGCGGCCTGCTGGTACAGTTCCAGGGCCTGTTCCCACTGTCCCTTGTTGTGGAGGCCGTCGGCCCGCCTGAGCAATCCCGCAAAGTCCTGTTCGCGGATTATCCTGTTGCGAAGCGATTTTGCCGCGGAGTTATCGGGATTATCGGCGAGTATTTTCTCCAGTTCCTTCAGCGCCTGGTCGTATTTATTTTCGTCGTAGAGGCGCCGGGCACTGGTCAGCGACATTTCCGATTTGAGCCGGCTTATTTGATTCTCGAGTTCGGCTGACGGCTTGATATTGTTGGCCTTTTCCAGTGCTTCTATGCGGGCCGCCGTGTCGTTGTTCTGTTCGGCCTGGCGCGCCTCGGACATGGCGGCGGCGTAGCGGCTTTCCCTGTCCAGTTTTTCAATTTTTTCTTCTACAGTCTTCTGCAATTGGTTCCGCCGGGTAGCGGATAATTCCCGCGCAGTTTCGCTCTCGAGCATGGCCAGGGCGTCCTGGTAGGCAGTCCTCGCGGCAACGTAGTCGTCCTGGCCAAGCATTTCGTCGCCTTTGGAGACGTGCTCTTTAAACTGCTTTTCGAATTTCTTTTGTGTTGCCTCGGCCCTGAGTTGTCTCAGCCGCTGACGCTGCAGGGAAGTGAGCGTTAGGTTGGAGAGGTATTCGAGATTGTCTTCGGCCTCTGCGAAACGTTCCTCCTCGAGCGCGTTTTCAGCAGTTTGTATTTTGTCTTCGAAATCGCGGGTGTTCAGGCGATATTCCTCAAAGTCCCGGATTACGTTATCCATACGTGTGGTCCATTCCACGAACAGTTGGTTCTCGCTGCGCGCCTGAAGCTGCTGGATTCGTTCCGTGGCGTTGGATTCCTCCGCTGCCGCGGCGCTCCAGTTGCCGCGCAGTACGTTTATGTGTCCTCTGCACAGGTGAACCCATACGGATGCCTTGGCCGACTGGATGGTTCCTTTGAATCGCTGCTTTGTGGTCAGGTCCTGGAACCCGGCGATGGCCTCGCGAAGTTTCTCGATGGCCTGATCCTTTTGGCCGATGTCGCGGGCCTCCAGGGCCTTTTCAAAATCGTCTTTGGCTTCCTCGAATGCCTGGGTGGCGGTTTTGCGCAGATTGGTCGCCTCCATGTGCTGTTTTACACCCCATGACACGCCGATGCCGATGATGCTTACTACAATAACGCCCAGCAATACGAGTTTTGTTCGCCTGGAGAGACCCTTGGAAGGAACGGGGGCGGTCGGCGGAGGGCCCTGCGGTTCTCGGGCTTCTTCGGCGGCTTCTTCGCCTTCACCACCGGCGGGTTGTTCGCCCGGCTGCTCCTGCGGCTGCATTTCTTCAGGAGGTCCGCCCACAGGCCCTGCCTGTGTCCCGCGGGCATGCCCCGAAAAGGCAGAGCGTATCGCCCTGCCCAGGATCTCCATATTTTCAAAACGCTGGTCGCGGTCCTTGGCCATCATTTTCGAGACGATGTCCGAAAGTGGCTTGGGCACCGAGGGATTAATCTCGTGTGCTGGCGGGGCCTGGACTTTTTCGTTTCCGTGCCACTTCATCCAACGCAGGGCCTCGCTGTGGCGGTCACGCACAATATCCTGGAATATTTCGTTGAACTTGTCCCTGCCTATGAGCATCTCGTAGGCGATAAAGCCCAGGGAATAAACATCCACCCGCTCGTCTATGTCCGTGCCGGCGAACAGTTCCGGGGCCATGTATTTGGTCGTGCCCAGCGGCAGAGACTCCTGGCCGGTTAATGTGGCGGCCACGCCGAAGTCGGTAATCTTCGCCCGCAGTCCCTCGCCGACGATAATGTTGCCGGGTTTTATGTCGCGATGGATGATTCCCGCCGAGTGAACTGCGTTAAGCGCGGCGGCCAGTCGCCAGATTATCTGAAGCGTTGCCTTGGGGTCTACCGGCTGGCGGTTTTCCTCCAGAGACTGCTCCAGTGTGTGCCCTGCCACGAATTCCATAACAATAAACTGGCCTTGCTCGGTTTCCAGCAGTTCGTAGATATTGACAATGCCCGGCTGCTCCGGCGCAAGTTTGGCGAGGATTTGCGCCTCCTTGCGGAATCGCTTGAGCGATTCCTCGTCGGCGGCCAGTTGCATAGGCACCTGTTTGATGGCGACATTCCTGTCGAGCGTCGGGTCGTAACACTTATAGACGACGGCCTGTCCGCCGATTCCGAGCCGCTTGCGAACTTCGTATTTGCCGATTTTCGTGCCGGTCGGCATTCCCGGACCTTGTTGCGAGTTATTCTCAGGCATTAATTAATATTTCCGTTATATCTTTTATAGTTCATTCGTCCCACGTCTCGACGTCGACATAATCCTGCGGTCCTTCGTTCGGCATGCGGCAGTGTGCGACTATGTCAATACCATAATCGCCGGCGCCGAAGTCCAGTTGCTTTCCGCCGCTTAAGACCGCAAAAACCCGGTCGGCATACGGCACCGATAAATACAGCGTATGTCTGACGGTTACTTTAAGGTCCTCATCCTTGGCGTATTTGTTGCCGCCACCGGCGGGCGGGGCCAGTGTAACGTCCGTATACTGGCGGGCGTAGTAAAGTTTTTTGCCCAGGTAATCCCTGGCCCACTTGGGCGTTGTTTTATTATAACGGCTGAACAGCTGCTGCAGCCCTTGCTGAAGTACGGCCGAATCTCCATCCGGCAATTCTTCGCTGGATGATGACACAGGCAACACTGCCCATACGGCCGCATCCTCTATCATCCGCATCTTGGGCGATGCGTCGCCGGGGTACACTTCGTTGGGCGGCTCTTGGGGGAAGATATTCATCGGCACCGCCACGACCGCGCTGCGCGCTCCGCAGTAAGCCGCATAATGAACGGACATGTTTCCTGTCATCAGAAACATGCACTGGGTCATTATCATAACCAGCATAAGAGCAAACGGCAGCACCAGTGCGAATTCAAGTATCGCAACACCGCTTTGCGGGGATGGCCTTCGCCGGCGCCGTCCGGCCATCCACATCACACCGCACAGTCCAACCAGGGCCACGGCGCAAAACAGCATTACAACCCCGGCCAGTATGGAAATCCTGCTGAACAGTGCACGTCGTATCCACGGCGTTTTCGCGGCGGCAAATACGGCGGCCGCGCCGGCCGAAAGCAGCAGCACCGCAACGGCTGCGATAAACGCAACACGTCCTGTTCGCCATTTGCCGTTCATAATTTAAAATCCAAGAATACCCCTGGCCGCCGGACCACCGAGCAGAACATCGACCAGTGCCCCGGCAGCGCCGATACAAAGCGCCAGGCCGAAAGGTATTTTAGGGCTCTCCGGCGAAGAGGGGCCCGCCGGTTTGCCCCGCGCAAACAAAAGGTAAAGGAATCGCAGTATCCGGCCCAGTGTGCGTTTTGTTATTTTCTTTTTCAACATTACCGCCAGGGCCATCACAGCGGCGACCGCAAAACCGTAAAAAAGAGTCGCCAGCGCCACTCCCGTGCCGCCGAGAGCGCCGACAGCGGCCATAAGTTTCACATCGCCGCCGCCTATGCCTCCGGCCAGCCACGCCAGAAGTAGTGGCCCTGCGCCTACCAATACGCCCAGGGCCGCGCCGGCCAAACCTATGGACGCTGCCGACTGTTTGCCGCTTATCCCGCCCAGGAATGTATGGCCGACGAGTCCGACGATTAAAGCCGGATATGTTATCACATTGTATATTTTGCCGCTGCGAACGTCGACAATTGCGGATAACAACACCACTACGCCAAGAATCACAAGCGGCCAGTATTTGGCGAAATCAAACCACACACGCAAACCTCAGTCGGCGTCGCGCAATTTCAAACCGTTGATGAAAAGGCCGACTAATCGGGCATAGTTTCTTCGGCGGATCCTCTGATCCGGCTGAAAAGATCGAGCACCCATTGCTTGATATCGCCGCCGAACCACACTACCAGCCCAAGCAGAGGCAGGGCGATGGCGGCTATGACAAGGATATACTCAATCATGTCAGCGCCTTGTTGGTCCCGATTGAGTGTGCGGAGTTTATTCATCATGCGTTTTACATTTTTTTTCATTGGTTTCACCTCTCCGGCCGGTAACTTACAAATACTTCCTTCCTCGCCGGCCGTTACGGGAAGGGAAGGGTATGCAGAAATACCACCATACCGTAATGCACTGCCAGTAAATCCAGCAGCATTCTTATAACGTAAGCCATCGGCAACACGAAGGCCGCCAGTAGAAGCGCCCATTCTATGGTCGTCTGCCCCGCCTGGTTGGTTGCCGAAAGCGAGAAAAATTTTGCTATTGCCGTCACTTCGCCACCGTTTCTTTATCGGCATCCGCCGATGCCGCATCGAAAATTTCTTTCGTCAAATTCATCGAATTCCGAAGCATCCTGATTTTCGGCTCCCTGGAGAACGTGGATTGTTCTCCGGTCCACCGCAGTTTTCCGGTTTCGTCCTTGGCCCTGGTGTCGTCGCCAAGACGATAGGAGAAGATATCCTTTACCTGGTACCTGCCCTCGGTGTCCAGCGGCAGGACCTCCGCCAGTTGTGTTATCTTCCTGCTTCCGTCGGAAAAACGCGTGGTCAGGGCTATAACATCAATGGCCGAGGCAATTTGTGCCCGCAGGGCATAAAGTGGCAACTCGACCTTTGACATCATCGCCAGCGTCTCCAGGCGGTTCAGCGCGTCCATGGCCACGTTTGCGTGCAGCGTGGACATGCTTCCGGCATGGCCGGAGGTCATCGCCTGTATCATGTCCAAGGCTTCGCCGCCGCGGACCTCGCCGATTACCACGCGGTCCGGCCTTAGCCGCAGAGACGAGCGGAACAGGTCGCGGATGGTTACTTCGCCGCGGCCCCAGCGGTCAGGCGGGCGCGACTCAAGCGATATCACGTGCTCCTGCTGCATCTGCAACTCGGCCGAGTCCTCTATCACAACTATACGCTGGTGGTGGGGGATGAAACTGCTCAGGACGTTCAGCAGGCACGTCTTGCCGCTGGAGGTGCCGCCGGCAACGAGTATGTTCTTCTCGCCCAGCACGCATATCTTCAGATATTCCTCTGCCTGTTCGGTCCACGTTCCAAGCTCCACCAGGTGGTCGGCGTCGAAGGCGGTGCGGGCGAACTTTCTTATGGTCATGCACGTGCCGTGGCGGGAAAGCGGTGCCATGATTATGTGCACCCTGCTGCCGTCCGGAAGGCGGGAGTCCATCAGCGGAAGTTCCGGGTTCATGCGCTTTCCGGTGTATTGGAGCACGTTGTTGACGGCCACCATCAGCGCGTCGGCGTCTTCGAATTTCGCATCGGTTTTTGTAATTTTGCCGGACCGCTCTATGTAAATCTCATTCGGATTGTTTATCATGATTTCCGAAACTTCCGGATCCCGGACATACTCTATAACCGGCTCAAGAAAGTGCTCTATGGTACTTTCGTAAATGTTCGTATTTGCCGACATAATTCACTCTGCAGGCCGCTACCTGTTTTCAACCGCGGCCGCTTTACGTAACATATGCGAGATAACACATATAACTTTCACTACTATAGTTTACAAGGATTTTACCCTTATAACAAGTTAAACAATTTTGTCTGCGGCAAAGTGTCGAATGATTTTCAAAATTCCCTTAATAGGATGGATTGCCACGAATTGCGGCGAAGTTGTATAATTCATGAGGTTGATTCGTGTCATCAGTAACTCAAAATAACGAAGCCATCAATTGCATCGCGTTCTGTAACATAATGCGGAGGCGACGGGCATGAACTGGGGCGTATTCCTGGGCCATAACGCCTGGCAACTTGTCCTGATGGCGTGCCTGCTGGTGGGCTCTGCATTTTTCAGCGGGTCGGAGACGGCGTTTTTCTCGCTGTCGGCGGCAAAACTCCATCATCTGGAGCGGACTCCTGCCGGGGCGCTGGTGACCGGTCTGATGCGCAACCGCAGGAAAACCCTCAACACCATTCTGCTGGGCAACATGCTGGTCAACGTGGGTTTCGCCGCGTTTTCAGCAATGTTGGTGGTCCGCATGAAGCGGATGGATGCGTCTTCGCTGGTGCTGGCGTTCGGGACGGTGCTGCCGCTGGTGCTGCTGATATTAGTGGGGGAAATTTCACCCAAGGCCATAGCGCTGGTGTGGGGACCGCGTTGGTCGATTGCGGCCGCTGCGCCTCTGGCAGTGGCGCAGAAGGTCCTGGCCCCGCTGGTGTGGCTTATGGATGGCGTTATCATCTGCCCGCTGACGCGATTATCGGCGCCTCGTGCATTGGCGCCGGCGGCTATTACCGCTGATGAACTCGCGGCCGCATTGGAAATATCCGCCAAGCGGGGCGTAATCGACCGCCATGCGAATTCGCTGCTGCAGGAAATTGTGGAACTGACTGACCTGCGGGTGGGCGACGTGATGGTCCCGCGGGTTGATATGGTCGCCTACGACGTCAACGCCCCTCCTGAGGGGCTGGCGGAGCTGTTCCGCCGCACGCACCTGCGCAAGATTCCCGTTTTCAACGGCGACATGGACAACATTCTTGGCGTTATCCACGCAAAGCGGCTGCTGCTGCAGAGCCGCCCGCCCGAGCTCCGCCAACTGGTGGCGCATGTGCCCTTTGTTCCGGAGCCGGCCACGCTCGAGCGGACGCTGGCGCAGTTCAGACAGACGCGAACACAGATGGCCGTGGTGGTGGATGAGTACGGCGGCACGGCCGGACTCATAACACTGGAGGATATTCTTGAGGAAATCGTCGGCGACATACCAGACAAGCACGAAATCGGGCAGGTCCCGCCTGTGAGACAGATTCGCAGAAATCTATACATGGTCAACGGCGACCTGGGCATTCACGATCTGGCCGAGGCGCTCGGCATTGACCTCTCGGGCCGGCGCATAAGCACCGTCAGCGGGTTCGTAACGTCGCTTCTGGGGCGGATACCCATGCCGCACGACGAGATTTGCTACCGCAACCTGCGATTCGAGGTCCAGGCCATGCGGCGCAGGCGGGTGGAGAAGGTTTCGCTGAAACTGTTGGAGGAAAACGCATGATAGCCGCGGCATGGATAACCTGGGCGCTGCTGTGGCTGGGATTGCTGGCGGGCCTGTTGTTCTCCGCGCTTTACAGCGGGATGGAGACGGGAGTGTACGTGCTGAACAAGATTCGCCTGGACCTGCTGGCTGAATCGGGGCGAAAGTCCGCAGGCGTGCTGCGCAGGATACTGGCCGCCCCGACCAATCTTCTGGCCGTGCTGCTGGTGGGTAACAACCTGGCCAATTACGCTACCACGTTCGTGGTCAGCACCATGTTCGTGCTGACAGGGCGCGAACGTTTCGCAGAGCTGTATACCCTGGCAGTGGCCACGCCGCTTTTGTTCGTATTAGGAGAATCGGTTCCCAAAAACATATTCCAAACGCGCCATTTGGGCAGCGAGACACTCACATTGCGGCTGACGTGGCTGCTGAAGATTTCCAGTTGGATTTACAACGCCACCGGAATGGCGCCGCTTGTGCGGGGGTTCTCGGCCGTGCTACTGCGGCTGCTGCGCGCCGATACCGGCGGCAGGAGTCCGCTGGCGCACAAGGGTGTCTCGGCCGCTGTGGCCGAGGGCGCCGCCAGCGGCGTGCTGACGCAGTTCCAGTCGCTGATGGCCGACCGCGTCATTAACATAAGGCAGATAAGTTTGTGGGATGCGATGAAGCCCATGAGCGAGGTCGTTACTATCTCTCATGACTCCGGCCGCGAAAGCATCCTGGAGACCGTTACGAATCATAATTTCACGAGATTTCCGCTGGTCGGCTCCGACGGCAACATCACCGGCATAATTGACATATACGACGTTCTCACGGCCGATGAAAACGGCTCATCCGCCACTGCGGCCGCCAGGCCGCTGATACTGCGCGCCTCGATGACCATCTCTGACGCGCTCTACCGCATGCAGCGAGAACACACTGCAATGGCCGTAGTCGCACAGGGACAAAAGCATGTCGGTATCGTCACCATAAAAGACCTCGTGGAGGAAATTGTCGGTGAACTTGAAGCGTGGTGAAAGAAGTGTATAAGTAATCAATCATATATGTTCATTCCCGATAAATCGGGATTAATCCCCGCTAATCTCAGCATGTCAGGTGAAGTGCTGCGGCGACGTTGTCTTTTTGAGACAGTTCGTTAAAGAGTTTAACCGCTTCGGTGGTCTTGCCCACCTTTGTCTCGATGCCGTGTGCGGTAAGATGCTCTATCGTCTCTTTCGACACGTTCATTCTTCCGTTGTGGCCGGTGCCGATTATCAGCAGTGAGGGCCCGCGGGATATTACGCCGGCCAGGTCTTCAGGGACGAGATTGTGCCCGCTTTGTCGCCACCAGCCGCCCTCCACACCGTCGGGGTGGATTATCACGTCGTTATCGTATGCCTTGCCGTCTATAACGATTCGCCCGAATTTGTAATCGTCAATTTTCATGGCCGCTCGCGTCTTAGCCCTCGCCGCCGCGATATCGCCGCCGCGTTTGCTTTGGCAAATCAGGCGTAACCATCCACGCCAGCCGCCATGCGCCCTCGTCGTCCTGTTCCAGGCAGACTATGCCGCCCTTTTGAAACGCCACCACATCCGCGCCTTCCCGGCCGGTGATAAGCAACGAGGCCAGTTTGTTCAGAAAAGGCAGATGGCCGACGATCATTACGTCGCGTCGGCGGGAGTTAATTTCCTTCTGCACCGGGTCCGGGATGTCGTTGGGCTTGAGACCGTCGCGATGGGTCACACCGTCTGTAGTGACGACACTTTCGGCCAGAATCTCGGCCGTCTGCGCCGCGCGTGTCTTGCCGCTGTGCCAGACGGCTTCCAGTTCGATATCGCGGCCGGCCAGAAAGTCGGCCATTCTTTCAACATCGTCCCGGCCCTCATCCGCGAGCGGCCGGTCGGGGTCTTCATCCTTGGATTTCGCCTTGCCGTGTTGTACCAGATATAAACGCATGACTAATTACCTCCACTGCTATTGCTTTGCTGCATATTGCTGCAACTCTTCTTTAATTATATCACCCCGCCTGAAATTCATTGCGCGCACCGGCCGCCTGCGATAAAAGGGCAGTATATTTACGCTTTTACATAATTTCGCATCCCACAGCGGACAATTGCCTTGACAGTTTGTTCTGTGTGCAGATATTTTTCATGTGGCATGTCGCGCAGGGAGCACAAACATGAATGACAAGCCGCTGACCGCAGGAGTGATAGGACTGGGCGTTCCGGGCAAATTGGTAGCCAAGGGCCTTATCGAGTGCGACATCGTTCGCCTGGCGGGCGTGGCCGACAAAGATGCTTCCGTCGCCCATAGCGTGGGAAGCGAGTGCCACGTTTCGGCCTACGACGACAACCGCTCGCTCATCGTTGAGCAGCGGCCGGATGTTATTTTCCTTTCGGTGCCGCCGATGGATCGGGTGGACCTGGTTAACCTGTGCGCCTCCCGTGGAATCCACGTGTGGACCGACCCGCCCTTGGGCCGCAACCTCGCCGAGGCGGCCGCCATGATAAAACAGATGGACCAGGCGGGGCTGAAGCTTGCTGTGGGTCTGCACAGAAGATTCTGCCCGGGCTATCTTCAGGCCCGCCGGATGCTCGACAAATTCGGGCAGGTCTTCCTGGCAAGGGCGCACTACCTGTTCAACTGGGGTGGGGATCTGGGCTGGCGGGGCGACAAGTCGTCGGCGGGCGGCGGAGCGCTTCTGGAACTCGGCTGCCACGTGATAGATATGGCTGTGAGCATGTTCGGCCTGCCGGAGGATGTTTACGGCGTTGTGGCCGGCGGCAACCGCCCGGACCAGACAGGCCAGCAGGAGCCGCAGAGGGTCTACGACACCGACGACACCGCAACGGCGATCATGCGCTGCCCCGGCGGATGCACTGCCAGCGTGGTCACCAGCCGTTCGTCCGGACCGGTCAGCGAGTCACTGACTATCCACGGGCGCAAAGGGTCGATATCGGCCGATCCCAACACCTGCCTGCTGCGCGACCCGGACGGTAACATCCTGGACCGCACGGAGGAAACCATGCCGCTGGCGGAGGTTTACGGGCAGATGGTGCACGCGTTCGCATCAGCAATTATAAACAATTCGAAGACCTACGAATGCTCCGGATGGGAATGCATGCTGCCGCTGGCGGTTATTGAGGCGGTATACCTGTCCGACCGGACATCCCAACCGGAAAATCCCGCCCGCCTTCTGAAAAACCTTGAACTCGAACCGCAGGACTGCCTTTGCTGCACACCACCGCAAGATGATTAGTCTCAAATTAAGCGACACAGTTGGCACAATGAGGCATTTAATTATCAGGCCACTGGTTACACGAGGAAATTATTTATAATTTACAAGTTCATGGAGAATTGATATATCCGAACAGTCAACAAGACGTGGATTTCTAAAGACATCGCTTGCGGCTGCTGCCGCGCCGATGTTCGTTTCCCGTTCAGCTTTCGGTGCGAATGACCGGGTAAACATAGCGGCCGTCGGCGTTGGCTCACGCGGAGCCGGCAATGTTTTCCACAATATCGTAAGGCGCCGCAACGACGTGCAGCTGATTGCGGCCTGCGACTGTTTCAGGGACCGTCGCGAGCGATTCGCTCAACGCTGCAACAAGCACTACGGCCAAGATGTTTGCAAACCATATGTGGATTACAAGGAAGTGCTTGCTACGGACAAGGTGGATGGCATCGTCGTCTCCACGCCCGACCACTGGCATGTGCCAATCGCATATCACGCTGCTCTGGCCGGCAAAGACATGTACGTCGAGAAGCCCCTCGGCATTGCCATGGACTGGGCCGTCAAACTGCGGAAGGTCATCAATAAAAACGATGTAATCTTCCAGTATGGAACGCAGCAGCGGTCCATGCGGACAAGCCAGATTGCCATGGATCTGCTGCATAACGGTTACATCGGAAAGATAAAGCGGGTGGATGTTTGGTCGCCGCACGGGCCGTCCAAGTGGGGCACTCAAAACACAAAGCCGGTGCCGGACGACCTGGCTTATGACCGCTGGCTTGGCCCGGCGCCCGAGAAGCCATACTGTCCGGATCGTGTTTCCAATAGTGGCGCCTGGCATATTTATGACTATGCACTCGGCTTCATCGCCGGCTGGGGCGCACACCCGCTCGACCTGCTGCAGTGGGGCATGCAGGCCGACCACACCAGTCCGGTCAAATACGCCGGAAAAGGCGAAATTGCCTCCGGCGGCCTGGCCGACACTACCTACAAGTGGGATGTTCGGATGGAATACGCCGACGGCACGCCCGTTCGCTTCATGAGCCGCCAGGTCGCCCAGCCCGTTATAAAGAAATTCAACTCGCGCATCTTCAAGGGCGACGGCACGCTGTTCCACGGCGAAGACGGCTGGGTGAGCGTTTCGCGCGGCGCGTGCTATCTAAACCTCAAGGGCAAAATGGTGAACGTCAGCACGTTCAAGTTCAAGCCCGACGATAAGCGCGTTTACAGCGGAAATTCGCAGACGGGCAACTTTATCGACTGCATGATAACACGAAAGCCGACGGTCAATCCGTTCGAGTCGGCCATCCGCGGCGATACCATCAGCCACCTGTCCGACATCGCCATCCGCACCGGAAAGGAAATACACTGGGACCCGAAAAAGGAAACCATCACCAACTGTGCGAAGGGCAAAGCCATGCTCGACCGCAAGCAGCGCGAGCCGTGGATAATGTAAACACTACATTCTGATGTTCGCCCAGGTTTGCTTTTGCAACTCGGTCAGGCGATTGTGCTCTGTCATGTCGAAATGAAGCGGTGTAACCGTGACGTATCCGGCCGCCAGGTCCGTCACGTCGGTCTCGGTCTCGCCGGGCGCAAATTTATATTCCATCTCGAGGCGATACCTGCGGTGCGTGTCGTTTTTCTCCTGAAGTTTGTAAACGTCCTCAACCTCGGCCTTGGACTGCGGCACCACGCGCAGGCCCCTGGGGTTGCCCTCGGCGGGGACCGGAATATTGACGTTAATCAGGTCGCCACCGACCAGGCCGATAGATATTAGTTTCTCCAGCACCTGGCGGCAGATTTTGCCGCTCTGCGCGAAATCATCATCGCTCAGTGAGCCGCCGGTGGGCACGGCCGCGGAAAACGCCACGGCCGGGCAGCCCAGCATCGCTGCCTCGGCGGCGGCCGCGACCGTGCCGGAATAGAACACGTTGATGCCCACGTTCGCCCCGGCGTTAATTCCCGACAGCACCAGGTCCGCCGGCCCGTCCAGTAGTTCTTTAATCGCCAAGCGGACGCAGTCGGCCGGCCGACCGTCCACGCTCATGGCCTCAAAGCCGCCTATGTCCAGCCGCCGCACTGTAAGAGGGTTGTGCACTGTTATGCCGTGTCCGGCGGCCGACTGCGGTGAATCCGGCGCCACAACCGTTACATCGGCCATGTCGGCCACCGCGTGCCGCAGCGCCGCAATGCCAGGGGCCAGAACGCCGTCGTCGTTGCTAATCAGTATTCGCATGCGGGCAGTTTACATGTCCGTGGGTGCGGGGGCAAATTCGTATTTGTTTAATCATTTGGAGGAATCGAAGAATTGCCAGATGCGCTCGGCATGTGTGGCATAATGCGCCCCGTCATCGGCGGGTGCGCTGTCGGCCGTACGGCAGTTGGCGGCGACGACGCCGTCGTCGCGGATGTGCTTGACCGAACCGTCACCGAACGCCACGTTAAAAACGTCGCCGTGGCACCAGTCCGCGCTGACATCCCGGGCCGCTCCATCCGGGGCGGGGGCGAAATAATCCCGTCGCCAGAATGCATCGGCCAGCATCGCATCGGACGCAACATCGTAAACCCCGTCGCCGGCGTCGGCGGGGGCCAACAGGCGGTAACTGCGGTCAATCTCCACCTGTGGCACATCCTGATAATACTGCCCGACGCGTTCGGGCAGCCCGCCGGCCTTCATGCCGTAAATCGAAAACCCCCACGTGTTCCACAGGCCATCCGAACCGTTGAACAGATCCCGGCTGTAAGGGAAGCGGAGGCAATAGGTGCTGTACCGCCGCGTGTGATGAAAGTAACTCGCCCGTCCGTCGGCCAGGTCTGCGGCCGCAGCGGGACAAACGAGGCAGGACGGCAAAATAAGTTCCTCCCGCTCGAGCGACCACAGGTTCACGTACTCGACGCCGACGCGGCCGAACGCGCCCGGGTCTTCGGTCGGGTCAGACCCGCCCCAGTGCCCCGAAAGCGGCAGGTCGCCGAGATAGTCGCTGAAGGCGAACGGCGGCATGCGGCCGGAATGTATCCCGGCGTATGACATCGTCGCCGAGTGCACGTTACGCATCGCACCCGAGCAGCAGGCCAGCCGGGCGTAGCCGACGGCCGTCGACAGAGTGGGAACCATCACGAGCAGCAAAAGCCCGATTATTGCCACAACCGTCAGCAGTTCCACCAGCGTCATCGCCCGATTCGAAAACATGTCCACTCCCCGCGGGGTTAAATCGTGAATACATACCGTAATCACTATTCCGCGCCCTGCCGGGCGCAGCGCCGGTTATATGCCGCGCGGCGCCGTATTCGCCGCGCCACGATTTTATCTGCGCGAACCGGACAGCGGCACACGCATGATATTTGCTCGCCTCAGGCCGTCGTGCGTGGTTTTAGAACCACCACGCGCCGCCGGGCTTCTGGCGGAGGATGACGCCCTTGAGGTATTCGACGGCCTTTTCGAAGCCCTCGTTCATGCTCATCAGCGAATCCTCGTGCTCGATACTCAGCACGCCGTCGTAGCCGTAGGTCCGCAGCATGGAAACGAACGGTTTCCAGAACTCGTCGCCGTGGCCGTAGCCCACCGTGCGGAAAATCCAAGAGCGGTTCTGCTCGTCGCCGTAGGACTTGATGTCCAGGTTGCCGGTGATGCCGGAGTTGTGCGGGTCAACGGCGCAGTCCTTGGCATGGACGTGGAAGATGCACTTGTTCTCGCCGAGGTAGCGGGCCGCCTCGACCGGGTCGATGCCCTGCCAGAAGAAGTGGCTGGGGTCCAGGTTCGCCCCAAGGTTCTTGCCGGCCGCCTTGCGCAGGCGGACGATGTCCTCGGGGTTGTGCAGAACCATGCCCGGGTGCGCCTCGAAGGCGATCTTGACGCCATTCTTTGCCGCGAAGTCGTTTTCCTTTTTCCAGAACGGAATGATGACCTTCTCCCACTGGTACTTGGCCGCTTCGGCGAAGTCGTCCGGCCAGGGACAGGTCACGAAGTTCGGCGTGCGGTCGTTGGGGCCGCCGCCGGGGCAGCCGGAGAAGTTGATCACCACGGTGTTTAACTCGGCCGCCAGTTTCACGGCGTTGCGGTGCGCCTTGGCGTGTGCGTTGGCGATACGCTTGTCGGGATGGACAGGGTTGCCGTGTGCGGCGATGCCCCGGACCTTCAGGCCGTGGTCGGAAATCTTCTTCTTCAGTTCCTTGACCTTGTTCTTGCTGCTGTGGATGCCGGATAGATTCCACGGGTCGCCGGGGTAGCCGCCGGCCGGCAGTTCTATCGCATCCAGTTCCAGGCGCCGGCAGTAGTCCAGCGCGTCGTCGATTTTCATTCCGCCGAAAAGTGCTCCCATTACACCAAGTTCCATAACAGTCTCCTTTATTCGGATTTATTACGAATTCGAATACGCGCGGGCTGCTTGCCCGTCGCACGTAACAAAATTATCTTCACGCCCGCCTCGAATGCAAGAATGAATAATTCAACTTTGTCACTGCGAAGTCGCCCAAAAGCCCGCGAGCATCCGGCGGCCGTGGCCGTAATGCGAACGTCCCTCAGGGCTGCCCGCGGCTCATTTTGTGCACAGGCGTTCCGCGTTATCTCAGGAATTGCCGGTTTTTTCCTCGTTGTGCCGGGCTGTTGCAGGTTTTTAGACCTTTTTGCGCGATATTGCGCGTTT
>CAYYMD010000009.1:0-62933 GCA_964472875.1 uncultured Planctomycetaceae bacterium
AAAAAGGTCTAAAAACCTGCAACAACTTGGCACAACGCGGAAAAAACCGGCAATTCCTGAAATAACGCGGAACGGTTGTGCAAACCACAGAGTTCGCAGAGGACAGGGATATAAAAAGCTGAATATAAAATCTGCCCGCCACCTGAGGCGCAGAAATTTCAATAATTACTTTTGTTGCGTACCACCCTTTTGTCGCTTGCAACTAACATGTACGCATATCGCCTTGCGACAATTCAATCGATGTGGTAATCGGGTATGAGACAATTTCGGCATTTGAGAATGAAAACGCAATGATGAGAATACCGGCAATCAGAAAGCGAATTTTCGCGGCCGTGGCGGCCATGGTAACCGTTGCACCTGCAATGTCTTACGGGCAGGTCGAGGTTGAACTCCGCCCGGCAGCCGACCAGCCCACGCGCGCCGTCGCTTATCGCGATGCGCAAATAACCGTGGATAACACGGCCGGGCAGGTAAAGGAGATAATCGCCGGCGTGTCGCTGCGGTGGCGGCTCGGCGGGCCGAGAATAGTCCACCCCATAACCGTCGCGCCCGGCGGCTCGGCAAGCGCCGCGGTAAAACTGCCGGCCGCCGCCGTCAGGCAGACATTCGAGGTAAATCTGCTGTCCGCAGCGGAAACCGGCGGGAAGTTATTGGCAAAGACCGAGGCGGACATAAACTGGATCGGCCCGGACGGCGAGTTTGTCGAACCGTACGAGTTTGTAAATCCGGCCGCTTATCACAGGGCTGAAGCCCGCCCCGTCTCGTGGGGCGGCGATACGCTTCGTCTGGTGTTCGCGGCATCGGCTATATTCTGCATCGCGGCCGCGGCTACGCTTTTCGTACGACGCTCGGCCGTCAGAATAACCGCCCTTGTAGTGGTCGTCGCCGCCGCTGCGATTATTTTGTTTTACACAGTCGGCCGGCAGGAGACGCTTTCTACGAAGCGCATATCCGACGAGGACGGAACCTTATATGTCGTCTCCGCGCTGCGGACCGGCAAGTGGCGCCGTTCGGCAGGCGGCCGGGCCTACTTAATACCCATCTACCTTAACAAAAATATGATGGCCAATGACAACACGGTGATTCGGCCGGGCGAAGAAATCTCGACAACCATCCGCGCCGGCCGTGTCAGAATCTTCCGCTCGCCAAGGCGTTAACCAACTCGGTTCTACATCCCATGCATATAGAGGCAGACAGAGCGAAATTACACGGGTTTTTCATCCGCGGGGGAGGCCTTGCTTTCTTCGGCGATGTTATCGAGCAGGTTCTTCTTTTTCCGCGTGCTCATGCCGCCGGTCAGGGCGAATCGCATAGCATCTTCGACGGACATGTCGACCGGCTCGATTTTGCCGGCCGGGACGAAAATGGTAAACCCGCCAATCTGGTAGCTCATCGGCAGGTACACCGCCACGCTGTCGGCGCCGCTTTTCATCGCATCGGGCAGACCTTTGAAGTCCCGCCGCGTGATGAAGCCGACCATGCGATAACCGTCCAGCGGCTCGACGATAACCACCTCGTTCATGCCGGACTCGCCGCCGCTATGCGAGGCGAATTCCATCAGGTCGCTCAGGCCTCCGTAGAGACTCTTTACCAGCGGTATTTTCTCCAGCAGCCAGCTGATGAGTCCGACCAACTTGCGGAACAGGACCGAGTACGTCAGCAATCCCACGAGGAAGATGACCAGCAGAATCAGCGGGATGCCCACCAGCCAGTAAACGGCGGGCGCCACCTCATGCGAAGTAACCAGGAAGACCAACTCTTTCATGATGAGACCGACCTGCGCAGCCAGCCAGTAAACTACGTAAATCGTCAGCCCGATGGGAAGGATGACGACCAGGCCCTTCAGCAGCACTTTCCCGATTTTGCTCATTACCAGTCTCCCGTTAAAAACAGAGGCAGTCCGTTCACGTTTGTCCGCCGGCGTCGAGGAGGTCGTTCAGTTCCTTGCCGGTCAGGACGTTTTTCTCGAGGCACACCTGGCGGATTGATTTGCCTTTGTCGTGGGTTTCTTTGGCGATTTCGGTGGCGGCGTCGTAACCGATTTTCGGCACAAGGGCGGTGATAAGAGCCAGCGACCGCTCCACCAGATCGCCGCAGTGTTTGACGTTCGCCTCTATGCCGGCGACGCACTTGTCGGCGAACATGCCGGCGGCGTTTGCCAGCAGTTCCACCGCCACCATGAGGTTGCTGGCGATGACCGTCTGGGCGACGCTCAAATCCAGTATGCTACCCACGCCGCCGGTGGCCCCGGCCGTGATGGCCGCATCGCAGCCGACCACCTGGCAGGCGACCTGGACGACCGACTCGCATATGACGGGGTTGACCTTGCCCGGCATTATGGAACTGCCCGGCTGGAGTGCCGGGAGCTTCAATTCCATAAGCCCGCAGCGCGGGCCGGAGGCGAGCAGGCGGATGTCCGAGGCGATTTTTCCCATCGCCACGGCCGCGGCTTTTATCGCGCCCGAGACCGATACGATTTCCTCGCGGCCGGCCTGTGCGGCGAAGCGGTTCTCGCTCGGGGCGAACGGTATGCCCGTCCGCTCGGCGAGCACCCGGCAGACCTCCGGTCCGAAGTCCTCCGGGGCGTTCAGTCCGGTTCCCACGGCCGTGCCGCCTATGGGCAGTTTATGCAACTCCCGCCCCGCCGCCGATATTCGCTCCGCGGCCGATTTTATCTGAGCGGCGTAGCCGGAGAACTCCTGCCCCAGTCGAATCGGCACCGCGTCCATCAGATGCGTGCGTGCTATCTTGATGACCTTGTCGAATTCGTCGGCCTTCTGTTCCAGCGCATCCTGCAGTCGGCCAAGCGCCGCAAGCAGCGAATCTCGAATCATCAGCGCCGCGGCCACGTGCATGGCCGAGGGTATCACGTCGTTCGACGACTGGGCCATATTCACGTCGTCGTTAGGATGCACCAGCGACTTGTCTCCGGCCTTTCCCCCGAGCAGCTGGGCCGCACGCGAGGCGACCACCTCGTTGACGTTCATGTTGGTCGAGGTGCCGCTGCCGGTCTGGAACACGTCGACAGGGAACTGGTCGTTGTGTTTGCCGTCTATAATTTCGCGGCAGGCGGCTATTATGGCGTCGGCCTTTTTCGCCTCAAGGCGGCCGGCGTTTTTGTGGGCCGTCGCGGCCGAGGATTTAATCATTGCCACCGCCGATATAAACTCCCGACTCATCCGCCAGCCGGATATGGGAAAGTTCGCCACAGCCCTTGCCGTGTGCGGACCGTACAACGCTCCTGCAGGTATTTTCACAGTTCCGAGCGAGTCGCTTGCTTCTCTTGCCTCGTTCATGGAATATCTCCTGTTTGGGCCGGCGAATATATTGACCGGCCCGCCCGCCGTGAATCGGTCGGATTTATCTGTTGATTGCTTTATTTCCTGATTAGTATAAAGTCTGTTTAGCGTCTTATTAACCGAATTACAGATTAACATGAACCCGGTACTGAAATATTTTCGAATTCACAAGTGGCAGCGCCGTGTCCTGACTTCGCTGATCGTCATAATCATAGGCCTTGCCGCCGGGGTTATTCTGCTTCCGATAATACGGGATTATCGCCTGATACACCAACTCGGTTCCAACGACGCCTCCGTGCGTCACCCTGCCGAACTCGAAGCCGTTATAAGGGCCAAAAAACGCCCGGCATTTCTCGACCGCCTGGAAAGCGCGCTGGACACCGAGGATGACACGCTTTTCTACTCGGCTGCCTCTGTGCTCGACCGGCTGGGCAAATTCAAAACATCCGGACGGCGGGAACTGTGGATAGACCGCTACCTCGCCCTTTCGCTGGAGCAAAGCAACACTATCCCCGGCCCGGACAGCATATCAACGCAGAAGATACTTTTGCGGCAAGTGATTCTTTCGCGCCGCAGTAATAAATACACCCGGCGTGCACTTGCGGCGGCGATAAACGGCGGTGAACCGGTGCGGGCGATGTCGTCGGTGCTTGCGGCGATGCTGGGCGACGATGAGGCGCTTGGCGAACTCCTTGCGGATGACAGTCCGCAGGTGGTCTCGTCGGCCGCATTGAACGTCGGCATCGCCGAAATTCGAATCCATGCCGAAAGAATCCGGGAACTAATAGATACCCATGAATCCATGGATGTAAAAACATCATGCTGCTACGCCCTCTGGCGTCTGACGGGCGGAAAGGCCGTCGAGCGGATTATCCCCCTGTTGAAGGAAGCCCGCCTCCGGAACGACCGGCCCGCTTGTCAGCGGCTCCTTTCGCTGCTGGCCAAAATGGAAGGCATGCAACAGGCCACGGATGCGGTGATGGATTTAATTCGGCAACAGGCGGAGGAAGACGGCCATCCATCGCCGATGGCGATTCATGCGGCCGGGCGTTTAAAAATCGCCGACGCAGCGCCTTTTATGAAAAAAGTTTTGGCTTCGGCGACCAAGCCCGAGTCCGAACTGACACAGTCTCAGATAGTGGCGGCGATAAATGCGGCTGATACACTGAAAATTCCCGTCCGCCGGGAACTGTACCATATCTGCAAACAGCTCTGGCACCCCGAGCTGGAATGGACAATGATGTACGCCGCCCGCGCCCTCGGCAGGCAGGCCCGCCTGCAACAACCCGGCGTGGAAGGAGCACCCTCGCCCGAACAATGTATCGAAACACTCCGGTGGGCGGTCCGTTACGCCGCGCTGGCACAAACTCGTCCGGCAACCACACCGGCCGATTCGGACAGGGCGGAAATTCTGACAACGCCGGTGGCGTCGGCGGCCGCGGCGGTGGCCGCGTGGGAGGCCGGTGCCGCAGACAGAGTCGAACTGATCAAGTACGCGACGGCCGCAGATGTAACACTGCCGGGAACGTATATCTCGTGGAATATTGGTGTCGACAGCGACCCCGCGGCGTTCGATCTCGGACTTAAAATGTTGCCGCCGCTCGATGCGCCGGTTGAAACTCGAGTATGGAACGACCACGTTCGTGCGGCCGGTTCGTTGCTGCTGGCTTCGAGTGCTAAAAATCCACAGCAACGCAAACAGGCCGTTGAGAGGATTACTTCCCGCCTGGAGGGCGGACGCTATTTCGGCGGCGAAGACAACCCCATCGTTGCGGGCACGTATAAATCGGCACTACTGATCCTGGACCGCAGGCAATATCTGCCGGCGGTTCGCAAACTCCTCTACGAAGGCGGCTTCCCCGAGCGGACGGCCATCACGGCCCTGTGCGTCGCCGGCGACAAAGATGTGCTGCGGTGGATGCTGTGGAACGGCAACATACCCCTGCCCCAGGCAGCGCAGTTAATCATCGGCAAATCGTTAAATGAAGTGCTTGCTGCCACAGCACCCGATCTACCACAGGTAGAGCCGGTTGGCGGAGAGGATTTGCGACGCTGGCAGGTCCGCATAATGCGGAATTATTTTGCCTTACATTACGACAAAATTTCGCTGGGCATGTAAAATGAACGCCCTATCAAGCGCGACAAAGAGTCTGCATTATATCCTAAGTGGCGTAGCGGACCTGTTGCTTCCGCACGTTTGCACTGCCTGCGGGCGTGATGTGCCGACATCCGAAGGCCTTTGTGCCTCGTGCAGCGAGCGTCTGCTTACACTGGTAGCATTGCCCTACTGCCCACGATGCGGAGCGACGGTCGGCCCGAACATTCCAGTGCGGGAAGACGGCTGCTGGGCATGTGGCCACGTGCTTCCACGGTTCGCGAAGGTGATTCGGCTTGGACCGTATGCACACCCACTGCGGGGACTGGTGGGACGGCTGAAATATCACAACCGTGATGCCGTCGCCGGCCGCCTGGGCGATATGCTCGCTCACGCTGTCGAGAGCCATTGTCCGGATGAAAATTTCGATGTAATAGTGCCCGTACCGATGTACTGGCGGCGACGTCTGCAACGAGGGTACAACCATTCTGCCGTGCTGGCCGGCGTGCTGGGACGACGATTGAAAATCCCTGTCGGTGAGGAACTGCGACGGACGCGCAATACGCCACCACAGGTGCGATTGTCCCGTACTCGTCGCATTGAAAATGTAAAGGGCGCATTCGTCGTCAAATCCAAACGCTACGTCGCCGCCGCAAGAGTCCTGCTGATTGACGATGTAACCACTACAGGCGCAACCGCTAACGAATCAGCCCGCACGCTGCTGGCCGCAGGGGCATCGTCGGTCCACCTGGCCGTCGTCTCAAAGGCAGAACCGCCCCGGGCCTACACGCAGCATTGGGAACCGACTGACCGGTGAGGCGATTATCAGGAAATTTAGCGCTTAAATGCCGCGGGTATAACATGTAGAATCTTCGGCCAAACATGAAACCATTCATCGTTAAGGAGACAATAAAGTGCCGAAACGCGACGACATTCACAAGGTGTTGATTATAGGATCCGGGCCGATTGTCATCGGCCAGGCGTGCGAGTTCGACTATTCCGGAACGCAGGCGTGCAAGGCCCTGCGTGAGGAAGGTTATGAAATTGTCCTGGTAAACTCCAATCCGGCCACCATCATGACCGACCCGGAGATGGCCGACGTTACTTACATTGAGCCGCTGAACCACGACGCGATAGCCAAAATCATTGCAAGGGAGCGACCCGACGCCCTGCTGCCTAACCTCGGCGGACAGACGGGCCTGAACCTGGCCTCGGAGTTGTATAAATCCGGGACGCTGGCCGAGTACGACGTGAAGGTCATCGGCGTGCAGGTGGACGCCATCGAGCGCGGCGAGGATCGCACCGCATTCAAAACCACAATGGAGAAACTGGGCATCGAGACGCCCCGCTCGCACACGGTCTACAGCGTAAGGGACGCCGAGAGAATCGCCGCAGAACTGGGCTACCCGGTCGTCGTCCGTCCGGCCTACACGCTTGGCGGAACAGGCGGCGGGATGGTCTTCAACGTGGAGGAACTACGGACTATCGCAAGCCGTGGGCTGGCGGCCAGTCTCATAAACCAGGTCCTCATAGAAGAATCCGTTCTGGGGTGGGAGGAACTGGAACTGGAAGTCGTCCGCGACGCCAAAAACCAGCTCATCACTGTCTGCTTCATCGAGAATATAGACGCCATGGGCATCCACACCGGCGACTCATTCTGCTCGGCCCCAATGCTCACCATCGACGAAGAGTTGCAGAAGAAACTCCAGGATTACTCCTACCGCATAGTCGAGGCCATCGAAGTTATCGGCGGCACGAACATCCAGTTCGCCCACGATCCCGAATCCGGCCGCGTGGTCGTGATCGAAATTAATCCCCGCACGTCGCGGTCCTCGGCCCTGGCGTCCAAGGCCACCGGCTTCCCCATCGCGCGGATCTCCACCAAACTCGCGGCCGGTCTGAACCTCGACGAGATACCGTACTGGCGCGAAGGCACGCTGGAAAAATACACCCCGTGGGGCGACTATGTGGTGATAAAGTTCGCCCGGTGGGCGTTCGAGAAATTCCGCGGCGCAGAGGACAAACTCGGCACGCAGATGCGGGCAGTCGGAGAGGTCATGAGCATCGGAAAGAATTACAAGGAAGCGTTCCAGAAAGCCGTCCGGTCGCTGGAAATCGGCACGTACGGGCTCGGTTTCTTCAAGGGTCTTGACCAGAAACCGCTGGAAGAACTCATGAAGATGCTCAAGGAGCCGACCAGCCGGCGGCAGTTCATCATGTACGAGGCGCTTCGCAAAGGGGCCGATGTGGATAAACTATACGAACTGACGCACATCAAACCGTGGTTTATCCGGCAGATGAAGGAACTGGTCGAACTGGAGGAGAAAATACTCGAGCACAAGGGCTCGCAACTGCCGGACGAGTTGTTAACACGGGCCAAGAAGGATGGCTTTGCCGACAGGTATCTCTCGCAGCTGCTGGATGTGCCGGAGAAGCAAATCCGCGACCGCCGCAAGTCACTTGGCGTGGTGGAGGCCTGGCACCCGGTGCCGGTCAGCGGGGTCGAAGACGCCGCGTATTACTACTCCACATACAACGCCGAGGATAAGGTACCGGTCAGCGAAAACCGCAAGGTGATGGTCCTTGGCGGCGGCCCGAACCGCATCGGACAGGGTATCGAGTTCGATTACTGCTGCGTCCATGCCGCATTCGCACTGCGCGAAAAAGGCCTCGAGACAATCATGGTCAACTGTAACCCGGAGACCGTCTCGACTGACTACGACACCTCCGACAAACTCTACTTCGAGCCGCTCACCGTCGAGGACGTGCTGAGTATATACGAGAAAGAAAAACCGGAGGGCGTAATTGTGCAGTTCGGCGGCCAGACACCGCTGAACATAGCCCGCGAACTGGAAGAGGCAGGCGTCAAAATACTGGGCACAAGCCCCGACACCATCGACCTGGCCGAGGACCGAGATCAGTTCAGACAGGTTATGGAACGGCTGAACATACCCATGGCACCGTCGGACATGGCCTCCTCACCGCAGGAAGCCCTGGAGATCGCCAACCGCATCGGCTATCCGCTGATGGTCCGCCCGTCGTACGTACTGGGCGGGCGCGGCATGGAAATCGTCTACGACGAGGAAATGCTACGAGAGTACGTCGCCGCGGCCGTGGACGTCACGCCTCAGCGGCCCATACTAATCGACAAATTCCTCGAGAACGCAATCGAGGCCGAGGCCGACGCCATCGCCGACGGCACGGATGCCTACGTGCCAGCCGTCATGGAGCACATCGAGCAGGCCGGCGTGCACTCGGGTGATTCGGCCTGCGTCATCCCGCCGGCCAGTATCCCCCCCGAGCATGTAAAAACCATACACGAATACACACGCAAAATAGCGAACGAGCTGAATGTCGTGGGACTGATGAACATGCAGTATGCCATTGCCGAGGATAAGGTTTACGTCCTCGAGGCAAACCCCCGCGCATCGCGGACGGTGCCGCTGGTCTCGAAGGTGTGCGGCGTGTCAATGGCGCGGCTGGCCACTCAGTTGATGATGGGCGCAAAACTGGCCGACCTGAACATCCGGCAGCGGCAGTTCAACCACTGCGGCGTCAAGGAAGCGGTCTTCCCGTTCAAGATGATGCCCGAGGTCGACCCGCTTCTCGGGCCGGAGATGCGGTCCACCGGCGAGGTGCTGGGTATGTCCGAGTCGTTCCCCATGGCATTCTTCAAGGCGCAGCAGGCGGCCGGGCAATATCTGCCCACCTCCGGGGCAGTGCTGATAACCGTGGCCGACAAGGACAAGGACGGCCTGGCGGAGGTGGCCGGCGAATTCGCCAAACTTGGCTTCCGAATCAAGGCCACGCGCGGCACTCAAGCATTCCTGGCCGACCATGGCGTCGAATCCGAAGTAATCGACAAAGTTTACGAAGGCCGCCCCAATATCGTTGATGCCATCACAAACGAGGAAATCCAACTGATTATTAATACGCCCATCGGCAAAATGAGCGTCTACGATGACTCGTACATCCGCAAAGCGGCGATAAAATACGGCGTGCCATATATCACTACGATAAGTGCCGCGGCCGCGGCCGCGAGAGGCATCGCGGCGTTCACGCAGGGTCAGACCCAGGCCAAATCGCTGCAGGAGTACCACAGCGAAGCGATTAAATGACAATTACATAAAAAAGTACCAGTACACCACGGCAGCCAAAATGATGCGGTAAATGCCGAAAGGCATCATGCCGTGTTTGGTGAGCCAGCGGACAAATGCCGCAACCGCCACGGCTGCTACGATGCAACTGACCACCAGCCCCACCAACAAGCCGTCAACACCGGCGCACGCCACGAGTCCGGAGTAATCCTTCACTCCCTCGTAGATGGTCGCAGCTCCGAGTGTCGGCAGGGCCAGCAGAAAACTGAACTCCGCCGCTGTCACCATATCCAACCCGACCAGCAGCCCGGCCACTATCGTAATCATGCTTCGGGAGGTCCCCGGCCACATCGCCAGGCATTGCGCAAAGCCAATGACGAGCGCCTGAACGTAAAGCACGTCGGTCACTTCGCCGACGCGATTCTGTTTCTTCCGACGCCTGGCGATGTACTGGGCCGCTATCATGAATACACCGCCAACCGCCAGCGCCCACGCCACCGTAAGAGGGCCAAAAAGATATTCCTTTATCTGGTCGTGAAACAGCAGGCCGATAACCGCCGCCGGCAAAAACGCCACGAACAGCAGCCCCGCCAGACGCAGGCCGGCCGGCTCCTTTCCCGCCAGGCCGCGGAACATCTGCCCCACACGCCTGCGGTACAGGCCCACAACCGCAAGTATTGCACCCAACTGTATGACAATCTCGAACGAACTCAGCGCCGGGTCCTTGGAGATTTTCGGGCCCAGCGGGCCGTACTCGCCTGTGAAACTGCTCAGGCCCATTGTGTGGCTGGTGAGAATCAGATGCCCGGTCGACGAAACCGGCAGGTACTCGGTCAGCCCCTCCACAACTCCGAGAATGGCCGAATGCAGCAGGGAGATGCGTCGTCCGTGGTCGGCCTCCGGTTTTGCCGAATCTTCACCGGCCCTTGCTGGGGACACATTTATCATACTCGCGGCAATAACCGCGGCAACAGCCACGCACAGCGTAATTGTAAGTATTTTTCTTTTCATTGCATTTTCAGAACAAGTCGGAGGATTAACTGGACGGACGCATTTGCGTACACGCCCGCGATAATATCATCGGCCAGTATCCCCCACCCGCCTTTGAATCTTTCCATTTGCCGCACAGGCGGCGGCTTGAATATGTCGAACAGGCGAAAGGCCACGAATGCCACGCCTATGACTATGAGGACCTGCGTCATACCACCGGCCGCCGGCAGCGCCAAAAGCGCTACGGCCTGTCCGGCCCATTCATCCACTGTGCAAGCGTGGGGGTCTTTCTTGCCAAAGTAGTTTTCGGCAAATTTTCCGGCCGTGACACACCCGGCCGATGCGGCGACAAACACCGCCGTCATCACAACCGATATCCAGACAACATTGCCCTCCGCAATCCACGCCGCCAACAGGTAAATCCCGCACACCGCCGCAGAGCCCCACGTCCCAGGCGCAACCGGCAGGTAACCCGTGCCCAGACCGGTAATCACCGCCTTTTGGAGAAACTTCACAATCCGGCCCTCCTTACGAGAGGCAAATAGAGCGGGATTTTACAGATTACAGGATTACACTGTTTTTCATGATTCCGATTTTTCATTTGTAATATGTTTATCGTGTATCCCGTCCGTCTGTCATTACGCGGTTTCCCGGTCTTTATCCTCGCTTCTCAGCAGATCGCGTGTCTTTCCCACGTACATAAGTCCGCTGAACACCGTTACAGTCACCGCCAGCCATACCGTCACAACCTTCACCACAACCGCCCAGGCCACTCCCTGCAGATTGGCCAGCTGGTACAGCACGGAGCATATGGCAACCGATTGTAAGAACATTTTTAGTTTGCCCGCGGGGGTTGCTGGAAACTTGACTCCCCGCGACTCGCTGTAGCCCCGAACGGCCGAGACCACAAACTCGCGCCCCATCACCGCCACAACCATCCACGCCTGCACGGCCGAGGACATCCCTCCCAAAAGCCACGCCGGTACTATTTCATGCTCGAAGCTGGCCATATCGGCAGGCATGCTGTAATTCGCACCAGCCAGCATTGCAAACGCCCCGACCACCAGTATCTTGTCCACAAACGGGTCGACAATGCGGCCAAATGCCGTGGAAGCATTCATTTTGCGAGCTAAATATCCATCCAGGATATCCGTAACGCCGGCCACGATGTAAATCACAAATGCCGAATTCAGCAACCACGGCCCGGACGGCATTCCATGCTCGTACAATCCGATAAGCACAAAAAACGCCGCCGCCAGAACAATCCGTCCCACCGTCAGTTGATTAGGTAGTTTCCAGTTCATTAGTCCGGTCAATCAGTTAGTTAATTGGTGCAACTATTAAGTCGTATCCGTCATAATCTATCACTTCGCCTTTTATAAAGCCACCCGGTTGTGGCAACTCGGCGGGAGGGTCGGACTCGGCTATGAAGCATACGCTGTCGACCTCCGGCGCCTGGCCGTAGTAGCGACCTACCAGGTATCCATCCTTATCCGGGCCGTCGATGAGTACGTCCACCTTTCGCCCCACCATATCGGCATTCTTTGCGAATGCAATCTCCTGCTGGGCAAGCATAAGTTCCTCGGCGCGGGCGGCCTTTACCTCGTCGGCAACCTGATCCGGCATATCGGCCGCTGGCGTGCCCTCTTCCGGCGAATATTCGAACGCCCCCATCGCTTCGAAGCTGAAATCTTTCACAAACGTCAGCAGTTCTTCGAAATGCTCATGCGTCTCACCCGGAAAGCCGACGATAAACGTCGTGCGAATCGCCACGCCGGGAATACGGCCGCGAATTTTCTCCAGCAGTTTTTCGATGGCCTTTCGCCCCACGCCCCTGCCCATCATGCGGAGTATATCATCCGAGATGTGCTGCAGCGGCAGGTCGATGTAGGGCACAACGTGTTCGCACTCGTCAATGGCATTTATCAGTGCATCGGTGAACCTGTTTGGATATGCGTACATCAGGCGAATCCACCTCGCGCCCGGCAATTCGTTCAGCAACCTAAACAGCGAGGCGGTATCAACCTCTTTGCCCAGGTCGCTGCCGTAACTGGTCGTGTCCTGGGCAATGACATTCAATTCCACGGCCCCGTCGGCGATGAGTTCCTCCGCCTCGGCCAGCACGTTGTGTGGTGTTTTAGAGCGAAACGGCCCGCGTATGGCGGGTATGGTGCAGAATGTGCACCTGCGGCCGCAGCCCTCGGCGATGCGCAAATACGCAGTATGTCGCGGTGTAAGCCGGAACCGCCCGCGGTCGTCACATACCCCCCTACCACCGGGCGCGCATGGGGATATTTTTGTATACCTGCGTTCGGCGGTGACTGCCTGAAGTATCCGCTGACGGTCATTTATCCCCACGACGGCGTCAATGCCTGGTGCGGCATCGTAAAGTCGCTGAGCATCCCGGTTGACCAGGCAGCCGGCCACCACAACGCGGCGCACGTTGCCGCTGCGCTTATGCTCGATGGCCTCCTTGATGACCTCCATCGATTCTTCCCGCGCAGCCGAGATAAATCCACACGTGTTTACCACCACCACATCGGATTCGGCCACCGGCGCGCCGACCAAACACCCGCCCTCGGCCAGAATGGCCGTCATCCGCTCGCTGTCAACCAGTGCCTTGGGACAGCCCAGCGATATAACGGCGACTTTTACCGGGTGTTTTCGTTCGTATTTCATCGGAGTTCAATTATATGAATTACTTTTTCCCTCATCAGATTGAAGCGAAATCTCCCACAGAGGCGTGGGACGTTTCTCACTTGTGACATATAGATGTTTCGCCTGCGGGCCGTAGCATATCGCCTCGCCCTGTCGCAGGGACGGCATCGAGATTCTGCGGGGTTGCTGTTCGAAGGCCTCGGCCCAACTCTGAGCGCCGCGGCGAGTATATTCCCACGCGTGCGATACGGTCAAGATTACAGCCCGCCGGCCGTCGGGCGATATATCCATAGCCGTGGGAAAAAGCAAATTCACATCGGCTATCTTCTCAGCATTTAACAGTTCGCCCGGCTGCGTCTGATCCAAAGGCAACACGTATACACCGGGCGATTTTTCCCGCTTCGACACGAGGTAAATTTTCCTTTCGGTTGCATCTACTGCCACAGCTTCACAATCCTTAGGCCCATCTTCGTATTCGAATCTAATTGTTACCAGGGGTTTGACACTGAGTTTTTCGCGATCGAGTTTCGGTTCGGGGATAATGTACAGTTGGCACTGGGAGCGTCTGCCCGAATTATCGCCCACGTCGGCCAGCAAAATATGCGGCCGATCATCCAGGGTAAACGACGCGATGTCCTCCCAGTCTCTGTTCCTCGCCCCTTCGAGCGTGCAGGTCGCCAGTGTCCTGCCTTTCTTATCTATTGCGTAAATGCGAGGCCCGTCCCCGGAATCGTTATGTGTCCAGAAAACACCCGGAGCAATTCTGCTCGACGCCAGACCGCTGCTTTCGTCAATGCGCGGGTCGGACAGCGTGCAGAGTTTTTTAGCACTCGAATCGGACGATTTACTTTGCGGCGCAGTCTCGGAACAGCCCTCCGCAAAAGCAACGGCTGCACCGATTGCAATTATTTTTAGTGTAATTCTTTTCATGATAAACTAAATCGTATGAAGACGGGTACGATTATACCCGCATAGTACTATCTAAACCATGACTAACGTATCGGTCGGGGTGGCCCATCGATCCCATGAGGGCGTGGCCTTGTGATTCCGTCAGAATAAAGTAAAAATAGTCTCGGATGAACAGCAAAAATATAAACAAACATATTATTCATGGCATAACCTCCTCGGACCGGACGGTCGCAGTACTGTACGGGCCGGCCGTAGCCGGCAAAACTGACGCCGCTGTGCAGATTTATAATCATTTCAACGATTCGAACGCTTCTTCGAACTGCATACTGCTTACGCCGAATCCCCACTCGGTGGCTTATATGCAAAACCGCCTGCTGGATGTCGAAGATGGCAACTCGAAATCCGAGGAAATTTTGCTGAATCCGCAGGTGATGACCTTTGCCGACCTCGGCGAACGTATTCTGCTGAATAAAGACAAAACCCCGGCAACGCTTTCGGCCTTCGCCAGGCGGCTTCTGCTTCGCCGCATCACAGACCAACTGATGGATGAGGAAAAACTGCCACACCTGGCACCCATCGGCGATACACCCGGCCTGATGGATACACTGGACCGCTCCATCGCGGAGTTGAAACGTGCGGCCGTGGAGCCCGATGATTTCCTTAAGTTATGTAACACACAAAGACCTCATGCCGGTGGACGTGTAAAGGACAAACTCCGCGACCTGGCCGAGATTTACGCCCGCTACCAAAACCATTTACGTGAGTCCGATACCTACGACCCGGAAGGCCGCATGTGGCAGGCACGCGCTACGCTCGCCTCGCTCAGCGGCAATGAAGCAATTTCGCCACTTGAGGGCGTCCGGTCAATCGTAGCCGATGGCTTTACAGACTTCACGCCCACACAGTTGGAAATCCTCCGGCTACTCTCGTCGCGGCTGGAGCGCATCGTTATAACGCTGCCGTTGGGCGACGACAACCGACAGCGTATGTGGCGGTGGACGCAGCGCACTCTTGAAAATATCCGCCGGGTTTTCGCCGATGACATGCTGGAAATACAGCTCAAGGGCGATTCGGCCGGGCGGCAAAGACCGGCGCCGCTATCGCCGGCATGGGACAATCTGTTTACGCTCGAGCCGGATTTATGCAAGCCGCCGGAAGAAATGCAGATAATCTCGGCCGCCGACATCGAGGCCGAGGTCACCGCCGTGGCCAAGCGCATCAAGGCGTTGCTTTTCGCCGGCGCAAGGCCGGGCGACATCGCCGTCGTCATCCGCAGCATGGAGGCCTACCGCGAACCAATCAGGCGGATTTTCGGCGACTGCGAAATACCCGTAAACGTGCCCGGCTGCGCGCTGGGCGACTCGCCGGCGATACGCTACCTGCTGGAGGCGGCCTCGCTGCCGCCGCAGTTCGAGTTCAACCATGTGCTGCGTGTAATAAAGAGCAGTTATTTTCTTCCCGAGGCCTTGGGAGATTTCACCGAGCAGACAATTCGCAATGCCGAGTGGCTGATTCGCAACGGCAACGTCCTCGGCGGACGGGATGCGTACAGGGAGGCGGCCGAGCGGATAACCAAATCATATAAGCCGCAGAAAGACACCGGCGACGATGAAAACTTTTGCCGGCGATCGCAAATGCCGCCGGATGACATACGCATCGCCGCAAATATGCTCGAAAAATTATTCGAAGTCATCGAGTCTTCCCACAATTCGGATAACGGCGGCGTGAACCTGCTGAAAATAGGCGACGAACTCGGGATTTACCAATCCGCCTGCCGCCACCGGAGAGAAGAACTCGTGGCCGACGACCTGCGGGCGCTTGGCGAAGTGGCGAAACTGCTGGCCGCACAAAAAGATAATCCACCCGTCGAACACCTGCGGCGGGCGCTGCAGGCCTCTTCGGCGCCGTCAGCCGGCGGCGGACGGGCCGTGGACGTGCTGGAAGTGCTTCAGGCCCGCTCGATGCGATACAGGCACGTTTTCATGCTGGGTGTGGGTGAGGGACAGTTTCCTCGAAAGTTCATGGAGGGCTCGCTGCTGTCGGAGGACCAGAAGGCCCGGCTCAACGAGGCCGGCTTCGCCCTCGACAGGCGCGACGACCTGACCGCGCGGGAGATGCTGCTGTTCTACCTTGGCGTCTCGCGTGCTGACGAGACACTTACTCTTTCCTTCTCGCAGGGTGCGACGGCATCGGGGACGGGCGGACAGGGCCAGCCGAGTTGTTTCCTCCAGTCGCTGTGCGAGCCATTCGGCGGTCTCGATGTAATGCGGATGCAGTACATCCCACCCGGTCGCTTCCTGCCGGAATGTGACGATGTCACCTCCGCACGCCATGCCGCTATCGCCGCTGTGGCGGGAATGTTTGAGGATAATGACGGCCGTTATAACCCCGCACTTTCTTGGGCCGCCGGCCAATGTCCACAGAAATTACAAAATGTGGCAATGGGGCTGTGGGCACTTCACAGGCGATGGAAACGCGGACCGTGCGACGAGTTCGACGGGCGCATAAACTCGAAGCAACACCTGGCCGCACTTGACTGTCGATACGGTATGGATGTGCCGTTCTCGTCGAGTCAGTTGAACACGTATGGCCAGTGTCCATGGTGGTTCTTCGCCACGTACGTGCTGGGCCTGGAACCGCTGGCAGAGCCGCAGCGCCGCCTCGAGCCGGTAGCGCGGGGGATATTCTGCCACAATGTTTTGTTCCGGGTGATGAAAACTCTCAGCAATGAATGTGGCGGACCCGTACCGCTTGCCGAAGTGGATGAATCGCACATCGAGGTCGTACTCGATGACGCCGTCGCCGCTGAGGCCCGTGACGTTGAGACGCGCAAACCACCATATCCGATCCTGTGGAACATCCAGCGCAGGCAGATGCACCGCGAACTGGGCGAATACCTGGCCGCACAGCACGATGAGGCCGCCGGACTGCGGTGTGCGCATTTCGAACTGGGCTTCGACACTTCGCGCTGGGATACGGAAATGCTCGACGAGTTCAGTACGGAGAGTCCCTTAGAAATTAACATCCCGGACTTCGGCCCGCTGAAAATACGGGGCAAGATAGACCGTGTGGACTACGCCGGCGACGGACCGGACCGGCGCTTGATGGTAATCGATTACAAGACCGGCCGGCTCCCAAGCGCCGCTGACATCGAGGACGGGCGGAGTCTGCAAATCGTTCTCTACTCGGCAGCGGCCGAAAAAATCCTGTCCACGCCGTCTGTGGGCGGGGCCTTCCACGGAATCGCCCCCGGCCACAGGGCGGGCGAAACTTATTTCGCCGTTGGCCGCAAACACGGAAGGAAAACGCTAAACGAAGATTCCTACGCCGCCCTATACGAGAAGGTGCTGGACAGGGTCGGGAAGTTCGTATCCGGCATCCGCTCGGGCAGGTTCGACCTGCTGCCTTCGAAAAAGTGCCCCGCGTACTGCCCCTTCTCCCAGATATGCGATTTCCGTCAGAGCCGCGCGAACCTGAAGGATGAATCATCGGAGACCGCGGATGAGTAAAAATCACAATCAACTCGGCGGAATCACTCCGACATCATCTCAGCATGCGGCGGCAATTGAGCGCGCGGCCGAGAACGTCGCACTTCGCAGCGGGGCCGGCTGCGGGAAGACGCTCGTGCTGGCGATGAGGTTCACCGAACTGCTTATGAATTGCGGGAAGGATAAAAATCCGCTGGATAAGTTCGTCGCGCTTACGTTCACCGAAAAAGCCGCCGGCGAAATGCTCCAGCGCGTCCGCAGGATGCTCACCAACATGCTTCAAGGCGCCGGCAGCGACGATGCTCATCGAATCCGCCGCTGGATTGATGACCTGCCAGAGGCAAATATTTCCACAATTCACGGCTTCTGCGCGTCTCTTTTGCGGAAGTTCGCGGTGGAGGCGGGCATAGACCCGTCATTTGCGATATGCGCCGACGAACTGGCCGTCGGCAGGATGCGCACTGACGCCGCCGACGAGGCGATGCTGCGGGCAGTCGAAAACAGGCGCGACGACGTGGCCGAATTGCTAACCGCCTTGACATACGACCGGGCGACTGACCTGGTAAAGCAGCTGCTCGAACATCGAACCGAGTGGGATCCGGATGAATACGCCGACCCACATCGGATTCTCGGCAACTGGGAACGGCGCGTCGAGCAGGCCCGCCGGGCGGCATGGGATGAACTCGATAACCGCGACGACCTGCGTGAGGAAATGGATGCGACATGTTCCGTTCCCTGCCAAAACGAAGAAGACAAGTTATATCAGCATTTGCGCCGGCAGGCGGGTGTCGTGAAGGACATACTCACCGAGCGGCAAAACCGCACCGCGGAGACATTCGCCTCACTGAACGCTAAACCGGGAAACATCGGCAGTGCAAAAGCGTGGGGCTCCAAGGAGCAGGTAAAGGACCTGCGGCGCCGGCTGAATAAACTCGTCGCGGCCGTGGGCGAATATACAATCTACGCCGAGTCACCCGGCGAACTCGACAGGCAATCGGCCGATATGCTCGCGACGCTGACACGACTTGCGGTCGAAGCCGATGAAATCTACGCAAAAACAAAGCGGGCCAACGGAATGCTGGACTTCACCGACCTTCAATATCACACGAATCGCCTGCTGCGGGACAACCCGGTCGTTCGGAAGGCGCTTTTGAAATCATTCGACCAGTTCCTCATCGACGAAGCCCAGGACACCGACCCGTTCCAGATATCGCTGCTGAGGACGCTCGTGACGGGAGACTCAAGGGCAGAGGAAATACCCAAAGGCCGCCTGTTCCTCGTGGGCGACGACAAGCAGAGCATATACCGCTTCCGTGGCGTCCGCGTGGAGGTGTTCAGGCAGCTTTGCCGCCAACTCGGCGACCGCGCCAGGCAGGACCTGGAGACATCATTCCGCACGCATCCGAAGGGAATCGAATTCATAAACTATCTTTTCTCCCGACTGATGGATGACGATTATACCCCAATTAAACCAAAACGCGGGGAAACGCCGCCAGAGCCGTCCACGGAAATCATTCTCGCCGGTCCGGAAGAGGGTGAAATCGAAAATGCTTCTCACGCCAGCAACCTCCAGGCCGCCGCCACGGCCGAGCGCATCGCAGAAATGATACGCGACCGGCAGAAACTCGTATGGAGCGACGATGAAAAATGCTGGCGAGCGGTACGGCCGGGCGACGTGGCCATACTGTTCGCCCGTATGACCAACTCGCCCCAGTACGAACGGGAACTTGCCGCCAGAGAGATTCCTTATTACGTGGTGGCCGGGTCGGGCTTCTTCCGCCAGCAGGAAGTCTACGACGTGCTTAACGCCCTTTCGACGGTAGACAATCCCGGCGACGACATCGCATTTTTCGGCGTTCTTCGAAGCGGAATGTTCGGCCTGAACGATGAGGCACTGATGAGCATATCACAGAACGTATCCAAGCCGTACCTGCCGTCATTGATAGATATGCTGAATGGTACAGAACAAGAGCAAAAGTGCATCACCATACCACAATTGGAGGACTATCAATCACAAACCCTCACATTTGCCGTGGAACTTCTGAGCCGCCTGCATCAGCTCAAGGACACACTCGGCGCCGGCCGTGTTGTGGATGAACTGCTGGAGGCCACCGCGTACGAGGGCGTGCTGCTGGCTCAATTCCAAGGCGCACAGAAGGTCGGTAACGTACGGCGCGTGGGGGAACTGGCTCGGCAGGCGTCTGCCTCGGGCCTGACTCTGGCAGAATTCATCTCGCAGATGAACGAGCAGGTTGTCGACCAGTCGCGGTACGAGCAGGCCCCTGTAACTGGCGAGGCCGAGGACGTCGTCCGCCTGATGACGATTCACAAGGCCAAGGGGCTGGAGTTCCCCGTCGTGATCATTCCCGACCTTAATGCAGGCCGGCAAAAAGTAAACGACCAGTTGCTGAACAGGCCGGACTGGGGGCTGACATACAGGCACAAGGCCGAAGATAATGACGATTCATCCGAAAACGACAGATCCGATCTGCCGCTGACGTATCGCCTTTCGGCACTGGCCGAACAGGAAGACATGCAAAAGGAAGATACCCGTCGGCTTTACGTGGCTGCAACTCGCCACCGCGATCACCTTGTGTTTATCGGGGCCGACTGGAGAACGCAGGAAGATGAATTTCGTTCCGGTGGGAGTTATCTCAATCAACTCGACGAGGTGCTGGATATATCAACCTCGGCCGATGCGTGTGCGGGAAAAATCCGCTGTGGGGAAAATGGCTGTGAAGTTTCGCTTCGAAAAATGCCAGCCGCTGTCAGCCAGGGGGCATCGCGGCGGAAAAGCCATGGCGACAAACTTATCAAAACATCAGGCAGCGGCGGTGAATTAGGACAGTTAATCCTCAAAGCCGCCCCGGATGATGTGCAACCTCCCCCTCTGCTTGGGGCCATACCGGATGCCGGACCGGCACGTCTCTCGGCTACGGCCATCGGCGATTTCGCGTACTGCTCCATGCTCTACCGCTGGAGGTATGAGCTGCGCGTGCCGACGGTCCTTATTCCCGCAGGCGGCGAAGAATCCGGGGCGGCCGGTTCGCGAGTGATAGGCGATGCGGCCGCGATCGGAACCATACTCCACCAATGCATGTCGCTTATAGATTTCGATAATCCCGCCGACGCCTGGAAACTTTTGGAGAAGGCCCGAAGAACCCTGCCCGCCGAACAGTTTGCCTCGGCAGACCCGGATGAGCTTGCGGAGCAGTTGCAAAGTATACTGGAAAATTTCAAGTCGCACCCACTATGGCGAAGAATAACAAACGCAACCGAACGATACGCCGAGTCGGATTTCATCATGCCACTGGGCACTACTACAGTGACGGGCAGGATGGACCTGCTGGCACGAGAAGCCGACGGCAGTTACTTCGTTGTAGATTACAAGTCCGACAAAATTTCATCCAAACACTTGGAAAAACATGCCCTCAAATACCGCACGCAGATGATGACCTATGCCCTGGCCGCAAGCCGCCTTACGGACTCGAAATCCTCTATGCCAAGTGCTTTATTGTATTTCCTCAGGCCGGCGGAGCAATACGAGTTCGAGATAAATCGGCAGTCACTTGACGAGACCGAGAAGGAATTGCGCGAAATTATCGAACGTTTGAAAGAATGCCCCAGGGAAGGCGACTTCCACACCGGAGACTGTCCGGCTTGCAAATCCGGCCGGGACGATTTCTGCCCTTACAAATTAATCTGCCGATAAGGCAGCTATTTTTCAGAATTCCAGCGGCAGTTCTACGGGCTTTTTGCTTTCCTGCGACTGCCGTGCGAGGTCATAGGCCTGGTCGTACTGGCCGGCGACTACCTCCCATGATACGACATTGTCGAGATATTCCTTGAGGTTATCGCCCATCCTCATACGCGCGGCCTCGTTGCTGGCAAGTTCAATAACGTGCCTCTTCAGCATATTCTTGGTGGTAAACAGCAGTCCGCCGCCGTTTTCCAGAGTCTGTGCCGTCAGGCCTTCCATTGGGGCCGTCGTGATATATGGCTTGTTCAGCGCGATAATCCTGGCAAGCGTCCCTGACTGCGTCTCGTCGGTGGAGGGAAGCACTATGAAGTCGCACACGGCCATCATCTTGTAATACAAATCTCCGCGGGGTACGAACTCGTAATAATGCGCCAGGCCTTTCTTTTCCAGCAACTGGACCTGGTCCTTGTATTTTTCGTAATCCAGGCGGTGGTTCGGGTCCCGCATTGTCCCGGCCGCCAGAAGGTCCCAGTCCTGCCCGGTGCGTTCCTTGATAGCATGGGCAATTTCCTCCCACATGCTGGTCAGGATGTCCCATCGCTTGTTGGACTGTATCCATCCGATGAGACCCACCAGGTGCGTCGAGAGGTTGCCCATCCTGTCGAGGCCAAGTTGCTTGCGCAGTTCGACGACTTCGGCGAGTGTGTAACTTTTATCCGGCCTGGCGCCGTGCGGTATGACCATGATGTTCCGCGGCGTTGGCCACTGGCGGCCGGTAAAGTTCCACTCAAGCCGCCACTTCTGGTAATGGCACTTGAACAGCACGACATCCGCACGGCGGCATACCTTGAAGATAAAGTCTGCCTCGAAATCGGTCAGCCGCCCGTGAACCGTGTGCGGCTCTATTACTGTCGGCACATCGGATATGGCGTCGAGCAGTTCGATAAAGCCGGCGTTGCCGTCGCCTTCTCCTCTCTCATCGTGGTATTCGTACAGGCCGTACTCGTGCTCGATATGCACGGCATGGGGCTTAAGTTCGTGCACCTTATCCGCAACGGGGCGCCACCAGTCGGGCCTGTTCATATCCAGAATAGGAAAAACGCCGTCACCGGCGCCGTCGGTGTGGCTTATAACCAGAACGTCTCGTTCGCGATGGCGTTTCTGGATAAATTCGCGTGCTTCCTCGCAAAAAGTCCCGATCCCGCACAGGCGGGGAGGATAACTGCTAATCATTACTATCGGGGCTGGCATTTTCTGATATATTTCCCTGCGCTGCGCTGCCGGCAGGTTCGCCGGCGGCTGAGTCAACTCCTGCTATCGGGCCGCTTGGCTTAATTGGCGGCGGCACCGGCTTCTCTTCGATATCCTTATCGGCAGGAATACGCCCCAACGTTCGTTCCATTTGCAAATCGTGCATGGTAAGCAGACTCAGCAGCCATGCCAGCGTGCTTTCGGCGCCCTGGTTCTCGTTGACCCTGTCCTGGGCCAGGCCATCCCTGCATCCGCCGGTGGTGAAGTCGTACAGCGGAGCACGAAGGTCGTTATCGCCCAAAAACCAGTTGAACGCCTTGCGCGCCTCGCTTATCCAGCGCTCTTCCCTGGTGACCCGGTAGGCCTCTACGCAGGCATCCAGCAGGCAATGCGCCTCGATGGGCAACTGGTCAAAACGGCTGCGCTTTCCGTCTTTTGTGCACCAGCCACGATTGCCGATTAAGGAAAGATATCCCTCCGGCCCGGTCTGGATTTCCATCAGCCAGGTCAGAGTTTTTTTGCCCAGGTCTATCAAGTCGTCGCGCTGCAGCCACTTGCCGCACATAAGCAGAGCGTGTGGCAGTTTGCCGTTGGAATATGTTACCTCGTCCTCGCACCACGGCCAGTCGTCGCTCATATTGTCGCAGAAATGCTTGCTTAACTGCTCTGACAACACCGACCTGTAACGCCTGACCTCCGAGTCGCCGCTGAATCGCTTCAGGTACGCCTGGATGCCCACCAGCGTGTATGCCCACGCGCGCGGTGATTTGAAAGACTCGGTAACCGGCAGGCCCTTGACGAACAATCGCGTGGCCAGCGCTATCATTGACTCGTACGGGCAGAATGCTACCGCCATGCCGAGCCCCCACAGTGCACGGCCGTGACTTTCTTCCGAGCCAACTTCTTCTCCAAAGTGCCTGTCATACCGCATATAGTTGCGATACCGGCCGGATTTCTCATCGCATGCGTGCGCCACAAACGAAAGGTATGTCTGCATCAGTCTCAGGATGCTCTCGTCGTGAGTCTGGTCCCAGTACATGGCCGTTACTATAAGCGCACGTGCGTTGTCTTCGGTGCAGTATCCGTAACGATGGTCAGGCGTGGAATACATGCAGTGTCGCAGGATGCCGGTGTCGTCGGTAAGCATGTGAAGGTGGCGAAGGTCCACCTCCGGCAGTTCGTCCGGCTGCTCGGGGATGGTCTCCGGCACGGCCACACCGCGGCGCTTCTCCAGCCACGCCTCACGGGCCTGCTCGAACAGTTCGAGGTATTGCCCGGCCACCTGCGGCCAGACCATCCGGCGTGTGAAGTTATAGGCCTTCTTGCGCATGGCATGTCGCGCGGTGGGGTTATCCAAAAGGTCAATTACCTGCTCGGCAATTGCCGAAGGGTCTTTAAACGGCACAAGCCGCCCCCTGCCGTCGCTCAGCATCTCCTCGGCATACCAGTATGGGGTGGAGACAGTCGCCTTTCCGGCCCCGAGGGCATAGGCAAGCGTGCCGGATGTAATCTGCGCCTCGTTGAGGTAAGGCGTTACGTAGATATCGGCCGCGCCGAGAAACTCGCACAACTCCTGTTTCTCTACAAAACGGTTCTGGAATATAACGTTTTCGCTCAAACCTAGGTCGTGCACGCGGCGGATGAGACTGTTGCGGTATTCCTCGCCGCTCTCCCGCTTGACGTGCGGATGCGTGGCACCCAGGATTATGTAGACCACATTAGGATGCTTTTGCACAACTTCCGGCAGGGCCTCGATGACATACTCCAGCCCTTTTCCCGGAGACAACAGCCCGAAGGTAAGCAATACTTCTTTGCCTTCAACCCCGAACTGGTCCTTGTAAAAATTCGGGTCCACAAAGGGTATATCCGGTATGCCATGGGGGATTGTTACAATCTTTTCGCGCGGCACGTCGTAAACATCGTTGAGAATCTCGTGAGCCATATCGCTCATCACCACCAGGCGATCGGAAAGTCGCGATATTTCCGACAGAACAATGTGCTGCTGATCGGTGGGATCCTTCAAAACCGTGTGAAGCGTGGTCACAAGCGGACGGCGAATGCGGCGTAAAAGGGCCAGGATATTCGAACCGCACACACCGCCGAACAGGCCGTATTCGTGCTGAAGACATACGGCCGAGGCCTGGTTTATATTAAGGTACTCCGCAGCCAGGCGGAAATCCGCCTGTGTCGTCTGGCGTATCTCGAACCGCACGCGGTCGGAATAGGGATACCCTTCCGGCGTATCGTTGACGGCCACCACGAAAACATCTGACTCCGCCCCCGCTTCCTGAGCGACAGATTCACATAAATCGTAGGCAAACGTGGCGATGCCGCACTGCCGAGGCAGATAGTCGCTGATGAACGCCAGCACTGACTGGTCGGGATTTTTTATTATTCCGGGCATATAACAATTCCAAAAATTCGGTCTATAAAATTCTACCGGCAAAAGTATTTTAGATTAGCGAAGGTCCGTTCTCAAGTAACATCGGCCGGACCGGCCAAAATACATTACCCCGCTTCCGTAGCCGCAATATCGGCATGACATTGCAACAACCAGTTGCAGGATATTATAAATCTCATCCGATAATATGTACTTGTCGTAATAAAAATACAATTTGTAACACTAAATTTATTTTTAATAATTAAGATGACATTACTATAATTCGTTTATATAGTATTCTTGAAAATAACTTTACACGTTAAGGAGACATATATGCCTGGCAGAATGAAAAGTATTCCCGAAATACAAAAAGAACTGAAGGACAGGAAAAAACAGTTAACAAAACTGCGCGCCCAGCGTCGCGATTTACAGAAACAAATCGCGGCCGTCGATAGAAAAATCGCGTCCATATCCGGCTCGGGCCGTGGCAAGCCGACAGGAAAACGAAAAAGGCGTCGCAGCGGAAAGGCCCTGGCCGACTATATAGAAGATGTTCTCAAGAAGTCCGGTCAACCAATGCGGACGAAAGATATCGCCGATGCTGTCAAAAAGACCGGATACAAATCCAAAAGCAAGGACTTTTACAATATTGTGGCAACTACCTTGCGCGACGACAGATTCAAGCGCGTGGCCCGCGGCAGCTATACTGTTGCTTAAACAATATTAAAGTCCACGGCATTTTCGGCAGCCCGCAGGATAGGTATTACTGTTTGTTACTTTCTGCGCATAGGACCTAACTACAGAAATTCGGCCGCATATGGAAATGCCAAGTCGTAACCGACAATTTTAGGATATGCGCCTTAACCGCAGGCGGCCAAAGCTGCGCCGGTATCTTAGGCGGATATTTCCTTGATCCTCACGCGTATGTACTTCTGGCGATGACCCTTACGTCTGCGCGAGGCCTTGCGTCTGCGCAGGTTATGGATGCGCACTTTGGGGCCCTTGGCGTTGGGGTTCAATACCTCGCCGAGCACCTTGGCCTTGGAGACCAGTGGCGTACCAACCTTCACGTCACCCTTGTCTTCATCGCTGACAAGAAGTACGCGGTCAAATTTAATCTCATCCGCATCTTCAGGTAACTCGCGAAGATCGACGTTTATCTCATCGCCTTCGTGCACCAAAAACTGCTGTCCGCTGTCTTCTATTACTGCATACATAGTATTTCTCTTTTCTGTGGAAAGAGGCCATTATGCCCATCTTAACTGATATGTCAAGTGCTTTGCCGGCCGGAGGCGAATTTTTGCATAATCAGCGCAGCTGCCTTTGCTACACCTATGAACATATCAAGGTCGTATTTTTCGTTGGGCGAGTGAACGTTATCGTCGCTTTGTCGCACGCCGATTGGCACTGTCGGGATTTTAAGTATTCTCGTTAATATTTCCACAGCCGGCACCGACGCCCCGCAGCGTATCATCGCAGGCGTTTTAGCGAAAATCTCATTTATGGCCTCTGACGCCGCGGCCACAATCGGCGAATCAACGTCAATTAACACCGGACGGGCGGTGGCGTTTATCTTCACCGACACTTTTACACCCGGTGGACATTGCCGCCGGACAAACTTTTTCAGCGCGGCGGTTATTTTGTCCGGGTCCTGGTCGGGAACGAGACGGCAGGATATCTTAGCAGATGCGCTCGCAGGAATAATGGTCTTTGAGCCGGCCGCCGTATAACCGCCTGTTATGCCATTGCAGTCCAGTGTGGGTCTGGCCCAGATTCGCTCCAGCGCGTCGAAACCTTTCTCCCCGCCGGTTAACGCATCAACGCCGAGCAACTCGGCGTACTTTTGCTCATCGAACGGCAACTTCAGCCATCTCTGCCGCTGCAACTCATCCACGGCCAGTACATCGTCGTAAAAACCGTCTATCATCACGCGGCCGCTGTCGTCGTGAAAGGCGGCTATTATCTTCGCCAGCGCATTTATCGGATTTTTCACAGCCCCACCATGTAGGCCGCTGTGCAGATCAGCGGAAGGACCCGTGACCTCAATTTCAAAATACGCCAATCCACGCAGACCGCAGGTAATACTCGGCAGGTCCGGGGAGAAAAAGTCAGTGTCGACCACGAGGGCCGCATCGGACCGTAGATCATCCCTGAATTTTTCCACGAACCCCTCGAGATTCGGCGAGCCGATTTCCTCGGAGCCCTCAATGAGAAATTTCAGGTTCACCGGCGGCCCGCCGGCCTCGGCCCATGCCTGCGCTGCCGCGATGCACGCTAACACCGGACCTTTGTCGTCGCTGGCTCCACGAGCGTGTATTCGACCGTCGCGCACGACCGGATCGAACGGCGGATTTTTCCATTCATCCAACGGCTCGCTTGGCTGTACGTCGTAATGCCCATAGACAAGCAATGTAGGCACACAATCGCTATTAGCGGCCGGCATCTCGGCAAGGACATTCGGCTTGCCGGTAATGACCTCACTGCGGGCGCTGAAGCCCCTGTCGTTTAAATATCGAACCAGCCACTCGGCACAAGGGCCGCAACGGTCATCCGGGCCTTCAAGATTGGCGATACTGGCGAACCGAAGGAACTCCAATAATCCATCCAGATATTTATCACATTGAGACTGGAAAATTTTATGCACTTTTTGGGAGAGCATTGGGTTTGGTAATATTAATCAGGCAATATCGTCATAAACACGGTCATCTTACCGCTGACTTTTACACACCCAGAGCTTTTGGCTCAGTCGGTCAACTTTTTCCAAATACTCTTTTCCCCACCGGACTTCCTGCCGCCCGACTCATCAGAAGTATCGGTTTAGGTGGAAGAGCCACCGGTATTGGCAGGGTTATCTTCACCGGTACCGGGAGCCGGTTCTGTCGTGGTTTGTCCCGAAGGTTCGACCTCTGTTGAGGGAGGCACATCGCCGCTTAAACCAGCCAGTTCGCCGCTCTGGACCCGCCTGGCAACAACCGTCTGGTCGGCAACTAACAAAGGATTCATCCTTATGTGGGAAACCTGGAACGGCGCATCCGTTTTGGGGTCATAATTCTCCGGTTCTGCAGGCGGTTTTTTCCTGCATCCAATAAAGACCAGCGTGCAACAAAATGCCATCAGGAAGAAAATATTACGTTTCATTTCAGCGACTCCTGTATTGGTTGACTATCAGCTAATTATGATTGGGATACAGTATATCCCCAAATTTATTAGCGAGTCAACGTTTTGGTTCGCGAAGAACTTGACATAACATCAAGAACACGGATTAAAACAGCCGCCCCGATCCAAAAATACACAGGCCATAACGGCCATGGAATTATCCCGGCATGGCTGCGAGGAGCCGATACCTCCCATGCGAATGTGGCCGGCGTTATACGCCACAGAACTTGTGCAGCACCGCCGCCTGCGGCGATGTTGAGAAACTCCCTTACCACGTAATACGTCGCCGGCAATCCAAGCGCCACCACAAGCAGAATCACCACCACGGGCCCCGCTTCTGCCGGGCTGCGACCCAGCCAGTATCCTGCAGCCCAGGCCAACGGAAACAAACTCACAATCACAATCGTTGTCCTTAAACAATCGTACCACACTGCATCCGAGATGAATCCCGCCGCCACATACAACGGAATTGTCACCACCAGAAACCCCAGCATCTCCAAAAATACAGAACAGAAATAAGCAAACCCCGTTTCTTTTTCGCCGCGCTTCAGAAGCACCATCGGGTAAACCAACAACACATAACCCATCTGTGCTACGGCCAGGCACCGCAGGGCCAGCAACGGACGATTGGGAAACTCCACGCTCCACCGCCATATAATGTCGGGCCATAGTCCGACGGCCAACCCGGCCAGGCACATTACAAGATAATACACGCCAGCGGGCTTCCACACCGCCGACAGTACATGCCGTCGGTCGGTGGAATCAGTTGATGCTGACATGGAGCTGGTCGTAGCGGAGGTCAAGATAACTGTGTAATCCCGCCAGCTTCCCGGAGTGGTCGGCTACGTAGCTGTCCAGGTAGGACATCTTACGCTGTGGCGAGATAACGTAATCCGGCAAGCCCTCGGCCGGAAACCGGCCGAAGCGGATATCCGTAGGTCGGCCGCGCCCAACGTGCGCGTACATGCGGAGAAACGGCTCGTTGGTGTTTATCCGGCCGTTGTGATTGCGAACATCCACGACGGTAATCTGGTTGGCATATGGCCGTGTCAAAACGAGTTTTACGAGTTTCAGCCCCTTTGCCAGATCCGGAGCATCCCAATGTTCGCCCGGCGCGGGTGGAGTAGACACCACGCCGTCTATTACTATGTAGTGAAGTTTCGATGCGTTATACGAGGGCGGAACGTCCTCTTTCTCCACATAACACGCGCTGCGGCGCCCGGCGCCGGTTTTATAAAATATCGTCCATCGCGGCACTTCGTAAGAGGGCAGCCGATAGCCCTCGGCATCGACAAATACATAGCCACCATCAACCATTACACGCGCTACAGGGCGGCGGTAATCGGCATAAATGTCTATCACCGCCACGGATTTTTTACGGCCGCGGCGCTTGCGGACTCTTTTCACTTCACTGACCCACGGATCCGACAGAATCCTATCATGAATTTTACGGGTTAGTTCACGGTCGTAATAATCCGCACTGCGGGGGACGGCATCCGACGCTATTCGCCTCGCCAGCGATGAAGGCATCCAGTCGCCACGATTGTGAAGCATGACCTTGAATCGGTTCGGACGATGCTCTGCGTTTTTCAACACCCGCTTTTCCATCGCGCGGGCCGCAAATATCAGACCCGCAATCAGTCCTATGCACAACGCAGGCCTTGCCAGGCGCCTTAACCACAATATGCCTGAGGTAAAATTCCCTGAAGAATTTTTGGTTTTGGCCCTTTGCTTTGACTTCGACTTTGATTTTTTCTTTTTACGGCCGAACATTTAATCCTCACCGATATCCTACTGTTTGCTTTAAATTCGGACTTTTCCGCTTCATCGCTTCGGCCACAATCCGTTCTGTAAGTTCGCCGAAACTTATACCCGCCCGGGCCGCCGCCATAGGCAGCAGCGAATGGCCGGTGAACCCCGGTATAGTGTTAATTTCCAATACCTGCGGCGTCATGTTATCGTCAAGAACGAAGTCTACGCGGGACATATCTCTGCACTCAAGCGCCCGATGAGCAACGAGCGCCTCCTGCTGAATCTTCCGGCACAATGCCTCATCAATTCCGTTGTCAAAAACGTATCGCGTGCCGGCAGAGTCGTCGTACTTGGCAAAGTAATCGTAAAAATCACCATCCGGCACTACCTCCAACACCGGCAGTGCTTCCTGTACGAGTATCCCCACGGTAACTTCCCGGCCGGGAACGTATTTCTCCACCATACACCGGCCGTATCTATCTATAACTTCTTCCATCGCATTGCTCCGCGCTTTTTCGTCGTGAGCAATGGTAATATCCACACTGGAACCGGCGTCCAGCGGCTTGACAACCATCGGAAGCGGCAGTTCGCTCAGCCACCTTTGAATGTCCTCCGGCGCATGGAAATTTTCAATTACCATCCAGTCAGGCGTAGCCAAACCCGCCCGCTTGAATATCTGCTTGGAGGCCGCCTTGTCCATCGCCAGCTCGCTCGCCCGAGGTCCCGAGCCGGTATAGCACAGTCCCCTCTGTTCACACAGCCGCTGAACGTCGCCGGACTCTCCGAATTCGCCGTGCAGTGCGACAAAGACCACGTCAATGCCGCTACGGTCCAGGGCGGATGTGTCATGTGGATTAATATCGGCGCGACTCACCTTGTGGCCGCGACTTTCCAGTGCGCCTGCTAGCGCCTCACCGGACATTATGCTAACTTGGCGCTCGGACGAAGGGCCACCCATCAGCACCGTGATATCCAGAGGCGATTCAAATATGCTTTCGGCCACGTCGTCGGTGATGTCTTTCATATTCACCAGACCTCAATTTCCAGTTCGAGGTAAACCTGCGACTGTTTGTATACCGTCTCGCGGATGATATTGATTAGTTTCAGCACGTCGGAGGCCTTGGCCTGTTTGTCGACGATAATAAAGTTGGCATGCTTTTCGGACACTTGAGCGCCTCCGACGCGTTTTCCCTTCAGGCCGGCGCGGTCGATGAGCGCACCGGCAGACATTCCACGGGGATTCTTGAATATGCAGCCGGCGTTGGCGCCGCCCAGCGGCTGAGTGTTTTTCTTATATATCCATATCTGCTTGACCCGCTGCAATATACGGTGCGGGTCGTCCTCGTCGAGGGCAAACCCAGCCCCCAGGATGAATTTCGAGGTAATGTTGGACGAGCGGTAAGCGAACGCCAAGTCCGGGCGATAACGGGTAAATATTTCACCGTTTTCTGTCATGACATCCACAGTCTCGATTACATTTCCGATGTCGCCAAACGCTCCCCCGGCGTTCATACGGACGCACCCGCCCACCGTTCCGGGTATGCCGGTGAGGCATTCCAGCCCCGCCTGACCCTGGCGTATACAGCGCAGAACGAGTTTGTTCATCTCCACGCCCGCACCGGCCTTGAGTATGTCATCTTCCAGGGTCACTGTCGTAAACGAACCCTGTCTCAGGTTAATCACCGCTCCCTTGACGCCGGCGTCGTCGACCAGCAGATTCGCCCCGCCGCCCATTACGAACATAGGCACTTCGTTCTCCCGGCAGCGTTTGACTATTTGCTTAAGTTCGTCCACGCTGCCCGGCGTAATAAAATACTTCGCCGGTCCGCCTATGCCCATCCATGTCCGCGGGCCAAGCGGGACGTCAGTCTCTATCGCGTGTTGAAAGCCATCGAACAATTTCATCGGCTACTTTCCATATATCACCGGCGCCCATGGTAACCACCACGTCACCCGGTTCGAGGTACTCGCGCAGGTGTGCGCATATCTCATCAAAGCTTCTCAGATAAGTCGCCCTGCCACCGTGAAGGCGTATCTGTGAAACAAGATCCTTGGAACTTATATAATCCTTCTCGCGCACGCTGTCCCTTACAAAATATATGTCCGGCAGAATTGTTTCATCCGCCGCGCCGAAACTGCGCGCGAAATCGTTCAGCAGGAAGCGGGTCCTGCTGTACTGGTGCGGCTGGAATACGCAGATCAGCCGCTGAGGCCGATACGTCTGCTGAATGGCCCGCAGCGTGACCTGTATCTCCGTGGGATGGTGCGCGTAATCGTCGAGAATGGTAATTCCGCCGGCTTGGGCCTTGGGAGTCATGCGGCGCTGTGTGCCGGTAAAGCCCGAAAGCAGCGCGGCCGAGCGGCGGTTGTCCACCCCGGCATGGTGCAGCAGTGCGATGGCTGACAGTGCATTATAAGCATTGTGCAGACCGGTCAGCGGCACAGGCAGGCGGCAGTACAGTTCTCCGTCGAACAGCACGTCCATCTGGTAGCGGCCCATCGTCTCGACCAGGTTCGCGCCGCGCCACCGGCAATTCTCGTCGAAGCCGAACGTCTGGACTTCGCAGGCGGCGTTGCGGACGGCCTCGGCCACATTGCGGTCTTCGCCGTTGGCAATCAGTACCCCGGCAGGGTCAATTCTCGCCGTAAACGCGCGAAACGCCTCGACTATGGCCCCAACATCGCTGTAACAATCGAGGTGGTCCTCCTCGATGTTCAGTATCGCACCCAGGCAGGGGCTAAGGTGCAGGAAACTGCGGTCGAACTCGCACGCCTCTGCCACGAAGTGCTCACCCGGGCCTACGCCGCTGGGCCCACCCAACTGGTCCACTGTCGCTCCCACGACAAAACTCGGTCGCTTACCGGCCGCCACGAGAACGTAGGCCACCATAGCCGTGGTTGTGCTCTTTCCGTGCGTGCCCGCTATGGCGATTCCCATTCGCCGGGCCATCAGCCGCCCGAGCATCTCGCTGTACTTGACCACCTCCGCACCGCTCTGACGTGCGGCGGCCAGTTCGGGGTTCTGTGAATCTATTGCGGCCGAGTACACTACTAAATCGCAACCATCGGGAACGTTGTCGGGGTTCTGACCGGTGTGAATTACCGCACCCTGGTCCTTGAGGCGCTCGACGGGTCCCCACGGCGTTGCGTCCGAACCGCTTACAGATGCACCGCTTTCAAGCAACATCTGCGCGAGCGCGCGCATACCAGTGCCGCCTATTCCGATAAGATGGACAATCTTTCCTGCGAACGGGTTCTTGTCCTGGTCGTGGGCGGCGGTTTTGTCTTCGGCCTGAGGCATCTCGGGCATAATCGTAACTTTATAACATGCGCGCTGTCAAACGGCAGGTACAGCCGGCGCGCGACGACATCAAACAAATATCCTTCCGTATCTTATATCGCCATCCGCCGCGGTTTTCCTTTAGACAAGCAGAGACACACGGGATACAAAGTAGTAAAGTACCACGGATTTACGGATTTTACCCATGGTACTTTACCTCGGCGTAGTGGAATATAAAAAAGGTTAAATTCAGTGCCTGATTCTCCTTCAACTGAACTACGGCAAGTGGATTCGAAAAATACCTGGCTGGCGGAGTTTCCGCCGCGGCGATTGCACATTATTGTCACAGTCGCGATATTGGCGGTATTATACCTGGTCACCGTCACCGGCAAGTGGTGGCCTACGCCCGACAGTGCGCTGTACACGGGGCTGGGCAGGTCACTGGCCGAAGGTAACGGTTATCAATTCAACGGCCGTTTCAATAATGATATTACACCCGGCTTGCCGTTTATTCTGGCCGGGACGGAACTGCTGTTCGGCAGGAATTTCTGGGCGCCCAACTTCCTGATGGCGGCTTTTGGACTCGTGGGCCTGCTGCTGATTTATAAAGTATCCGCCCGGCTGAGCGACAGACGAACCGCTTTTGCAATTGCACTGACCACCGGCTTCTCGTTCACCTTCTATTACAACTCTCACAGGATACTGACGGATATCCCTTTCATGACCTTTTTCTGGTGCGGGATATATGTTCTTTACCGAAAAAGACAAAACAGCGCCTTTTGGCCATTGCTGGCGGGTGTCTTTATGGCAATATCGGTATTAATTCGAGGGCCGGGAATGGCCCTGGTGGTTATCTTTTCCGTATCGATTTTATTCGACCGCATGCCATCGGGCATTCGATGGTTCAAAGGCCTTCTGCAAGGTGCATCGGTGCTTGTGCCCGCGGTACTGACGTGTCTGGTAATGTATTACCTGGCATTAAATGTCACTCAAAATACACCTCTCTATGTTGGGGATATCTCCCAGAGTTCAGAAATTCCTCCCCTGCATATATTAAATCGTATCGGGGCCGGCCTGGCCAAACTGCCCTTCGCCACTGCCGAAACCATCGCCGCCCAGGAAGCGCTTGTGCCCGTCGGGGCGGTTGTGCTGGCGCTTGGCGTAGTCGGTGGCGTTGCGATGTGGAAACGCGGGCAACGATCCCTGCAACTGACGTTTATTTTGTATGTGATTGTTCTGTGCATTATGGGCAGAGAAAGGGCTGTCCGCCCAAGGTATCTCATGCCGGTGGCGCCTATGCTGCTGCTTATGGGTTTTCTGGGCCTGTTCAGGACCGTCAGCTTCATCGCAAATAAGAAATATTCACATGTAAACCCAAGGGCCTTCCTTAAGGCCGCTACAGTTCTGACTATAATAATAATCGCCTGTAACATCCCGCGGCTTGGCAGGCACGCCGTTTATTACACTTATGCGAGTTATACTCCAGATTATTACCGAATCATAAAATCAGGACGATTCAATCCGTGGTTCGAAGTCAGCGAGAGCATAAATCGTGAATCCGGCTCCGCCGACAAAGACATCGGTCTTATTGGCGAAGGTAAAAGTGTAATACATTTTCTCACAAACCAACGCTGCATAATGCTTTACGACGTAATAAATAAACGGGAAAACGAAAATTTGATTCCAATCCTGTCACAAAGAAGGAACATTTCATTCATCGTAATAAACAAAAACACGCTGAACAAAATACGTGTAAAGCACGTTTGCAACCGCCTTGAGACCGAAACGGAATTCACACCATTCTATCAGGGTGAAAAATACATAGCTTACGAACGTTCTTAACCGACAAAAGGCCACCTATACAAACAACCGGCTAAGCATTGCCGCCTCGTAATGTAATTTTGCCAAATGCCTTAGATTCAGTCATTGCCCCCTGCCCGTCTCTCGGGTAAGCTGTGCCGCTATGGAATTACTGAACCTGCGAAGTAGGCGGGACATTAAACGGCTCCGGCATCGGCTGCCGCAGCTGGCTGACTACCAACACAAGGCCGATGAAGCCCGCCGCAACCTGATTGAGCAGTACCGGCGATACGTGGCAGATGTCTCGACGGATGAGGCGGCCGCATCCCTGGAGACGTGCGTTTTTCTATGGGTACTCTGTGACGCCCTGAATCCCTCGCGTATAGCAGACCTTGGCAGCGGGTTCAGTTCGTATCTGTTCCGGGCCTGGGCCACACAGTCCGGTTCTCAGCCCGTTCCGGAAGTCTGGAGCGTGGACGACTCGCCTGATTGGCTGGCGAAGACGGCCGATTTCCTTCGCAGCAACGACATGGATACTGAACGACTCATGACGTGGGAAACTTTCGCGGCCGAAGATCGCGGCCGATTCGACCTTGTCTTTCACGACCTCGGATCGATGCCCACGCGGGTGAGGACATTCGACCCGGCCATTCGCCTGGCAGGGAACACCGGAGCAATCGTTCTGGACGATGTGCATAAGCGCAGAAAATATCAAAATTTCGTCAAAAATGAGCTTTCACGGAGAGGACTGGACTACTACGACCTCAAATCGTGGCTGAAAGATAAATACGGGCGTTATGCGTGGCTGGTCCTGCCCAAACAGTGATAGGGCGTCCTTTGAAAGACGGCAAATATTCAATTTCTTATATCTCGGGCAGTTCTCGCGTATCCGTTCGTCCCAACGGCTTAAGACACGTGGAAATTAACCGTATTAACGAGCCCTTGAATGTTCTGCGATAACCATGGGCTTTCTTAATTGCTTCGACCGCCTGGGCGAAACAGGCCGACTTGAAAAACTCACGTCCGGCCGAGTAGTAAACCTTGCCCAGACGCTTGGCAATAACATCGTCGCTGACGAATTTTCTGCCGCCGTAACGTTCCAGAAACCTGTGTAATATCTTCGCCTCCAGAAGGCGGAGCATGCCCGTCTGGTGAGATATGTTGCTGCCGTGGCGCCGCCGCAAGCCCGTGGGCAACCCGAGCGGCCAAAAACGCACGTGCAGACTCATGCGTAGATAGAGGTCGTAGTCTTCTACCGATCTTAATGATTCGTCATAACCGCCTGCCTCCTCCAGCAGTTCCCGCTTATAGCAAACGCACAGATGGGAAATATACATCTGACGGAAAATCTCCACCGGGCCGGTAGGCCCATCCTGGTATTTACCAGCCAATTCGGTAACCGAACCGTCATCGTTGAGTCTGTGTCGATAGCCGTAGATAAATTTTATATCCGGCCTTTTTGCGATGTAGTCGGCAAAATTTCCCAAGGTTGAAGGAAACCATATATCGTCACTATCAAGGTAGGTCAGCCACTGCCCCTGAGCCCTTTCGGCGGCCGTGTTTCTTGCCACGGCCGGGCCGGCGTTTGACCGGTGAATAACCGTAATACGGCTATCCCGTCTGGCCAAATCGTCAACAATCTCGCCGCTGCCGTCGGTAGAGCCGTCATCCGTAATCACCAATTCCCAGTTGTCATAACTCTGGCCGAGGACGGACTCTACCGCTTCGGTTACATATTCGGCGTGATTGTAGACAGGCATAATCACGCTGAAGGTGGGAGATTTATCGTTTTTATCGCTCACTGAATTATCGCCCTGCTAAATTATGTACATACATCAGCACCGCGCGCTTATGGAAACATTTCAAATGAATTATTATAACGGCGGCCAAATCCTCGAACAATTTACCGAATCCGATATGACCGTTAGTAAATTTTTATATCACGACGGCAGTGAAATTGCGAAGCAACATTCTTCTGCCTCAAAGTTTTACCGCTATCCGGTTGTCGTATATGATTGTACGACAATGGAACAATGTTTAGCATATATGAATACGAACAGGCGAATCATATTCGAGGAACACTAAACGAATGTCCGAAAAACTTCGCATAATCATGATTTCCGGCTTCGGGCGAAGCGGCAGCACGCTCCTGGGTCGAATGCTGGGACAAATTAAGGGCGCGTTTTACCTGGGCGAATTTCAGCATATCTGGAAGCGTCAGTTCGAACGCAACGTACTTTGTGAATGCCGCAAAAAATTCAAGGAATGTCCCATTTGGTCTGAAATCATAAAGCGTGCTTTCGGCGATGTCGAAAGACTTGACCTGCCGCGAATTCGGCGCGACAAGCACCTCGCACACAAATACTGGGACAAGCCGGCAATTTTGCGAGACCTTATCATGCCCCTGCGTGGACGGCTTGCTGATGCGCGCCACGGCAGCAGAATGGAAAGTATCCTGAGGCACAGCCGCGAAGTAACAGGCACCGAACTACTCATCGACGCCTCCAAGGTCCCTGCCCACGGCCATGTTCTCGAAAACATCGCATCGGTGGATTTGCGTGTCGTACACCTTGTCCGCGATCCGCGCGGAGTGGCTTTTTCGTGGCAGAAAAAAAAGCCCATCCTGGACGGCAGCCAAAAAATGATAATAAGATACTCCGCTTCGCGCAGCGCCAAACTGTGGCTGCGCGTCAATCGCCACGCAGAAAAGCTCGGCCAGCGCCTCAGAGGCAAATACTATCGGCTCCGGTATGAGCACCTTCTTGACGACCCTCAAGACGCGATAAACGAAACACTTGAGGGGATTGGACTGGGCGATACCAAGACGCCTGAAATACGCGACGGCGTAATTGACCTGAGCACCGGCCACTCGATAGGAGGAAATCCGGATCGTTTCAAATCCGGCCCGACAGAACTGCGACTCGACAGTGAATGGCAGGAAAAACTCGACCCCTGCGACAGGCAGACCGTCGAGCGCATCGCCGGAGATATGATGCGAAAATACGGTTATCTATAATCTCCACGGCCGGCATGTCTTTATGCAGCAACGCAGGAATCATTTATCGGCTTGATTCCGAATTGAGAAACTTCCATCAAGCCACATTGCAATCACCCTGGCCGCATTCGCATTACCCGCTCCATCCGTGGAGATACGCGACTTTTCACCACTACAGACGGAATGCATCATTTTCAGCAAAATTGTCTTAAGATTTTGGGCGTCGGATTCGGTCCGGCCGGTGTCAGGGCAAATCTCCGCCGCGCCGGTTGCGGCCAGCGCCTCGGCGTTGAGTTGTTGGTGCCTGTCGCGATGATTCGGATACGGCATAAGCACGGCCGGCGTGGCGGTGGCGGCCAATTCCGCTACGGTCGAGGCCCCTGCTCTCGCCACGGCGATGTCCGCGGCCGCGTATGCCAGGTCCATTCTGTCGCAGTACCGTATGGCGCGAATGCCGATTGCGCTCCCCTTGGGCCAGCCATCAGGAAGGCCCGCCGCATCAGGGCCGGTAATGTGTATAACCTGCCAGTTGTCGGCATTCTGTTCCAGTTCATCCGCCACGCTCGCAAAGGCGGCGTTTATCGCACCAGCCCCGAGCGAACCTCCGAGGATGAGTATAGTTTTCCTCGGCGGCGACAAATTAAAATGCTTCATCGCCTCACCCCTGTCGCCGTTTAACAAATCCGGCCGCACAGGACAGCCGACATGCCTGACCTTGTAGCCGCGGCGCGCGAAACATTCTCTGGTGGATTCGAACTGCGTGAATATGGCGTTGACGCTGCGAGCCAGATGCCGGTTGGCCATGCCCGGCACTGCGTCAGGGTTCAGTAGCCCGCAACGCACGCCCGTTCGACGGGCTGCGCGTATAACCGGCGCGGCCGCAAACCCCCCCAGTCCAAGCACGCCTGCCGGGCGAAGGTCGGCCATCATCGCACCGGCCTGTCGCATAGAGCTAAAATAAGCGGTGAAAAATTTAAACCAGCCCCTAACTCCACGCGGCAACGGCCGTACCGGCTGGGGCACTATCGCGTACTCCAGCGGGTCCAGAATCCGCCTGTCGATGTCCCTGTCAGAGCATGCGAATACGATTTGGGCCTCCGGCCGCAGGCGTTTCAGTTCCTCGGCCACCGCAATGCCGGGATACAGATGCCCTCCGGTTCCACCACCGGCGAAGATGTAAATCGGTCCGCTCACGTCTTAGCCGGCTCCGGGTTGGTTTTGTGCGCTGTGACCGAGACTATCATAGCCGTGGCCGCGGCGCAGGTTACAAGTGCGGTGCCGCCGGCGGAGATAAACGGCAACGACACGCCGGTCGGTGGTAGCACAACCTGGTCTACGGCGATGTGCAGCACGGCCTGGAGAGCGATTACGAACCCAAGCGATGCCGCCATCACACGTCCGAACCTGTCCGAGGCCTCCGAGGCCGCCCTGCAAACCAGATACATCCATAACAGGAACAGGCCCATCAACAGAACCGCGCCCATAAAGCCCCATTCCTCGCACATCATCGCAAAGATAAAGTCCGTAGTATCCTCGGGAAGAAAACCGTATTTCTGAAGCCCCTGGCCCAGGCCCCTGCCGTAAAAGCCGCCGGACAAAATCGCTATCAGCGACTGCCTCGGCTGGTAAGAACCGGGATTGCTCTGAACCCACGGATTCAACATGGCGGTAATCCGCTCCCAGCGATGTGGCACCTCGTATACGAAAAAATAAAATCCCACACCGGCCGGTGGCGCGAGCGTCGCAAGGTAATACCACGGCACTCCCGCAAGGAACAATACAACCGCCGCCGACAGGCCGATTATCGCCGCCGTGCCGAAATCCTCGGTGACAATCAGTCCCAGGGCGAGTGCGATAACGGCCATGGCGGGGATGAATGTGCGGGTGAAACTGCGGATTTTATCGCTTCTTTGTCCCAGCCATGCCGCCAGGAAAATCAGGAGCGTAAATTTAATAAGTTCCGACGGTTGAAATCCGAGAGTAAACGACCCCGAGAACAACGTTATCCATCTTCTGTTGCCCCCAACCGACCGGCCTATACCCGGCACAAATACCAGAGCACCGCAGACCAGCGAGGCAACAAGCATCAACGTGGCAACCAGCGGCAACCGCCCCCTGCGGGTCAGCAGGTGATAATCCACCCGCCATAGCGTCATAAGAACCATAACCGCGATAGCGGCGAATATGGCGTGACGCACCTCCACCCTCTCGTACCATTGCCCGGAAGAACCAAGACCCGCCGCGGCACTGGTCACCAGCACCACGCCCAGGGCGATCATGGACAGCGTCGTCAGCATAAGCGCCTGGGCGAGATAATTTTTGCTCAACGGCGTCGGTCTAACATCTGACATTTTCGTTCCTGCGACAATTTCGGGGTACTATCTCAGTTTCAGTGTCGCCAGCGCAAGAGCGGCGAAAATTATTCCCATCAGCCAGAACCTCACCACGACCTTCGGTTCGGCCCACCCACCGAGATGAAAATGATGATGAAGCGGCGCGCACCGGAACAGCCGCTTTCCCTGCACGTTTTGCAAATATCCGCTATGTTTGGCCGCCGCCCGCCGGCTGAGTTTAAAGTAGCCGATTTGCAGCAGCACGCTGCCGGCCTCCATTACGAACACCCCGCCGGCGATAAGCAGCAGCAGTTCCTGCCTCGCCACCACCGCGATGTATCCTATAATTCCGCCCAGCGGCAGCGAACCTGTATCCCCCATAAACACCTGTGCCGGCGGAGAATTGTACCATAAAAAGCCGATGCATGAGCCCATTATGGCCGCACATATTATTGTCATCTCCGCCGCCTCTTTGCCGACCAGCGGCATACGGTAGGCCATGGCCAGGTCACTGACGCCGACCAGTCGGGACACAATCAGAAACACTCCCGCCACGATAGCCAGACACCCCGCCGCCAGGCCGTCCATCCCATCCGTTATATTTACCGCATTTGAGGCCCCGACCATTGTTAACACTGTTATCACCACGTGCATAACCGGCGGCAGATACACCGGGTCGAAGCCGAACGGAAAATAAAAACTTTTCGCCGTCTCAACATTGCGTGCGTAGGAGCGGATAAATATTGCCAGCAGCACCGCCAGACCTATCTGGAAAAGTATCTTCTCCCACGCCTTAAGTCCGTCCCTGCCGCCCTTTCCGGCCGAGTAACGCAGTTTAATCCAGTCGTCCACGGCGCCCAGCCCGCCAAGCCAAACCAGGGCCAGCAGGGCCATGCGGATGTACATGTTGTACGTGTCGGCGAACACAATCAGCGACACGAACAGTGCGGTGACCATAAGAACGCCGCCCATCGTAGGTGTGTTTGACTTGTAGCGAGTAAGCTGGTTCAGGTCGGCGTGGTCGAATTCCGGACGGTCGCCGAGTTTCATGCGCACGAGGAACTTGATAGTCCTCGGCGCCAGTGTAACCACCAGAAGGAAACTCAAAACAGCCGCTCCGGCCATTCTGAGCAGCGAACCTGTGTAGAACCAGTAAATCAACCGCTTTTCCTTTTTGATTTTTTGCGAGCGGCAGTTTTCTTTTTCGAAGCCGAGCGAGGCGCCTGGCCCCGCGATTTTGTGAGCGCATTAACAATGCGCTCCATCCGCATGCCGCGGGAGCCCTTTATTAGCACCACGTCGCCTTTTTGAAGAAGGTCTTCGGCGTTTCGCGCGGCCGCGCCTACCGATGAGAATATCTCAACATCAATACCCGCCTCGGCAGCGCCTCTGGCAATATATCGACCCAGACGCCCCACACCGATGACAAAATCGACGTTCATACCGGCCAGCTTCCTGCCCGCAACCAGGTGTAATTGCTTCGCATCCGGTCCGAGTTCGAGCATATCACCCAGCACGGCCACCCGCCGATGCGCATCGCTGCAACCAAGAACCTCCACGGCCGCCTTCACCGAAGCCGGGTTGGCATTATACGCGTCGTTAATAATAACTATATCGCCTGTTTCAACACGTTCGAGGCGCATAGGTGGCGGCGAGAAATCTTCAAGCACCTTTGCTGCGTCTTTGCGCCTGTAGCCCAGCCGCTGGGCAACCGCTATGGCGGCCATCGCGTTAAGGGCATTATGTCGGCCCGACACGGGCAATCGCACCCACAAACTGTCGTTCATCTGGAAACACTGCCCGTCGCCTTCCTGGCGATAATCGGTCAGTCGCAATTCGGCCCCGGCGGAAAGCCCGTATCGGATGACTTTGCACTGATATGCTGACATCGCATTATCAAGCGACGGGTAATCCGCACCGATCACCGCCAGTCCGTTCTCGCCAAGGCAACCGAGCATGGACGCCTTCTCTACCGCAACCTGTTCGACGCTGCCCAGTCCCTCAAGGTGCGACTGGGAAACATTAGTGATGACGGCCACGTCGGGTCGGACCATCCTGCTCAAATTGGCTATTTCGCCCGGAGCGTTGGAGCCAACCTCGCAAATAACGTAATCGTCGCCCGCCTCCACACCCAGCAACGTCAGCGGCACGCCTATGGCGTTGTTATAACTCTTGGGACTGCACATGCCCTTCATAAGCTCACCGTGCCCGCCGGGCATACGCGAGAGTATGTGATGAATCATCCGCTTGACGGTTGTCTTTCCGTTTGAGCCGGTAACGGCTATTACCACCGATGGGATCATTTCGCGATACGCCTGAGCCAGACCGGCCAGGGCCTCGACAGTGTCGTCGACCCCTATCACGCCCGCCCCGAACAATTGCGACACTTCCGGGGGAGGTTCACCGTCGCGGCGAACCAGCGCCGCGACGCAACCAGCGTTGGCTGCCTTGGTAAGATAATTGTGGCCGTCGTATTTTTCCCCGCGAAGCGCAACGAACAACTGGCCGGGCCCGGCTGCGCGCGAATCTGTGGTCACACCACTGACCGCGATGTCCCGGCCCCTGGCGAGCCACCGGCCGTGAACGACTCGTCGAATCTCCTCCAGCTGCATCGGTTTCATTTGCGCCCTTCCCTGTGGTTTTTGCGTTCTGAATGTTCTCGTGCGGCCATTGCGCTGCGGGCCACCTGCACATCGTCAAACGGTATTTTCTCGGTTCCGACTACCTGGTAAGTTTCATGACCTTTACCTGCTATCAAAACGACATCCCCCCGTTTCGCCTGTTCAACCGCCTGCTGAATCGCCTGCCGTCGGTCCGGACATATTTCCGTCCTCTGCCTACCGTCCTCGCTGAGGCCGGCCACTATCTGCTCGATAATTTCATCCGGCTTTTCCGTCCGGGGATTATCCGACGTAATGACTATCCTGTCGGCTAAATCCTCGGCGACACGCGCCATGCGGGGCCTTTTTGTGCGGTCGCGGTCGCCGCCGCAGCCGAACACTACTATAAGTCTGCCCCTGGCAAGTGGCTGGAGCGAACCCAGCACGTTCTGAAGTGCATCGTCCGTGTGCGCGTAATCGACGAATACGCTGTACGGCGCCTCCGGGTCAACCGGTTCCAACCGCCCCGGCACGCGGGAGACCTTTCTTAATCCTGCCGCCACGGTTTGCCGGTCGATTCCAAGCGACAGGCACGTCGCTGCCGCCGCAAGACAATTATAAATATTGTGCCGCCCGATAAGCGGCGTTGCAACCTCCTCGCTGTGGTCGTGATGCATCAGGTAAAACCGACTGCCAGAAGAATCAATTTGTTCGATTTTGGCCCACACGTCTGCGGCGGAATTCAGCCCGTACCAGACAATTTCACCGGCGGCCGCTTCCGCGATACTCTCTGCGTAAGGGTCATCCCTGTTAATTACCGCCACACCGCCCTCACGCAGCGAATCTCCGCCAAACAGGCGCCGTTTGGCCGAAGCATAATGGTCCATAGTGTTGTGATAATCGAGGTGGTCGCCCGAGAGATTGGTGAACACACCGGCATCGAACCTGACACCGGATGTGCGGTGCTGGTCCAGCGCATGCGAAGATACTTCCATAACCAGATGCGTCATGCCGGCCGAAACCATTTCCTCTGTCATCCCCGCCAGGGAGACCGCATCCGGGGTGGTCACACCGGCCGGCGCTTCGCGAACGCCGGTGCGGTAAGTGATAGTGCCCAGAATAGCCGGACAGTAGCCGGCCTCGGTGAGCACTGAATGAACAAGGTGTGCCACAGTAGTCTTGCCGTTGGTGCCGGTGACGCCGATGCAGGTTAATTTATCGGCGGGCCGGCCAAGTATCGCCTGGGCAAGCAAACCGACCGAGATGTGCGAATTTTTCACCTGCCCCACTGCAACGCCATCCGGTACGGCAGAAGCGTCTTCGCATACAATCGCCGACGCCCCCGCCTCGGCGGCTTCCGCGATATATCGATGCCCGTCCAGGGTAGCACCCCGCACGGCCACAAAACAACTACCCGGGCGGCACTGACGGGAATCGCAAACAACCGCATTTACCTCCGCCTCGCCTCGCCTACGGGCATCCACCCCTGCTTCGCTCAACAATTCTGAAAACAGCATAGGAATATAATAATAAAATTCTCATTTAATTGCATGCGCGGCAGCGGCGTACATGCATTATTTGTCATCGCCCGACGAGAACTTCCGGCGAATCGCCCGGTACGCCCAGGTAAAGCAATGAATTTTCAAGCACCCTTTTGACGTACGGCGCCGCCACCGTGCCGCCGTAATAGCCCTTCGACCTGTCAGGCCAGTATATCGATATCAGGCATACAAGTCGCGGTTTGTCCAGAGGCGCCCCACCAACAAATGAGCCCGTATATGCGCCGTCCACGTACCCGCCCCGTCCGGCTATCTGGCCGGTCCCGGTTTTTCCAAAGGCCTTCCACCGCGACAGACGACATTTTCTGCCTGTGCCGCGTTCGATCACCTGGTGCATTACCTCCAGCGTTCGGGCGGCCGTTTGCGGCTTTAGAACCCGCCTGACTACTTCCCGCCTGCTGCGGTATACCACTGAGCCGTCGGAATCTATTACATGGTCTATAAGGCGGGGACGAAGCAGCAATCCGCCGTTTGCGACCGCGCCGAATGCCATACCAAGCTGCAACGCAGTCACCGATATTTCCTGGCCGAACGGAACGCGACGGGTGCTGTAACCGTCCCACTTGTTCAACGGCCGCACTATACCTGGGCTCTCGCCCGGCAAAACCGTCCCTGTTCCGCTGCCGAAGCCGAAGCGTTCGGCCGTGGCGAACAGACGCCTGTTTCCCATTCGTTCACCGACCTTGGCCATACCGATATTGCTGGAATGCACCACTACATCCGTAAGCGAAAGATGCCCGTAACTGGTGCCGTGGTCGGAAATCCTCCCGCCTCGCCTGGCATGATAAACGCCATTTTCGCAGAAAATCCGGGTATCGTAAGTCATCAGGCCTGCATCAACGGCGGCGGCGGCGAATATCGGCTTGATGGCGCTGCCGGGTTCGTACGGCATGTTTATGGCGCGATTGGTGCGATTTTCGCTTTCGCTGCGGTAGTAAACATTCGGGTCAAAAGAAGGAGCCGAGCACATCGCCAGAATTTTACCGCTCTGCGGTTCGACCACTACGCCGGTGCCCCACCTGGCATCGAACTTCTCTACAGACTCGCTGACGGCCCGTTGCAGGTGCTCCTGGATAATAAGGTCTATCGTGAGGAAAACATGGCCACCGTCGTTGGCTTGCTCGCAACTATTCAGAACCGGACATATGGGCCTGCGGCGGGCGTCGGTTATCACCACCCGCCTGCCGTCTTCGGCGGACAGATACTCATCCGCGGCCAGCTCCAGGCCGCCGCCCGGGACGCCGTCAATTCGCCTGAAGCCCACGACTGTTCCGCCCAGCGGGCCGTTCGGGTATTGCCGTCGCCACTGGTAACATATACCAACGGAGCGCAACCCAAGCGACCGTACTGCGCTGGCTTCGGCGTCGGAAATGTTTTTCTTTATCCATACGAATCTTGACTCGCCGCGGGCAACCAGTTTGTTTTGAACGTCGATTACACTCAGGCCAAGTGCCCGTGAGAGGCCATCTGCTACTTTGGGAATCTCGCCTTCGGGTATGATGTACGGGTCTGCGAAACAGCCCGGCGCGTGCCTGCTTCCGGCCAGCAGGGCGTACCTGCCGCCCACGGAGGCGAAAATATTTCCGGGCCTAGCCGGAATAGGTATAGTCCTCCGCTGTTGTTTCAGTGCGAGTTTGTCCGCGGCCTGGCTGCGGCGAAGCATCAGCCAGAGATTGGCCCCCAGCCCCACTACAGCGCACATTAACAGGCCGAATATTAATTTGACCCGCAATGTGCCGCTGTTGTCATTGTTCATTTCTATCTCTGCTCAGCAGATAAGGATTACTTCGACCGTTCTCCCCAGCGCCGTCCCGTCCGCTCGGGATGGCGCTTCCTGCATCAATCGCGCTAAACTGCGTGCGTTGTTTGACTCTCAATGGAGCAGTCAACTCACCAAGCCGAATCTGCTGGTCCCACAGTCGGCGACGGAGTTCCGTTCGGCGCAGACGCATGCGCTGCGTCTCGTGCCTGGCCGACAGCGCCGACGCCCGGCACCATACAAGCAGCGCCGCCGCCGCTGCAAAGGATAGTATTACGAAACCGGTACGCACTTAAAACTCCATTCGTCGGCGTCAGCCCGACTGGGACGGTATAACTATGCGAACGCCCACCGGCAGATCATTGGGGTTTTTAAGTTTGTCGCGGTTGGCGTTATAAATCTTCATTACGGCCTCTTTGCTGCCGTCATTAAGATATCTGCGGGCGATGCCGGTGAGATTATCGCCGTGGCGAATCACGTATATCCGGCCGGAGTCGCTTCGGCCACGGGGGTTGGAAAAATGACGCCTTAACTCGTTCACGTCCATCTGGCGATAGTCGCCCGTGGTTCGGTTCTGCGAGGCCGTAGCGCCGCCCTGCGGCCGGGGGTTCTGCGAGCCCGGCAGCGGAGGGATAACCAGTTCCTGGCCTTCAACAACAAGAGATTCGCTGCTGAGCACATTGCGGTTGGCCTTGTAAATACGCTTGTATTCGTCCTTATGTCCCGGGCCGTACACCTTCTTTGCTATCTTGATAAGATTGTCATTCGGCTGAACCGTGTATGTTTTGGCAGGCCTGCGCCGGGCCTGTTCGGCGGCGGGGCGCCGCTCAGATTGATGCGCGGCCTGAGCATCCCGTCCGGAGTCGGTCTCGACTTGTACGACTGCGGCCGGTTCTCCATCCTCGCCGCCATCGTCTTCGACGGTGGCCGATAGACGCTCTATCCTTTGGGGCCGGGGGGCGGGTATCTCCTCCACCACCGGCGCCCAAACGTATTCATTGATGTCTTCGTTGCCCATGGGGTCGTCAATCGGCGGCGCCGACGGCCTGCCGGTCAGTTCGCTCATCAGCACGCCAAACAGTATTATGAAGCCCAATCCAACCAGTAGTCCTATTCGTGCCTGTCTGGTCATTTCTGTTTCTCCCCATCCGAAGGGTTATCTGAAAGTTTTTCTATCGCCCGAAGTTTCGCCGAGCGGCTGCGCCTGTTTTCGTTGCGCTCGCGCTCGGTCGGTACGATCGGTTTTTTCGTTATGTGTCTGGCCAATCCAGATTTCACCATGGCTGCGAAAGCCCTTTTGACCCTGCGGTCCTCCAGCGAATGAAAGCTTATCATGGCCGCCCTGCCGCCGGGGGCAAGGATGCGTGGCAACAGCGAAAGCAATCCATCGAGGTTCTCCATCTCGCCGTTGACGGCTATTCGCAATGCCAGGAAAGTTCTCGTAGCGGGGTGCACTCCGCGGCGGGTCTTCCGCGCCGGCCTCGGGATGGCGCCGGTAATTGTTTCGGCGAGTTCGCCGGTTCGCTTGATACGCTTTTTTTCTCTGGCGGCCACTATCGCACGCGCAATGCGACGGCTGTAACGCTCCTGTCCGTATTCATAAATGAGGTCGGCGAGTTTGTCTTGCGGCAACGTGTTAACCAGTTGCTCGGCGGTTTGCCGCTGCCTCTGCGGCGAACTCGACAATCGCATGTCCAGCGGTCCGTCTTTGCTGAAACTCAACCCTCTGTCCGGGTCGTCGAGTTGCACTGAAGAAATCCCCAAATCGGCCAGCAGGGCATCGGTGTGTTCCTGTCCGACGCGAGCCAAAACAGTGTCTGCATGGGCGAAGTTTGCTTCGAAAAGACGCACCCTGTCGCCGAACCGCTCCAGTCGCCGGCGGGCAAGTTGCAGATTTTCGGAATCCCAGTCTATGCCGACCAGTTGAGCCCGGCCGCCGGCGGCTTCGAGTATCGCTTCGGCATGTCCGCCGGAACCGACGGTGCAATCAAGGAATACTTCCCTCCCCGAAGGTGTGAGCACCTTCAAAACTTCAGTCAATAAGACAGGCCTGTGAGCCCGCAGACATACCATTGCTCTGCCCTGCTATTGTACTAACCGGCCGTCTTGATACAAAGCGCATCTTGCGCCTGGCGCGAAAAATTTATCTGGCCGTAATCGCCGCCTCTGGCCCGCAGTTTCTCCAGTCGCCGCTGAAGGTCCGACAGGTACGAACGCGATGCCTCGTCGAGCTGCTCCGGATGCTCGAGTTGCCTGCGCAATTGCGACAAACCTTGGGATTCTACAGCATTTTGTCCCCCGGTCCGACTTGTCTGCGATAATAACATAATAAATACTCCTTAATTTATGGGCGATCGGCAGGTTCCAGCCCGCCCTGCCGACGCCCAGGTTATATAGATTCTTTACGTCTGTTCCTTAATCGTTCGGCCGCTTCGTAGAGCGCCTCGCCGTAGCCGGGCAGTGACCGCTCCACGTGCTCTTCCCACTCGCCTCTCGGCCATATCTCTATGTGGTCGAGTTTGCCCACGAGTGTCACATCGCCGGTGACATCCGCACGACGCATTGTCTTTTCAGGAAGCACCACCCGCCCCTGCTTGTCGGGCTTGACAACTCTGGCCATTCCGAACAGCAGATCGAACTTGCCGGTCTCCCTGTCCGGAATAGGCGAACGCGGCAGTTCTTCCAGCAGGCGGGCATAATACAATTCCGGATACAGCCACAGGTGCTTGTCGGGTCCCAGAACCAGCACGAACTTGACGCCGTCTCTATCCCCGTCCATCTGTCCCCGCAGGCCGGAAGGAATCGCCAGACGATTCTTACCGTCAATCGTCTGTTCAAATTCTCCGACAAAAAGCGCCATAATCAGTTCCTTTTAAACATATTCTGGGATTAATAGGGAAAATACACCTTTATTAGGGAAAAGCAAAATAAAAAATAAAAAATTTTTCAAAAATATTTTAGAAAATCATCCGGCGGCCGAACGTTCTGTTTCTTTTGACCGCCTTCGGAATCGATCACTGACAAAGGGGATAATCAAACTGCGAAATACCAATGCCATAAATAGCATAACTTTTTCCTGTCAATCACAATATATTGAGTGCAACTTTCCAGTCGCAAAAACTTCTCTTGTAACGGGACGTCGCAGCAGTGATTAAAACCATCTGCAATCAATTAATATCGACCTGACCGAGCAATTTACATGAGCCCATCCTGAGGAAAATAGCCGACAAAATACCTTTAAACATCTAAAGGCCGGGCTGCGGCGGGCCTATTTAAAGAGACGGTTAAACTTCATCAGTTGATTGCGGAGACGGTTAAGCACCCACGCTATGTATGCGTCGCCGTGCGCCGGCCCCGACGGCCCTTCCTTCATCAGTCCGGCGTGCACGTGGTCCAGAAAGTTCTCAATCTCCCATGGCGCAAGTAAAGATGGTTGACGGCCCCATTCCAGTAGTTGCTGAAACAGACTTCGCAGTTTTCTGCTTTTCCTGTATTGCTCGGTCGTGAGGAAAGTTCCCGGGCGGGCGCTTAACTGGATGCCTTTCAGCGCGGCGATTATCGGCTCATAGCTTATTGAAGGAGAAAGCCGGAGGAACTTGAACTGCTGCACCCAGCGGGTAGGCGGCTCTTTAATCTGCGAGCCGGGCGGCTGGTCTATCTCCCGACTCCTGCGAATGGAAAGTTCAGAAAACATCATCGAAACCGGCCGGTCGTGATGCACGATTTCATCTGACACCAGTCGCTGGATTTGCAGACACCCGTCCTCACCGATGCGCGGGTCGCCGGCCAGAGCGAACAGGCATTTCATAATGTGAAGCGGCAATGGCCTGTCCACCGGTGGATGCTTGCCCTTAATCTGCAGCGACAGGTGCAGACTGTGCGGCTTAATAGGATAAAAATTCAACGTCTGGTGTATGAACTGATTCAGCAGCCACGGGTCGTCGCTGAACGGTTCGGAAATATTGGCCTCCACGGAAAGATTGCCCAGCGCCACTTCATAAAAACCTCTCCGCCTTTCGTTCGATGTCTTATCGTGATGATCGTCGATATGCCCGCCCATTTTCCAGGTAAGCACGTCCAGGCCGAAATCCTTGAAATACAGGAAACCGTCATAGTGCGCATCGCGCAGCCACTGGCCGGAAGGGTCTCGTATTACCTCGTGGCCGATATTTGAAAATTCCAGCTCCGCGCCCAAAGGGATGAAATCCGGCGACTGGGAGGCGCCGCTTTTTTGCACATGCCCGGCCGGAAGGCACTTGTGATTGGTGATGAATTTAATTTCCCTGCGGACCATTTTTTTATCGTAAATGGCATGTGCGGCCCTCACGGCCCAGCGGACAAAGTCGACCAGTCGTGCCTTGTTCAAATCCAGGTCAACGAGGCAGTCGGTGGAAATCACGTTAATAATATATCCGTACGAATTCAGCACCCGCAGCGCAGCCAGTGCACTTGCGGCCCGTTCGTGGCAGCGCGGACTAACATCCGGCCTAATGCCCGCAATATTATCCAGTTCGTAACGGAAGTCCTGGTGTATGCGCTCCTCCAGTTCGTTGAATATGACCTGGCGGATAACAACGTCGAGATAATTGCCCGCCACCGCGCGCACTTCCGGGTCGCCGGAGATGGGGGCGAAATCGGGCAAAGGTTTGTTTGTCAGCGATTTTCTGATGGCGTAATCGCTTATTCCCCCCGCCTCGAAGTGACGCCGCCGGAGGTCCCTGATGGTGGTTCCGCGCAATTCGGCCACCGCCCGACGCGTGGTATGTTCGGTCGTCTGAAACTCTTTCTGTTCGGCCTCGGTAAGAGCGGCATCTATTTTGTTCTCCAGCAGCATCTCCTGTTTGAGATGGTCGCGGAATCCGTATCCGAATGAGTGACTCAACTGCTCCTGGTTTCCCACGAACACAACCGCCCTTACGCGATCTTCGGCGGTCTGCACGGTAAGTGTTCTGCGGCGGTAGTTTCTGCCTTCGTATTTCAACAGCGTGGAGAGACACTTTTTTGGAAGCGGACCGATGAGATAACCCTGTATGCGCGCATATTTATCGGGGACGGCGTAAAGGTAGGTGCCGTCGGGACTGATTTTTTTATACCCGCCCAGCACCGCGCGTCGGGGGTAAAGAGATTCGACCCCGTCGGCCCGGTCCGGGTCGAATACCAACTCGTATCCCAGAACCGCGCGAAAAACCCTCGGCTTCATCAGGGTCCCGTAAACAAAAAGGTTGAATGTTTCCTGAGCCATTACGGACTTATACAAAATCACCCAGCGGTAACTTCGGCCGCTACACGATAACGGATGGTTTTACCGATTCACGGATAAATGATACGGCACCGCCGTCAGGATGCGTTCGCCGCTGAGAATCTCGGCCAGGGTCAACAGATAAGCTGCGCCCTGCCGCCGGCCGAGCAAACGTTGAACGCTGCGGATGGTGGGCGAGGAATTTGCCCGAATCAGTTCCGACGCACCGCCCGCTCCGTCGGAGGCATTCGACCCGAACAGGAGATCCGCCAGTGTGCGGGGCTTCGGCCGGGTAATGAAATAACTCTTTTCCAGCCCGGCCACCTCGTGAGCCGCGGCTACCGCCTGGCGTATTCCGCCCAGCGCATCCACCAGCCCGTTCTTGTGCGCCTGGCGGGCGGTGAAGATGCGCCCGGCGACGACTGAGTTTAAATCTTCAATTTTCCCGCGGCGCGACTCTTTTACACGGCCGACAAACCTGTCATAGGTGCTGCGGAGCATTTTCTCCAGTGCGGCCCGCTCCGATTTCGACCATTCATCCGACATCCAGATTCCCGCGTTCTTTCCGCGCGTGTACCGCCAGGTGCCTATGCGCAGTTTTTCGTACAGCCCCGTCATGGCCATCTTGCCGCCCACAACGCCGATACTGCCGACCAGAGCGGATTTGTCGGCCATTATTTTTCTCGCCCCGGCGGCGATGTAATAGCCGCCGCTGGCGCCGGTCTGGGATATGCTGGCAATTACCGGTTTCTTCTCATCGCACGACTTGACCGCCTGATAAATAAGCTCACTGGCGATTGCAGAACCACCGGGTGAATTAATGCGGAATATCACCGCCTTGACGCGGTCATCGTCTCGCATTTCCTTAAAACATCGCACGATTGTTTCAGCACCGGCCATCCGGTTACCGAAAAATCCGGTGCCGGACTTACCCGAGACTATCACACCGTCGGCGTGGATAAACGCGACCGTGGGCTTTCGAATCTTGCCCTCCGGCCTGCCCTTGAGAATGTAACTCATCAGCGCAAAAGGATTCGACACATCGACCTGCCTGGACCGTTTTTTGGCGTAATCGTCGAGCCATGTGGGTTTGGTTTCTTCACTGCCGATGAGGTTGTTCACTTCCCTGCGCCATCGGAGAGTCTCGACCAGCCCATCCACCAGGCCGAAATTTTCGGCGCGTTGTGCGGTAAAAGGCCCCCGGTCTATAATCCGCTTGACCAAATCGAGCTCCATTCCGCGGTTACCGGCTATCTGACCGCACATCTGGTTGTAGAGGTCGTCGATAACTTTCGACAGCTCGCCTCTGAATTCCCCGGAGGGCTGCCGGCGTGTGAAGGGCTCGGCCGCACCTTTAAAACGACCCATCTGCAACATCTGCGCCTTGATTCCCAGCCAGTCCAGAGCGCCGCGGAAGAACATAACCTCCCCTCCCACTCCGACTATGTTCAGCGAACCGGCCGGCTCCATCATTATCTTCCGCCCCGCCGAGGCAACCAGGTACTCCGCCGGACCTGCGTCCGTAAGGAAAGTATATACCGGCGTTACCTCGTCAAGCCGGCGCACGGCGTCGGCAATTTCGACCGCCTGGGACCAGGTCATCAACGGATTGTGAATCTCCAGCGCCACGGCCGAAAGATTGTCATCCTGCCGCGCATCTGCCAGCCGCTTGAGCCAGTCCCTGACGGTCATGTAACTCGAAGAATCCGCAAAAAGAGTAAAGTCCGGCGGACTCTGAATAATCCTGCCATCCAGGCGTATGTGCGCTATCCGATCTATGCCGGAATCGCCTGCCGGCTGCGTGGATGGAGCGGCCTGGTCGGTGGCGGGCTGTGTGCCGCTTGCAGTTGGTGTCTCTGCAGCAAGCGGTAAAGCAACTGCAAAAATTGCGGCCATAACCGTCGCCGCCGCGCAGGATGCGAAATTTCTTTTTACCTGAATGTCATTAATCATAACCGTCTCCGTTCAATGTCTGTCTCAAAAGCAAACCCTTAACAAATAACTGAATCACTGAATTGTACCACTTGGTAGGCAGACAAACAACTTGTACAATTGTCTGTAATGACTTCAAGACGCAGCGAACCATTACCCCTTAAACACTGGTCGTTCGCCGGGCTCATGCTGTCTTACTGGTGCAATGCACGGTGTGCAAGCTGTTATCTCTCGTGCACTCCCGAACGGTCCCAATGGATGCCTGTGAGCACGGCTGTCAGGTTCTGGCGGTGGTTGTGCGAGGCTTCCGACAAACTCCTGCTGGATGAAGTCAAAGGCCGGGGTTGTCGTATCCACATAAGCGGCGGCGAGCCCTTCGGCGACTGGCCGCGACTTATCAAAATATGTCGCGAGGCGCAAAAGGAAAATTTGCCGCCGCCGGAAAAAATCGAGACAAACGCCTTCTGGGCCAAAGACGAAAATATTGTCCGCCGTCGAATAGGCGAACTTGCCGAGGCGGGCATGGGGAAACTGGTCATCTCAACCGACCCTTATCACCAGCAGTATGTGCCCATCGAACGATGTCGGCTGGCCGCGCAGGTGGGCGAGGAATTGCTCGGGCCGGAAAATATCCAGGTCCGCTGGCGCGACTGGCTCGAAAACGGCTTCGACACCGGCGGGATGCCGGAATCCCGAAGAAATCAAATATTCACCCGATATGCCCGCCAGGGACGGGACCGTTTAAACGGCCGGGCTGCAGAAAAAATCGCTCCACTGGTCGAACAAAAAAAGAAACCGCATGAATTTGCCGATACAAATTGCAAAGAGGCGTTGCTAAGGGCAAAACACGTGCACGTGGGACCCGACGGTTGGGTTATGCCCGGCACATGCGCGGGTATAGTGCTGGGCAAACTCCCGGCCGAAGGCGATGCACATTATAAAACTAACGAGGTGGCGAGATTGTGGAACTGTCTGTGGAAAGATCATCCTTCACGACCTTTGCTTAGCACGCTCGCAGAAAACGGCCCCTACGCTCTGTCGAAAACAGCGATGCAGGTGGGATTCCGGCCACGTGACAATTATGCAAGTAAATGTCACTTGTGCTGGGAGGCAAGAAAATGGCTTTATATGCGCGGCATGCACCGAAAAGAACTTGGCCCGGAAGAAATTTATTGTACAGTGAATACCTTACAAATAAAATTTTAAATAAACACTGGAAAAATGGTTATAATAAGGTTAATCTTATCTAAGTTTGACATTAATCAATTCAGACAAAGGTCGGTCTAATACAGACCGATTGGCAATTCGAGGTGCTCCTGATGGAAAATCAGAAACAAAATGCTTCGGGTTCAACCGGCTCGAGACATGGTGGTTCCGGCAGCCAGAACCAAAACGCCATGGACACCGAGCTTGGCCGCATGGTGGTCGAGCAGAAACTCGCCACACCCGAAGAGGTCGAGCATGGACGGCAGAAACAGTCCCAGCTCGAACAGCACCAGAACCGGCAAAGTCTCGCTGAGATACTTGTCGAGCAGGGTTCCGTAACCGAACGGCAGATATCCCGACTTAAAAAGAGCATCGAAGAATCCCGCCGTCAGCAGATTCCCGGGTATGAAATCCTCGCCAAAATAGGTTCGGGCGCCATGGCGACTGTTTTCAAGGCGCGGCAGGTGTCCCTTGACCGCATAGTAGCCATCAAGGTGCTTCCGAAACGCTTTTCGGAGAATCCTCAGTACGTGGAGCGGTTCTACAAGGAAGGAAAGGCGGCCGCGAAATTAAACCACCCCAACATCGTCCAGGCGATAGACGTCGGCGAGGCCAGCGGATATCACCACTTCGTGATGGAGTACGTAGAGGGACACTCCCTTTATGATGAGATATCCAAGGGAAAAGTTTTCTCCGAAAGCGAAGCCCTGAACGTCGCCATCCAGGTCGCAAGGGCGCTGGAGCATGCTCACAGCCAGGGGCTGATTCACCGCGACGTCAAGCCGAAGAACATCATGATTACCAAAGACGGGACGGTGAAACTGGCGGACATGGGCCTGGCCCGTGCGGTAAGCGATGCGCAGGCGGCCAAGGCGGAGGCGGGAAAGGCCTTCGGCACCCCCTACTACATAAGCCCCGAGCAAATCAGGGGCGAGGTGAATATCGATTTCCGGGCGGATATCTACTCTCTTGGGGCGACGCTGTACAACATGCTGACCGGAAAAGTGCCCTTCGAAGGCGATACGCCCGCGGCCGTTATGCACAAACACCTCACCGAACAGCTGACGCCTCCGGATCATATCCGGCCGGACCTTTCATCGGGCGTAGGTGAAGTCGTGGAAGTTATGATGGCCAAAGCCCCGCGTCGCCGCTATGGTTCAACCCACGACCTTCTGATGGACCTGGAGGCAATCGCCTCGGGAAATCCGCCGCTTCAGGCGAGAAAACAGATAGACGCAAATGTCCTTCAGTCCCTCGAAAGCGAAGGCGAAACATCAGTAACCCAGGCCGAAGAAGGCGCCGAACAACCACAGCGGCACAAACTGATGATATACGTGATAATACTGGCCGCGGCGCTGGCCGCCAGCGTGCTGATAAATATCCTCATGTTCGCCCTGTGACAAATTAATCAAATCAACTTTCAGGGCCGCTTGACATCGGGGACGGGTAAAACGTAATATTCCTGCACAGGCAAACCAGATTACAGGAGTCAGACATGGCTGAAAACTCACAACTCGAAACTTCACAAGAAGGTGACGTAACCACGGTAAAATTCGTAAGCCGGAAAATACTCGATGAAGTAAACATAATGGAAATCGGCAAAACGCTTACATCTCTGGTGGCCGATACCGACAAACCAAAAATCCTGCTGGATTTTTCCAACGTTTCCTACATGTCGTCCAGCGCACTTGGAGTTCTTATTACAGTCCACAAGCGTATTCGGGAAAAACAAGGCCAGTTGGCGCTGTGCGGCATTCAGCCCTCTATTTACGAAATTTTCACCATCACAAGGTTGAATGAAATATTCAATATTTATGAAACGCATCAGAAGGCCCTCGAGAATCTCTCGAGCGAGCAATAAGTGAGATGGTCGTTTTGCCGGAGAATATCACCATACCGTCCAGATTAACTGATGCCAGGAAAGTCGGGGAGCGAATCCTCTCCAAGGCGGCCAAGAGGGGCTATTCCCGCCAAACACTGTTCGCCATACGGCTGGCCCTGGAAGAAGGCCTCATAAACGCCATAAAACACGGCAATCGTTTAGACCCCGAAAAGCACATCGAACTCACCTACGAAATCACCGATGAAAAGACGACCATAAAAATCCGGGATGAAGGGGAAGGTTTCGACCCCCGCTCGGTGCCCGACCCTACGTCCGATGAAAATCTTGTCAAACCGTACGGCCGGGGAATAATGCTAATGAATGCGTACATGGACGACGTGCGTTTCAACAAATACGGCAATGAAGTGTGTATGGTAAAACGAAACACATCCGATAACTCGTACAATCCCAATTGCCGGAAGGAATCTTCAGGGACCTCATGAAATGTTCAAGAAGATACACAAGCCGTTAAAACTAAACGTCAAATGGTCCGAAGGCGTCGCGGTGGTCCGGATGAGCGGCTCCGCCGGAATGAGCGAGGCAGAGAAACTTCGTGACACTCTCGAAAAGATCGTCGCCGAAAAGCCCCCTATTGTCGTACTAGACCTGAAGAATATGGATTTCATAGGTTCGGCGGGCCTGGGCGCGATTGTCGAGGCGTACCTGAAAAGCCGGCATCACGAAGGCCAGTTCCGCCTGGTGAAACCATCCGAAACCGTCCAGCAGGTTCTAAACACCACTCACCTCAGCCGCCTGTTCAAAATATTCCCATCCGTCGAACAGGCCGTTTCGGGCCAGTGACATTCAGGACTTCGCCGCTGTGAGCATATCGTCGACGGCGGTAATCGCGCCGGCGCAGACCGTGTCGGCGGCGCCGTAATAAACCGTCAGTTTGCCGTCTTCATCCGCCACCAGCCCGTTGGAAAATACGCACCTGCCGTATACGCCATTCATCTCGTAGTCTTCGGCGGGCTCGAACACCGGCCGGGACGAACAGCTTATCACCCGATGCGGGTTCTCCCCCTCCGACAACATGGCCCCGAGGCAGTAGCGCCCGTTATCGTCGCTTGCGTGATAAATCTCCAGCCAGCCCTTGTCGGTTTTTACCGGCGGCGGGCCGCATCCGATACGCACAGACTGCCAGGTGCCGACAACGGGGCTGTGAGTCATTTCGTGCCTTCCCCAGCTGAATATATCGGGCGAGTAAGCGGTCCATATCGCCGCCGGATTAAATTCGCTCATGTACGGTCGATGACGACATACGTACATGCCGCCGACCTTCTCGGGGAATATGCAAACATCCTTCTGATACGGCGGAAAAATAAGCCCGTGCCGTCGGAAGGTGCGGAAATCCTCCGTGCTGGCCAGTCCCACAGTAATGCCCCTGTCGGACACGGCCGTGTAGGTTATGTAATATTTGCCGTCGATGAACGTAATGCGCGCATCTTCGCATCCGAACGCCTCGTACGGTGTGGCAGGGAATATCGCTGGTTGCTCCTCGAAGGTAAAATTCACCCCGTCCCTGCTGCGGGCCACGCGAAGGTGCGAAAGACTCGTAAGCAGCACTTTGTCGCCGTAGAAATATTTGCGCGGGTCGGACGTGTCCAGCTGCGGGTCGTCGCGCTGGATTCGCTTTATTTTCACCTCGTCGGACGCGGCGTCGTAATATGCCGCGGACAGCCACTTGCCCTCGTCGGGCGGCTTCTCGCCAACACGCACCAGCAATATTATCTCATCCCCGAACCGCACGGCCGCGGGGTTCAGCGTGCACAAAACCTCAAAATCGTCCCGCGTGGGCGGCAGATCATCGGGCGTTATCAACGGATTTTCAACAAATCTCTCAAACATCGGACCCTTTCCGCATAATTTTCAACCTTCGGGTTTTTTGACGGTGTAGCCAAGGGCACGCTTGACGTAATTGTCCTTCTCGGCCTTCAGCGCCTCTTTCATTTCCTTAAGGCCCGCCTTTGCGGGCGAGCCGATGTTCTCCAGCGCATTGGCCGCATGCAGGCGAACCTTCGAGGCCACGGCGCCGCTATCATGCTTATACCGAAGCAGCTCCAGTAACACGGGAAGCCCCTTTTCACTCCGTCCGCGCCCACACAGCGACTCCGCCGCCGCTATGCGGACCGAGGGGGAGGAATCCTCCAGTAATTTCGTCAGTTTATCCGAGGCCTCATCCGCTTCCTCGCCCAGGACCATCGTCCCTATCGCACCCCAATACCTTACGCCGCTGTCATCGTCGTCGAGAAATTTCATTATCTGCTTCAGCGAACCGGGCTCGCGCGAGGTGGAAACATCCGCGGCGTGCACCAGCCGCTTCAGGTCATACTTTTCCCGGTCGCGGACCACCTCGTACGACGTGGACCCCTGCGAGCGGATTAGCATCTCGGCCTCGTGGAGAAAACCGGCGTCGTGGATTTGGAGTATCTTTTTCTCCAATTCATGCCGCATCCGCCGCAGCGTTACGGCATGGTTGGCCTTGCCTGCTAGGTTGTTTACGCAGTGCGGGTCGGTCTTCGTGTCGAACAACTGCTCGGCCGGCTTGGGCTCGAAGAAGGCGTTCTGCACGTCGTTAAGCCGATCGCGATTGTGCAGTTTCTCCCACGCCCGCATAGACGGGGCGCGCCACAAGTAATTTAAATGCTGTCCCCACGGCAAATGCGGCATGTAATTGCGTATGTACCTGTACCGCTCGTCGCGGATGGTCCGGGCCATGTCGTATCGCCCATCCATCCGGCCGCGGAAGCCGAAGGCGTATTTATCCGGCCCGCTTTTGTGCTCGCCGGCAATCGCATGACCCTGCATATATTCCGGCGGCCTGACGCCCGCAAGCGAAAGCGCAGTGGCCGTCAGGTCGATAAAAGACACCGGCGCGGCATATTTATCGCCCGCCTTTGCCGGTGCAAGATTCTCGTACTTTTTCGGAAACCTCATTATCAGCGGGACCTGCATACCCGAATCGTACGGGAACCGTTTGCTTCGACCGAGTATCCCCCCGTGGTCTCCGTAGAAGAAAATGATGGTATCGTCGGCCAGACCGTCCTGCTCGAGTTCATTTAGTATCCCGCCGACCTGAGAGTCCATCTTCGTAATTTTGTCATAATACTGCGCCCAGTCGTGTCGGAACTCGCGCGTGTCGGGATGATACGGCGGCAACGGCGCCTGCTTCGGGTTGTGCTCTGTTTTTACGGCCTTATGAATGCAGTGTTCGTGTGTGGTGGTCAGGTTTATGATGCTGAAGAACGGCTGGCCCGGTTTGCGGTTCTTCCATGAGGCCTTTGAGCCGCACTGGTCCCACCATTTGCCGTCATTGCCGGCGATGTTGTAATCAGTCTTGCGGTGGTTAGTGCAGAAGTAGCCCGCCTCGCGTAGATAGTGCGGGTAAAATTTTATTTTATCCGGTACCGGGTAGCGGCTGCGCATGTGCTGCGTGCCGAGCGAGCATGCGTACATGCCGGTGATGAGACTCGACCGCGCCGGAGCGCATACCGGACAGTTGGCGAAGGCATTCTTGAAAAGTATCCCTTCCCTCGCCAGTTTGTCCAGGTTGGGCGTATCGGCGTAATCGTCGCCGTAGCAGCCCAGAAGCGGGCTGAGGTCTTCGACGGTAATCCAGAGAATATTCGGCCGGTTTTCGCCGGAATCCTGCCCGAAGGCCAGAGACCGCCCCAGCGCCACCGACGCTGCCGCCCCGACCATACCCATACACTCGCGACGAGATATACTCATAACGACTCTCCTCAAAACATCGAAACCTGAAATTTCGCAGGCATTATAAACATCCCCGCCCCCGTTAACAACGTCGTCTCCGCTTGCCAATAACAGTCCGCGCTATTATGGTAAGAGAACAATTAAAACCGGCGGAGCACATCCGCCACAACAGGCAAGGAATCATAATGAAAGGCACACTGACGGAAAAAATCCTGGCCGAGCATTTGGTCAACGGCGAACCCACCTCCGGCGGGCAAATCGGCATACGTATAGATCAGACGCTCACGCAGGACGCCACCGGCACCACGGCGTATCTGCTGTACGAGGCGATGGGGGCCCCGCGCGTCAAGACCGACCTGTCGGTCAGTTACGTGGACCACAACACGGCCCAGTTCGGCCCGGAGAACCACAACGATCACATTTACCTGCAATCCATCGCCACGAAGGTCGGGGCGTATCATTCCCGGCCGGGCAACGGCATCTGCCACCAGGTGCACCTGGAGCGGTTCGCCCGACCGGGCGCGACGCTGCTCGGCTCGGACAGCCACACTCCCACCGCGGGCGGCATGGGCTCGTTCGCCGTCGGCGCAGGCGGGCTGGACGTGGCAGCGGCCATGGCCGGCGAGCCGTTCTACCTGGCGTGCCCGAAGGTCATAGGCGTGGAACTGACCGGCGAACTGCCGGCGTGGGTCTCGGCCAAGGACATTATCCTGCGGCTGCTGAGCATCCTGACCACGCGCGGCAATGTCGGCTGCGTGGTCGAATACCACGGCGTAGGCGTGGCGACGCTGGATGTGCCGTCGCGGGCGACCTGCACCAACATGGGCGCCGAACTGGGCGTAACCACGAGCATATTCCCGGCCGACGATGCCACGCGGAAATTCCTGGCCGCGCAGCAGCGGCAGGACGCCTTCCGCCCCCTGGCCGCGGATGAAGGGGCCGAATATTCGCGCATCACAAAGCGCCTGCACGCCAAAAACGACGCGGGCGCACTGGAAAACATTCGCAAATTCTGCCGCGACGTGGAAATCACCGACGCCGACGAGGACGGTTTTGTCGAGGTTAGTTTCTCAAAGGTAGTCATCGACCTTCCGCAACTGACGCCGCTTGCGGCCGCGCCGTCCAGCCCCGAGAACGTCGTCGAGGTAAATGAGGCCTCGGGCAAAAAGGTCCGCCAGGTTCTCATCGGCTCCTGCACCAACAGCAGTTATAAGGACCTTATGCTCACCGCCGCCATGCTCAAGGGAAAGACCGTCCACCCCGACGTGGAACTGGGCATCGCCCCGGGCAGCCGGCAGGTGCTGGAGACCATCGCGGCCAACGGCGCTCTGGCGGAGATGGTCCGGGCCGGAGCGAGGATACTCGAGTCGGCCTGCGGACCATGCATCGGGCTGGGTTTCTCCCCGGCCGAGGGCGCCGTGTCGATGCGAACGTTCAACCGCAACTTCCCCGGCCGTTCCGGCACAAAAGGCGACAGGGTTTATCTCGTCTCCCCCGCCACGGCCGCCGCCTCGGCGCTGGCAGGCGAGATTACAGACCCGCGCAAAATTGCCGACGAGCAGGGCATCGAATGCCCGCAGACAGACCTGCCCGACCACTTCGAGATAGACGACAACCTTATAGTCCCACCTGTATCCGAGGACCGGGCCGACAGCGTGGAGATAACCCGCGCCGAGACGATCGTCCCCCCACCGAAGCCCGATAAATTCGCCGACAAAGTCCGCGGGCCGGTGCTCATCAAGGTCGGCGACAAGATAACCACAGACCACATAATGCCGGCCGGGGCGTTGCTGAAGTACCGCTCCAACGTGCCGCAGTACGCACGGTACGTCTTCGACTGCTTCAACGAAGATGGCCAACCCACCTTCGCCGACCGCGCGATGGAGGCGAAAAATGCCTCGAAGGCGGGCGTAATCGTCGCCGGCGAAAGTTACGGCCAGGGCTCGTCGCGCGAGCACGCGGCCCTGTGCCCGATGTACCTCGGCGTAAAGGTGGTTATCGCAAAGACAATCGAGCGGATTCACAAGGCCAACCTGATTAACTTCGGCATCTGGCCGCTGACGTTTGCGGCCGCAGGCGATTACGACAAAATCGAACGCGACGACGAACTTATCATTGCCGACGTGGCCGGCGGACTGGAATCCGGCCGGGCAAAAGTCCGCAACGCCACGAAGGATTTCGAATTCACGTGCATCTCGCAACTGTCCGAACGCGAGCGGAAAATGCTCGCCGCCGGCGGGCGACTCAACTACGCAACGGCAGGAAACAAATGATGGGCAAGGCGAGCGGAAACAAACCGGCCGTCGCCATCTTCGGCTCCAACGACCCCGAACCGGGTTCGGCTGAATACGAAACCGCCCGCGCCGCGGGGCGCAGGATGGCCGAGTCGGGTTACGTCGTAATCAACGGCGGCTACGGCGGGACAATGGCTGCCTCGTCGCGCGGCGCCAAAGAGGCCGGCGGAAGCACCGTCGGTGTAGTCTGCTCGATATGGTCATCGCAGGCAAACGAGTTCACCGACAGGAAAATCATTACCGCCTCAGCTAACGAGCGGCTGCAAACGCTTCTGGCCGAGGGAAACGCCGGCTATATAGTCCTGCCAGGGGCGACCGGCACTCTTGCCGAACTTGCCACCGCGTGGGAGATGCTCGCCAAGAAACTAACCACCCCCCGCCCGCTGGTCTGCGTGGGCGAACACTGGCGGGCCGTCATAGACACCATCACGGCCGCCAAGCCCCGCGCGGGCAAATACGTCACCACCATCGCCGCGCCCGCCGACCTGCCGAAAATCTTCGACGCAATTGTTTCCTGAGTTCAACATTGGGACACCCGATTAGTAAAGCAGTTCGTACAATTGCT
>CAYYMD010000010.1:0-62639 GCA_964472875.1 uncultured Planctomycetaceae bacterium
ACTTGGACGAAACAACACCTTTGCGCGCGCAAACCGCGCCCGGAGGGCGTATCCGGAATTCGTAACCCACGGCCGGGAGAAGATATAAAAAATTTTATTTTTTCCCCGCCAATGTCGAATTTCCCCGCGCCACTGCGCGCGCAGATGTGTCTCGGGCTTCATGCGATGGTGTTCGAACTGAGTAAAGGTGAATCCATCATCCACAACTATTGCCGATATCCCCTCCGGCTTCTACAGCACACGAAATTCGAAAACACACGGACGGCATTTCCGATTTATCTAAGCGGCAGGGAAATCTCAGGCATGCCGGGGCCCCGGTTGTCTTCGAGGCAGAGATCCGTCAGTTCCTCAATACTCGCCGTACCGGCGCACATTACGGTATCCGCCCCGCCCCAGTACAGTTTCAACGTGTCGTCCTCCTCCGGAACAGCGCCGCAGGTAAAAACAACGTTGGATACATAACCTACCCGTTCCCACGGGTCTTCCGGCTGTAGAATCCAGCGATCGGCCACGCCGTGCACAAACGACGGGTCGTCGAAATCGTGAAGCGCTACGCCAAGGCGATAGACCGCGCCTGACATGGTCTGAAAAACTCCGTGGTATATGTTCAACCAACCTGCCTCAGTGCGAATCGGCGGCGCGCCGGGACCTATCTTCATTTCATCCCAGTGGTAACTCAGCGGCTTCATTATGACACGTGAGTTGCCCCAGTGGACAAGGTCCGGGGAGTAACTGATCCAGATAGACCAGCCGGATATGTCGGTATGCGGGCGGTCCATCTTCAGGTATTTGCCGTCTATCTTTTCGGGGAACAGGACCGTATTTCTGTAGTCGGCCTGCGTGATGAATGCCATTCGTTCGATGCTTTTAAAATCGGGCGTTCTTGCCAGTCCTATTCGCACACCGTTACGGGAATACGCGCTGTATGTTATATAGTAGATATCGTCCAGGAGAGTGATACGCGGGTCTTCGACGCCGTACTCCTCATATTCCGCAAACACATCCCTTTTTGCCGGCGTCATAAAGGGCTCGGGCCGCACACTGAAGTCGAAACCGTTGTCGCTGTCGGCTATGCCAATGATTGATCGGCCGTTACGCAGGTGTGAGCGGAAAAGCATCACGTAACGGCCGTCGAATTTGGCGACACCGGCGTTATGAACCGTCTCGACGGCGTACGGAACATCGTCTTTCGTAAGAATCGGATTGTTGGCGTAGCGTTCTACTATGGTATCTTTCATTTTACAGTTCCCGTTCTCTTTGCTTCTTCCCGTCGGAAGATTTCCTTATAAACCATTTCGTATCCCGAAACCATGCGGTCCACGGTAAAATTATTCTCGACATGCCTGCGGCATGCCTCGCGGTCTATCTTGTCTATCATACGAACCGCCTTCGCGGCTTCTTCGACATTGTTTACCAGATAGCCGGTCTTTCCGCCTGCTATAATCTCGCGACATGATCCGATATCCATGGCAATAACCGGAACTCCAGCCCCCATTGCCTCGACCATTACCAGGCCAAAACGCTCCGCAATGGTGTTCGGGTGCAGCACGGCACGGGCGCGGCGGAAAAGTTCATCGCGCTGGGCGGGATTGACGGGTCCTATGAAACGCACGGAAGATCCGTTTATCCATGGTTTGACCATTCTGTCGAAGTATTCCTCGTCCTGGACTATCCCGGCTATGACAAGGTCCATGCCGCAAAGTCGCGCTATTTCAATGGCCAGGTGAGTTCCTTTGTCTTCGTGGATTCGTCCCAGAAAAACCAGTTCGTCGCCCGGTTCCGGTCTGAACGTCAAATTCGAAAGGTCTATGCCGTTGTATACCGTCGCTACATACGGCAGTTGCGGGTCCCTGTCGGCGTCGCTGATAGAGACGTAATACGTATTCTTGTATTTGCGAAATACGGGAAGTATTTTCGGCGACGAGAACCCGTGTATGGTGGTCAGCATGGGTGTGTCGATCAGCCGGCTGTATGTCAGGGGCACAAAATCGTAGTTATTGTGAATCAGGTCAAAATCATCCGCGTGCTCCATGACCTCCGATATGTGCAGCACCTCGCAGACCTTGGGGTCGGCGGTTTTATCTTCTTCGTAGCCGCGGTCTATGACGGCATGTAGCTTGCCGGAGGTTATAGAGTCTCCGGTGGCAAACAGGGTTACATCCCACCCGCGTGCAGTCAGGCCCTCGGCAATATTGCCGGCGACGGTTTCCCAGGCGCCGTAATGTCTCGGCGGCGTTCGCCAGGCAACCGGAGATATGACAGCTATGCGTTTTTGACTCATGTTCACCTGTGTTTGTTGCCGGGCCGTGCACAAACCGGCAGTCCGGCCATTGGCGTATATGGTGGAATTATATATGCCACGAGGTTCACAGGAAAAGGACAGGTCCTGTTTTTATTTTCTCATAAGCCCATGGTAGCAAATCCTACCACGAAAAACTGGACCTGTCCTTGTTTTTCACACGTCAAACTGACGCTTACTTGTCTTTTTTCGGCGGGTACTTCACCGAGCAGCCGTAGGGCCTGGTTTTGTCAATTTTCACTTCCTTTCCGGCCAGCAGTTCGTCCAGCGCCTTGGAGACGTAATTGACGACCTTCTCTTCCTTTTTGTTGCCGCGGGGGTCGTTGTCGATGGCCCCGTCGTAAACGAGTTCGCACTTTTTGTTGATGATGAACATGTGCGGTGTCGTTTTGGCCCCGTATTTCATGCCGACCTTGCCGTCGCTGTCGTCGAGAATCGGATACGGCAGGTCGTGGGCCTCGTGGAACTTCTTATTCTTCTGCCGGTTGAAGTAGTGCGTCGTGTTTATAGTCAGCCACACCACGCCCTTGTCGTCGTATTTCCGGGCCAGGTTTTTCATGGTCCCGGCCTTGTAGTGCCTCTTTACATACGGGCAGTCCGGGTTCAGCCACTCCAGGACGATAATCTTTCCGGCGTGGTCGCCGAGTGTGACTTTCTCGCCGTCCTGGTCGGTCAGCGTGAAGTCGAGTTTGTCGGGCATTTCGGGTTTTTTGGCTTCCTTGTGTCCGTTGTCGCCTTCGCCGCACGAACCACAGTCCCCGGCCGCGCCGGGCAGGCCCAAAAGACCCGCCAGTGCGACCGCCGCTACGATGTACATTCCATATCTAATCATTTTCGGTCTCCTTTCGGCTTGTTATTGGGATTTCAATCTCGATACCTTTTCTCTGTTCGCCTGAACCGGCGCAGGCCACCACGGCCTCCATGGACGCCGGTGAATTTTTTACGTTCAGTAACTTCACGGCCGCCGTTATTACGGTTACGTTCGCCTCCGTATCGGCGGCGATGCCGCTTATAAGCAGGGCGTCGCCGGCGGCGGGGAAGAACTCCAACTTGCCCGGCGGCTTTCGCCACTGAATATTCACCTCGAACCGGCCGGCTTTTTTGTCTTGCGACAGGCCCGGGCCGCTGACGGCGACCTTCGCAACGTCTTTTTCTTCGCCGGCAGGGACGGGCAGGCGGGCGGCCCACTCGGTGAACAATTCCCTGTCGGCCGGGCGGGGCTTTTGCGCCACAGGCAGCGTCAGTTCCAGTTCGGCTTTTCCGGGTATGCACTTGTCGCGGCAGGCCAGCCATGACACGTCGGCTTTTATGGTGAACTTGTCGCGGCCGAGTTCATCCGGCGGCGTGATGCGCGCCAGGAGCATGACACTGTCGGCGTATCCGTAGCCTACGATGTCGCCCGGCTGTGTGAATTTCCGCGGCACGGGCCAGCGCAGGGGACCGGCCTCGAAGCCGTCGGGAAGCGTGAAGGCGACATGCGTGGCCACGCCGGATGAGCCGGGGTTCTTCCAGTAGACGTGCCAGTCGGGCCGGATTTGCAGCAGGATACCCACGTTGAAGGCCCCGCCCGCGGCCACTGTCGATGTGTCCGCCAGCAGGCGGGCCTCCACCTGTGTGGCTTCATCGTCTGAGTCGGCCGGGGAACCGTCGACTACCGGCGGTTCAACCCGGGCGGATGCGGATGCTTCCACGGCCAGAACGGCCGCCGCTACGCATACCAGCCCCAATCTTATCCGAACACTACCACGTTTTTTCGCGGCCGTTGGCATCGTCACTCTCCCGTTTCGTTTACATTGTATGCATGTTACTGCGGGAATTTTGCCGACAAAGTTGAATTTTGTTTATTTTTCGTGTGCAGGAAACTCCACAGACTTGTTTGTCGCGTGCGGATACGTAGAATAGGCCCCGTAATTCAGGATCGATTGAACCGCCCCAGACAACCGCCCCAGACAACGGAGAAATGAAATGGCGACCTCACAGGCCCTCCAGGATAAATTCGCGAGAAACGTCGTATACGCCATGCAGGTGAGCATCACCGAGCGGCCGGCCGGAGACGACGCCGGCGCCGCCAAAAAGAGCGAACCTCAGGCGCGGCTCGGCGGCATAATATCGGCCGTGGAAGATGCGGGCGGCCGCGTCGGCCGGATTGTCAACGTATACGACGATGAAGATGAGCGTATCGAGTCCGGCCCGCTGACGTACGAGTTGCAGGTGTTCGCGGCCGACGACGAGCAGATTCAATCCGTGACCGACGCCGTGAAGGCGCTGGAGAACGTACGCGTGGAGCACGTGCTCGATTTGGCGATGGAGACGCACCTCGGCGGGGCCTGCCAGATGGTCGCCACCAGTCCCATCGAGTCGAACACGGATTTGCGTATCGTTTACACGCCCGGCGTGGCGAGGGTCTGCAAGGCCATCGGTAAGGACCCGGCCCTGGCGCGCGAGTACACGAATATTTCCAACAAGGTGGCGGTGGCCACAAACGGAACGGCCATCCTGGGCCTTGGCGACATCGGCCCGCTGGCGGGGCTTCCCGTTATGGAGGGCAAGGCGGCCATCTTCTGGGAGTTCGCGGGCGTCTCGGCCGAGCCGCTGCTGATAGACACCCACGACGCCGACGAGTTCATCGGCATATGCGAGAAACTGGCCGTGGGCTTCGGGGCAATACAGATTGAGGATGTGGCCGCACCGGCTTGTTTCAAAATCACACGCGAACTCGACCGGCGGCTGGACATTCCGGTCTTCCACGACGACCAGCACGGCACGGCCACGATCGTCCTGGCGGGGCTGTACACGGCGCTGAAGATGACCGGCCGGAAGATGTCCGACCTGCGGTGCGCGATTAGCGGGGCGGGGGCGGCCGGCACGGCCATCGCCGACCTGCTTATGCACGCCGGCATAGACGACGTGGTCCTGTGCGACTCGAAGGGCATTCTGCACCCGGGGCGGGCAGAGGGCATGAACGACGAGAAGGCGGCACTGGCCGGGCGGACCAACAGGGACGGAATCACCGGCTCGCTCGCCGACGCCATGAAGGGGCGGGAACTTTTCATCGGCGTCAGCCAGCCGAATATCGTCTCGCAGGAGATGGTGCGGTCCATGGCCGAGCGACCTATTGTGCTTGCCCTGGCCAACCCGGTCAGCGAGATTACCGTGGCCGAGGCGTACGAGGCGGGCGCTGCCGTCGCCGCCGACGGGCGGATGATGAACAACGCACTGGCGTATCCGGGCATATTCCGCGGGGCGCTGGACGCCAATGCGGCGGCGATTACCCAGGAGATGCTGATGGCCGCGGCCGCGGCGCTGTCCGATATCACGCCGGAAGGCGAACTCATGCCCGAGATGATGGACCCGGCCACGCACATGGCCGTGGCCGATGCGGTGATGGACAAGGCGGAAAAATAATATCCCAGGAATCGGACAGGAACTTGTCGCGGGCTTGACTGTAATACGCATGGTGTGTAAGGTAGTAAACGGACGCGGGAGTGTGCCCGAGCGGACAAAGGGAGCAGACTGTAAATCTGCCGGCTCAGCCTTCGGTGGTTCGAATCCACCCGCTCCCAGTAAACGGCTTACGGCCGTTTGATAGCAGTTGAGCAGCAGATAGTAGAGCAAACGGCTGACGCCGTGTTGAGACACCCGCCGCAGACCACCAGACATGCCCGCTCAACTGCGGTCTACTTTTTACCGTTCTACTCTCTTTTTTTGGTGGCAGTGAATAACGTGGACAGGCGTTTCGCCTGTCTTAAAGAGTAAAAATGATAGTCATAGAACCACACATTCACATGCAGGCCCGCACGACGGACGACTACGGGAGAATGTACGATGCCGGCATCCGCGCGTGCGTGGAGCCGTCTTTCTGGCTGGGACGCAACCGGCGATACGCCGGGAGCTTCTTCGACTACTTCCGCCTAATACTGGAGTTCGAGACGGTCCGTGCCGGCCGGTTCGGCATAGACCACTGGGCCTGCGTGGCGATGAACCCCAAGGAGGCCGACGACGCCTCTCTGGCCAGGGATGTCATCGACGGCATCGAGGAATACCTGGACAACCCCCGCTGCGTCGGCGTGGGCGAGGTGGGCTTCAATAACATTACGGCCAACGAGGAGAAGGCCTTCATCCGCCAGATGCACATTGCCGCCGAGAAGAAACTGCCGGTTATCATCCACACGCCGCACGTGGACAAACTGCGGGGGACTAAGCGAATCGCCGAAATAATCGACTCCGGGGACTTCGACCCCGACGGCATCATCATCGACCACAACACCGAGGAAACGATGGCCGTTTCGAAGAAGACCGGCTGCTGGTGCGGCATGACGGTGTATCCTATATCCAAACTCACGCCCGAGAGGGTATCGGGCATAGTCCGCAAGTTCGGCTCCGAGAGGATGATAGTCAACGGCTCGGCCGACTGGGGCGTATCCGACCCGCTTTCGCTGATAAAGGTGGTGGACTACATGGGCAAGGACGGCCACGACGAGCAGGCCATCCGCCGGCTGGTGTTCGAAAACGCCAACGCCTTCTACAGCTACACGCCCAAGTGGAAGCCCCAGTTCGACATCGAGCCGATGGACCCGCGGGAATTCCAAAGATAAGTTTTTCTCAAATTCCAAACAGCCAAACGCCAAATGAATATAGGAATGTCTCTGTCGGTATGTTTTGAGATTTGGGATTTGGGGTTTTTCCGTTCGGGGTTTATCATAAGTTCTTCGAAATTATGGCAATATCCCGCGATAATTCTTCATCATTGGACAATCCCCACGGCCGTCGCCTCGGCGGCTGGCTGCGGCTGTTTCGTCCGCCGAACCTGCTGACCGTCCCCGGCGACCAGTTGGCGGGTTTCGTAATGGGCGGTATCGCCGCTGGAATAGGGGGGCTGTGGTCTTGGACAGATCTTATCTTTGCGATGCTGGCGGGTGTTCTGCTTTATGCGGCCGGCCTGGCTTCCAACGATTTTTTCGACCTGCCGGCGGACCGTCGCAGACGGCCGGGCAGGCCCATTCCCGCCGGACAGGTCAAACCTTCGGCTGCACTGGCGGCGGCAATGATACTGACGGCCGCGGGCATTCTGTTTGCCCTGCCGATAAACCCGGAGGCCCTTTTGGTGGCGGCGGTGCTTGCGATTATGATATACGCCTACAACGGTCTGCTCAAACGAATAACGTTTGTCGGCCCGGTGGCGATGGGCCTGTGCCGGGGCGGCAGTGTCCTGCTCGGCGCGGCCGTGGCCGGCCGTGCGGGACTGCTGCACGCGATTCCCCTGGCCGGTGCTGGTATATGGGTAATTTACACGGCCGCGGTCACGCAAATCGCTCGACGGGAGGCGGAAACCGTCCGGATTGCATGGATTTACCGTTACATACCAAGGGGCGTTTTGACGCTGATGGGCGTGATTATCGGATTCTGGATTTTTACCGCCTGGGCCGGCGCCGGCACGCACGCCAGAATCGGCATGCTTTTGGCTGCGGTGTGTGCTATAGCGTCGCTGTGCGCGGCCGGCGTAAGTTACGGCCGCTTGTCGGGCCGGATGAGCCCGCCGCAGGTTCAGGCGACGGTAGGGCTGCTGGTGAGAAATTTAATGTTCATGCAGGCGGCCGTGGTCGCACTCGGCGGGGGAGTGTTCGTATATATTGCTGCGATACTTACGGCCGGGTGGATTGTTTCTCACTTGTTGGGCAGGCGTTTTTACGCGAGTTGAAATGACAGGAGTGTTTCGAGTTGGCGGATAAGTTGCTGATAGTGCAGGCGGCGGCGTTGTCGGAGCAGGTGGAATGGTCCGGCCCGCAGTGGCGGCGCATGCAGAGTGTATTCCCGGCCGTGACGTGCACGGCACAGGCGGCGTTTCGCACGGCCTCACCGCCGGGCGACAACGGAATGGTCGCCAACGGCCGGTACTTCCGCGACCTCCGCAAGATAATGTTCTGGGAGCAGTCGAGCGGGCTTGTCGAAGGCGAGCGGATATGGCGGCGTTTCCGCGAAAGCGGCCGCACCGTGGCGGTGTTGTTCTGGCAGCAGTCGCTCGGCGAGGATGCGGATATACTCCTCTCGCCCGCACCGATACACAAGCACCACGGCGGCATGATACAGGACTGCTACGGCCGGCCGGGCGACCTCTACCGGCGGCTGTGCGAGAGGATAGGCAGGCCGTTCAAACTTCAGCAGTACTGGGGGCCGATGGCTTCGTATAAATCCGGCGACTGGATTGCCCGGGCCACGGCCGAGGTTATCGGCGACGACGAACTGGCGCCGGATTTGTGCCTGACATATCTGCCCACGCTGGATTACGAACTCCAGAGGCGCGGACCGGGCGAGGATAAAAAGGTCCGCCGGGCCGACGAGGCAATCCGGCGGCAACTGGATGTTTTACACGAGGCCGCCGCCGGCAACGGCTACGAGATAATCGTCTTCGGCGACTATAAAATCGTCCCCGCCCGCTCGGCGGTATTTCCGAACCGCATATTGCGGCGCAACGGATTGATGCATACGCGTGAAGTGCGCGGTATGCTGTATCCGGACCTGTACGCGACGCCCGCGCTGGCGATGGCTGACCACGAGGTCGCGCACGTTTACGTGCGGGACCAGCAGAAAATAGCCGCGGCTGCCGATGCACTGCGGGCCGAAGACGGCGTGGCGGAGGTTTACGACCGACGGCGACAGGCGGAGGTTGGCCTGGACCACCCCAACAGCGGAGAACTGGTGGCTGTGGCGGCCGATGGTTGCTGGTTTGCATACCCGTGGTGGGATGAGCCGCGGCAGAAGCCGGACTACGCCGACCACGTGGACATCCACAACAAGCCCGGTTTCGACCCGTGCGAGTTGTTCTGGGGCTTCCCGCCCGGCCGTGTCAGCACCAACACGGCGAAAGTCCGCGGCACGCACGGAAGGACCGGCACCGGCCGCGAGGTCGTGTACGCCTCCAGCATAGATTTTGAAACCGAAACCCGGGATCTGATCGAACTGGCCCGGGCGAGCAAAGATTGGATGGATTCTAAATGAGTAAGAACCAAACTGGTAAATCGACGCGGCAGCAGCGTGAGGCATTCTCGACGTACAGGCAAAATTTTGCGGTGGATTTCGAGTATCCGGTGCATTTTACATCCGGCGTGTTCGATACGGACAATCACCTGCTGGCAGAGACGCTCGACAGGTTCGACGAAGGGCGGCGGCATCGGGCGGCCGTCGTCGTGGACGCCGGACTGGTCGAATCGCAGCGGAATCTTATCGGCCGCATTAAGGAATATTTTCACCACCACAGCGACGAGGTCGAACTTATCACCGAGCCGATGATCGTGCCCGGCGGGGAGTCGGCCAAGAACGACTGGGGGCCCGTTCGCGACCTGATGTGGATGATGGGGAACCTGCACCTGGACCGGCAGAGTTACATGATAGCCGTCGGAGGCGGGGCGGTGCTGGACATGGCCGGCTTCGCCGCCTCGATTGTGCATCGGGGCCTGCGCGTGGTCCGTGTCCCGACCACGGTGCTGGCGCAGAACGACGCCGGCGTTGGCGTCAAAAACGGTATGAACGAACACGGACAGAAGAACTTCGTGGGAACGTTCGCGCCGCCGTTTGCGGTGATTAACGACCTTGATATGGTGGCCACGCTCAATGACGCCCATTGGCGGGGCGGCATAGCGGAGGCGTTCAAGGTGGCCATACTCAAGGACCGGGAATTTTTCGACTACCTCTGCTCGGCGGCGGCCGATTTGAAAAACCGCAACCGCGAAGCGATGGATTACCTCATCTACAGGTGCGCACAACTGCACCTTGAGCACATACGAACCGAAGGCGACCCGTTCGAGTTCGGGCGGTCCCGGCCGCTGGACTTCGGCCACTGGGCCGGGCACCAGATTGAGACGATGACCGACTACAAAACCGGCCACGGGCAGGCGGTGTCCATCGGCATTGCCATAGATTCCTGCTATGCGGCCGAAAAGGGCCTGCTCAAGCCGGAGGAGCTGGAGCGGATACTTGCCGGCCTGGGCGACAGCGGCCTGCCCATGTGGCACGAGTGCCTGCGGCGGCGTAACTCTGCAGGCGAACTGAAGGTGCTGGACGGGCTGGATAAGTTCCGCGAGCACCTCGGCGGCGAACTGACCATAACGCTGCCCGACGGCATCGGACACAAGGTGGAAGTGCATCACATGGACACCGACTTAATCGAGCAGGCAGTGCGGACCTGCCGCAGCCGACACCACGAATCATCGTAAATGGATTTCGGATATGCTTGTTCAGGATAACCCGCCACTGCATTTGACGTATTGTTTGAACATCCACGCCGGCGAGGCATGGCCGGAGAACCTCGAGGCCGTCCGCCGCCACGCGCTGCGTGTGCGTGACAAGGTTTGTCCGGGCGGGGCGTTCGGCCTGGGGCTGCGGCTGGGGGAGAAGGCGGCCGGGCAGTTGAACATCCCTGGCGAAACGGATGCGTTCAGGGAGTTTCTGACGGCCGAGAATCTGTACGTGTTCACCATAAACGGCTTTCCGTACGGGGAGTTTCACGGCCGGCCGGTAAAGCAGGATGTGTACTCGCCCGACTGGCGGCAGCCGCAGCGGCGGGATTACACGCTGGCTTTGGCGGAGATTCTTGCTCAACTGCTGCCGGAGGGCGTGACCGGGAGCGTTTCAACCGTTCCCGTGTCTTATAAGCCGTGGATAAAGGAGGATGTGGAACTGACGGCGGCGGTGGCGAACCTGGCCGACACGGCCGAGGCGCTGGCCAGACTTCACGAACACACCGGGCGGGAAATAATCCTGGCCCTGGAGCCGGAACCCGACTGCATTATCGAGACAACCGCCGAAGCGGTGGATTTTGTCGCCGGCCGACTCCGGGCCGAGGGCGGACGGCGGCTGCAAGACATCCACGGCCGCGGCGACGATGCTCAGGAAATCATCCGTCGTCACGTCGGCATATGCATGGACACCGCCCACCACGCCGTGCAGTTCGAGGACCCAGCCGATGTGCTGGGCCGGCTGAACGAGGCGGATATCCGTGTGGGTAAGATACAACTAAGCGCCGCACTGGAGACCAACGACCCGGAAAACTTGAAGGCCTTCGGCGACGAAGTTTACCTGCACCAGGTCAGGGTAAAATGTGCGGATGGGCGAATCATCGGCTATCCGGATCTTCCAGAGGCGCTCGATGACATCGAGGCGGGCCGGGCGCCGCAGGGCGTTTGGCGCGTGCATTATCACGTGCCACTTTTCTGGCCGGGCGGCGAAAATCTCACATCCACGGCCGGGTCGCTCGCCGGCGAATTCGCCGAAAAAATCCGCCGCGGCGCGTGCCGCCAACTGGAGATAGAAACATACACGTTCGACGTCCTGCCGGAGGAACTCAAGGCCGCGGATGTGACCGATTCCATCGCCGGCGAATACCGCTGGGTAATGGAGCACCTGCTGAAATAAAACCGGCGCTTCATTTTCCGCCGGACTTGCCAGTAGAACGGCACGATGATAAAATCTTTCCGGACCGCGGGCGTAGCTCAACGGCTAGAGCGTCAGCCTTCCAAGCTGAATGTTGTGGGTTCGAATCCCATCGCCCGCTTTGCCGCGTCGCGGTCCCAACGCGGCGGGGGGGCTCATCCTGTGTGATTAAATTTCATGTGAATTATCCGTTCGGACGAGAATTATTCCCCGGTGAGTATAAACCGGCCGCATACAATTAATAAGTTAGCTCGGTAAAATACTGAACCACACCGGAGAATATATGCCTGAGACTAATCACAGCCGCAACCGCCTGTGCGACGCGACAAGCCCGTATCTGCTCCAGCACGCTGATAATCCGGTAAACTGGTATCCCTGGGGCGACGAAGCGTTCGAAGAAGCCCGCCGCCGCGACAGGCCCGTGTTTCTGTCGGTGGGTTACTCAACGTGTCACTGGTGCCACGTTATGGAGGATGAATCTTTCAGCCGCGACGACGTGGCCGATATCCTCAACGAGAATTTCATCAGCATAAAGGTCGACCGCGAGGAGCGGCCGGACATAGACGAAATTTTCATGAACGCGACGATGCTTCTGGCCGGCAGCGGCGGCTGGCCGAACTCGGTCTGGCTCACCCCGGACGGGAAACCGTTTTATACCGGCACGTACTTCCCGCGCGAGGACCGCCCGCCGATGAAGGGGTTCAAATCCATCTGCCGCCAGATAGCAGGCATCTGGCGGAATGAGAGGGAGGTCATCGAACGCCAGGGCGGGCAGGTGGTGCAGGCGCTGCGGAATCTGTACGAACGCAGGGAAAAGCCAGCCGAACAGCCCGGCCCCGAGACGATTAATGACGCACTCTCGCAGATACGCCGAAGTTACGACAATCGCCACGGCGGCTTCTCGGCCGCGCCGAAGTTCCCTCCGCATCACACGCTGCGGCTGCTGATTGAAGAGTTGCAAAGGCGGGGCGACGGCGACCTGATGGAGATGGCCAACGGCACGTTGACGTGGATGTATCGCGGCGGCATATACGACCAGGTGGGCGGGGGTTTCCATCGGTACTCGACGGACGAACAGTGGTTCGTCCCGCACTTCGAAAAGATGCTCTACGACAACGCGCAGCTGGCATGGATTTACGCCAGGGCCGCCGAGTTGACCGGCGATAAATTTTACGCCAACACCGCCCGGCAGATTTGCGACTGGGTGTTGGAGGATATGACGCACGAGCGGGGAGGATTTTACTCGGCCGTGGACGCCGACAGCGAGGGCGTCGAGGGCAAGTATTACCTGTGGACGCGACGGGAAATAATGGACATCCTGGGCCGGCAGGACGGCAGACTGTTCTGTCGCGTCTACGGCATTGAGGAAGAGGGCAACTATCGCCACGAGGCCGCGAAGCACCTGGCCGGTGCGAATATTCTGTATATAGAACGGGATTTGAACGTTACGTCCGAATTTCTGGACATCGAAATAGAAGAACTTCGCCGTCGCCTGGAACGCATGCGAAGGAAACTGCTGGCGGTTCGACGACGGCGCGTGCCGCCGCATACGGATGATAAAATTCTGGCCGCGTGGAACGGTCTTATGATAGGCGGCCTCGCCGCCGCCTCGAGTGTTCTGGGCGAGAAAAAATACCTCACGGCGGCCGAGAGGGCGGCGGAATTCGTGATGGGGCAGATGCGGGATGAAGGCGGAAAACTGTCTCGAAGCCGGCGGGCGGGCGAAACGGCCGGCGCGGGGCAACTGAGCGATTACGCTTTCATGGCCTGGGGCCTGCTCGAATTGCATGAATTAACCGGCTCCGGCGATTGGTCCTCTCAGGCGGAGGAACTGATTAACAAGGCCGAGGAAATCTTCGCCGATGGAATCGGAGGGTTTTACAACTCGCCCGGCGATGAGGGCCACCTGCCCGTACGGCCGCGGAATTGCTACGACCAGGCCGAGCCCAACGCCAACGCGGTGTTGGCGGAGGTTCTCGTGCGGCTTGCCCGCATCAATGATAAAAACGAATACACGCGGCGGGCCGGTTCCGTCCTGTCCGCGTTCGGAGACCAGATTACCCGCGCGCCCCAGGCGACCCAGCGGATGCTGGCGTCGCTTGGAATGTACCTGGAGGCCGGCGGCGAACCGTTATCCGCAGCAGGCGGCCGGGACAGTACGCCTCACGTAAGCGTGCGAGCGATGATACATAATCGCATCATCGCACCGGGAGAAATCGAGCACATCAAGGTTGACGTTAAAGTGGACCGTGGCTGGCACGTAAACGCCGCCGAGGCGAGTCAAAACGTCGTGCCGACGAAACTCACACTTGCTACCGGCAGCCCGGCGGAACTTGTCGAAGTAAATTATCCACCGCCGGAGGAAATAAATGCGGGCGGCGAAAAAATAAAGGCCTACGCGGGCGAATTTACGATAATCGCTGCCGTGCGCGTTTCTGAACGAGCCCGCGGAGGAATTACGCTTCGTATGGAGTTACAGGTTCAGCCATGCAGCGAGAGCAAATGCCTCGACGTGCAGAGACACGTGCTGGAACTGCCTGTGACGATTGACCCCCACGCCGCCCGGGCGGATTAGTATACAGCCGCCGCGGCCGGTTATCGCTCAATATAAAAACCGGCCTTATTCCTGTTCCTGGGGGTGCAGGCGGTTTTGCAGGTCCGAAAGTATAGCGTGTTCGAGCTGGTGGTCGTATCGTATGGTTTCCCAGTTTCGGTTCTGCTGCGGCGTGGTGGCCGCTTCCATTTCCGCCGGGCTCTGGTTCGGCACGGTGTCGTAATTTTCGCCCGCCCACGCCGACTGATGCGCCCTGTCCGGCTGTAACTGCTGGATTTCCACCGTAGCCCGCGCGAAAACATCTCCGTTTTTGCGGTAAAGGTTAAGCGAGGCCAGCCGCCGCGTGGGCATGTTGTCGATAATACGTTCGGAACCATCCTCGAACCGCTCGGGTTCGGATTTTATTTCGCCGGTGAACATGTCGGCCTCGGCGATTTTGAAATAGCGGGAAAATACGTTTGCGGCGCTTCCGAATGCCTCGTCAAAATCGACCTCGCCCAGCGAGCGCTTGGTTCCGGGGCCGAAAGATGCGCAGCCGCCCGTTATGCTCGCCACCGCCAGGATTATCGGCAATACAAGACGTTTCATCGCTAATCTCCTTATTTTCACCGGGAACTGTTGTTCTCTGATAAATTATACACGCCCGGTATTCGGTTATTCTTCGCTAATGCGGCCGAGTGTATAGTTCGGCGCCTCGTGGGTTATGGCTATGTCGTGCGGATGGTTTTCAGCAAGAGACGCCGGCGATATCCGAATGAATTCGGCCTTTTTACGGAACTGTTCGATGTCCTCGGCCCCGCAGTAGCCCATTCCGGCCCTCAGCCCGCCCACGAGCTGGTAAACATACTCGGCCATGGCGCCGCGGTAGGGCACTCTGCCCTCGACGCCTTCGGGCACGAGTTTGTCGGCTTCGGTTTGCGATTCCTGGGAATACCGATCCGCGGACCCTGACACCATTGCGCCCAGCGAACCCATGCCGCGGTAAACCTTGAACCGCCTGCCTTTGTAGATAATCATCTTGCCGGGCGATTCATCCAGTCCGGCGAACAGTGACCCCATCATCACAACCGACGCGCCCGCGGCGATTGCCTTGGTAATGTCTCCGCTCTGGCGGACGCCGCCGTCGGCGATTATGGGAATTCCTTTTTTGTCGGCCGCCTTGGCCGCTTCGCGTATTGCGGTTACCTGGGGCACGCCCACGCCGCTTATAACGCGTGTTGTGCATATTGCGCCGGGGCCTATGCCAACCTTGACCGCGTCGGCCCCGGCGGATATCAGGTCTTCGGCGCCGTCGCTGGTGGCGACATTGCCGGCGATGACTTCTATATCGTAATCGGTCTTTATCTTCCCGACGGTGTTAAGAACGTTCTCGCTGTGGCCGTGTGCGCTGTCCACAACAATAACATCCACGTCCTGTGCGATAAGCGATTCGACGCGGTTGAAGTCGTTGACTCCCACCGCCGCACCGACTCGCAGCCGCCCGCGGGGGTCCTTGCAACTGTGGGGGAACTGCTTGAGTTTGTCTATGTCCCGCATTGTAATAAGCCCATCGAGGCGACCCGTATCGTCAACCAGCAGGAGTTTTTCGACCTTGTGCTCGTTGAGTATTTTTTCCGCATCGTCTAGCGAAGTTTGCGGCGGAGCGGTGACGAGTTTTTCATGCGTCATAACGTTGCTTATGGCCGTGTCTTCGGAGAGGAACTTCATGTCGCGACGGGTGAGGATGCCGGCCAGTTTGCCGCCCTCGGTGACAACCGGTATGCCCGAGACGTTATGTTCGTTCATCATACGGCGGGCGGTGGCCGTGGACTCCTCGGGCGGCAGTGTGATAGGGCTGGTGATTATGCCGTGCTCCGACCTTTTGACCTTTTCCACCTCACGCGCCTGTTCCTCTATGGTGATATTTTTGTGAATTACGCCAAGACCGCCCGCCTGGGCGAGTGCAATGGCGAGCGTGGACTCGGTCACCGTGTCCATCGGCGCCGACATAAGCGGAATATTCAGACGGATGTTCCTGGTCAGTCGCGTGGACACATCCACGTCACGGGGGACCACGCCGGACCTGGCCGGCACAAGCAGAACGTCGTCGAAAGTTATTCCCTGGCCTAAAAGTTTATCTTTCATAATATTCTTCGCACCATTTCTGTTTTTGGATTAACCACATAAATTATTTCGCCGGTTGCGCGCTTGCAAGGAAATTACGCCCCGAATCGACGGCGTTCCATTCCGCAGCGGATTTTGCGGAGGAAATTATTCCTGATACGGCTTTGTTGCATAATTCCGGAATGGAGCGCACATCCCCTTTCCCCACGGTGTCAGGCATCTACGGGATATGATTCCGGCATGCCCAGGGCAGTCATCCGGTTTAACAAAGACAATCGCAAGAACGCCTCCGTCGCCTGATTATCGAATCCCGGCGCGCCGGGACAGATCGTCCAGCACTTCTGAATCATGCACATCCGCGGTGGTCAATACACCGGCCTCTATCTCCCCGGTGTTCGCATTTACTGCAATGTGTAACTTCCTCCAGGTGCGTCGCTTGCCGATCCCGTGCATCCTCACCTTCCATTCGCCTTCTCCGTATATTTTAAGTCCGCTGGAGTCAACCACCATCCAAATATTTTCCCTTCTCTTGTAGTGCGGAAGTTTCACATCCAAGGTATTTCCCCTCCGACTGAGAGTCGAGTAATCCGGCGCGTCCAGTTCGAGTTTGAGCAATTCGAGTATGCTCGCCACGAGACCTTCACATCCCCTTAAGGGAAGGTTGAATCCCGGCGCGCCGGGATGCGCAGCGTCAGGGCAAAGGTTATGGCTATGTCGCCGTAGTGGCGGGGCGCTCCTCGCGCGCCGGACGGTTCGGCATACCACTGCGAACCCCGGCGCGCCGGGGTTCAGAAATGAGCATGGCTAGCCGATAACGATTTTTGAGAGATTGGTTGTATTCGCGCCAGTTGCGGATTTTGTAGCGTTTTTTGAGCATATTGCGACATCCTTTTATTTGTCTGTCCAGATCAATTTTCGGATGTCGCAGTTTTTTTCTTAAAGATTTATCCCCCACGTGCTATAGATTTATGCAACAAAGCCTCTGCGAAGTGCAAACGGAAGTCGTACGTTCGTTTGGAAGAATCAAACCGGATCGGAGAAAAGGAATGAACGTGAAAGACTTAGTCCGCATCGATGCAAGAATGCTCTCTATATTGATAGCGGCACTGTTCGCCGGAACGTGGAGTTCAGCTTCAGGCGGGGAGTCGCACCTGGCGGGCATACTGTCGACCTCAGGCGCAGAAGGCGGACTCGTCGTCTGCATCGGATGCGAACAATACGTTTTGACGAAAGATTTGCGCGACAATGAAAAATTCATCGTGCAATTCCTCGAATCCGATCCGGCCAACGTCGAAACCGCGCGCACCCGAATTCAGGCCGCGGGCCGCTACGGGGATATCACCGTCCGCGAATACGACGGCGATCACCTACCCTACCGCGACAACATGGTCAACCTGCTGGTGGCGAATGCGGACTGCCGGTTGACACCTCAAGAGACGTTGCGTGTTTTGGTGCCCGGCGGCATGGCGCTGTTCGACGTCGCAATCGCTCCCCGTTCCTTCTCCAATGCTCTCCAAACAACGGAACAAAATGCGGAGTTCAGTCTCTCCAGGACAAACGGCTGGATCAAGGTCGTAAAGGGCGTCCCGCCGGAGATAGACGACTGGACTCACCACCTGCACGATCCCGGAAACAACGCGGTGGCGCACGATCAGCGCGTCGGCCCGCCCCGGCGCATGCAATGGCGCTGCGGGCCATTGTGGTCCCGCAGCCACGAATACACTTCCAGCATGTGCGCCATGGTTTCGGCCGGGGGCCGGCTGTTCTACATCTTCGATGAAGGTCAGACCGGCATAGAGAACCGGTGCATGCCGGAACGCTGGACACTCATTGCGAGGGATGCATTCAACGGCAAGCTGCTCTGGAAGAAACGTCTCGACAACTGGCGCGTCAACGCGGACGATTGGCTCAGCCGCGCGCTGCGAAATATACCGCAGACCGTCCAGGCGCGTTTGGCCGCAACAGCGAAGAACGTCTTCGTGACGATCGGCCCCGAAGCCGAGGTCGCCGCGCTCGATACGGCGACAGGCGACATAATCAGGCGCTACCCCGAAACCGCCCGTACACACTCGATCCGCATACTCGACGGAGTTCTGCTGCTCTGGAAAGACGAAAACTCTATCTTGGCGCTCGACGCCGACAGCGGAAAAAGGCTCTGGTCCATGGATCCCTGCGAAGGCAAGTTGCGCATCGCGGCCGGCAACGACCGCGTTTTCATACACAAAGGGGATAAGTTGAACTGCTTTGACGTTGCGAACGGCCGCAACGAGTGGGAGAAGACAGTCGGAAAGAAATGCGAGCGGCTAATCGCCCATAAAGACATCCTGCTGATGATTGCCCGCGGCGAGGGTTTCGCTTTCTCCGGCAGCACCGGCGAACAGATATGGAAGATGCATACCAGATCGAACTACAACGAGCCTTTCATCGCCGGCGGCAAGGCCTGGACTTTGCACGGCAATAAATTTGTGGGTTACGATATCCAGTCCGGGAAACAGACGGCGGCACGCGACGCTTCCGACATCCTGACTCCCGGCCATCACTGGCGCTGCTATCCCAGCAAGGCTACCGACAATTTCATAATCACGCCGAACCGCGGGGCCGAGTTCGTCGATTTGAACGGCGGCCCGAACACCCAGAACGACTGGCTACGCGGCGCGTGCGTCTTCGGCGTCCTGCCTTGCAACGGACTGCTCTACATCCCTCCCGATCCGTGCCTTTGCTACCCAGGTGCCAAACTGCGCGGCCTCAATGCCCTTGCACCCGCCGCAGTCTCTGACGCTTTGCCACCCGCCACGGGAAACAGGCTGTTGAAAGGCCCCGCCTACGATGAAATCCAGAATTTAGTCCCCGAAAAGTCCGGAGTTTCCGGCTGGTCCACCTTCCGAGGCCGCCCCAACCGTCACGGGTATGCGAACACCGCCCTGTCGACACAACCGACCAGGAGATGGGTTGCCGATTTCGAAGGCGACATCACCCAGCCAGTGGTATCCGACGACAAAGCCTATGTCGCCGTCAGCGACCACCATCTAATACAAGCGCTCGACGCCGGGAGCGGCAAGAAGCTATGGTCCTTCACGGCCAACGGGCGCATCGATTCGCCTCCCACAATCCACAAGGGACTGGTGCTCTTCGGAACGGCCAGCGGATACGCCTACTGCCTGCGGGCATCGGACGGAGCCCTGGCTTGGCGCTTCCGCGCCGCTCCATCCGACCGTCAAATCATATCCATGGAAAATCTCGAATCCCCCTGGCCCGTTCGTGGCAGCGTACTGATCGTAGACGACAAGGCCTATTTCACGGCCGGACGCTCCTCTTTTCTCGACGGCGGCATCCGCCTGTTCGCACTCGCACCGCGCACGGGCGAAGTGCTGCACAGAAACCGTCTCCATACCTGGCGCCGCACCAGAGAAGACGCCGAAGGAAAGCCATTCATTCCAGCCTACCACATCGAAGGCGCCCGCTCGGATGTGCTCGCGAGCCAGAACGGCCATATATACCTCTACCAGTACAAGTTCGACCTTCAGCTGAACGAGGTTGAAACTCCCTATGTCGTCCGCTCCGACGAGAAACATGCAATGCGCATACCCGAATTGAAAGACAAACCCTATGCACGCAAAACGTGGAACGCCGAAAATATTGAAAAACGGGAAAAACGCGCCGATGGATGGGAAAAGACAATGGACAATATCGAACGCAGACAACGCAACTGGCAGTGGAATAATCATAAAAAACTTATGCAAAGCTATCAGAAGAGGTACGGAGGCGCCAATCTCGGCGATCGCAAAACGGGACTGCACCTCTTCTCGACCAGCGGGTTTCTCGACGACGCCTGGTACAACCGGATGTTCTGGATGTATTCCGACACTTGGCCCGGCTTCTACATAGCCAATCTGGCATCCAAAACCGGCCAGCTGATCGCGGTAGATGAGGACCGTACCTATGCGGTAAAATGCTACACCCGTCGCAACTTGCAAAGCCCGCTTTTCACGCCGGGGCGAGATGGCTATCTGCTGATCGCCGACAACAACGACAACGAGCCGCGGATGCCCGAGCGCACCCGAGGCACACCGAAAGGCATCGGGTTCACCCGACAAAAACCACCAGTGTGGTTCAGATGGCTGAAACTGCGAGTCCGGGCCATGGTAGCCGCGCAAAACGCTCTCTTTGTGGCCGGTCCGCCCGACATCGTGAAGAACGACGATCCCATGGCAGCATTCGAGGGGCGAGCAGGGGCGTCGATGCTGGCGATCTCCAAGCAGGATGGCAACACTCTTTTCAAGCACGAATTTACAAACCCGCCTATATTCGACGGCATGGCGGCTGCGAACGGGAGACTCTACATATCGTTTGAGAACGGTGTGCTGCAGTGCTGGGAGTAATACCACTTGTTAAACCTAGAAAAGGCAGTTGAGCGCAGATGGAGCGTGCGTCTGCTTTGTTACCAGCGGACGAGTTGTAGCGATTCGCTGCTATAAAATGCTCTTTTCAGGTTTACGGACTAACTAGAAGATCTTTGGGACTGTTTGCAATTCAGGTCGTAGATACAACCCAGCCCGTAAAGAGTCAAATCGGGCACAATTTTCACATCCCGCTTGCATTTTTCCAGAACCCAGCGCGCGTATCCGCCCGTGGCGCAGACTGCGAAATCGCCTATTTCCGCGTGCAATCCGTCGAGAATGCCTCTTACCATTCCGCAGTAGCCTTTCTGGGCGCCGATCCGCATGGCTTCCTCGGTGCTTTTGCCGACTGATTTTTTTATAGGATCCGGTGTCAATTGCGGCAGCAAAGCCGTTTTCTCCGCAAGGTAGTCGAACATGAGCGGCAGTCCCGGGGCGATAATACCGCCGATATAAGCGATTTCTTCCGATATTATGTCGAATGTCAAGGAGGTCCCGAAATCGGCAACAACGACCCTGATACGGTAATTTTATTCGCCTGCCGGATGTGACGATATAAAAATCAATGAATCGAGTTTTAACAAGAGGAGCATATTATGCAACTCGAACTGCCTGATGAAGTTATAAACAGAATAGGCGCAAGTTCCGACGGCCTCCGGATGGCCCTGGCGATACAGTTATACTGTGACAACAGGATAAGCCATGACGATGCGTGCTTGCTGTCAGGAGTTGTCCCTGCGTGGTTCAACCGCGAATTGCTGCAGAGGGGACTCAACATTCAGCAGTTTACGCCGGCAAGTTATAACGTGGCAAGGGCGGCCGGTTGAACGCCCGATAAAACTTGACTTGCACGCGGATGGGGCGTAAATCCGGTTATCATGGCCGGAAATATCAAAAAGCCAGTTATCGGTGTGGTGGGAGGCATCGGCTCGGGCAAATCGACCGTCGCGGCCGAATTCGGGCATCTCGGTTGTCTTGTAATAGACGGCGATGCGATAGGGCACGAGGTTCTTGGCGACGAGCAGGTGAAAGATAAAATACTGCAGCGTTGGGGCGCAAATGTAATTGACGGCAACGGCCGCGTTGACCGCGAAGCGCTGGGACGGATTGCGTTTTCGGATAGTGAGGAATTAAAGGCGCTTAACCGGATCACGCATCCTCATATACGTCGGCGGATTCAGGAAAATATCCGCGAGGCCGAAAAAAACGACCGCGTGCCCGCTTCTGTGCTCGATGCGGCCGTGCTTTACGAGGCGGGCTGGGACGACATGTGCACGCATACCGTTTTCGTTGAGGCAGATGAATCTACCCGTCGGCGGCGGACGCGGTCGCAGAAGGGCTGGAGCCGCGATGAATGGAAACAAAGAGAAAATCTTCAATTTTCTCTGGACATCAAGCGCGACATGTGCGATTATATAATTGTAAGCAGCTCCGACGTATCACACCTGCGACAACAGGTCAGCGATATTTTCAACCGGATAATTCGCAATCAGGGTCATTTATAACAGCCCGTTGTGTAAAAAGTGACTACGACGGAAACAGCTTGTTTTAATCCTGCCGAATTGATTTCCCACCGCTTAGAAGTACAAATTTGCTTATTCGACCGGGCGGTCGGATAAGTCGCAGCAAACCTGATAAAAATAATTTTAATCGCCGGGATCACACCCGTCGGCGCGCATCAACACGAAGCAAACCTTAATAGATGAAAATCTTTTTTCACACGAGTGGAGGTTTTAGACAAGATGGCTAAGAGCACAAGAAAAACCGCTAAAAAGTCGAAAAAGAAATCCGATTCCATCGAGGAAGAAGAGCTCGAACAGGAATCCGGACAGGACACGGAAACCGCCGGGGAGACCTCGGGCGAGCAGGACGACGGCTACACCGGCGTCTTTGACCGCGACATGCACGAAAAGTATGAGCGCGTCAAGCGCGGCGAACTGCTCATATCCGACGTGCACAAAATGTCCGTGCCGGAACTGCACGAGGTCGCCAAGAAGGAAGACATCAAGGATTACGCCGGCCTCGGCAGGCAGGAACTCGTCTTCGAGATAATCAAGGCCCGCGTTCGTAAAGAAGGCCTCATGTACGGCGAGGGCGTTCTGGAGGTGCTTCCGGACGGCTTCGGCTTCCTGCGGAATCCGGATAACAATTACCTTCCCAGCCCGGATGATATTTACGTCTCGCCCAGTCAGATTCGCAGGTTCGGCCTGCAGCAGGGGCATAACGTGGCCGGGCAGATTCGCCCGCCGAAGGAATCGGAAAAATACTTCGCGATGCTCCGCGTGGAAGCGATTAACTTTGAACCACCGGACAAGATTAACGAGAAAAAGGCGTTCGAAGAACTCACGCCCACGCATCCGGACAGGCGCATACACCTGGAGACCACGCCGGATGAGTTGAATATGCGGGTGGTGGACCTGCTTACGCCCGTGGGGTTTGGGCAGCGGATGCTTATTGTCTCGCCGCCGAGAGCGGGCAAGACCATACTGCTGCAGAAAATTGCGAATTCCATCAACGCCAACCATCCCGATGCGCACGTTATAATCCTGCTCATCGACGAGCGTCCGGAAGAGGTTACCGCCATGAGGCGCAAAACCAACGCCGAAGTCGTTTCGTCGACATTCGACGAGCCGGGCATAAGGCATCTGCAGATTGCCGAAATGGTCAACGCCAAGGCAAGGAGAATGGTCGAATACGGAAATGACGTGGTGATTCTGCTGGACAGCATCACGCGGCTGGCCAGGGCGTATAACGTCGAGGCGCCGCGGTCGGGCCGGATTCTCACCGGCGGCGTGGATTCCTCCGCCCTGCAGAAGCCCAAGCGCTTCTACGGAGCGGCCAGGACCGTCGAAGAGGGCGGCTCGCTGACGGTTATCGCCACCGCGCTGATAGAAACCGGCAGCAGGATGGACGAGGTCATCTTCGAGGAGTTCAAGGGCACGGGCAACAGCGAACTGCACCTGGACCGGCGGCTCCAGGAGATGCGGGTTTATCCGGCCATCGACGTCAGTCGTTCCGGCACACGGAAGGAAGAACTGCTTCTGGACCCGCAGGAACTGAAATTCATCACGCGCCTGCGGCAGGTGATGTCGGACATGCAGCCGGTCGAGGCCATGGAACTGCTCCTGAAACGCCTGAAGAAAACGAACTCCAACGCCGAGTTCCTCATGACGCTCAAGGCGGATTAGTGGCCGGTGTTGTTGCGATAACGGTGCGACGATGAAGTATCAGGCCGTGGTGTTCGACCTTGACGGGACGCTTCTGGACACGCTGGAGGATCTGGCGGATTCGATGAATGCCGCGCTGGCGCGAAAGGGCCTTCCCACCCATCCTGTTGAGGCGTATAAAAAATTCGTCGGCGACGGGATGGATAATCTCGTCTATCGCACGGCCCCGCCCAGCCGGGACGACGCCAAACTTCACGCAGAACTGCTCCGGGATGCCAGGGATGAGTATTCGCGCCGATGGGCCGACAAGACCAGGCCATATGAAGGCGTGGGCCGGATGCTCGATGAGATCGGCAAACGGGGCCTCAAGCGGGCGGTGCTGTCCAACAAGCCGCACGAGTTCACCGTCTTGTGCGTGGAGAAATTGCTTCAGCGGTGGAGTTTCGACGCCGTTCGCGGCGTGGGTGACGGTGTGCCGGAAAAGCCCGACACCACCGGCGTGATGCGAATCTGCGACCAACTCGGCGTAAGCAGCAGCCAATGCCTGTACCTTGGTGATACCGACACAGACATGCAGACGGCCAACGCGGCCGGCATGTACGCCGTGGGCGCGCTGTGGGGCTTCCGTGATGCGGATGAACTAAAAGCCCATGGGGCGAAAGCGCTGATTGAACATCCCGTCGATTTAACGCGCCTGCTTGTCGACTGAGCGGCGAATCGCCCGTATGTGATCGGGCGTGGTGCCGCAGCAGCCGCCGATGAAGTTCGCCCCGGCCGACAGCAGGTCGGGCACATACGATGCAAACTCTTCCGGTCCGACGGGGAATATCGTCCTGCCGTTTTTGCCCGGCTGGGGCATGCCCGCGTTGGGCTTAATCCATATCGGTAAATCCGAAGCTGAACGCAGCTGTTTTACCAGCGTAGTGTAATGGTCGGGTCCCCGGCCGCAATTGGTGCCGATAATATCAGCGCCCTCTGCCTGCGCCATCTCGGCCAGGTGGGCGGGGCTTTCACCCATCAGAGTTTTTGTCTTATCGGGGCCGGAGGCGAACGTCATGCTGACCACGACCGGCAGATTTGTGGCCTGTTTGACTGCCTGCACAGCCAGGCGGGCTTCGGCAAGTTCATTGAATGTTTCCAGGACGATAGCATCCGCACCGCCTGTGGCCAGTGCCTCGGCCGTTTCGGCGAAAGCATCCGTGAATTCCTGTTCTGACAACTCGCCCATCATTACGATTTTGCCGGAAGGCCCGATGGAGCCGAACACCTTCGCTTTGACGCCGACGGCCTCGCGGCTGATTTTCGCCCCGCTCCTGGCAAGTTCCGCAGCTCGGTCGGCCTCGCCGTGGCGCTGCAGGGATATTCTGTTGGCCCCGAATGTGTTGGACAGGATTATCTGACTTCCGGCGGCGATGTAGGATGCGGCGACTTCGCTAACGGCGGGGCGGTTCTCGGTGTTCCAAAGTTCCGGTGGCCGACCGGCCGGCAGTCCCAGGGCCTGGAATTGGGTGCCCCAGGCGCCGTCGGTTATAAATACTGAGTCAGTGGAATAAATATCGTTCAAAGTCATGCTTGGTTTCTTTCGGGTAAAAAGTTTCCATGTTATTAGGATAACATCAGCTTCGCGGAGTGAACATATTTAATACTATTACGGCAGGTCGTGATGGGGAGAGGAAAAATAGCAGCCATGGAGCGGGGCGTCAAAAATAATGTGAGGCGAGAAAAAAATAATCGAAAAATTTTCGTGTAAAAGAGGGTAAAATATTTAAAAAGGATGAGTCCTATAAATAGGGGCATAGGTTAGTTTGATGGCCGACATATTGTGTGTTTGGCGTAAGTCAAATCTTTTAGGTCAGTGTCGCAAAGCCATTTGTAAAAAATATTTTGAAAATTCTGGAAAATTCTTTTGACACGCTTTCGGCAAAAGTGCTATATACTTTTTACAAAACGTAAAAAGCATTTAATCCTGGCAGTGAGTAAATTCATGAGTGAGACAGTTTTTGCAAATCAGCGTTCGGCCGTTAAGAAAAAATTTATCGCCCGGAAACACTTTTTGGACAGGTTCGCCATGTCAATCAGCAATGAAAATCCGGATAGCGGCAATTCGAAGTTCGGTGACAAGGGTGCGAAATCGCAACGCACAACCGGTAGGATCCCGCCAAAATTTTACAGAATCGGCGAGGTAGTCGAATACTCGGGGCTTAGCAGGCAGACCATCCATAACTATACGACAATGGGACTGCTCAGTGAGTGTAAGTGGACGCGAGGCGGACATCGCCTGTATGACGAAACCGTTTTCGCGCGTCTGGACAAAATCGCGGAACTGAAATCCAGTAACAAAACTATGCGCGAGATACGCCGGTACTTTTCGCAATCGGAACCAAATAAGGATTAACCTGCTCGGCCAATGAGCGATTGGCCGTTTGTTTTGCCGGAAAGACAGATATGAAAGAATCGGCACGAGCAATTTTTGCCAAAATATTCCAAGCGCTGAGAATTTACGGAAAAAGCAGACTGGCCGTTATGATGTCGGTCGCCGCGGCCGTAATATTGCTGCTTGGCCTGATTGCAATCACTTCCGACGCCCGTCAAATGGTTACCTTGGAATTTGACGGTTCCATGCCGTACGACCAGGCCGAGGCGAGCAGGATGCTCAGCAAGCACGGCATACCGAGCCAAATCGGCAAGGGCGGACTGAAGGTCCCCGGCGATATGGAGTCGCAGGCGAGGTCGATACTCGCTACATCGTCGCCTGCTGAAACGGCCGTGCTGCCGGAGTTGGCCAAGTATGCCGGCACGGATCACATATGGCAGACTGAGGCACAAAACAAGCGTCAATGGCAGGCGGCTAAAATGGCCGCGCTGAGCAGACTCGTGAGCAAATTCCCCAGTATCGATTCTGCCGAAGTGCTGCTGGAGTTCGGCAGGGAGGCCAAAATCGGCCGGAAAGAAATACCGCCGTCGGCGGTTGTGAATGTATCTCCTTGTAAAAACAGTGAGTTAAGCCAGGAACAGGTCGCCGCCATATGTGATTTGGTATCCGGCAGTATAGCGGGGCTGGTCCCGGAAGATGTTCGCATTATCGACACTAACGGCAAAAGCTACGCAAACGGCTCCGCAGGAATTACCGACCCGGCAGTTGCCGGGCTTCCCGCCAGGCGGCATGCGGAGCAGTACTACGGAGACAAAATTCGATCTGTCTTGCAATATATAGATGGTGTAACGGTCTCCGCCACGGTGGGAAATGTTGCGGATGAAAGTACGGATGCCGATGATTATATGTGCAGGAATGTAACGGTTTCCGTACCCCAAGATTATTTTCAACAAGTTGCAAAGGGCCGCTTTGGTCAACAGCGGGCGGATGAAGTCAACCTGGAAGAAGTCATTTCATCCGAGTCGCAGAAGATAAAGAAGCTCGCGGCCGCCGCGTTAAACATCAAGCCGGATAATGTACTCGTAAATAATTATTACAGGCAGTCTACGCCTGCTGTCATCGCGGGAGGGTCTGAAAATCCAGCGGCGAGCGTTAACGAAACCGCTGCTTACGGGTGGTACGTGGCGTTGGGCCTTGCAGGAGCTGGGATTATTGGAGCGATAACGTTTCTGGCCCTGCGGATAAAGAAATATCGGCCCAGGAATATCGCAGGCGTGTCGGACCGATACCACGGCCGTCTTAATATCCTGCCCCTGACGAACGGTGATATTTGTTTTGAGGATGTTGTCTGCCTGCCCGTCGAACAGTTAAGGGCGGTGATAAGATCAATGGCCGTTGAGCAACTGGCGCTGGCGTTGCGGACGGCCGAGGAACACGTCACTCGCAGAATATACGAGGCCCTGCCGCGAACAGATGCGCGACGGCTCAAGAAACGAGTAAGGCGGCTGGGGCCGGTGCGTCTGGGCGATATCGAGAATGCACAGCAGCATGTCGTCCATACTCTTGTATCGAATGATAGCCAGGGAACTTACGTGCCGCAGCAATCTCAAAACGCCGCGGAGAAATCGGAATTTGCCCGGACTGCAACGGCCGCCAATGACAAGGTATGAATAATGCCGGATAGTATCAGACACTGCACATTACATGACAGTCGCGATTGCAAATCGACTCACCAATGCCGGGGGGCGATTCGTTGTGTTGTGCTTTTTCTGACAGTCTCAATAATGACTCCGATGCTCCTTTCACAGGCCGTCATGGCCGATGAAACATCCTCTACGCAGCCGGCGACAAAGCCGGCGGAAACGCGTCCGGTTATAGATGGCACGGAAAGCCGGCAGATTAAATCCGGCGGCGGTGATACGGGATTCGACGGTTGGTTCAGGACATTGGTAGCGCTGGTAATCGTTGCCGCGCTGATATTTGTCCTGCGATTTTTGATTAAGCGATTCACCAACAGGGCAGGCGGTCCGGCGGGGACGCAAAAGGTGCAGTTGCTCGGTGGGGCGGCACTGTCAGCCAAACACCGATTATACGTGGTCAGGTTTGACGGCCGGGTGCTGCTTATCGGCGCCGGGCCGGAAGGCCTTTCTAAGCTCGCCGAATCAAAATCACAGGAAACACCGGAAGACACGGACGACCCGCAGCCACAGGAAGGTAACGTTGAAAGCCAGTCATAAAAATAAAACGTCAGCAACGAATGCATATGCCGGCCGGGCCGAACGGGCGGTAAGCGGCATTTGTATATTGCTGGCACTGGCTGTCGTTGTTGCAGTTGTGCTGTGGCCGTCCAATGCGGCCGCGGCCGAAAATCAGCCCGGCCAGTCCGCCGTGCTTCCCGACATACAGAGCCGCTCCGGGGTAACATCAATAATCAAGTGGATAGCACTGATAACAGTCCTGTCGCTTGCACCGGCCGTGGTCGTGCTGGTGACGAGTTTCACGAGAATCATCGTTGTGCTTGGCCTTCTTCGCCAGGCCCTGACCACTCAGCAGGTCCCGCCGAACCAGGTTCTGTTCGGCCTGGCGCTTCTGCTTACTGCGTTAGTGATGGCGCCCGCGTACGAGAACGTTCATCGTGACGCGGTCAAGCCGTATTTCCAGGGCAGCGTTACGCAGGCCCAGGCGCTCAAGGCCGGTGAAAAGCACATCCGCAGTTTCATGATTGACCAGTTGGAAAACACCGGCAACCAGGACGAGGTCTACCCGTTCCTCGACGAGTCGACCGCGAACCGACAGAACCTGACCTGGGGCGATGTGCCGACGATTTCGCTGGTGCCGGCGTTTGTCGTAAGCGAACTGAAAACCGCCTTCACGATGGGCTTTCGAATTTATCTGCCGTTTGTCGTGGTGGATTTGCTGGTGGCGTCGGTGCTTGTGTCGATGGGAATGCTCATGGTGCCGCCGGCGCTTATTTCACTGCCGTTCAAGCTGCTGCTGTTCGTGCTGGCCGACGGGTGGGGGCTCGTGGTCGGCACGCTGATTAAGAGTTTCGGATAAAGGAAAAACAATGGACACCACACAAGCGATAGACCTGACGCGACGGGCGCTGATGCTCGTGCTTATGCTGGGCCTGCCGGTGCTTCTGGCGGGGCTGGCCGTGGCGATTGTGGTGAGCATCCTGCAGGCGATGACGCAGATTCAGGACCAGACGATAAGTTTTGTGCCGCGAATTGCGGTGATGCTTTTGGCGGCTGTGCTGGCCGGGCCGTGGATATTCGCGCGACTGGTCGAGTTTGCCAGGGAAATGTTCACGCTGGGTTACTGACCCGGCGGTGGCCGTGAATTATGGATGCCGAGTATTACATAACGACGTGGGCGGCGACGCTGGTGCTGCTGCTGGCGAGAGTGGCCGGCATGGTCATGGTGGCGCCGGTTTTCTCGTCGCGCGCGGTGCCGCTGCGACTGCGTTACATGATAAGTGCGGTTATAGCCCTGGCCGCCGCGGGTCGTCTGGGAAGCCCCGTATCGGCGCCGGCGGGAGCGGGCGAGTTTGTTGCCGGCGTTGTGTGCGAGGCGTTTCTGGGCGTGGCGATGGGGTATGCCGTGCGGCTCGTTTTCGTGGGCATCGAACTTGGAGCAGTCCACACCGCCTACCAGTTGGGACTTGGGATCGGCGAAGTATTCGAGCCGTTCGCCGAGGAGATTTCCGGGCCCATGCGGCGGTTGTTTTACATCCTGGCGATAGTTCTGTTCCTGGCCGTCGGCGGACACCGCGCATTGCTGTCAGGTCTTATGAAGACGTTCACGGTCATTCCGCCGCTGGATTACGCAGGCGCGACAAATGTGCTGAACATTCCCGTGACCGTCATGGGCGCGGCGTTCGCCCTGGGGCTGAAGGTTGCCGCTCCGGTGATGGTAGCCATGCTTCTGGCCACGGCGACGATGGGCTTCGTTCAGAGGACGATGCCGCAGTGCAACATACTTTCGACGGGACTGCCGATACGGGCGGCGCTTGGGATGCTGGTTCTGGCGGCCGCGGTTGCGGCGATGGCGCCGCTGATGGAATCAGCGGTCGATATGGTTTTCGATAATCTTGCGGGCCTGACGGGCCCGGCAGGAGGCGGATAAGTGCCAGACCAAGGCGAAACAACACAAAACCGCAGCAGCAGGCCCGACCCGAAGCGGGTCAGGGAGGCCCGCTCGCGCGGCGTAGTCCCCAAAAGTGCCGGCCTGAGCTCGGCCCTGATGATACTGGCCGGGATGATTGTGCTGGCAACAGCAGGCGGATGGCTGCTTGGCGAACTGACAACGTTTTTCAGGGTCATGCTCGGCGGCGAGGCGACGGGCCTCGAAGGTCTTGGCGGACTGTTCTGGTCATCCGTATTGCCGATTGCCACAGTAGTTGGAGTTATGTCGTTGGGGCTGGTCATAGCGGCCGTGGCGGCCAACGTCGTGCAGGTCGGCTTTCTGGTAAGCACGGATCCCATAAGCCCCGACGTCGGCCGGCTGTCTCCGGCGGAAGGCATAAAACGGCTGTTTTCACACCGACCGCTGGTAAACGGCGGACTGTCAATATTACGCATCGCCCTGGCGGCTTTAATTGGATACCTCATCATGAACTCGTCAATGGCCCGGGTGATTAACTCGGCGGCGCTGGGCCCGGCGGAACTCATCCGTGAAGCGGGGGGCTTGACGTGCCGGATGGGATTCTGGTGCGGCGGAGTGCTGGTTGCGCCGGGACTGCTTGAGCTGGCGCACAGCCACTGGCTGCACAGCAGTGAACTGCAAAAATCGCCGCAGAGCCATCGGGATGATGTCAGGCGGAGTCACGGCCATCCGCTGACACAGCGCAGGCGGCGCGAAATTCGATACAGGCGCTATATCGAGGCGAAAAACAAAGCACAGGCAATAGGATAATGAGCGAAGCATTGAATAACCAGTCGGGATTCATTCAGGTGCTGCGAAAGTACCGCGGGGCGATACTGCCCCTTGCGGCGGCGTCGATGATACTGGTTATTCTGGTGCCGCTTCCGCCGGCGCTGATGGATGTGTTGCTTGCCTGCAACATCGCATTTTCGGCCCTGATTCTGCTGACGGCAATTTACGTGTCAACGCCGCTGGAGTTCAGCGTCTTCCCGTCGGTGCTGTTGGGAGCGACGCTGTTTCGGCTGGTGCTGAACGTGGCCAGCACGCGATTGATTCTCACCGCGGGCGTCAGCGGTGATGGCCCGGCCGGTGCGCAGTTCGCCGCCGGTCACGTAATCTGGTCTTTCAGCCGGTTCGTAACTTCCGGCTCGCTGGCCGTGGGAGTGATTATTTTTGCCATCATCGTTGTGGTGCAGTTCGTGGTCGTCACGCGCGGCGCCGCAAGAATCAGCGAAGTCGGGGCCCGATTTGTCCTCGACGCAATGCCGGGCAAGCAGATGGCCATCGACGCCGACCTGAACTCATCGCTTATAACACAGGATGAAGCGCGCCGCCGCCGCGAAGAAATCACCACACAGGCGGACTTCTACGGCGCGATGGACGGGGCGTCGAAGTTTCTTCGGGGCGATGCAGTCGCGGCCGTGATTATCATCCTGGTCAACATCCTTGGCGGCCTTTACGTGGGCATGATGCAGCACGGGTGGGGCTGGACCGAGACGATCGCGCTGTTCAGCCGCCTGACAATAGGCGACGGGCTGGTCACGCAGATTCCAGCGTTTATCGTGTCGGTATCGGCGGCGCTTATCGTATCACGAAGCACAGCAAGCACTTCGCTCGGAGAAGAAATGCTGGGGCAGTTGACGTCGCGGCCGGCTGCGCTGGTGATTACCGCCATATTCCTGGCGGTGCTTACGATGACGTCGCTGCCGGTGCTGCCGCTGCTGATGCTTTCGGGAATATGCCTGGTTACTGCGGCGGTGATGTTCGCCCGCAGGCAACAGGAGGAGGATACCCGGGAAGCCATCCGGCAAACCCCGCAGAAAGAAACCTCCAATGTGGACCGGCTGCTTAAAGTAGATCCACTTAATGTCGAACTGGGCTTTGCTCTGATATCGATTGCCCAGGATGAAGGTGGCGGATCGCTGGTGGGAAGGATAAGCGAAACCAGAAACAACATAGCCGAACAACTCGGCCTGGTTATGCCGCAGGTTCGCGTCTGCGACAACATGACGCTGTCGCCTTACGAGTATGTGATAAAGGTAAGGGGTGCGGCAGTCGGGTGTGGAAGGGCGTACCCGAACAAGTTGCTCGCCGTGGCCGATAGCACACCGTCAGGCCGCCTCAATGGTCGTGATGATCACGAGCCGGCGACCGGAACGCCATCCGTGTGGATAGACACGCGGCAGCAAGGGCGGGCGGCTGCAATGAATTACACAGTTAAAACGGCCGCCGAAGTCATCGCCGCGCACCTGGATAAGCTCGTGCGACGTCACGCGGATGAATTGCTCATGCGGCAGCAGGTTCTGCGGATGATAGAGGCGGTGGGGCAGACCCAGCCGGATTTGCACCAGGAGGCGGTCTCCGTCGTCAGAACCGCCACGGTTTACAAGGTCATGTGCGGATTGCTGCGCGAAGGCGTGCCGATTCACGAGACGGAAACAATACTTCAGTGCATTTGCGAGCAGGCAGAGGCCGGTGCGGCCGGCGATATTGACCGGTTGGTGGAGACGGTTCGCAGCGAACTCGGCCAGACCGTGTGGCGGCGCTACTGCGGGCGCGACGGGCGTCTGTGGTGCGTTAACCTGCACGAAGAGCTGGACGAGGCGGCGATAGCCGAGTGCAGCGAACGCTCCGGAGAAATACTCCATCGCATACAAAACGGCCTGTATGAACTGCAAAGTAAGGGCTGCAGGCCCGTGGTAATCTGCGGCGCCGGTGTGCGGGGAACAGTGAGGAAAATGCTCTCCCGCGAGCATCCGGAAGCGGCCGTGCTGACCTACGGCGAAGTTGACTCAATGGACGTTAATCCAGTGGCTACAGTGAGTTCGGATAAATGAGCCAGAAGGTATACAGAGCGCCGACGATTACCCAGGCCGTCGGCCGGGTCAAAAAAGACCTCGGTCCGGAGGCGGTGATACTGAGCACGCGCAAGCGTCGCAAGGGTGGCGTGTTTGGAATTGGCGGCCGTGTACTGTGGGAAGTAGAGGCCGCCGGAAGAGATAACCGCCACGGCGAAAATGTATCCTCTGGCAGGTATGTCCCACAGGAGCCACACGCCGGCAGCATTTATCGAGAAGTTACATCAATAAAGAGCATGGTCGAGTCGCTGCTGGCCGGCAATGAGGCGGCCCCGAAGGTTCCTTACGAACTGCGGCAACTGCACGAAGAACTGGTGGGCAGGGATGTGAATCCGGATATCGCCGCGATGTTGCTGGGTCGCCTGCACGAGGATATCGGCAGCGGCAATGTCCACAGGGAAGACGTCGTACGCGGGCGATTGATTGACCTGGTTGCGGAGATGATTCCAATCGCTCCGGCCGAAAATGATAATGGCGATGAGCCGCGGAAAATAGCACTGGTCGGGCCAACCGGCGTGGGGAAAACAACCACAATCGCCAAGCTCGCCGCGGGAATTACGATTAACCAGAATAAACGCGTGGGACTAATCGCCGCCGACACCTACCGGATAGCGGCCGTGGACCAGCTTAAGACATACGCCCACATAATAGATGCGCCGGTGAAGACGGCCATGAATCCGCAGCAGATTAAACAGGCCGTGGATGAATTCGACTCCGTGGACGTTGTGCTTATAGACACAATCGGGCGCAGCCAGAACGACCGGCTCCACCTGAACGAGCTTCGCGAGATTCTCGGCGGCGCGGGGGCTGACGAGGTGCACTTGGTGATATCGGCCTCGGCCAGCAGTTCATGCGCGTGCTCGGCCGTAGAGAAATTCGATCCGCTGGGAGTGAACCGTATCATTCTTTCGAAGCTGGATGAGGCGGTGAAATTCGGGATCGTGTTGGACGTCGTAAGCAAGGGCAGCGTTCCGGTCAGCTACATCACAACCGGGCAGGAAGTGCCCGAAGACATACTTCCCGCCGACGCTTACCGCCTGGCAAGATGCGTAGTCGAGGAACAATCGTATGAACTCGGATGATCAGGCACAGAATCTGCGCAGATTAATGAACCGGTGCCAAAACACGCGGACAATAGCCGTAGTGTCCGGAAAGGGCGGTGTGGGCAAATCGAACATCGCGCTGAATCTTGCAATGTTGCTCTCGGCCGCCGGCAACCAGGTGGCCGTAGTGGATGCCGACCTGGCGCTGGCGAACATAGATATTCTGGCGGGCGTGGATGTGTGTGCGAACCTCGGCGACGTTCTTTCGGGCAATATGGAACTCGAGGACATTCTGGTCGAACTGGCCGAGGGCGTGCAGCTCGTGCCGGGGGCGAGCGGACTATCGCAGTTGGCTGACCTGACCGAATTTGACCGGAACAGACTCCTGGAAAAACTTACGGAACTCGAAACAGACTACGATTTTGTAATAGTGGACTGCGGGGCGGGTATCGGGAAAAACGTTATGGCGTTCGCAGCCGGCGCCGACAATGTCATGGTAGTAACTACGACCGAGCCAACGTCCATAACCGACGCATACGCTGTAATTAAAGTGCTTGCTTCCCAGGGTTATCAGGGGCACCTAAGTGTGTTAGTAAACGAATCACCAAGCAGGCGGGAAGCACGTGAGACGTCTCAGCGTATACGGGATGTGGCAAAGCAGTTCTTGAATGCATGCGTGTTCGATGCCGGCCATATTCTTGATGATGCCAAGGTTCAGCATGCCGTAAATCGCAGAGAACCCCTGGTATTAGCGTATCCCAGGTCGCCAGCAAGCAAATGTCTGGCAGCTCTGGCAACGCGTCTATGTTCCGGTAAACTGAATATTAACAGAAGGTTAGGATTTTTCAAGCGCGTTGCTAACTGGTTTGCATAAAATTTTTAAAATAAAATAGTAAAATAATGTTGACGAGATAATATAGGAAGTATATAATAAATACATAATTTGGATTAATTTAGATGATCAAAGACAGTTTAGATTTTGAAAAATCGGTAGGCATAAGCGTAAGTGCCTGTATAAGAAAGATATATAGAAACTATGCGGCGTATTTTTTGACCATTTTAGACACTTTTGTATAAAGGAGCACGGATATGAAAGCTCTGCAAGATAAGCCGACAAAAAAACAGATAGATCAGTGGTGGAAGGAATTCAGAAAAAGCGGCGACGATGATGCCCGTAACGGTCTGCTTGAGAATTATCTGCCACTGGTCAGGGCTACCGCAGAGAGATTGCATGCAAAACTGCCGGACGAGGTGGATGTGGATGATTTGGCCTCGGCCGGTGTATTTGGCCTGATAGATACGCTTAATGCCTTTGATCCGGAAAGGGGTGTAAAATTCGAGACCTATTGCACCTCGAGGATACGGGGTGCGATGCTGGATCATTTGCGGTCTCTTGACTGGGTGCCACGTCTGGTGCGTAGCAGGGCACACAAGTTGAATGATGCGTTGCAGTCTCTGGAGACGCGATTAGGGAGAAACCCGACCGAAAAAGAACTTGCCGCAGAGATGAATCTGTCTATGGGGCAGTTCAGGAAATTGCGAAAAGACGCCCAGGCAGTGGGGTTGATTTCGCTGGATAAAAAGTGGACGGATGCGGACTCCAACAAGGATTTGCGTGAGATAGACATTCTGGAGGACCGCAGGAGCGATAATCCTTACACGGCAGCGCAAAAACGGGATTTGAAAGAACTTGTAAGCCGCGGCCTGAGCAGAGCGGAGCGGCTTATTATAATGCTTTATTATTTCGAAGAAATGACAATGAAGGAAATCGGTGAAACTCTCGATTTGTCCGAGAGCAGGGTAAGCCAGATGCATTCTGCAGTGCTGATGCGGCTGAAGGATCAGCTCGAAAGCAGGAAAAAGGAGTTACAGGCCGGCTGAACATATAAAGCGGCTGCGTTCGAATTTCATATATTGCTTAAAAGAGGGGCAGGGATTGGTATAATCTAAACCGATTTGCAGCAAGGAACGATTATGAACTTCTCAAAAATGCACGGCATCGGAAATGATTACATATTCGTCGACTGCTTCGACCAGCAGGTGAACGAACCGGCCGAACTTGCAAAAGTAATCAGCGACAGGAATTTCGGTGTCGGCTCGGATGGGCTAATTCTGATAATGCCGTCGGATGCGGGGGATGTGCGTATGAGAATGTTCAACACCGACGGCTCCGAGGCGCAGATGTGCGGCAACGGCGTCCGGTGTGTGGCGAAGTACGCATGGGAGCACGGCCTGGCCAAATCGAATCCGATGGGGGTGGAAACAGCCGCGGGTATTCGATCAATCGAACTGTCCGTAACACATGAGGGTAAAGTGGAGGCGGCCAAGGTCGACATGGGCAGACCCGTAACCGCCCCGGAGGAAATCCCGGTAAATATCCCGCAGCAGAAGGTGGTGAATATGCCGCTACGCACGTCAAAACACGCCTACGAGATGACGTGCGTATCGATGGGCAATCCGCATGTGGTCATATTCGTAGAAGACGTGACCAAAATCCCCCTGGAACAGGTAGGGCCGGAGATAGAAAAACACCCGCTGTTTCCGCAGCGAACGAATGCGCACTTCGTGGAGGTGATAACTGCGGCGGAGGTGAAAATGCGCACGTGGGAGCGGGGCAGCGGAATAACGCTGGCGTGCGGGACGGGTGCGTCGGCAGTTTGCGTAGCTGGGGTGCTGGCGGGAAAAACACAAAGAAAAATCCTGGCGCACCTGCCGGGTGGCGACCTGGAACTCGAATGGGATGAAGAAACGGACCACGTCTTCATGACGGGCCCGGCCACGGAAGTGTTCACCGGAACGTGGCTGGGTTAATTACAAATGCGGAGAACATCTATGAACGGATTTTTATGGGCAAGCAGAGTGGGCCCCAACGCTGCATTGCGGGCGGAGCGCGAATCAATATCGGCAAGGCATGAAGCGACCAGGGCAAAACACAGCACAGAGGAACTGGAGAACGCCATGGAGCACCTTGCGCTGGCGTGCCGGGCAATGTGGTCGCTGCTGACCGAAAACACGACACTGACCGATGACGACCTGTTGAAGCGTATGGAACAAATCGATCTGCAGGACGGCAGGGCGGACGGTAAGGTTACAGGCAAAATCGCCAAGTGTCCCAAGTGCGGCAGGACAATGCCGCCCAAGCGGAGCAAGTGCATGTATTGCGGGGCTACGAAACTGGACTACAACCCGTTTGACAGCGTCTAAGTTTGCCGGCCTCGTATAACCCGGGCGATAACATCCGACGATAATTCTTTGAGACTGTTGACCACCATGTCCGCTCTGGCCTCAAGCTTATCACGCGAGGCCGTACCGGTTATGGCGATTGCGGCCATTTCGGCGCGGTGGGCGGCTTCCAGCCCGGCGGGGGCGTCTTCGACCACGGCACAGCAGTCCGGTGGAAGATTGAGTTTGTCGGCCGCTTTGAGAAACACCTCCGGATGGGGCTTACCGTGGGATACCTGCGAACCATTGACGGAAGCGGAGATAAGATTTCCAGCAGGCAGGCATTCGAGAACAACGTTTACGTTTTCCGGCGGGCCGGAAGAACCGATTGCCAGTTCAAAACCGGATTCGTGTAAATCTCGCAGCAAATCGCCGGCGCCCTGCATTTCGGGAAAATCATCGTGGATTATACGTCGGTATGCGGCTTCTTTTTCGGCATCCCACTGGGGAATATTTGCCTCTTTTGCATAATCCGGCCAGAGATACTCAATAATATCGCGGCTGGTTCGCCCGAAGGTCGCGGCAAAATTTTCCTCGGTCATATCAAGGCCGCGGTTTTGAGCGGTTTCACGCCAAGACTGAAAATGCGCCCGGTAACTGTCCACCAGGACACCGTCCATGTCGAATATTACACCAAATTTATCCATGTTATGCCTTTGATCGAATTATAAACATCGCGAGGAATCGGGAATGTAACAGCAAACAGCGGCCGGGGCAAGAACGGTTCCCGTCACCGGCTGAGTTTCTCGGCCATGTCGGAGGCGAGCTGCCCTTGTCCGCCGGTGGCGGCGGCGATGAACCGGCCGGCGCGAATCATGGTCATCTTACCGCTGAATTCGTCGGCGTAGGTGAGTGTATCGCCGGAGATATTGGGTTTAATCCCAAGCGCTTCGACTGATTTGCCGAACGCTTTCATGGCATCTGCGGCCTTTTCGGGTGTTTTATATGCGCATATGAAACATTCGAATTCGTCCCCCTTTTCAATTTTATATTCTGCGGCCACAGCACGTTGCAGTTGCTTGAAGCCCCTGAAGTTTTGTTTAACGTAAATGATAGAATTTTCTGTGCGGCCGGCCTGGGGCAGTTGCTGCATGTGCGGCAGGTCGGGTTCCGGCTGCTTAAATTTCCCGTCGTCAAACTGCATTTTGGCAATGGCTTCGGCTGTTTCCTCCACACCTGCGGCGCCTGATTTTGAGAATACCCGAATAAAATACCTGCCTGTGCGGAAATTGACACCTTCGTTTCTGGCGGCCTGGATTTCGCCGGTAAGTTCGAACACATCTCCGGCTTTATCCACGCCCTGACGCCAGTTCGTATATGCCCCGAAAGCGTCGTTGACCGTTGGCATTGTGTAAATGTCGATGATTATCTTTTTATCGTCTTTTGGCGCGCTGTAAACGCCGCGCGTGAGTTTTACCAGGTCATATGCGTAATACAGGCCGGATTCACCGTTGATTAAATCCTCCACCTTTTGACGCGTTGGTGCGTCTATCAGTTCAGCGCGTGTGAATTTGCCGTCTATCTCGGCCGGCAGGAAGTCTTCGGCTTTTTGCGGACCGGCGGAAGTTCCTGCATTTTCGGATTGGCGGGCACAGCCGGCCGATAAAAGCGCCATGCCCGCCAGGATCATTACAGTTTGTCTAAACATAATCGTTCTGCAATCATATCTTGTATTTATACGAGGCGCCTGTGTGCCGATTTCAGCATGGAGCGGACCGGCAGATTAAACGGGCATGCCTTTTCGCACTCGCCGCAATCCTCGCAGGCCGAGGCGACTGCATCCGACCCAAGGGATGCATATTTGTCGACGGCGCGACTGCGCCAGTTCCGCTCTGTCAGGTAGTAGTCGTATCGCATTATCTGCGGTATGGCGACGCCATTGGGGCATCTGCCGTCGCAGTCGACACACTCACCGCACCAGGAGCAGGATGTGTTGGCTTCTGCGACGCGCCCGGCACGCAGTGAAAATTTTTCAGATACGGCCAGTTTGCCGAGTTTAATGCCAAGCGTGTCATCAATTTCCCTTGTGGCGGAGAAACTCAGCAGCACGCTGTCGGCCATACCCTTGTCCAGCAGCCATTTCATTCTTTGCTGTAGTTTCCCGGTATTGTTCGGGCGTGTGCCGAACTTCATTGCGAACACCCCGAGGCCTTTCTCCTTCGCCTTTTTCATTGCGTCCATGAATTTTTTGCTGGTGTTCTTATAGGCGATTAGAGCTGCATCGAACTCGCCGCATTTGGCGGCGAATTCCAGTGTTCCTGGCGTGTCGCTATGACAGGCCCATCCGATACCGCGGACTTTACCGGCTTTTCTGGCCTTTACGGCCGAGTTTATATATTGCTCGCTGGACAGATGACCGACCGAATGTTTTGGCGGGACGATCATGTCCACGTGGTCCAGTCCGAAATACTTGAGGTCTTTGTCGATTCGGTCCGGGTTGATCTTCAGAGCGATAACAACCTTATCGCGACGCTTCTTGTCCTTGAGCACTTCCCTCAGCGCCTTGTAACTTCTGCCGCCGTTATATGAGGGGGAGGAATGGACAAAATAAAAGCCCTTGTCTATAGCCATGGCCATAATCTGCGGAGAAGCAGTAGCCAGTGTTCCGAAACCGCCGGCCGGTACCTTGAATTTCACCCGACCCATAGTCCGCGGTTGCAAAACATCCGGGCCGTCGTGAGAATCCGGCTTTTTATCTTCTACCGCATGCAGGGCCATAGGCGTGGCTGCTGTCGCAGCGGCGCCCGCGATAAAATTGCGGCGTGTAATGTCATTGATTTTCGAGTGGGACATAATTTCTCTCCTTCAATTTAAGGCCTGTCGGCCTTGCGTAAAATTCATGCTGGGCTTCCGATACAAGATAGCAATGGATTACAGTAAACACATTACTTTTAATGATAATAATTTTCGAAGGTTCCTTTCAAATGTGCTTATACATTGTATTTTATTATATGCGCAAAAGGATTGGCTTATCAGAAATATCAAAAATTTCACTCATCCGTAATTTCAATTCTTTCCGCGTTGTGGGCCTTTCCCGTGTACGGGTCAACCGCCACCAGCAGGCCGCTCATTCTCACGTCGCCGTCAGCGACGTTGAATCGCGTGGGCATTGAGGTGGTGAGGTATTTCAGCACACGCTCCTTCTGCCGCCCGAGAACGCTGTCGTACGGGCCGGTCATGCCCAGATCGGATATAAACGCAGTTCCCTTGTCCAGTACGCGAGCATCCGCGGTTGGTATATGTGTGTGAGTGCCGAAGACAATACTGGCCCGTCCGTTCAGGTGCCAGCCCATGGCTATTTTTTCGCTCGATGCCTCGGCGTGGAAGTCGAATATGCGGATGTTCACATCACTCGGAATCTGTTCGAGGATTGTATCGGCGGCCGACCAGGGCGAGTCCGAGGCAGTATTTATGTACATTTGTCCAAGCATGCACGCCACGGCCGCCTGGTGCGAGCCGGACTTTGTCGGCACGACGGTCCATCTTCTGCCTGTGGCGGCGGCCGATAAATTGGCCGGGCGGACTACTCGGTCCGACTGTTTGAGTGTTTCGATAACGTCCTTCTTGCGATAAGCGTGATCGCCGAGCGTAACCACGTCCACGCCGTAATTCATGAGCTTGGAGAATATCTGCGGCGTAAGGCCGCTGCCGCCGGCGGCGTTTTCCGCGTTGCATACCACGAGGTTCAGATTCAGGTTTTTGATTAACTCAGGCAGTTTTGAGGCCAGTATATTTCTGCCCGGCCGGCCGACTACGTCGCCGATACACAATATGTTAATTGTCGACATGTTTCATGTTGCCTTTCCACCTCCTGTAATGGAGAAATTATAATTATACGATTTGTCAGATATTTTACAACCTGATTATGCGATGGGGGTATTTGCCTTGGGGAGAGTTTGGCCGATTTAAAGAAAATATCCATGGTAAGTTCGGATATAACGGAGAGGGTGGGATTCGAACCCACGGTGCTTAAAAAAGCACACCGGTTTTCGAGACCGGCCCGATAAGCCGCTCCGGCACCTCTCCGTGACAGGCCATCTAAAAATCATCAGATAACCATTGATTAATTACCAGTTTATTAGTTTATTAGTTCACTCGTCAATAAGCTGGTTGACCGATGCATCGTTAAATCTATGAATCGATCAACCCGCCAGGCCGTTTTTACTGATTAACTTATTAACCGAAAACAGGAAAAGGATATGAACATAGCAGTCATAGGCGGAGACGGAACAGGGCCGGAAGTGGTCGCCGAGGGCCTCAAGGTTCTTGCGGCGGCGTCGAAAAAGGTCGGCTTCGAGTACAAGACGCAGGAATTTGACGTAAGCGGCGACAGGTATCTCGCGGCCGGGGGGGACCCGAACGAACCGAGCATCCCCGTAATATCCGACGAGGAGATTGAGCAACTGAAGAAATTCGACGCAATCTATCTCGGCGCGGTAGGGCACCCGGACATCGCACCAGGCATCCTTGAGAAGGGACTGCTACTGCGGTTGCGGTTTGCACTGGACCAATACGTCAACCTTCGTCCGGTGAAACTCTATCCCGGAGTGGAAACGCCGCTGGCGGGCAAAGGCCCGGAGGACATCGACTTTGTAGTGGTTCGCGAAAACACCGAGGGTCTCTACACCGGCATGGGCGGCCAGCAGTACAAGGGCACTCCGCACGAGGTGGCCACGCAGATAATGTGCAACACCCGCCACGGCGTCGAGCGGGCCATACGGTACTCTTTCGAACTGTGCCGCCGTCGCAACGATAAAAAACGTCTCACGCTGGTCGGCAAGACGAACGTGCTGACATACGCGCACGACCTGTGGTATAGGGCCTTTTGCGAGATAGGGGAAGAATATCCCGACATCGAAAAAGACTATAACCACGTGGATGCCTGCTGCATGTGGTTTGTCAAGAATCCCGAATACTACGATACCATCGTGGTCTGCAACATGTTCGGCGACATAATCACCGACCTTGGCGCAATGATACAGGGCGGCATGGGTGTAGCCGCCGGCGGCAACATAAACCCCGAAGGAACCAGCATGTTTGAGCCCATCGGTGGCTCGGCGCCCAAATATACCGGCAAGAATGTAATAAATCCCATAGCGGCCGTGGCGTCGCTGGCAATGCTGCTGCAGGAGACGGGCACAAACACCGGCAGGGACGAACTGGTGACCGCCGGGAACTTTGTGGAGAGAGCGATAATGACGGTGACGCCTAAGATGGAGTCGCAATCGGCCCGGAAGATGGGCTTCTCGACTACCGAGGTGGGCGACATGATTGTTGAGGCGGTAAAGGCCGGCTGAACGGCAGAATAAATAGCAGAGCAGGGCGGCTGATATGCGTGCGGTATTACAGAGGGTCGCCTCGGCCGAGGTCGAGGCCGACGGACGGGTGACCGGTAGCATAGAAAAAGGGCTCCTGGTCTATGTAGGCGTGGCCGAGGGCGACGATGCCGAAAAGGCCCGTAAACTGGCCGAGAAGGTGGCCAACCTGCGAATATTCGACGACGAAAACGGCAAACTGAACCTGTCTGTCCGCGACATCGGTGGAAGTATACTTGCGGTTTCAAATTTCACGCTGCTGGCCGACACGCGCAAGGGCCGCAGGCCGGCATTCTTGGCCGCCGCATCCGGCAAACCGGCCGAAGCACTCCATGATGCATTCACGGATGCCCTGAAGGACGAGGGCTGCGACGTGGCGTGCGGACGGTTCGGGGCATCTATGAAAATCAGCAGCGTAGCCGACGGACCGGTTAACGTTATCGTGGATATGTGAGCCGACGATTCGCTTCTTAGTCCTTCCCGGCCGCGACACGCTTGTGGACCAAATCGACGGCGAGGTTAATGGCCGCCTTCATGCTCGACGGGTCCGCCCGCCCGCGGCCGGCGATGTCGAATGCCGTGCCGTGGTCCGGCGAGGTCCGTATAATCGGCAGGCCGAGCGTGAGGTTCACCGCTTCCTTCCACGCCAGCAGTTTTATCGGTATGAGTCCCTGGTCGTGATACATTGCCACCACGCAGTCATATTTGCCCTGCATGGCTGCCAGGAAGACCGTATCGCCGGAGATGGGACCCGTGGCGTTCATGCCCGCTTCGTTAGCCATTACTATCGCCGGGGAGATTATACGGCCCTCCTCGTCGCCGAAATGCCCATCCTCACCGGCGTGTGGATTCAGCCCGGCCACCGCAATCCGCGGATTATCGATGTTGAACCACTGCCGCAGGGCCTTGTGAGCCAGTTCGATGGGATTAAACACGCAGCCGATTGTAAATTTGTCACGCAGTGACAAAAGCGGTTCGTGGATAGTGGCCAAAACCACGCGCATCTGCGGGGCGACGAACATCATAGCCACATTCTTGACCTTGCACTTGTCGGCCAGCAGTTCCGTGTGGCCGGGATATTTTTTGTACTTGGCAATCTTCCACGAAGTCTTGGATATCGGGGCTGTTACCAGGGCGTCGATAAGGCCATCGTTGGCGGCGTCGATAGCGTCCTGGCAGAATTGCATCGAACAGACGCCGCCGATTTTGCTCGGCCCGCGGGGCATGTGCATGGGCATATTTATCTCGTCGTAGTCAAGAATTACCAGGTCATGCGGGTAACGATGAATATCCTCGTGATGCCGACGGTAAAACGGCAGTGAGAGTTCCATAGTGTCGGCCGTGTAGGTCAACTGCTCATTCAGGCCGAATATGACATAGCGGGCCCGTCGGCGAATTTCCGGGTCACTGAGGGCTTTGATGATTATCTCGGCGCCGATACCACACGGGTCGCCCATGGTTATGCCAATGGTAGGCCTGCCGTTTTGAAAATCTCCATTCACAAAAACACCTTGTTGGTTGATTGGTAAATCAGTGCATCGGTTAATCGGTAAAACTGATCAACCGATCAACTATACAAATCCGGTTTCCTTCAGTTTCTGCATCGTAACGCCTGCGTTTTCGCCGGTAATATCATCCAGGTATTTGCGGATGTATTTGCCTATTATATCCGTTTCTACATTGACCTTATCACCCGGCCGTAGTTGGCCCAGTGTCGAATCATCCAGCGTGGTGGGGATAAGGGCCGTGGCGAAGCGGCCGTCGCCCACCTCGGCCAGCGTAAGCGACACACCGTTAACCGCTACCGAGCCCCTGGGGACCATTTGGTCGGTAATGGCTTTGTCCGTGCGGAATTTTATGACGTAATTGTCGCCGCGGCGGAGGTCTGTCACCTCGGCCGACCCGTCAACGTGCCCGGCGACCATGTGGCCCTCGATCCTGTCCAGGCCCGCCCGCAGCGAGCGCTCGAGATTGACCTTGTCGCCCTTAGCAAGGCCGCCCAGCGTGGAGTTCGCCAGCGTCTGACCAACCACATCAAACTCAGCCACGGTTCCTTCAATTTTCACTGCGGTCAGGCAGGCGCCATCCACGGCCACGCTGTCGCCTTCGCAGAGCCCCTCCGCCAGAGAACCGAGGTCTATGGCAAGCCGCGAAGAGGAGGCGCCTTGCCTGACGCCCGTAACCGTGCCGATTTGTCGCACAATTCCGGTGAACATTACAATCTAATAATAAGTCATCCGGACGTGTTTAGACAAATAAAACAAGCCGACACCCCGTTGATTCGTTAATTCGTTGACTTGTGGATTCGTTGTCTGTCTTCGGCCGTGACCTAAAACAAAAGGTTGGATCGTTACTAATCAACGAACTACGAACTATCAACAAACACTTGCATCGCGCCGGGCCGTTGGTAGAATTACTGCAGTTGCGAATGAAATATTTTAAATCACGAAAACCTGTTTTAACCTGAAAGGGCAATATGATGAAAAACACTTCTTTAACGCTGATACTGGCCGCGGTCGTGCTTGGTGGCGTGAACATCTCGTGCAAGGAACCGTCCGAGCAGAAACAAGGAAAGGATAAGGGAAAAATGGAACTAAAAATCGAATCCGAAAAATACGGCGAAATGCCCGACGGCAGAGAAGTAACTCTATTCACACTGACCAACGCAAACGGCATGAAGGTCAAACTCACCAACTACGGGGCCATCACAGTCGCCGTGGAAACGCCCGACAAGAAGGGTGAGATAGCCGACGTGACGCTGGGCTACGAGACGCTCGACGACTGGCTCGGCAGCAAGGACTACTTCGGCGCCACTGTCGGCAGATACGCTAACCGTATCGCCAAAGGCAAGTTCACACTCGAAGGCGAGACTTACGAACTGGCCACTAACAACGGCCCGAACCACCTCCACGGCGGCGAGAAGGGCTTCGACAAGGTCCTGTGGGACGCCGAAGAGGTTAAAACCGAGGACTCCGTGGGCGTGAAGTTTACCTACCTGTCCGAAGACGGCGAAGAGGGCTATCCGGGCAACCTGAAGGTCACCGCCACGTACACGCTGAACAACGACAACGAGTTCACGGATGTATTCACGGCCAGCACCGACAAGCCCACCGTCGTGAACCTGACAAACCACACATACTGGAACCTCGGCACGCCCGCGGCGGGCGATGTCCTCGACCACGTCCTGATGTTAAACGCCGACCATTACACGCCCGTGGATGAGACGCTGATTCCCACCGGTGAAATCAAACCCGTCGAGGGCACGCCGTTCGACTTTGCCGAGCCCACTGCCATAGGCGCCCGCATCGATAAGGTCGAAGGCGGCTACGACCATAACTTCTGCCTGAACAATCAAAGCGGCCAGATGATACTGGCCGCCCGCGTAAAAGACCCTGATACCGGCCGCGTCATGGAAATTCACACCGACCAGCCGGGCATTCAGTTCTACTCGGGCAATTTCCTCGACGGCTCCGTCACCGGGAAAAACGACATCGCTTACAAGAAGCACTACGGCTTTTGCCTCGAGACGCAGCATTACCCGGATTCGCCAAACCAGGAAAAATTTCCCTCGACTGTCCTGCGGCCGGGCGAGACATACAGGCACAAGACCATTCACAAATTCACTGTCGAGACGGAATAGCCGGTATGCCGAAGGAATTACATAATTCTCCGGCTGGAAATTGCGTAGCGGTTATCAGGTGTGCGGCCCTGCTTATGTAATACGCCTGTTGTACAAAAATTAACTATCTGCGTTTTTTGACCTCGGCCACGAGTTTTTCGAATTGCTCGGTCTCGCCACGGATCTGTTTAACGAATGAATTGTCCTCGATGGTTCCCATGACGGCCTGCATCTCATCCTCGTTTTCGAAGGTTGTTTGGCGGAAAGAATTCTCGAAATCCTTCCGGCGTGTCTGGTATGTCTGGTCGCACACGTAACGCTGAATATCCACCACCTCGTCCAGTGCCGCATTCCATGAATCGGCGGTGAGTTTATCGGCACCGAGCAAGGCCAGCAGCGTTGCCATGGCGTGTTGACGCTTGGCCAGCGTGTATTTTTCGTATAATTCATCGCAACGGGCGTGAATGTCATCCCAGGAGTCCAGTTCGCCGGCCCTGATGTCGGCCTTCATTTGCTCCACATCGGCGGCCGGAATTAGCTGCCCTCCCAGGTTCACCCAGTCCGTAATCCGATCGCCGGCGTCCAGTTCATTGCACATGGCTGTCAGGTCCGCCTCAGAATTTTCTTCCATGTACGCCAGCAGGTTCTTCATGGCATAGTAATGGAGCATGCGGCGGTAGGCGCGATAGGCCTTATGTGGCTTGAGGATGATAACTTTGCGGGTGGAATGCTCGATGTTCTCGCCGAGTACCTGCAGCGTATCGACCCTTTTGGCCGGGCCTTCCAACAGTTCGCGGCCAAGTTCGTTCAGTTTCGCCTCGCCCGCATCGTCGGGATTCTTGCCTTCGGCCCGCAGGGATGCCTTTGCCGTCCACCGCCGCAACATTCCCATGGCCGTGAATATTTCCTCGACTGTGTCAGGTGCCAGTGCATCGAATTCGATATTCTGGACTTTCAGTTTCCGCTTGTCGCGTGTATTGAACTTCCACGAATTACGGGCCAGGGCGTACATATTGTGTATCCACCAGTAGGCAGGCATAAGTTGAAGTTGGTCGTTGGCCGCGTCATTGCTGATCAGACAAAATGGAAGCGGAACGTTCATCTCGGCCGGGTAGTCGCCCTTGGCCAGCAGTGCGAACGAGGCGAACTTGCAGAAGTGCTTGACCGATACGCACAGGCCGGGCCAGAAGCCGCGGCCGGCTTCTATCTCGCCGTCTGGTGCACGGCTGTTGTGGTTCGAGCCGATTGTAGCACACGCTGCGATGTTGCTCTGGCCTTTTACCAGTGCCGCAATAAGAAATGAGTTATTGTGGTGTTGCTCATGGGCAGGGAATATCAGGTCGTTCAGCACTTCGCAGCAGGAGATGGTCGAGTTGTCGCCGAGGTACGAGTGTATAAGGCGGGCGCCGTATTTTAGGTTGCTCTTCTCGCCCATAACGAAGCGGACCGCCTTGCATCCGTAGAACACGTGGCAGCCGTGGCCGATGATACCGTTGACAAGTTCCACGCCCTCGCCGATTTGCGACGATTCGTCGACGCTGGAGTTGATAGTAAGGTTCTTAAGCTTATTGGCGCCTTTGATATAGGCGCACGGCCCGACCCTGACATCCTTGATGATGCGGCAGTTCTTTATGACGCACCTGTCGCCCACCTCGCCGTAGAAGCCGCGGCGAGGGTCGAACTGCTTCTGGGTAATGTGGCCCAGGCGGTTCATCAGGTCCGCGTCTCCGCGGTACTTGGCCCAAAGGTAGGCGTCGCCGGTGGTCATACCGTCGAAAGGCATTATGCCTCGCCCGCCGGCCTCGTTTATGACTTCCATCCACACGCGGATGTCCTCGTCCTCGCCTTCCTTGACGATTCCGTTGCCGAATTTGGCGTGGTTGGTGGTGTGCATCTCGTCAATGTTCATCAGCACTACATTATTGCCGATGATGTAATGGGCCAGGTAACGGACGTTGTGGATGGCCACGTCGTCGCCGATGTCGCAGGAGATTATGCGGCTGTTGGTGATGCCGACCGGCACGTCGAGTTCGTGATGCTGGAGAAATTTGTCCTCCAGTCGGCCGATGCGGACCAAGCCGTAAAACTCGCAGTTTTTTATCCAGTGGGGGGTGAATTGCTCGGTCACCAGAATCTGGTCCCAGTCCTCGGCCGTGTTGCCGTTCTTGACCAGGGCCTCTATCTCTTCGGCCTGGAGGTTCCGCCACTGCTGCGGCCGGCGGGGGGACTGTTCGTTGCGGAGGTAGAATTCATCTTTGCCTTCAGGCAGATACTGCGGTGGTATAAACTCATAACCTGCCGATGCAGACGGAAGTATGTGCAGTTCGTCCATTTTCAAATCCTGCTATAATTGTTGATTGAAACGCTTCTGTACAGGAAAGTCGACCTTACGGCTAATCAACTAACGCCAAACTTATTGTTCTGTGTCCAGAGGTAAAAGTCTTTCATTTTCAGGTTGGCCGAGGCCTCCTCATCCATGAAGAAGGTCGTGTCCGGGTGCATTTGCAAGGCGCTGGCAGTCCACATAGATGTTACGGGTCCTTCGACCGATGCGGCGACGGCTTCGGCCTTGTTCCTGCCGCTGGCCAGAATAATTGTTTTGCGGGCGTCATTAATGGTCCCTACACCCATGGTTATGGCGTAACGTGGCACATCATTCTCGTTTTCGAAGAAACGTGCGTTGTCTTTAATAGTCTGCCGGGTCAATGTCGTTACGTGTGTTCTGCTGGCCAGCGAGGTGCCCGGTTCATTGAAGCCGATATGGCCGTCTGAACCGATTCCGAGCACCTGGATGTCGATTCCGCCGGCCTGTTTAATGTGATCTTCGTACTCTATGCAGTATTCATCGTAATCCTCGGCTGTGCCGGATGGAACATGCGTATTGGCGGGGTCAATGTTAATGTGGTTAAACAAGTTGTTGTTCATGAAGGACCGGTAACTCTGCTCGTGGTCGACGTCGAGACCTATATATTCATCAAGGTTGAATGTAGTTACTTTGGAGAAATCGAGCCCTTCTTCCTTGTGCATGCGAATAAGTTCCTTGTACAGGCCCACCGGAGTGGAACCGGTGGCCAGGCCAAGCACCATGTTGGGTTTCGATTTGATTATGTCGGCGACGACTTTTGCTGCGGCCGCACTCATCTGTTCATACGACGGATAGATTTCAATCTGCATGATGTTCTCCTGATAAAGTTATAATTAAAATGTCTGCTGCTTAAACTTAAAGAACTTAATCGAATCATAATACCACGCAGTTCAAAAATCGTGAAGGTGAATTTCCGCGCAGAAGGATAATCAGCGAGAACTGGACTTGTCTGCTTGTGCGTGGGAAGATGGTTACTATAAGTTATTACATAACAGGGAAATCAATATGCAGGTTGCATTTACAGGCCCGACGTTGTCGGGAAAAAGCACATTGTTCGCAGCCGTTGCCGTAGCCAGCGGTCGGGAGGTCGACCTGTCCCGTCCGGATCAGCCGCACGCGGTGTCGGTGAAGGTCCCGGATGAGCGACTGGACTGGCTGGCAGGATTGATACGGCCGGAAAAGACCATCCACGCCGAACTGGAGCTGTTGGACTTACCCGGGTTCGACCTTTCAGACGAGGCCGGTCGAAGTCGGGCTCGGACGCACTGGCCGGCCATGAGGCAAAGCGATATGCTGGCGTTGGTAGTCAGAGAATTCGACGATACATCCATACCCCCGTACCGGGGCAGGGTGGACCCCGCCGGCGATCTGGACGAACTGCTGGCCGAACTGACCTTCGCCGACCTGGAGCAGGTTACAAACCGAATCGAGCGACTTGAGGTGTCGCTGAAAAAGCCCACTTCCGGGCATGATGAGCAAAAACGCGAACTGGAACTTATGAATCGCCTGGCGCAAACACTCCAGGAAGAGAAACCGCTGGCCGAGGCGTTATCCGGCGAGGCGGAGGCGGCGATGGTCAGGAGTTTCGCCTTCCTGACGCAGAAGCCGTTCATCGCCGTGTTTAACTGTTGCGAAGATGGCCTGGCAAACCCGCCCCAGTATGACCTGCCGGAGGGTGTGGAACAGTTACGCCTCTCGGCCAAAATTGAGGAAGAAATCGCCGAACTGCCAGAGAACGAGCGGGGCGAATTCCTTGCGGATTTAGGCATTGATAACCCGGCGGCGGATGTGTTTATCAGGGCGTGTTACCGGCGGCTGAACATGATAAGTTTTTTCACGTATAATCCGCACGAGTGCAGAGCGTGGACCATCCCCGCCGGCACCGACGCCCTGACTGCGGCCGGGCAGATTCACTCAGACATAGCCCGAGGGTTCATCCGGGCCGAGACGGTCAGCTTTGATGACCTGCGGGAAGCGGGTGACGTTAAATCGGCCAAGGCCGCCGGCAAACTGCGTCTCGAGGGCAAAGATTACATTATCCGTGATGGTGATGTTATATATTTCAGGTTTAACGTTTAAGACCAAGCGCAGGGCTGTGGAGTATGAATTTCGGCGGTAAAAAACATGGGCATACGCCGCGACGATGGCGTCAGCGGATATTCCGCTGCGTAATAATCGTCATTTTGCTGCTGATTCTCGGTTATGCAACGATGCCTATGTGGATACCGACCGGGCACATACGGCAGTACCTGGCCGGGACAATGTCCGAGCAGATGCAAGCGGACGTCAGTATAAAAAAAGTGTCCATCGGCTGGGCCGGCGGAATTGTGCTTCACGAGCTTACCATTAATTCACCGGAGGGTTTTCGGTCGGGGAGGATGATACATGTCAGAAGTGTTCGCATGCCGTTTTCCCCGCTGAAAATGATTATTAAAAAAAGCGTTGACTGGATGGAAATCGACCGGCCGCGCCTGTGGGTGAAAATGAAACCAACCGGTGATGTGAACGTAGCAGCGCTGCAAAAACTAAAGTTCGACGTTCAGCCAAAACGTGTGCGTGTCAGCGATGCGCAGGCATGGGTGGATATGACGATGTTCACAAAGCCCCCGGCACGGCTGAAAGAATCGCCCGATTTGCTCCGTATGCACGTTAAGGATGTCGAACTGTTAACCGATCCGCCCGGGGAACTGCGGCGACTTACGCTGTCGGGGCAGTTGCAGCAAAAAAAATCCAACGCTACCATGAGTTTGAACGTCCTGACGGCAAAAAACGGCGGCAAATTCGATGATCCGGACACCGTGGCCACGGCCTCCTTGAGTTTTGCGGGGTTGCAGCTCGACGAACTGCCAATATCGCAGGCAGCAGGATTGCCGCTCAAGAAACTGGCCGGCACGTGCAGCGGCTCACTGCAACTTCAGTTGACCGGCAAAGGATATGTCGAACGTATAAATTCCAACCTCTCCATTCGTAAACTGGATGTTCAGCCGCTCGAGGCGCCGAGAATTCCGGTCATCGACAAGGCCGGCCTGAGGGTGTCCGCCGCGTATGATCCCTTAAGCAGTGAAATCGTGTTATCGTCATTGAGCATGCATTTACCCGGAGCGGATCTGGAGGGCAATGCGGTCCTGGGAGACCTGCGAACACTACACTGGGATATTGTAAAATCACTTGAACTTGAAGGCGTTTTAAGGCCTCAGCAACTTGTGGGCCTGTTTACCGGCAAACAAACTTTCGGACCGGACATTTGCATGTCCGGTTCTGCGCCGATAGAACTCGACGTGCGACGCCGCAACGGACGGCTCCCCATCCATCGTTTCGAGTTCCGAGCCGACATGTCGGGCCTGAACGTCAGCAAAGGGGAAAATATTATTAAACCCACCGGACGCAGAACGCAAATTTCGTTAAAAGGGCAGCTCGATAGGCGTAACTGGCGGCTTGATGCCGAAGATATTGGATTGGTTCTGGGTAAAAACCAAATTTCAGCCGCCGGTTCTGTTACTCAGCTGCATAAAACTGCGGCGACCCCGAAGCAGCATAGTAAGAACGGCCAAAGCGATGAAGTTCGAGGTAAGCCAGATGAATTTATCGGAGTGCTCCTGGCTAATATGAACCTTTCCGGAAAGTGTCTGATCAAGGATGTCGAACCTTTAGCCGAACTCGCCGGCCCTGAGAAAAGGTTTCTTGCGGATGTGAAACTTCGGCAGCGGCCGGTCGATGATCGTGGCCCAGTTGAAGGGATGGTAAAATTGGAATGGCTGTTGCGAAACCGGCCTATGCAAGGACAGGGGCATAATGCCGGTGGCACTCAGGTTGACCTGCGAATCATGGCCGGAAGCGACATAAATCTCCGGGTAGGGGAGCAGTTCAACAAACCTTTCGGGAGAAAGCTTAATGTGAACATTATGGCGGATGTAGACGGTGCAAAGGGTTCGATGGAAAATCTGGATGCGGGTCTCTTATACGATAATGGCCAGATTAAGTTCGAGGACGCGGTTATTAACCCCTCTGCGGATGGTATGCAATATCAAGGAAAGGGAATGATAAGTGCAACTGAGTTGCATGATATATTACGCCTGTTCCCGACATTAGCGGATACGGGAATAAATCTTCGGGGCGGATTCGCCGGCGGAGTATCTTTTTCGACTAATCTCAAAGATAGGCGGGGTGAATTTGACGTGGTCTTCCAGAAACTGAACCTCAGCCAGACAACGCACCTCGCACGTGGCGCAAAAGAGCCCACCGAACCATTATGGACATTAACGGGAAAGATGAAAATTGACGGCAGTTACGAGAAACGAAAAGAAGGGCTTAGATTCCGAATAAACGGTGACGCTGATGAAGCCGGCTTTGTTTCTAACGGAGCCCGCAGGCGCCTGAAGCCGGCCGGTATTTCGGCCGGAGCAACTATATCCGGCGAACTTCGAGTACCTCCGCGTGATACTTCCGCTGATAAACGCAGATGTGCGACTATATATGTAAACAAGGCCAAAATGCACCTTGCACAGAGCAAAATAACACTTTCCGGTCATGCCGACATTAATTTGCCCGGAAACGCATCTGCTGTGAACCTCAATAGCCGACAGGCGAAAAACCCCAGGAAGACAGTTAGCAATATTGCTCTAAACAGGTTCGAAACGGATTTTGATTCATTCGTTCGAACCGCTTCCGACATGTATAAAATTTTTCCCGAGCTTGGTGAGTTGGCAAAAAGATATGGACTTAAGGGCGACCTTGACATTGCCGGGCGGTGTCAGGGCGACAATGAAAAATTGAAATTCGAAGTGAATCTGGACGCTACAAAACTGGCCATGCGGCCTATAAAAGGGCTAAGCAAGCCCGCCGGCCTAAAAACACTTTGCAAACTACGGGCTGAAATACCGGCAAACACCACGAGTATACTCATCAGAGACTTCAGCGGAGAGGTTGCAGATTGGGAATTCATGGGAGATGGTGAAGTTGAAGTTGGCGGCCACAAGGATGACAGGGGCCTAATCGGTCCGAAAAGCACAAAATTCCACGTTGCGCTGCGAACCGAGGACGTGGGGACCATTCGGAAAATATACCCGGACGCTGAAAAATATAATCTCGCCGGCGGCCTGTTTGCAGAGGTCGAAGGCCAAAGTGGGCGCAAGGCAGCACGCCTGAAATACTTAACAATCATCGCCGATGGTCTCAAGGGACGATTCGAAGGCAAAGATATCTTCCTGGACGGACGAATTGCGGCAGGGGGGCTGAAATATTCACAGCAAGAGGGTTTCGCATTATCGACCTTTCAAACCGATGCGACAGAATTCAGAATCGGCCGCAATCACGGCTGGATTATCGCCGACTTTGCCGGCATACCCGAAGAGCCGGCCGGCACGTTCAAACTGCTCTGTGAATACATAGACAATAAAGATTTACAGAACTGGCTGTCTAAAATTTCGACCGGCAAAAATAAAAAGATAGCATCGAAAAATGCCGAAGATTCTCAGCTGACTGCGAAGGAACGAAAGCAGCTAAATGAAAGATGCAATAAAACCATCGCCGCGATTCGTAAATATACGTCAAAAGCGAACCTTGCCGGTCAGGTAAGCATTTCCCGGCTGAAATATTACGACGTCTCCGTCGAGAAATATTACAAGGTGCAAAACCTGGAATCCGATATTTCAATCAATCAGGGTGATGCGAGGGCGCATTACGTGGCCGGTCTGAACGGCGGCTGTCTGGATAACCGCTACGAGATTCATTTGTCGGATGCAACGCCGTCCGTCGCGGCCGAAACCGACATGCGGGACGTTGTGGCCACCGATGCAATACAACGGCAACTGGCGGAGTATTTCCCAGGCAATACGGTTTACGGTTATTTCAACCGCATGGAAAATCTGACTATTCCCTTGCAGAACATAATCTGCAATGCGATGGACGGGCGGTATCCTTTGCGGCCGGAGGGCACGGCCAAAACGGTCACCATAGACGGCATGGTGCAGGGGCGTGCTGCTCCGGCTTTTGTAACGACACTGTTTCCGGGCCTGAACCTGGCCAGGTACCGTTATCAAAAAATGACGGCCTTCACGGAACTTAAGCCGGATGGAACGGCCGTTAACGACATGATTTTTAACGGTCACGTGTACGATATATACATGGAAGGCACAACCAACGCCGATAAAATTGGAAATTACATGATGGGCCTGATATTGCTGAGCAGTCCGCAGTCACCCGAATGGAACCATAACTGGAAACAAGGACGCATCCCCATCCTGAAAATAAAGGCCCGCATAGAAGGCGGAAAAATGCATTACCTGGACGTGGCTTATCCCTGGCCTACCGAAACAATCGGTGAAATTGCCATCAAAAACAATATATTCTACAGAATATGGCTTAACACCCGGAAACAAAAGAACCTGGCAAAGTAATTGTCGCGCTTACAGTCATAGTAGAAGGTATAAGAGTGAAAATCGAAACTCTCCCACCCGCAGGGTGGGTCAATGCATATAAATTATGAACGAAGCGACGGACAAATCTTCGGCAATCGGAAATGCGGATGCAAAAAGCCGCAGTTCTATGGCGCCTCTGCTGAGGCCGAAGCGGCGGTGGCGAACCTTCTTTTTCGTATCGGTTGCGATGGCAATGTACATCGCCGCCAACGTCTTCTGGTATTACATTTCCGTGGGGGACTGGTTTGGTTTCTCAACCGAGGCATACTTGCCGGATCTCTCAGTCCCGACCAGAAGGATTACCGAGCAACCGCTGGATATATATTCGCACCCATGGATGATAGTGGTAAGCGGTTTGCTGCTCGGCCTAATGATATGGGTGCCGCTGACTTTATCTGTATTATACCGCGTAGCGATAGCCGTCGTTTCACTTGTGTGCCTGGCGGTTTTCGGACACGCCGTCGTGCTGGCTCTTGTTCTGGCGATAGGTTGCACATTTGCGGCCCGCACCGGTCTGCGAAGCGAAATGCCCTTCCTGGCCATAATGCTGGGTATGATACCTGTGGGGGCCTATCTTTACTTGTGCGGATATATGTCTCCGGCTTCCGATGTGATGTTGCCTTTGCAGCGATGGGTAAAGCACGCACCGCTGTTTATTGGCGTAGTATCGGCGATTTTAGCCACGGCAGCAACCCTGGCACTGGTCAGAATATACAAGTATTCTCCAGGTGTAACCTGGCCTGCGATAGTGGTTATGCTGGGTGGTTGCCTGGTAATTTTCTATGTCAAGGTCGGACCGGATGAACTGCAATACGCACTTGTCACCCGGCAACTGTCTTATTCGCCCGGCAGGGGATTGGGCAAATCCACCGACTTCTGGGATGAGGCCTTTTTCAAGGAGGTCTCCCTGGAGAAATGGAAGGAAAATCATTCGGCCGAGGGCCTGAACAGGAAAACGTTGCTGAGTCGGCTCGAAGACAATCTTAACGAACGTAAAGATAACCTCATGGACAAATGCGAGGAGTTTCTCCGCAAGCATCCGAAAAGCGACCGGTCCGCAGAGGTGCTTTGGCTGGAGGCACAATGCGCTTCTTTGCAACTGGACCATAAGATTCTCGAAAACGAACATGTCAAATATGTGGCCAGCTATCCTCTCAGGGAGTCTCTGCCGTACTGGCGCAAACTGTATCAGGAATATAAAGGTTCACCGCACGCTGCGTTGGCGTCGTGGCGGATAAGCGAAATTGTGCTTCGCGATGGCGAAGCGGATAAAGCATACCAGATGCTTAACCAGGCAGGGGAGCAATTGCGCGACCAGGCGCATTTTGGCTTTAAAAACCGCCGCTTGGAAGCCGGATACGAGGTTTTTATGCCCGCCGAATCACTGCCCGGCTCGGCCTACTACGAACAGGCCCTGTTCGAGGTCAAGCGACTGGTATGGCTCATGGAAAAAAACAACGTACTCGATAATAAAAAGTCGGCAGAGGCACTGGCGACCTATCTGGATGTGAACCCTTATAAGCCGGACTATCTGGGCCGGCTCGAAAAACTGGTGGGCAAATACGAATCCACACAAATGGGCGACAACCTGAAGCTGGTCTATGCACTTGCGACTCCGGATCTATACGAAAAAGCGGGCGCGCTGATGGTTCTGGCCGAGGCCCGTCCGCCTACGGATGCTTCTATCGAAGCCAATTACGAACTTGGTCAACTGGCCATGCGCGACACGGTGCTGCGTCTTAAGCCGGAATTAAAATCGCCGGAAGAATATTTCAAGGTTGTAATCTCCGCCCCCGACAACCCCTGGCAGCAGCGGGCGGCCGAGCGTCTCGCCTGGACACGATCACGGGTTGAAAAGCAGGAGGGCGGAAGTAGCGATTAGTTGGCTGTTAAATCAACAATGAGTTTAAAAAGAATCACATCAAAAGACGAGCCGGAAATACTTATTGCTTCCGCTGCGGTCGGCGCCGGGCACGAAACTGTCGCGAGGACGCTTATAAACTCGTTGAACAAACGGGCGCCAAATATACGTGTTCGAACGTGCGATGTCCTTTCTTACACAACAGCATGGTTCAGGGCGTACTATGCCGGCGGATTTGCTTTGACAATGAGCAGATTTCCGTACTTTTACGGACTGCTTTACCACTTGAGCAACCATCCTCAGGGGACCCGGCGAAGCCTTTTTGAGCAGCGGCGCATTTGGACGGAGAGAAAATTGCTAAGGGGCTTCACGCGCCGGCTTATCAAAAGTCCGCCGACCCTCATAGTCAACACACATTTTCTGTCGCCGCCAATCGTTGAGCATGCCAGGAACAGTGGATGGATTGACACCCCTCAAATGGTGATTGTTACCGACTTTGAAATGCACAGGTTCTGGTATTGCGGTGGCGTCGAACGCTGGTTCGTACCGTCGGACTACTCGGCTAATACGCTCTGGCGATGGGGCGTAAAACGCCCGCAAATCACAGTCAGCGGAATTCCCGTGCGTCCGCAGTGGACTTTACCGGCGAAAAAAACGAGAATACTAAAGGAGTGGGGTTTAAGTGAAAACGAGCACCTTGTAATACTCACCGGAGGGGCACAATTTACCTGCGGCCCCATATATAAAATCGCACAAGGGATACTCAAAACATGCCCCGGCACAAATCTGGTTGCACTGGCCGGCTCGAACAAAATACTTTTCAGTCGTCTCAAACGGCTGCAAAAGTCTTACCCGCGTCTGATACCGATTACCTTCACCGATCGCCTGCCCGAGCTGGCATCCGCGGCCACGCTTATGGTGACCAAGGCGGGGGGGGTAACCCTATCTGAGTGCATTGCGGGCGGCGTCCCCATGGTCCTGCTGAAGCCCGTTCCCGGACACGAAGAAGGCAACGCCTCATATCTGGTCTCGTGCGGCGCGGCGGCAATAGGGCGCGGATGGCACGATATCGTCAGCACGGTGGGGCGGCTGCTGGATTCTCGTTTGGAGCGAGAGGTACTGGCCGAAAACGCCAGGAAACTTTATCGTCCCGCTACGCACATAATAACCGACGCCATACTCGAATATATCAACCAGCGGCGGCGTGAATAATTATTTGCTTTGTTCAAAGAAGATTATCGCTTCTCATATTTTGCCCACAGCCACAACGACGACCGGCCGTTTTCCGGGTCTCAGTTGAAAATCTCCGGAAAAACGAAGCCCCTGTTCAAGCGTTAAGATCAGGCGCGGGTTAGGGCGGTCGTTATGCAACGACCATGTTTTAAGATTAGCGACCTGTTTGAGCGACTGTTTTAACAAAGATTGCGGCAACCACAGGTGGGGGTGCTTCTTAAAGTCGATTTTTATATCGCCTTTCCTGGCAGAGTCAAAAAAATCCTGGGCTTTTTCGAACTTCATGCCTGTAGCGTGAGCGCGTGCCAGGAAACTTGTTAGAGTTTTCGTGAAGGCTTCTATATACAATTGCCTGGTGCCGGACTCAGGTCGATCGAGCCACCATTGGCGATACTTTTGCTCAAATGCTTTTATAGTCGCAGAGTCGAATCCGCCGAACCTTGCCTCAAACGCATTTGCACTTGTGCGGCCTTTCGATATGTCTCGTATGTACTTTGCAAATGCACTTTTATATTTGCCTTCATCACCGTGAATCAGGAAATGCACCATCGACCATGCCTGATCGTAGTTGCGTATATTTGGGTGTTTATTCCAGTGGCCGTTTGTCATAGTTAGCATTTGCCTGAACGGCAGCAGGTTGTTGCCCCGGATTAACGATTTGACGCGTTTCAACCGCCCGGGGGAAATGACACCGGTTATGAAATCATCTCCCGTCCAAACGCCTTCGCCAAAATACTCCGCCATTCCCTCGTTGGCCCATATCGGCAACCGTGGCGTTATCATGTAATAAGCGAACTGATGAAACGCTTCATGTTGAATTATGTGCCAGAGATGACCACGGGTATTTTTGTCGGCTAACGCCATTAATTGCCTTCCCGTGAACAGCCCCGCGCTGCCTTTTATTCCTCCGTTAGCTTCGTACCGGCCACGATCACTAAAAAGATAAAACGGCAGTTTTTCCCGAATGACACCAGAGAAGCCGCGCGTGCGATTATAATATTCCTCCGCCACGACCGTCATCCGCAGCGCCGCCTCCCGAACGGTCTTTTTATCTAAAGCAGTATGTATTACATAATATTTGGTTTGATATGTTTTAAGCTGGTTATCCGGCGACTCTTGTTCGGATTGCCCGCCATTGACGGCAATACCTGTTTGCATTGCAAAAATAGTCGAAATGGCTATAAAAATTCGGGTTGTTGTCATAGTTACTGTTTTTAGCTCCATTTTCGCCCTTAATATATTTGTTGTGAGATACTATCCATTATAGCTCGCATATTTTATAGGAACAGCTTCTCATTTCAAGATAATTAATTGAGTTAATTCGCAATGCCTCCTTGATTCTTATAGCGTTGCGGCGTATGTATAATGTGCGAACAAATTTCCGTGGTGTTCTCTTTTTACAGAAGGTTTTGCGATGAAATCGATACAAATAACGGCCGAATCGCTTCCTATGGCATGGGAGGAGGCATTGCTCGCCTGCTGGGAGCAGGGTGACAGATTTCCCACTGAGTACGACAAGCCAAATGATCCCGACAGCCGGGATGTAGTGGCCCTCATTCACGTGACCAAACCATTCGACGAACCACGCATACACAGGGCATTTCCGGGAGGTCTTGACGACCTTGAGAAATACAGATCCGAGGTTCTCTATGGCGTGCACGACCACTGGGTCGATCCCGCGGCCGGCAAGTGGGAATATACGTATCATCAACGGCTGTTCGAATACGAGGTGCCACAGAAGGGTGTTTTTGACCAGATAGATGCCGTGGTTGAAAAACTTCGCCACGCGCCATATACGCGCCGTGCCCAGGCGGTTACATGGCAGGTATGGAACGATACAAACATCGCCGATCCGGCATGCCTGCAGCGCATGTGGTTCCGGATATCAGACGGGCGGCTTCATATGACTGCGCACATGCGTTCCAACGACGCCTTCAAGGCCGCCTTTATGAATATGCACGCCTTCACCGAACTTCAGGGCGAAATCGCAGGACAACTCGATATCGAAGCCGGCGAATACATACACATAGCCGATTCATTCCACATATATGGCAGTTACTTCGACGAATTCGAGGGATTTCTTAAAAGCATAAAAGAAAGGACATTCCAGCAAAGGGTGTACGACAGCGAATTCGCCAGGGAGTTATTCCTCGAAGGCTGCGAGGCATTGCTTAAAGAGGAAGATATGCCTGGGGACAAGAAGGAATTGCTCAGCAAACGCCGTGAACAACTGGCGGGGGGGTAGTGTTGCGCATATTCTTAAACTATCAGTCCTTTTCGAATTCGAAAGTGAGCACAGAACAACCGATTTTACTGCTCGCAATTTGATTGCTGCTGTTGTTGGCCGCCGACGAGCAGAATATTATTCTTTCCGGACTTTTTCGCCTGTCTCAGCGCTTTGTCCGCCGACCGAAGCAATTCTCTACATGTTTGTCCATCGGCGGGGAAATTGGCCAGTCCGCCTGAAATAGTCAGCACGCCCTCGCCTTCGGGGCCCAGTGATGGAAATTGGTGTTTGGCCACCAATTGACAAAAACGGTTGGCCAGGACGTATGCATTCCTCGGCGGCTGACTGCCCTCAGCGCGTGGGTGGGGATCCCAGAAAAGGACCACAAATTCGTCACCGCCTATCCTCGCCACGACATCGTGCGAGCGGGTTATGCGCTTCATAATCGCGGCAGTGGATTTTAAAACCTCATCGCCTGCCGCATGGCCGTAAGTGTCGTTGTATCTCTTAAAATCATCAATGTCATACAACAGCAGCGTCACGCGGTATTTTCGACTCTCCGCCTGGGCCAGTATCTGGTCCGTTAGATGATAGAAATACCTTCGATTATACGCTCCGGTGAGGTGGTCTTTTACCGCCAGGCGATGCAGCGACTCAGCTCGTTTGGCCGCCGCCATCAGGGAGGGAAGGCACTGCTGAACTGTCTCGATGAATTCATCCCTGTATGCTTCGCCTGCCACTGCTTTGTCCGTCATCAATACCCGCGGTACGTCGCCGGCCGCAAGGAGAATCGGTTCCGTGTCGGAAGAAATCTTGTCCGCATCCGTCCACCATACACGCCGGTTAAGATAATTACCCATGACCTCGGCCAGGCGGTTCTCAAGATCGGCCACGCTTTGGGTCGAATCTATAAGCGAGGCGAATTTATTCGCCATTGTGTCCGCTGACGTGGCTGCGGTTGGCTGATAATTCCCACTCATTTGGCCGGGGGAAGTAACCCGGCCACATACCCGGCGAACATCCGCAACGGTTGGAGGATTGATAAAATAATCCTCAATCAGTTCGCCGACCAGGGGGCGGACTTGTGGCTCATCCTCGGGCGCACATACGGCATAAATATTGTCCTGGCCGCAAAGACGACGCGTGGCGCGGCACATACCGGGGAAATCATCCTCTGCGGGTTTTACTGACAGAACCACCGCATTCCATCGCCGCTGAGACAATTTTTCCAGGGCCTCGTACGGATTGCTTACTGCCAGGGGCCTTCCTTGGCCGAAAGACTGCGTTAGTGCATCCGACAGTTCCGGTTCGGCCAGAACCAGTATACGTTCATTCGTTTCTATCATTTCATTTCATCTTTCAGCAGGGCTGATATCTCTTCCGCGCTGAGTACGCCGTGTGCGCCGGTTTTTTGCTCGGATTTTTTAGTTTCAGGTTGATACTGTGTATCGGGTCTTTCTTCATAGTTTTGGGCCGATTCTTTGGTCGATTCCTTATGGCTTTGGATATCAGCATGTGCTGGGATATATTTTCCCTGTGCAGCCGTTATGCGTTCAATCGTTCCTTGAAGGTCCGACGTGGCAACCAGCCGCACTTCGCTAAGTTCATGTGCGTCTAAACCAATATTGGTCGAGGGCGCACTGACACCGATTATTTCGATATTCATCTTTCTTGCCAGATTGAGCAGACCGATGTGTCTTTTTGTTAAGAATCCCACGTTTAATAATATCGCATCTGTCGGCGCGGCAAGCATCTCGGCGGCCGCCTCATAGCCGCTATCAGCCCAAATAACGCTTAATTCCATACCATCAAGGACGGATTTTATTTCAGGCGATTCCAGGCCGTATGCAATAATTCGACAGGTTTCCATAATCCTTCTAATACCTCCATGCAGAAACAATTATGTGCTTCTAATCTATGATATGCTAAAACCAAGTTTTGTCAAGAATTATGGAGAAAGCGATAGTGTCAAATATTATGTGTAAGTTTTATTTTGTGCCATCTGGCGAGCTGG
>CAYYMD010000011.1:0-61588 GCA_964472875.1 uncultured Planctomycetaceae bacterium
CCGTCCGTTCGCCTGCGTTTGTAAGCCCCCGCTGTCAAGCGGGGGATAGTTTTTCTGCACCCCGCTATATACGGCGTTATTATCCCCGCATTCACATGCGGGGCTTTCCGTGGCGGCGGTTTGGATATTTGAGATTTGGTGCTTGTTTCGTTTTTCGATATTAGAATTTCGTATTTTTTTATTCATATTCCGAAATCCGAAATCATAAATCCGAAATTAATTCCCTCCATACTTGGACGAAACAACACCTTTGCGCGCGCAAACCGCGCCCGGAGGGCCTATCCGGAATTCGTAACCCACGGCCGTGAGAAGATATAAAAAATTTTATTTTTTCCCCGCCAATCCCGAATTTCCCCGCGCCGCTGCGCGCGCAAATTTGTTAGACACGGCCGCATTTTTTCTAAGCCCCCGCTGTTAAGCGGGGGATAGTTTTTCGGCGTCCCTATATATAGAAGCGTTATTATCCCCGCATTCACATGCGGGGCTTGCCGCGGTGGCGTTTTTTGCAATATTATCCCCTTATCCCCGCATTCACATGCGGGGCTTGCCGTGGTGGCGTTTTGGGCATTTGAGATTTGGTGCTTGTTTCGCACTTCGATATTCGGATTTCGTATTTGTTTCGTTTTTCGATATTAGAATTTCGGATTTGTTTCGTTATTCGTGCATTCGTCATTGATTCGACATTCGACATTCTACATTCGTCATTTCTTCACCAGGGCAACCGCATTTAAGTTCCGCCTACGGTTTACCCGCCGCAGGCGGGAGGACAGATTTTAGCTTTTAGCTTTTAGTTTTTAGTTTTTAGTTTTCAGTTTTCAGTTTTCAGTTTTCAGTTTTAAGCTTTCTTCAGTTCCCTACATTCTCTCGATTGTCCGAATGCCCAGCAGCGACAGGCCGGTTTTGATAGTCCGTGCGGCCAGGCGGCAGAGGGCCAGGCGCGAGGCGCGCGTGGGTTCGTCGGCCTTGAGGACCGGGCAGTTCTCGTAGAACGTGGTGAACGCCCCCGCCAGGTCGAACAGATACGTGCACAGAACGTGCGGCGTGCACTGGTCGGCCACCATCTCGATTGTCTCGGGGAAGCGGATGAGCTTGACGGCGAGCGCACGTTCCGATTCATGTTTTATCGTAATGCCCGCCGGCACAATTTCGGGCTCGTCCCGATTTGTCGGGATTGCCTCATCGGAATTCATTCCGCCCTTTCGAAAGATGCTCCGGATGCGGGCGTAGGCGTACTGCATGTACGGTGCGGTATTGCCGTCGAGCGAGAGCATCTTCTCCCACGAGAAGACGTAATCGCTGGCGCGGTTCTGGGCCAGGTCTGCGTATTTCAGGGCGCCGACGCCGACGACACGGGAAATCTCATTTTTTTCCTCCCCAGGCAGATTCGGATTCTTCTGCTCGAGAAGTTCCTTCGCCCGGCTTACGGACTCGTCGAGCAGGTCGGCCAGTTTGACCGTGCCCCCCTCGCGTGTTTTGAACGGCCGGCCGCCCTCGCCGAGCATCATGCCGAATGCCACGTGCTCCAGCGAGACGCTCTCCGGCGCGAATCCGGCGGCCCGCGCCACGGCGAAGACCTGGCGAAAATGCAGCGCCTGGCGCGAATCGGTAACGTAAAGGATGCGGTCGGCCTGTAATTCGTCCGCGCGGTAGCGGACGGCCGCGAGGTCCGTCGTGGCGTAGAGATACCCGCCGTCGGACTTCTGCACGATGACCGGCAACGTGTTTCCGTCGGCATCGGTGAACTGCTCCAGGAACACGCACCTGGCGCCCTGGCTCTCTTTCAGCAGGCCGGCCTTTTCCAGCCCGGCCACCACCTGCGGCAAATCATCGTTATACGCCGACTCGCCGCGGACATCATCGTCGCTCAGCGACACGCCGAGGCGCTCGTAAACCTCCCGGCAGTGCGCCATCGACTGGGCGAGGAACTCGCGCCACCGACCGAGGCAATATTCATCGCCGGACTGCAGGCGGACGACGTAATTCCGCGCCGTGTCCGCGAAGTCGGTGTCTTCGTCGAACAACCGCTTGGCCTGCTGGTAGAACTGCTCCAGGTCGCTCAGCTGCTCGGCCGGCGGGTGGCCCTGCCCGGCCAGGCGGTCCATGTAGGCGATGAGCATGCCGAACTGCGTGCCCCAGTCGCCGACGTGATTCTGGCGGATGACTTCGTGGCCCTGGAACGCCAGTATGCGGGCCAGGGCATCGCCGATGATGGTTGAGCGGAGGTGGCCGACGTGCATTTCCTTGGCGAGGTTCGGGCCTGAATAATCGACAACGACCTTCTGCGTGCCGGCCGGCTTGTCCGCGCCGAGGCGCTCGTCGGACAGGTCGCGGCCGAGCTGTCCGGCCAGGAACGAATCTTTGAGCGTGATGTTGATAAAGCCCGGGCCGGCGATTTCGACCTTCTCGGCCAGGTCGGACAGGTCGGCGTGTTCCACCACGCCGGCAGCCAGTTCGCGCGGGTTGGTCTTCATACCCTTTGCGGCGGGCATTATGCCGTTGGCCTGGTAGTGGCCGAATTCCGGCCGTGCGGCCGGGGCGACCAGCGCCTCTGCGTCTTCGCCGGCGCCTGCGGCCGACATGGCCGCGGTTATACGCGATTCGAGTTCGCCTCGCACATTCATGCTTCGCGCGCGAACCTCACGTTAATCACCAGGTCATCCGTGACTTCGACTTTCCCGCCGAGATCGTATAGGTCGAGTTCCTTGACCAGTTCTTTTGCGAGTTTGCCTGGCCTTCGCCCGGCTGCCTTGGCGAGTTTGCGGACGCCGCGGAACTGGAAATCCGCCGGGTCGCCGCCGGTCGGCCAGCAGAACCATTTATCGCCAATCAGCGGCCTCGGCTTGACGAGACTTTCGATGGCCCTTGTGAACCTGCTTTTTATAATCGCCTTCCTGTCCATGTTCGAACCTCCCGGATGAAACTTTCCAGGGTTCGTCGGGGCGCTGGCTAATCCCACTTCACGCGCGGCGCCTCGCCCCAGATAAGTTCAAGGTCATAATAATGCCTGAGTTCGCCGTTGAAAATATGCACGACAACGTCCACGAAGTCCAGAAGTATCCACTCGCCGCTTTCCCTGCCTGAGACGCGCCATACTTTCTGGTCGATTTGGCGGGCATTTTTGACGATGTGGTCGGCCACGGTGCGCATCTGCCTGTCCGACGTTCCGGTGCAGATTACGAAATAATCCGTCACCGGGCTGATTTCGCGCAGGTCGAGAACGACTATGTCGGAAGCGTTGTCCTCTCGCGCCGTGACTGCGGCCATCACGGCCAGTTCCCGCGGCGCAGATTCAGTTTCCTGTTTGCGTGCCTCTTTCATTCAACACAATTATATCGGCGCCGAGGGTTATACTGGCTCATCTTCACCGTCATCAGTTTATGTGCAGCCATTCGGCTATCTGCGGGGCGTACTTGACGGTCAGACCTGCGAACACCACCGCCACCATGCTCATCAGCTTGATAAGAATGTTCAGACTCGGGCCGGAGGTGTCCTTGAACGGGTCGCCGACGGTGTCGCCCACGACGGAGGCCTTGTGCGCGTCGGAGCCCTTGCCGCCCATTTGTCCGGTCTCTATCCACTTCTTGGCGTTGTCCCAGCAGCCGCCGGCGTTGGCCATGAATATCGCCAGGGCGAAGCCGGACGCCAGTCCGCCTGCCAGCAGGCCCATCACGCCGCCGACGCCCAGGACCAGCCCCACGCCCACCGGCACGACAAGCGCCAGAAGCGACGGGATGACCATTTCCTTTTGCGCGCCTACGGTGGATATGTCCACACAACGGGCGTAGTCCGGCGTGTCCTTGCCTTCTATTATGCCGGGCTTTTCCTTGAACTGGCGGCGGACCTCCATGACCATGTCGTTGGCGGCGCGGCCGACGGCCTTCATCGTAAGCGCCGTGAACAGGAACACCAGCAGCACCCCCGCGAACAGCCCGCTGAGCACCTTCGGGTTCATCAGCGTCACGCCGTAAAACGCCATCAAATCCGCCAGCGTCGCCTTCTGCGCCCGCCTGAGGTCGAGTTGCTCCATGTACGAGAAATCGACCCGGCCGGGCTCCAGTTTGCCGAGACGCTTTTTAATGTCACTTAAATTACGTGTCGGGATAAGCCCCTTGATGGTCTTCTCGCCTGTGCCGCTTTCGACCTTCATGCCGAATTTATTGTGGCCAAAATAGTATAACTCGCCCACGGCCGCATCGGCTTCCGTGGCGGCGGCGGGAACCCGCTGAACTATCGCCTCGGCCGCCTGACGGTCCATTCCCACGCGGACCTGCTCGACGTATGCCGACAGCAGCGCCAGCGCCGTAAGCGCCGCCGAGCCGATGGCGAAGCCCTTTCCGGTCGCGGCCGTGGTGTTGCCCAGCGAATCCAGCGCGTCGGTTCTCTCGCGGACCTCAGGCGGCTGGTGAGTCATCTCGGCGTTTCCGCCGGCGTTGTCGGCGATCGGTCCGTAGGCGTCGGAGGCCAGCGTGATGCCCAGCGTCACGAGCATGCCCACCGCAGCGATGCCCACGCCGTACAGGCCCAGCGGAACCGACTGGAAACCGCCGGCGAAGCCGAACGCGGCCATTATGGCGACTATCACCACCAGCAGAGCCGCCCAGGTGCTCTTGAAGCCGGTGGCCAGGCCGCCGATTATGACGGTTCCGGCGCCTGTGTCGGCCTGTTTGGCGACTTCCTGGGTGGGTTTGTAATCGTAACTCGTGTAGTATTCGGTTGCCTTGCCTATCAACTCGCCGGCGATAAGGCCCGCGGCGATGGCGCCCCATATTCCGAACCAGTTAATGCCCTCAATGTCGCCCAGCAGCCAGTAGGTAAGCCCCAGCGCCGCGGCCAGCGACAATACCGCCGAACTTGTGATGCCGCGGGACAGCGCCCCGGCCAGTTGCTTCATGGATGCGTCCTCTTTGGTGCGGACGAGGAATACGCAGAATACGCTCAGGATAATCCCCACGCCGGCAAGGGCCATCGGCAGCGACAGCACCTTAACCTGGTCGGCCAGCGATGCGTCGAGACTAATCGCGGCCGCAACGCCCAGCACGGAGGAAGCGAGGATTGAGTTTGTGTAACTTTCGAACAGGTCGGCGCCCATGCCGGCCACGTCGCCGACGTTGTCGCCGACGTTATCCGCTATGGTGGCGGGGTTGCGGGGGTCATCCTCCGGGATGCCCGCCTCGACCTTGCCGACCAGGTCCGCACCGACGTCGGCGGCCTTGGTGTAAATGCCGCCGCCCACGCGTGCGAACAACGCCTGGAAACTCGCCCCGATGCCGCAGGTCAGCAGCACCGCCGTTATCTCGGTAAGCGACATTTGCACTCCGGCCCAGTCCGCCACGTACATAAGCAGCAGCAGCCAGATTACGATGTTAAGCAGGGCGAAGCCCACAACGACCAGACCCATAACCGCCCCGGCGCGGAACGATATCTTCAGGCCGGCGTCAAGCGACTGCTTCGTGCCGTAGGTTGTGCGGGCCGAGGCCATGGTGGCCGTCTTCATGCCCAGAAAGCCCGCCAGGCCCGAGAAGAACCCGCCGGTAAGGAATGCCACAAACACTATCTCGTGCTGCACGCCCAGCCGCCCCATCACGTAAAGTATTGCGCAAACGATGATGAAGAATATCGCCACGACCTTGTACTGGCGCTTCAGGTAGGCGTATGCGCCTTCGCGGACGTGGGCGGCGATGCGTTTCATGTCCTCTTCGCCCTCGCTGGTGCGCTTGACCTGCGCGTAGAAGACGGCTGCAAACACCAGCGCCACAACGGCGCCGATGGGCGCAATCCACCATATCGGCGGCAGACTGACCGACTCGGCCGCGGCTTCCTCGGTCGGGGCGGCGGCTTCGGCCGCTATTGCAACAGAAACGCCGGCCACGAGAACCAAAAGTAAAACGGCCGGCACTACCTTCATCGCTCCACGAGATTTCAGCAGTTTCATCTATACTCTCCCTGTCAAATTAATCGTTTGCTGCGGTATGGCCCTAAACGTTCGGGCCGAAGGAATAACTGATAAAAGAACCTATCCGCGGCGGCGCCTTAAGCATCCGCCGCCGATAGTTTTGCAACTCCCATCATGGCAGTGGCGGCCACGGGAACGGACCGCCGGCGCGTCGTGGGATCTATTACGATGAGACGCGCTTGAAACTCTTCCGCTCCTGCCTGCGACGGCGTTCGGAGGGCTTTTCGTAGTAACTGTTCCGTTTTATGTCTCGGATCAGCCCCTCTTTTTCACATATTTTCTTAAACCGTTTGAGCAACTGTTGAACTGATTCGTTACCTCTTGCCTTGATTTTTATCATTCAGCGTTCACGTATCCTTTCTTTCTGGGGTTACACGTTGACTGCTAATTATTCTATCGGTAGCGGAAATTACGTATCATAAACCCTTTGGCGCGGAATTCAAGGTGATTTTTCTGGATTTTCGCCCGCACGGCCACGAGAAAGCCGTGGTCGGGGGCGACCAAGGGGATAATCTTAACTCACCAGCCGGATATTTCGGGCAACTGGCCGGTCCGGGACCACGATTCGGGGTCGCGAAAGTATTGCTTCATCTCTATGGCCGCCACGACGCCGTCGGCGCATGCGGTGGCAAGTTGCATGGCCGCCTGCGTGCGGCAGTCGCCAGCCACGAACACGCCCGGCATGGAAGTCCGCATGGTTACCGGATCGGCCTTGATATAGCCGTTATCCGTCAACTCCACGGTTCCCTTGAGGAAATCGGTGTTGGGCACCATGCCGATGAAGATGAACACGCCGTCCACCTCAAGTTCCTCGGTTTCATCAGTCTCGACGTTCTTGAGCACGACGTGGTCAATGTCGTCGCCTGCCTCATTGGGAACGATTTCCGTCAAGATATAAGGAAGTTTGACGTCGATGTCATGTTCCTCGGCCGCGTCGTAAAGTTCATCCACGAGCACCTGCTGGGCGCGAAATTCCTTTCGACGGTGAATCATCGTTACCTTTTTGGCGAATTTTGTGGCCAGGTATACGGTGTCCTCCACGGCCGTGTTCCCGCCACCGACGGTCAAAATATTCTTGTCCTTGTAAAACGCCCCGTCGCACGTGGCGCAGTAACTGACCTTCGTGGCCTGGCGGAGTTGCTCCTCGCCGTCGACGCCGAGCTGACGATAATCGCTACCCGGGGCAAGTATGACCGCCCGGGCCGTGTAGGTTTTTTCGCCCTCGTTGACGGAGACTTTTATATTCCCGTCATCCGGCTTTTCGATGCCCGTAACACCCTGGCTGGTGGCTATCTCGGCGCCGAATTTCTTCACCGGCTCTGACATGTTATATATCAGGTCCGGGCCGGATATCTTACCGTAGCCGGGATAGTTCTCAACACGCTCGGTGAGCATAATCTGCCCGCCGGGCATGCCGTTCTTCTCCAGTATCAGTGTGCTGTAGCGGTCCCGTGCGGTGTAGAGGCCCGCTGCCAGCGCCGCCGGCCCGCCGCCGACTATAATTACGTCGTATACGTCGTTTTCAGCCATAAACATTCCCTTACTCCTGTAATATTATTCACCTGTCATTACTTTCTTCGCCTGCGGGAACCTTGCGGTAACGGCCCCCCTCGGCGCCGATTCCATTACAAGCCCCTCGGGCGTTTTCATCCGCTTGAGAACGCCGCTGCCGTTCAGCCACATTTCCACCTCGCCGGCATCCTCGGACGCCTTGTCCCTGGCGTAAAAACCCCGCACCGGCCGGGACGAGATTTTAAACGTCTTCGGCTCCAGCAGTGCGAATGTCCTGAGGCCAAAATCGTTTCGCTGAGTATTATATACGGCAAAAGAATATTTAGCCGGCTTGTGAAGTGAAACCAGCCGCCCGAGCAGCCATCCCATCGCGTGCGGTAGATATATATCGTCGGGCGTCCTCTTCTTCTGCGTATGCGACTTGTCCCCCCTTTCATACACACAAACTATGACATCCTGCTTTTTGAGACCTTCCTCCGTATATCTGGTAACGTCGCGACCGCTGCCCATGGCCAGGCGGTTTCGCCACCATTCCACTGAGCGATCCGCGGTTGTGAACATCCGTTGCCTGAGCAGGCGCTGCTCGTCGTCCGGCATGTCCAGGAAAGTCACCATGTTCACTTCGTATCCGTCGGCATCTTTGACCACGGCCGCACTCTCGGTGACCCGCATGAAGCCGACCGGCTTGCCCTCATATTCGACTGTGAACCACTGCGGCTCGTTGACCAGCGCCTCTTTGAGTTTCTTGTCGTCGATACCGGCCAGGAGGTCCTGCCCCCTGCTGAGCCGCTCCTTGCGCTGCTGTATTGCCTTACCGGGGTCTGTAACCTTCAGTGTGCCAAGTGAAGACTGAAGGATGGAATCCAGCTTCTGCCGTATCTCGAACGGGCCCGTTATGGAAATAACGAGAAACCGCGTGGGCGCCGCCTGAATCCAGACCTGGCGCTTGTACATTTTGCCCGATGCGGTGCTTTTGCCGCAAAAATCTATCGCCGCCTTTTTGGCAACGGGCTTGAGTTTGCGGGATATGATTTTGTAATTATCCTGTTTTTCGATTTGTTTGGCCAGTTTGTCGGCGTAGGTTTTCAGATTGTCCGGTTCTTCCCTTGTGAATACCCGCCGCACCCTGAAAGACCATTTGACTGCGCCGGTATTGGAATCCAGATTCTGCCACTCGCGACGCCCCGGCGATTTGCGCATCCTTCCGGCGGATGCGGGCGGGCGGATGGAAAGCCCCCACATCGGGTCATTATATCTGCGGCCGAGTTGCGCCGAATCGGCGGATGAATCACCGTCGGTGTCACCATGGCCGACAGCCGGGGCCGCCGCCAGGATTGCCGCCAACAGAACACAATATTTTGTTACAGATAATTTCATGGCGTTATCTCCGTCATATCCGAATTATAAACATATGAATGATTAAACTTAAACGGCTTTATGAGGCATCGGACAAATATTGCGTCAATTGCGGCTTTTGACAAGGCATAATACGTAAGCATTGACAATGCCGCGTAATCATTCTAATTTGTCTCCACCGTATAATTAAGTGCTTTTGGACTGCTTCATTCCGGGAAACGCCCATGACTGATATTCAAAACGTGAAGAATGTGCTCGCAGAACACGGCCAGGAACATCTGCTGCGTTTTTACGATGAACTGGACCCGGACCGGCAACAGGAACTGCTGGACCAGATTTCGGCAATCGATTTCGACCGTATCGATGAACTGACGGAAAAGTATGTCAGGCAAAAGCCGCAAATCGAAATACCCGGGGATATCACGCCGCCGGAGGTCTTCCCCGCCGGGGTCGATGACGAACAAAGCACGGCCGAACATAAAACGGCCGTAGCCCGCGGAGAGGAACTGCTTGCGGCCGGAAAGGTCGCCGCCTTCTGCGTTGCCGGGGGCCAGGGCACGCGGCTGGGATACGACGGCCCGAAGGGCTGCTACCCCGCCACGCCGGTGAAAAACAAGCCGCTTTTTCAGGTGCTGGCCGAGCAAATTATCGCCGCCTCCCGACGAGCGGGTAAATCCATCCCCTTCTATATAATGACCTCGCCCGTAAATGATGTGGCCACCCGCGCGTATTTCGAACAAAACGATTATTTCGGCCTCGATGCCAGCGACGTCTGTTTCCTTGTCCAGGGGACGATGCCGGCCATCTCCTACGACGGCAAACTGCTGCTGGCCGACAAGGACCGCATCGCCGTCAGCCCCAACGGCCACGGCGGCTGCCTGGAGGCGATGCGTAACAGCGGCGCGCTGGATGACATGTCCGCACGCGGTGTGGAGTACATCAGTTACTTCCAGGTGGACAATCCGCTGGTGCACGCTATAGATCCGCTGTTTATCGGCCTGCACGCCGGGCGCGGCGCCGACATGAGCGCAAAGGCGCTGACCAAGCGCGACCCGATGGAGAAACTCGGCAACTTCTGCGTCTCCGGCGGCAGCGTGATGATAATCGAATATTCCGACATGCCCGAGGAACTCGCCCACGAGAAACTACCCGACGGACGGCTGAAATTCTCCGCCGGCAGCATCGCCATTCATATCTTCAGCCGGGCGTTCGTCGAGCGGCTCACCGAAGACGGCAGGTGCAAACTCCCCTTCCACCGCGCCGACAAAAAGGTCCCCCACATCGACGAGCACGGCAACCCCGTCAGGCCGAGCGAGCCAAACGCGGTCAAACTGGAGATGTTCGTCTTCGACGCCAAGCCCATGGCCGAGGAGACCGTCATCCTCGAAACACTGCGGAGCGAGGAATTCTCGCCGATAAAAAATGCCGAAGGCCAGGACAGCCCCGCCACCTGCCGCCGCGACCAGATTAACCGCGCGGCCGCGTGGCTCGAGGCCGCCGGCGTGCGCGTCCCGCGCAAGGAATCCGGCGAAGTCGATGCAGTCATCGAGATATCACCGCTGTTCGCCGATTCCGCCGACCGGCTGGCCGACAAAATCGACAAAAACATGCAAATCAAACCCGGCGACGAGATTTATTTCTCATAACCGTTTTCCCGAAAATTGATTAAGAATCTCTAAATACCCATAGTCCCCGTGCCCGCCAAAGGCATGCCTGCAAATTATCGGGGCGGACGGATAAACGTGCCAATTCCACCGCGCACATTAGCTGAAGAATGTAAGCGACTCGGGGGAGGCCACCGATTTTTATATAACAACGTAGTTTCGTATTTTAGGTAAAGTCATTAACTTATCAATATCAGTTGTTTACAAAAAATACATTAAAATAATTTGACACTACTCAATGAATTGAGTAAAATTACTCAAATCATTGAGTAATTATTGACGATAACCGGTTTAGTGAATGTAAATGTTTAAAAGAAATATACATAAGGCCCTCCATACCCGGATGAATGAACCTCGCAGGTTCATACAGGTACTTGCAGGCGCAAGGCAAACCGGTAAGACCACTTTAGTTCGCCAGGTTATCGAGAATCTGGAACAACCCTGCCATTATGCATCGGCGGATGAACCCGCCCTGAAGGACCGCTTTTGGCTGGCACAACAATGGCAAACTGCACGGCATCTTTGCCGCCAAAAAAAGGCCTCCTCGGCCGTATTAGCATTAGATGAAATCCAGAAAATCCCAAACTGGTCGGAAACGGTCAAGCGGCTGTGGGATGAAGATACGAATGAAAAGTTACCCCTGCGGGTTATACTTCTCGGCTCAGCGCCTTTGCCGATACAAAGCGGGCTATCTGACAGTCTTGCCGGGCGCTTTGAAATAATCCGCTCCCCCCACTGGTCCTATCAGGAAATGAACACTGCCTTTGGGTGGAATCTGGATCAATACATATACTTCGGAGGTTACCCGGGCTCTGCACCGCTCATAGGCAATTATCACAGATGGCAAAGATATATACTCGACTCGCTGATTGAAACTACCATATCCCGTGATATTTTACTTTTGCAGAAAGTTTACAAGCCGGTATTGCTGCGCAGACTATTCGAGCTCGGATGCCAGTATTCCGGCCAGGTTCTCTCATACAATAAACTTCTTGGCCAATTGCAGGATGCCGGAAACACCACAACACTCGCGCATTACCTGGAACTTCTCCGTACGGCCGGGCTGCTCGAAGGACTCAGCAAATACGCCGGCCAAAAAGTTCGACGACGTGCTTCAAGCCCGAAGTTTCAGGTTCATAACAACGCCCTGATCTCCTCTCAGGCCGACGTGCCGATCGATGAGGCGAGGCAACAGCCCGAATTATGGGGGCGGCTTGTGGAATCTGTAGTAGGCATGTGGCTGGTAAACGCGACAATGGAATCGCCAACAAAGGTGTATTATTGGTCCTCCAGTAACTGCGAAGTCGATTTCGTGTTAGCCCGCGGCGGACAAATAGCAGCAATTGAAGTAAAAAGCGGTCAAAAACATAAAAGAAGTAAGGGTATCGACGACTTCGCCGACCAATTCAACGTTTCAAAGCGTATACTTGTCGGAAGCGGCGGAATTCCGGTAGAAGATTTTATCTCGACCTCTCCGGGTGAATGGTTCTAAACCAATTAGTATGCAAGTCGTCCACAATGCGCGAAGACATTGATTCGGCATATAAAGTATGCATTTTAATGTTTTTGACTGCCCGCCACGGCGCGGTAACATATTCGTCATGTCCAAAAAGGTGCTGATAGTCGGCAATTTTTCCAAGGAAGGCGTGGCCGAGCAGATAGAGACTCTGCGCGGCTGGCTCGAGTCTCGGTGCATACTGACGGCCGTGGTGGGAGTCCACGACGAACTCGACGAGAAAACCCGCCGGGCGGACCTGTGCCTTGTTTTCGGCGGGGACGGCACGCTGCTGTCGGCCGCCAGGTCGCTGGCCGGGACAAAAACCGCCATGATGGGCGTGAACATGGGCAAACTCGGCTTCCTTGCGGAGTTCAGCGTGGAGGATTTCAAATCGCACCTTGACGCCGTCCTCGCCGGACGCATCGAACCGGCCGAGCGAATGATGCTCGAGGTTCGCCTGGAGACCGACGGCCGGGATGCGTTCACCAGCCCGGCGGCCAACGACGTGGCCATCTGCGCGGGCCCGCCTTTTCGCATGATAGACCTCCACGTGGCCCAGGCCGGCGCCAACGTGGCGCAGTATCTCGGCGACGGTCTGGTAATCGCCACGCCCACCGGCTCGACCGGCTACAACCTGTCCACGCACGGACCAATACTCGATCCCACGCTTGACGCGGTTACAATCACCCCTATCGCCCCGCACACGCTCACCATGCGACCCATCGTGGTCCGCAGCGACAAGCCGGTCGAAATCCTCGCCCAAAAAGTCAACGCCGGCTCACAGATGCTCATCGACGGCCAGGTGACACGGCCGCTGAGCGACGGCGATGTCGTGCGCGTCAGCCGGGCGCAAACGCCGATGCTGCTTATCTCGCACCCGCAGCGGGGCTTCTTCCGCACGCTGTGCGAAAAACTCTCCTGGGGACGAAGCCCACACCACTTATAGGTGAAACGATAAAAATTCTAAATCCGAAACAAATCCAAAAACTTTTCGGCGCGGGCGAACGCCCGGACGGCCGCATTCCGCAATCCGAAATCCGAAATCCGCAATTCTCTTCCCCCTTTCATCCTTCCCCTTTTGCGCGAAATGCATTTGTGAAGAACGCGCGGGCATCGTAGAATGGCGGAGTTATGGCAGTTGACTCACGATTTCAGGCCTCGCATGGCCCGCAGATATATACCGGCAACGAATTGCTGCTGAAAGGCGCGCTGGAAGTCGAAGGAGGCATGCACCTCCTGGGCGGATATCCCGGCAGCCCCATAGCGGGATTCTTCGACGCCATCGCGCGCGTAAAGGACCTGCTGAACGAACACGGCGTCCGCGCGGTGATAAACAATAACGAGGCCCTGGCGGCGGCGATGCTCAACGGCTCGCAGACCCTGCCGGCCCGGGCGATGATAGTTATAAAAAGCGTGGGTGTGCACGTGGCCGCCGACGCCCTGGCGCTGGGCAACCTCGCCGGCGCTCACAAGGACGGCGGCGCGATAATTGTCTACGGCGACGACCCGTGGTCCGACTCCACCCAGGTCCCCAGCGACAGCAGGTATATCTCCAAGCACCTGCACATACCGGTAATCGAGCCGGCCGACCTGCAGGAGGTCAAGGACTTCGTTGACCTGTCGCTGAAAATTTCGCGCGAGTCCGAACTTTACGCCGGCTACATACTGACGACCAACCTGGCCGACGGCGGCGGAACGGTTACGTGCAGGGGAAACGAATTCCCCGATTTCGGCACGCGGCGGCGGCTCGACCTGATAACCCGCGACATAAATCTCAACAAGCGCGTCCTGCTGCCGCCCAAGACGTGGTGGCAGGAGGAAACTCTGCCCGACCGCCACAGGCGGGCCGCCGAGGTCGCGCGACGGCTCGGCGTAAACCGCATCGAAGGACCGGCCGACAAAGCCGCGCCGGTCGGGTTCGTCGCGGCCGGGCTCGGCTACAGTTATCTCCTCCAGGCGCTTGACGACATGGGCCTGGGCGGGGCCTTCCCGATTCTGAAACTCGGCATGAGTTACCCGATGGACGGCGAACTCGTGGCCGAGATGACCCGCCGCTGCCGCCGCATCGTAGTGGTCGAAGAACGCCGCGGCTTCATGGAAGAGCAAATCGCCGAACTGCTCAGCCGCCTTCGCCAGGAAGGAACCGTAAGCGGCGAGGTTGAACTGTGGGGCAAGAAATTCCCCGCCGGCCTGGCCGGCATACCCGAAACCCGCGGCCTGCACCCCTCGCTTATCGTAGAGCGCCTCGCCCCGCTGTTGGACAACCTGGCCGGGCGCGGACAAATATCCGTTCCGGCGGCTGTGCAGCAGCAGGTGCAGACCATCCGCCGCACAGGCGAGGTGGACGTGCCCGACCTGCCCGTCCGCCTGCCGACGTTCTGCCCCGGCTGCCCGCACCGCGACTCGGCCGATTTATGCCTGGAGATACGAGAGCGATTCGCCGACCCCGACTATATGCAGCGCGTGCACAAGCGCGGGGCGGTCGACCTGCTGTTCCACGGCGACACCGGCTGCTACACCATGCTCATGTACCCGCCCAACACCGAACTGATGCACGATTACTCCGGCATGGGCCTCGGCGGCGGCACGGGCAGCGGAACAGACCCGTTCATCACCAACAAGGAAGTCGTGTTCATGGGCGACTCGACATTCTTCCACTCCGGGCAGATCGCCATATCGCAGGCGATTAAACTCGGCCAGGACATCACCTTCATCGTCCTGGACAACCGCACCACCGCAATGACCGGCCACCAGCCCACGCCCGGCGTGGATTACGACATCCTGGGCAACCCCACCGCCGCCCAGGACATACAGGATGTTATCTCCGGCATGGCCGGCGAGGGCCCGGTCAGCATCGTGCGCGTGGACGTGGAGAAGCGAAACCAGTACGGCAAATTGCTCGAGCAGACTTTCCTTGCCGACGGCGTAAAGGTCGTCATCGCCGACAAGGAATGCGGAATCACCCGCCTTCGCCGCAGGCGGCGGTCCGAGCGGCTCGTTCAGCGCCGCTTCGGCTTCCTTCCGCAGTGGGAGCACATGAACATCAACACCGAGGCGTGCACGTTCTGCCTGGCCTGTGCGGAGATGACCGGCTGCCCGGGCCTCAAGCACGTCGACACGCCCTACGGGCCGAAGATGGACACCGACGTGACCTGGTGCGTTAATGACGGCGCGTGCGAGCGCATAGGCGCGTGCAGCGCGTTCGAGCGCGTCACGATAAAACGCAAGCGCCCGCCGCGGTCCAAGGTTCCCGAACTCGGCCTGGACGAGATACCCGAACCGCAGAAGCGCCCGGTCAACCCGGACGGACCCGGGTGGCGGTGCTGCCTGGTCGGCGTGGGCGGTATGGGCGTCGGCGTGGCCACGAGCATCGTCGTTCGCGCCGGGCACAAGGAGGGCTACAACGTCGTCTTCGTCGACAAAAAGGGCCTGGCCATCCGCAACGGCGGCGTGGTCAGCCAGGTCGTCTACAACATAAACGACAGGCCCACCACAGGCATCATACCGTTCGGGCAGGCGGACCTGCTGGTGGGCATAGACGTGCTCGAGGCCGCCCGGGCGCTGTCGCCCGGCAGCCGCACACGCATAGCGACGCCCGAAAAAACCACGGCCGTGGTCAACACCGACAAGGTCCCCACCATCGCCGGTCTCATGGGCAAGGAGGACTTCGACGTCAACCGCCTCGAGGCCATCATCCGCGCCAACACCCGCCGCGAGGATTACCTGGCCAGGAACATCTCGCGCATCTGCGAGCGGTACCTGGGCAGCAAACTCTACGCCAACATCATGATGCTCGGCTTCGCCTTCCAGAAAGGCCTCATCCCCGTCTCGATGCACTCGATGGCGTGGGCCATAAAGGACACCATCCGCACGGACTTCCGCAAGAACCTCTACGCCTTCAACATGGGGCGAAAACTGGTCGAGCAGGAAGACCTTTTCCGCGGCCCGCCGCACCGCATCGAGTGGCGAGAGGTGCTTGAGGACAAGTGCCGCTGGCTCATCCGGCGTTACCGCCTCGGCCAGCAATACGCCGATGAACTGCGCGAAATCGCGGCCGAACTGATAAACCACACCGACAAACTCGACCCCATGATAAAGCGCGACATGGTCGTGCGCCTCTACGACTGCCTGCGATGGGGCGGAGTCGACTACGCCCGCAGGTATGCCGACCGCGTGGCCGCCGTATATTCGAAGGATACGCCCGACCACGGCTACGCCGCCACGCGAGCCGTGGCCCGGCGGCTCGCCTCGGCCATGCTGATTGAGGATGGCGTCTTCCTGGCCGAACTGGGCACCAGCCCCGAAAAGTGCGCCCGCGACCGCGACAAGTACAACGTCAACCCCGCCAACGGCGACAAAATCGTCTACCGCCACCTGTGGCATCCGAGGATTAAGATCGGCTCGCGGCAGTTCAAACTCGACCTTTCGCTGCCCCACTGGATGCTCAAGTCGCTGCGGACGATGCGTTGGCTGCGCAAAATTCTGCCCGGCTGGCACAAGACCGAGCGGCAGTTCCTGCGCGATTACGAGATAATGGTGGATAATTTCGCCTACTCCTCGGCGGAGGACTACCGGCAGCAGACGGCCGTGCTGTCCTCCCCGCAGTGCATGAACTGCATGAATCCGATGTGCCGCATGGAGGGCTGCCCGCTCGAAGGGCCAATACCGCAGTGGCTCGAGGCGGCGTATCTCAAACAATGGCGCCGCGCGTGGGATTTGCTCCAAAGCGCGAACAACTTCCCGGAGTTCACCGCACAGATATGCCCCGCCCCCTGCGTCAACGCCTGCAAGCAGGCGCTGGGCGGCTATCCGGTTCAGATACGCCACATCGAACAGCAGGTGGTCGATAAGGCGCTCTCTAACGGCTGGGTGAAGCCGGCCCCCGCCGCCGAGAAGACCGACAAGCGCGTGGCCGTTGTCGGCTCCGGCCCGGCAGGCCTGGCCGCCGCTCAGCAACTGGCCCGCGCGGGACACGACGTAACCGTATTGGAAAAGGACGACGAACCCGGCGGCCTGCTGCGCTACGGCGTGCCCGACTGGCGGCTGGACAAGCAGCACATCGACCGCCGCGTCGAACAACTAAAGGCCGAAGGCGTAGCGTTCAAAACGTCAACCGCCGTCGGCGACGACGTTCCCGCCGCGGCGCTTAAGGATGAATTCGACGCGGTCCTCCTGGCAGTGGGAACACCGCAGGCGAAGGACCTGCAGATACCCGGGCGCGAACTCAAGGGCGTGAGGCAGGCGATGGAGTTTCTGCGCGAAAACGGCAAAGAAGGAAAAATGAGCGAGATGAAAGTGGCGGTGCTCGGCGGCGGCGACACCGGCGAGGACTGCGTCGAGACCGCGCTGCGCGCTGGCGCCTCCAGGGTGTGGCAACTGGAAATCCTGCCAGAGGAGATGCTCGGCAATAACGGCCATCTTGTCGAAGACGACCGCCTCGAGAGAAGATATTCCGTGGCCGCCGAGGAGTTCATCGGCAATGACAATTCGGTCAGGCAGGTAGGCGGTTCGCAGGTCCGCTGGGTAAACTCGGCCAACGGCCCGCGGATGCTCACCGTGCCGGACAGCCGGTTCGAACTCGACGTGGATGCGGTTGTGCTGGCGCTGGGCTTCGAGCAGAAAATCGACGACCAGCTCGCATCTCAACTGGGCCTGGAGACCGACACGCAGGGTAATCTGGTTCTGGACAAGTTCTCCACCTCCGCACCCGGCATTTTCGCCACAGGCGACGTGGTCACCGGCGCCTCGTACGCGGCCAGCGCAATCGCCTCCGGCCGCGGCGCAGCGCAGGCCATAGACGAATATCTACAGAAAAAATAATCCCCACTTCTTATTTATCCGCATTCGGCGTGCGCGGTTTCTCCTCCGGCAGCGTTTCTTTCTGACGCGGGTCCTTGTAGAGGTGGACGTTGTCCCAGAAGTACTCGCCCGGCGGCCAGTAGGAGTATATCTCAATCCGCAGCCACTTGACTTTCTCGGGCAGCCCCCCGCGCGGCGGAAACGGCGCGGCAAAGTGCTTCCAGCCGTTGCCCGATTCGGCACAGTTGAGATACCAGCGGTAATTTTCCCGCCTGAATTTTTCGGGGAATTTCTCCGCCTCGGCTGCGATGATGGCCTTTTGCTTTTGCCGGGGCAGGTCGGCGAACTGTTTCGCCGTAAAACCGAGCCGCTTGAGTGTGCTTTCCGGCACGGCGTCGGGGTCTGCGGCGGCGTCGCCGAATCCCTTGACGAAGACCTTCGCCCCGCCGGGGCCTTTCTTGTCGGCCGTGAGCCAGTAACGCTGCCCGGGCGTGGCCTTAATCCACTCGCTGCGGTAATGCACGCCCTCCAGGCCGGCCACAGAGCCGTAACTGGTGTCGCGGCCGACCTTGGGCGGATTATCCGGGTCGGCCGTGCCGGCGCGAAGATTTTTGCGGTACTTCAGCCACGGACCTCGCTGCAGGTCGGTTTTTGCCTTCAATATCATCCCGCGGTCTTTAGGACCTTCAACCAGGAAAGTTCCCACGTTGTCCGGCCGGTCCCAGCCGCGGTGGCCGGCGTCGAAACTGCCGTTGGTGTTGACGGGCCGGCCGAAATTTTCCGGCTCCTGCTCGTCGCCGTACTGTGGCGCAATCCACTGGTCACGGCCGGTTATCGCCTCGACGACCGCCTTTGCGATAACGGCCCGGTGCCGCTCCGTGTCGTCGGTGAAAACTTTTTCCCATCCGCCCGGCTTGTCGGGGTTTCTCAAATCCACGCAGGCCAGTTCGGCGCGAACATCACCGCCGCGTTTCTGCACCGTGCCGTAAACGGCCACATGCACGGCCAGTTTTTGCATGAGTTTGGATATTCTTTCTGTGTCGGTTTTAATTCCCAGCGGTCCGGCGAATTCCCGAGTGGTGAAACGGTCCACAACTTCGTACTTTTTGTGCCGACGGAGTTTGAGGCGGACGCTGTCGGCCAGGCGCATGCCCTCCGGGGACTTCCACAGCGGCGCGCCCGCCCGCGGCGCTTCCTCGCCCACAGTGGCGAAATCGAACACCGCCACGTAGACTTTCTCCGGCTTACCACCTCCGCCGCCGCTTTTCGGCGCCTCCTCCGCCGTCGCCACCGTCAAACCGGCGAGCAAAACCAGAAAAGCGAACGTAATTGCCTTGTTATTCAACAATATAATTATCCGACGGCCTGTTATATCCGCACCACTCTATTATAAAATCCGAAATTCGAAATTTGAAATCCGAAATCCTCTTCCTCCTCCTCCGCATTCACGAAATCCGTGGCCGATATACAGGTATGTCGGAAAAATATACTTCCAAAAATCGGGCTTTTGTGGTATAATATGATGCTGTAGTGTCCGGTGTTGATAAGGTAATTCACTGTAATCACGAAAGGTTGCTCGCCTCGGCAAGTCGCACTGCCAATAGTCGGGTCGGCTTATGCGGAGGAACAAAGGAAAGGACGGACTCATGAACGCCAGATTGCTCTTTTGTTCAGCAATAATCATTTTCATTACGGGTGTCGCTCCTGCTGTCGTTACCGAGGACACTACTACCAGTGAACAAGATCCCAGCGCCTACTACCCTTCGTTCGATTGGGACGGAATTTTTAGGGCCGGCGCCAAAACACTCACCGCGGTGGATTCCCACTGGCTGATTTCAACCGAGCACGCGGGCTTAAGCGTCGGCACCACTTTTACATCCGGCGGCACGACCTACACCATCGAGGAAGTGATAGACCATTTGGCTGCGGCCGATCCCAATCATAACACTAATGCCGACCTGGCACTGCACCGGGTTGACAAGGCCCTGTCCACTTTTTACGAACTCTACGACGGTTCGTATGATACTTCCGGATCCGACAAGACCGAAGTTTTGATTCTCGGCACCGGCCACTCTAAAGACATAATTACGGACAACTCGACCGGACTCGACAGTTACACCTGGGATGACAGTTCAACCCGTCAGAGGCGGTGGGGAACCAACAAACTGGACTGGGAAGGCGTTGTAACCAGCGGCAGCGTAACACACGATGCTATCCGTGCGGATTTTATTCTCGATGATACGACCTATGAAGGCGGTGCGGCCGATCATGATTCGGGCGGCGGATGGTTCGTCAATGATGGTGGTACGTGGAAACTCGCGGGCTTAAACTGGGCGGACTGGGGGACACATCCTAATCCGCCGTATGAGACCACTTTCGCCGTAGATCTTCGCGATTACGAAACGTGGGTGGAGAACACCATTCCCGAACCCGCTACGATGGCGCTGCTGGCTATCGGCGGCGCGGCGATGCTGCAAAAGCGAAGAAACGTTTAACTCCATATAACTATAATTTTAGCAGGTTTTTTATCGGATATCTGCGGAATCAAATCGCGTGAGGGTATTGCAGCAGAAGCAGGGTAGAAATATTTTAATTATTTTCAAAATAATGCTTTGCAAAATCACATTTCGTGTTATAATGTTGTTTGTGGGAGGAGGATAGTACAGTCGAGACCGCGACTACAGCGGCCGAGACATTATGTGAGGGTCGCTCACTTCACTGTACCGGCAAGAGACTGCTCAACTCTGAAGTTATCTGAATATGTACATTTGCGCATCGCCGCAAATGCGCTTTGCAGACGAAAATAAGTCAAATTCAGTTAACACCATGAGCAGCGCCATAATCAAAAGGCGCCGGAAAGAGAAAGGAAGTAATATGGAAAACCGAGGAGCCCCGGAGGCGGCCGGGCAACGGCCTTTAACTATCGCCCGGATAGTAGTTGCATTTTTTTTAATTTTCACTATCTCAGCATCTGCCAATGCCGGTTCCTTCGACTGGCGAAATTACAATGGCGGCGATTATACCACACCCGTCCGCAACCAGGGAGGTTGCGGTTCGTGCTGGGCATTCGGGGCCGTGGCGGCTCTGGAGTCCAAGGTGGAGATTACAGCCGCCAATCCAGAACTGAACCCCGACGCATCAGAGCAGCATCTTATCTGTGAAGGCAGTCTTGGTGATTGTAACGGCGGATGGGAGTACAAAGCTGTTGAATACTTCTACAACACCGGAGTTGTAACCGAACAGGAACTGCCATACACAGCCAGCAATGATTCTGATGACTGGCCACTATCTTCCGGCTGGGAGAATCGTGTCTATAAAATCGACAATTATGATAACTTTATCAATTCCAACACAAATACGGTTAAACAGGCCCTGGAGAATGATGGCCCTCTCGTCGCGGCCATTCTGACAAACGACGACTGGTATTGGCCGAGCCCATCAACAGCCACGCAAACACAAGCGCCGGATTACTATGACGGATCTTCATCTTTGGCAGATGATGCGCCATTAGGCGATATTAATCACTGCGTTTGTGTTGTCGGCTATCAGGATGATGAAGAACTTACCAGCGGTGGCTACTGGATTGTCAAAAACAGCTGGGGCGCCGGATGGGGCGATGATGGATATGGATATGTCGAGTACGGCGTTCTCGAAGGACACCACCGCATACATGCCATCACCGGAGACGCGTACTTAGTGCCCGAGCCGGCGACACTTGCACTTATCTCGTGCGGCGGGATTTTGGTGCTGCTGCGTCGCAGGCGCGGGCCGGCATAAGGTCAAACAGAGAGTATATAGTAGAGAATAGACCGTAAACAAAAGCATTCGCAAACAAATGCTTTTGTTTGCTCCATTAAAAACGGCCCCGATTAGTCGGGGCCGTTTTTAATGAGGGAGCTGGGACTCGAACCCAGAACCTACGCCTTAAAAGGGCGTTGCTCTTCCAATTGAGCTACTCCCCCACTGTCATAATTATATTTGACTTGTCAGCTTGAAAAATATGCCGATTAGTTTACCGGCTAACCGGTCAACAAGTCAACTAACTTACGTCTCAAGCACTTCTTTCGTCTTGGCCTCGAGGAGTTCATCCACTTTCTGCTCATGCTTCTTGGTGAATTCCTGGATGTTCTCCTTGCCGTCGTGAAGGTCGTCTTCTGTAATCTCGGAGTTCTTCTGGAGTTTTTCCAGCTCCTTGTTGCCGTCCCTCCTGACGTTTCGGATGGCGACCTTGGCGCTTTCGGCCATCTTTTTTATCTGCTGCGATATCTGTTGCCTCCGCTCGGTCGAAAGCGCAGGCACCGACAGCCGTATCACATTGCCGTCGCTGTTGGGTGTTATTCCGATATCCGAGGTCTGTATTGCCTTCTCGATCGCCTTGAGCGATGAAGGGTCGAACGGCTTAATTGCAATCAACGTGGCCTGGGGAACGGAAATATTGGCCAGCTGCCGCAGTTCGGTCTGCGTGCCGTAGTAATCGACCTTTATGTGCTCCACCAGCCCCGTCGAGGCCCGTCCTGTGCGTATTCCGTGGAACTCGCGATTGAGGTGCTCGACCGCGGATGACATTTTCTCTTCCGTTTCCAGTAATACTTCGTCCATGTCCATGTCTGTATCTCCCGCCTGTTTAAGATTTATTCTTCAACCGGCCTGTAATCCAGCCGCAATGAAACTTTATCGAACGAGAACCACGCCTTGCGCGCTTCCCAGTGCATGTTTCGCGTTAATACCGAGGCCAACTGGTCCCGCCCGGTCTGGCGGTACTCGCTGATTACGGGCGGATTATATCCGATGCGCTGAATCAGCACCACGGACCGCTGGGAAGGCATCGAGATTTTCTCAACTTCATTCGAAGTTTCAGGATAAGGCGGCTCAATGTCCTCCGGCGCCAGGGCGAATGCTTCGCTCATAAATGTCTCGGCAATCCGGTCAGTCGGCAGATTAAGTTTTTCCACGCTGTTCCAGTTGAAGTCCCAGGGTTTTTGCAGTGCGCTTTGCATCATCGCCTGCTGTTCAGAAAGACCCGCATACCGACGCAGCATGACATACGTTCCGCCTATGGGACTGTACATTCGTTTACGTGAAAATTTTCCGGTCTCCCATGTCTCCAGTTCTTTTTCCCCGGCGAGTTCGGCCAGGTCCGCATTTTCGGGCGACAAATCCTTCAGTAATTCAACCGCTTTCTTTTCCGCTAATTTCATGGCGGCTTCGGTCTTGAGGTCTTTTACAACCTGCTCGCGGATTTCGTCGGTAAGTTCCTTCGGCGGACTGGAAGGTTCCGCGCGGACTATGCGCCAGAACAGCCGGCCGGGATTCATTCCCAGCACGTACATCCTCGGGCCGTCCACGCCCACATCGAGGACCGAGCCGCGATCTTCGCCCTCTTCGGTGAACGGTTTGCTGCTGAACGCGATTTGTCCCAGATTCTCTCCCCCACTGGGCTTTATATATGCCGCACCGAGTATCCGGTTAGAAAGTATCTCGGATTGCGAAAGCAAATCGCTTCGCCCGTATTTGACGGGGAACATGTCCAGGTTTTCGTTTTGTGAACGGCAGAACAGGACATTGGATATTCCGCGGCACCTTACCCACTGCAGATTAGGCGGGCCCACCGGTTGTGTCGCGGGCGCGGTGGCGGCCGGACGGGTCGCCGACTCGTCAACTGCAAACGCCTGCTCGGTTATACTCTCCAGCGCCTGGGCAAGCGTCATGTCCTTCGCCTCGAGCGTCACTTTTACATCCGGCTTAACGGATATTTCTCCGCCTGTGCCCCACGGGTAGCAGATGCCTTCCAGTCCGGACAGCCGCGCCAGTTTTTCGACGGCCTTTTTAAGTTCGCTCGCCTTGTCCAGGCCCTGCGAAGATATATCATCGCCGCTGAGCGGCGTCTTCAGGATGGTATCGGCCGGCTCCTCGAGACGCGACATGACCCATCGGTATGCGTCGCCTTCCTCCTTCGCGGATGGATACTCGTTCAGCATAGTGTCAATTTGCCCGATGAGGCGGTTTATTCGATTCTCGACCAGGGCCGGCGTGAGTTTTTTTACGATATCGTCCCAGGCGTTGACTTCATTGGAGGGATCCAGCGGAATCCTGACTTTCTTTTTGCGCTCTTCGGCCGGTGCGGTCGAGGTGGCCGGAGCCGTCGCCGCCGATTGCGTGCTCGGCCGAGTCCGGGGTACTTCCCTGTAGAATTCGGATTCGTGGTCCGCGTAATATTCTCTTATTCTCTCATCCGACGGCCGTGTCACTCTGCGAAGGACGCTGTTTTCAATCATCAAATACGCAATTTTCACACGGTCAGGATACCTGTAGCCGAAGCCAAACGGATTTTCCTCGCTGTAAGCCGTCCTGGATTTATCGGCCGGAAGCACGTCGCGGTATTTCTCGAAGTGCTCGCGTATCTGATCATCCGTTGGTTCTTCGACCTGCTCTGTGAATTCCGAAGCGGGTATTTCAGCCACGCGGAGATTAATCTCCTCGTTCAGGTCAGCGTAGAGTTGCTTGAGATAGTCCTGCGACGGCGGCGTGTCGACGCGCGACGTTATATATGCCCGGTGAATTTTAAGCCAGTTCGCCACGGCCGCACGAAGGTGCTTGCCAGCGAGGTCCATGCCTTCGCGAAGTTCCGCGACCACCCTGTCGTATCTGTCGCCTTCGAGGCCGAAAACGCCCAACACTTCATCCACGTCGGCTTCGCTTACCAGCACGCCCATGTTTTCCGCTTCCTTCAGAAGCAGTGCATAGGTCAGGCGCAGGCGCTCCCTGTTTTGAAGCAACTCGAGAAATTCCAGTCCCATCGGATGCCGGAAATCCCCAATGCCCACGTATCTTGTCAGTATCTCAATATCCGTGCGGGCCGAGTCCACTTCGCCCACGGTTAATTCGCCGTAACTGGTCTGAGCGTAGGGTCGGTCCCGTCCGGATTTGGAAAACAAGGCGCTGAAACCCTGAAGGCCGATAAGAAAAGACACCATGAGCACGGCCATGATTATCACGACCAGTTTCTGGCGGCGTCGGAAAAATCTGAAAGCCATTTTTATTTCCTGTTAGTAGAAGATTCGCGAATATTAAATCCGGCCACTTGCCGGAAGACTGAATCATAGGAGGTCCGACCGGTTCAATGCAAGCCGATTTGCCTTATCACCACACGGCGTCATTCACGGAGCTATGTCGTCTGCCCCACTGAGTCGCTCCACGTGGTACTGCCAGCCGGCCTTGCGCGGAATGCGAAAAATGTCGTCAGGCAACTCGGCATCCGTTCGAATGTCGCTGAAGACAACTGTTGTTTCTTTTTCCTCTCCGTCAGTGGTGAAAATCCTGACCGGCAGATGGGTATCGCGGCTGATCCACATCTCGATTTTAGTAACGCCCATCGTGCGGCGGTGTTTAGGCCGGGGAATCATTTTCAGATAGTCGGTGTTTTCCGGCTCATCTTCTTTCGTCGGCCGCGTGGTGACTTTGAAATATTTGATGACTTCATCGGCCTTCTGCCCGAACGGCAGCGGGAACGGCCCACGGCCGAGACGGAACGGCTCTACGGTTTCGCCCTTCGCGGCCACCTGGTATCGCGTCATCTGCCGGATGCGGTGTTTTGCCACCGTCAGCCACCGCCCGTCAAAGGCGTAATCCACCTTCTCGCGGAGTTTCGGCCCCTGGCCCATCCGCAGCGTGTCGAAATGAATTCTGAACCCGGCCGGCACGGCTTCGGCTTTTTTCTCATCCTTTTCGGATGCTTCTTCCGCAGTCTGCCCGGCGCGATAGGCCACCCAACCGGTGCGACGCTCCATGTCGCCGAGTTGCTTGTTCAGAACCTCGTAATCTATGTCGGCGCGGATATGCGTGTGTTTTCGTCCGGCCTTCTCGAGCGCGTCGAGTATTTCTTTGGCGGCGGGGTCCGCCGCAGGCGCCGTGGCCGTCGCAGGCATTGTAGCGGGAGTATTTTTATCCCCACACGCCTCCTTATCTTTCGCCAGGCCGCACGCGGCCGGCAACATAACCAATATCGCAAAATATACATTTATGATTAATTTCATGATTCTTCCGTTTTGTTTTTTTCCGCACTTCCGGACAGAAGCGCTTTTATTAACCTGCCGCCGCCCAGCACCACAGCCACCGCAAGAAGCGCCACGACAGCTATCCAGTCCAGGGCAAACCAGTAAGTCACGAACGCTATTACACCGTATCGCACAAAACGCCCGATAAAGTTCGCGCCGGCGAATTTCAGTCTCGGGTAGCGATACGTTGTGGCCAGCATCCGTATGACGTCTACCGGGATTGGCACAACGTTGAACACTACCAGTATAAAAAAAGGCGCCCGTGAAAACCACCTCATGGCCGCCCGCACGGTGCGGGTTCCGCGAATTCGTCCGATTTTGCGGTGCCGCAGCATCAAGGTCATAAGGTGATAATCATTCAGATTCGCAACGGTCGACCCGGCCGCCCCCACGGCGGCCACAAGCAATACTGTCGTCCACACGTCCGGTCCGACGGCGGCGGCCCGGGACGCCACGGCCGCGATTATCCAGCCCGTAGGCAGCGGAAGAAACGTGCAGCACAACGAAAGGTAAATCCCCAGGCCCAGCAGTTTTACGCCCGCCGGCAGTTGCTCGAACCAAACCCGCACGCCCTGGCCGAAGCCGGCGTACCCGGCCGCCATAAGCCCCAGCAGAACGCACGACACCGCCAGAGCCGCACCGTAAAACACGAACCACCGGCTGACGGAGACACCGTCTTGGCTCGACAACTCAGGCGGTGTGGTAATTGTCGTCGATGATTTTTCCATCTTTCATCTTCACTATTCGGTCGGCGTACGAGGCGGCCTCGGCGCTGTGGGTTATCATCACGATAGTCTGGCCGCGGCTGCGGTTAACGTCGCGCAGAACTTCCAGCAGGGCCGCAGAGTTTTCCGAATCCAGGTTGCCCGTCGGCTCGTCGGCGAAAAGCAATTCCGGCCCGTGCGCCAGCGCCCTCACTATGGCCACCCGCTGTTGCTCGCCCACCGACATCTGTGACGGTTTGCGCTTGGCCGCCCGGGTCACGCCCATCTGCTCAAATAATTCCTTCACACGCCCGTTGGCCGAGGCGCCGCCCCGCCGCCGGACACGAAGCGCAATCGCCACGTTACCCTCACCCGTCAGCACGCCTAAAAGGTTGAACCGTTGAAATACGAATCCGAAGTTATCCCGCCGCAGCGCCGTGCGGGCTGCGTCTTGCGAAGGCGCTGTCTCGCCGTCGAATACCACCTGTCCGGAATCCGGCGTGGTAATAAGCCCCAGAACGTGCACCAGCGTGCTCTTGCCGCATCCGCTGGGTCCCATGACCGCCAGGAACTCGCCCCGGCGAACGTTCAAGTCCAGTCCTCGCAGCACATCCACCTTTGCATGGCCGCGGCCGAACGACTTGCAAAGCCCGCACCCCCGCAGTATGTATTGGTCGTCTCTCACGTAACTATTCCATCCTAAGCGCTTCCAGCACGTCCACTCTCATCGCCCGCCACGCCGGGTACAACGCGCTTATCAGCGCCCCGGCCAGCGTGGCGACTACCGCCGCCAGTATCCATCGCCACTGAATGGTCACCGTCAGCAGCGGTTTTATCTGCTCTATGCCCCACCCGGCCAGAAAACTCAACCCGACGCCCAGCACGAGCCCCACCGCGCTTAGCAACAGCGACTCGCCCAGTATCTGCCGCAGCAGGAAGAAATTCGAAGCGCCCTCGGCCTTTAGAATCGCTATCTCCCGCGTCCGCTGGAGCACCATCGTGTACAGCGTGATCATGATGAACAGGAATGCGATTATCAGCGCAACCACGTTTACCGTGTCCACGTAGACGAACATGATACCGAACTTCTCCACCAGCATGTCGCGGTAAAAATCCAGCGGCATGACATCCTGGCCGGTGGATTCGGAAATCGCATCCGAGGCCACCTGCGGGTCGACGCCATCACGCAGCTTGACGAACATGATGGTGCTGGTGGTTATGTCTCCGTTGCCGAAGAGGAACTGCGCCGTCCGCCTCGGCATGAAAACGCGCCGCATCGCCCCGGCCTCCACGATGCCCACAATCTCCCACCTGTGGTTGGCCGCCGTCACGGTCCGGCCCACCTCGTATCCGCCCGCTTCGGCAAGGCGGGTGTCTATGACTAATTCCAGCCCGCCGTGAGCGGCCAGGTCCTCGGCGGTGATGTCCACAACTACATCCGAGGCCGCAGGCGACAGCAGTTTTTGCTCCAGCCAGCGAGAAAATTTTCCATCGGGGTCGAACAGCCGCCCGGCCAGCAAATCCCGTCCGCCGGTCAGCGTTTGCCACTGGTCGGGGTCCACGCCCGCCACCATCTGGTCCTGCCCGGCCAGCCGCATCGGCCATGCGAACACAGGAATAACTCTGCGGACCATCCGGCCGTGTTTGTCGATTATCTTTTCGGCATGCTTGTCGGAAAGGCCCACGCCGGATTTCTCCTTGGCGCTGAGCCCCCAGCCGCGCGGCATAATGACCAGATCGGCGTCCACGGCCTCCCACCGGTCGGCGATTTCATACAGAGAGCCGCGAGAGAGGCCGCTGAGCGTAATGAGCATGCACACGCCGAAACTTATGCCAAGGGCGCTTAGGAAACTCCGCAGCTTATAGTGCATCAGGTTTGCAAGCGGCAGCCAGGCCATCTATATTTCCAGTATTCCTTTCAGTTCCGCCAGGTTGCCGATTACGTAATCGGCTTCATGGGCGAATTCCAGTCCGCCGTTGCGGTCAAGCAGAATACTCACCGCTCCGGCCGCGTTGGCTGCGGTTATATCGTAGCGAAAATCGCCCACGCATGCGGTTTCGCGCGGCTCTATTGCGAGTGTTTTGCACGCGCGCAGTATGCCGGCGGGTTCGGGTTTTATCGGGCCATCCTCGCGGCACATCGCCATGTCGAACGACAGTTCGAACCGTTCCAGCACCATTTCCATGGCGCCGCGCATGTTGCGGGTCAGCAGGGCGCTTTTCAGGCCTGCCAGCTTTACCGCATCCAGCACATCCTCGGCATGGGGCAGCAGCCGGGCCCGGCCGGCAACCTCCATCTCCTGCTCGTAGAGATATTCCATGCTCTGCCGCCGTGCCCGTGGCGACATCCGCTCGATGGCCTCGATTATGCCTTCGCCCGGCGGAATGTTCAGTTCGGCGCGTATAGCCGAAAAATCCAGCAGCGGCTCCACCAGTGTGCCGTCCATATCGAATATAACACCGCGAAATTTACTCATTCGGCAAAACTGTCTCCGTACTGTGTTGTTTCAACATAAGAGTCTAACGGCCCGGCCGTCTGTTTGTTAAAATATATTCCGTAAGCCATGAAGTTTAAAATACCTTCATTCTTCCAAACAGCAATTATAACCGCTGCGGTGTTTGTTTTCTCGACATCTGCGGCCGGATGGTGGAACGCAAACTGGAAATACCGCCGCCTGGTCAAACTCCCCGCCAGCGCCAGGCCGTCCAAACTGTCGGGCCGCGACGTGGCGGTCGTAGACATGCCAACCGCCGGAAAAACAAAAACCGACGGCAGCGACGTGCGAGTAACCACCATAACCGGCAAACTCATCCCCTCAAAAGTCCTGATGACCGGCCCGGGCGACAGCGTTCGTGTGGCGTTCAATCCCGCCGGGGCTGCAAGACAATACTACGTGTACTTCGGCAATCCCGACGCGGAGAAGCCCGAAAGACCTCAATTCAGCAGCCAAAGGGGCGTGCTTCTTGAAATGTGGCAGTACCCCGGCGGAAAAATGGACACCTTCGAGCAGGTTAAAAAAATTGCCGAAAAAGCGAATAGATTAATCGGCCGGGACTACATCGACCGCATATTTCTCGGCCATAATCCCTTCGGCCGGCAAAACAAAATATTCAGCATCTACACCACGCACCTCATTGTGCGAAAAAGCGGCGATTATACATTCTGCACCTCCAGTCATGACGCCTCGTTTATGACCATAGATGGAAATCTCGTGGTCTCCAACGGCGGGCAGCACGGCCCGCAAAGAATCGCCATGCGCGAGGGCAAACTTGTGATTCCCCACGGCCGGATAAAACTCAGCCGGGGCCTGCACGAGCTGAAGTTTTATCACGCCTCCACCGGCGGCGTGCCGGTGGCGGTAGCCGCCTGGATGCCGCCGGGCCACAACCGGCCCAGGCCAATACCTCCGGGTGCGTACCCGCCGGTTATCCGCGCCACGCCCGGGCCAATGAGGCAGGCCGGCAAAGACCCCGACATAGATTTCGTGCCCATCCACGCGGGTGAAACATTCGCAAATGACCGCTACTTCCAGCGCTATATTTTCGAGGCCATGCTGGTCGGAAACACAAAAGTTGACGTCCAATGGAAATGGGATTTTGGCGACGGTCAGACTTCCACAGAGACGGATGTCCAGCACGTGTATCTGAAAGACGGCATGTACACCGTGACGCTCACGGGCAAGACACCCGCCGGAGTTCTTAAGCGGACCAACCGAATATCCGTTTCGCGGCCGTGGGATCGCGTTACACACCGCAACATAGATGACATATCCCTGCACGCCAAAATAGTCGCCGGTTATGACTTTTCCACGCTCGATGCGCAAGCCGCCGCGCGTGGCGTGAATCTGCTCAAACGCGTCGACCACACCAAGGGGCTGCTAAGCGCCGGCGCCGGCTTTCTTAAACGCGAATCGGCCCCGGCAAAGACCGTGGAGGAAATCCTGCCGATTTACACCGATGCCCTGCTGGACGCCGACAGGCCTGAACGAGCCGTGGAATCGCTGCTGAAGGCAGTGAAGATGACCGACGACGCGGGAGCACGGGCGAAGATGCTCGCCCCGGCCGGACGGATAGCACTGAACGAACTGGCCGATGATGAACTTGCAATGAAACTGTTTCAGAAAGTCGTCAGTAACGTCAAGAAAAACGAAGCCCCTCAGGCGGTCCGAAAATCTTACATCGGTATAGGCGATGTGTGGCGCGCCCGCGGCCAGTACGACAAGGCAATGAAGTTTTATAAAATTTCCAAACAAAAATTCGACGTAAAGCGGCCGGAAAATGCCCCGTTCGTCCGCGGCGACCTTGCCCGGCAGGTGGAGTCGTATTCCCGCAGGGGCGATTTCGAACTGGCCGGGGATACTCTCCAAAAGTGGGCTGATAAATTCCCCGAAGACAAATTGCAGGGATACTGGTCGCTTCTGAAGGTTCGCGTGCTGATGCGGCGGAAGGAATACGCCAAGGCCGCACGCGAAGCGGAAATACTCGCCGACGTCAATCCGGCCTCGAATCACGCTGCGAAACTCCTCATGCGAGCGGCCACGTGCTATCGCACAATCAAAAAAACAGGCAAAGCCGCCGCCGCATTGAACCGCATCATCGACAAATACCCCGAATCGCCTCTTGCGGCCGAGGCCGGAAAGCTTCTTGGCGAACTCACTTCCAAATAGTCCGCCTTAACGCAGGTTCCGCAGATTATCTCCGGCGAGGATGGTTGACTCAAAGGGCATGCTGCTTTGATAATACCCCAATGGCCACAGAAGTAATACGTGTTAAATCCGAAAAGCAGGCGGCAGCGGCAGCCAGGACGGCGGCGAAACAAATCCGCGACGGCAAACTCGTGGGTTTCGCCACGGAAACGGTTTACGGCATAGCCGCCCTGGCGAACCACTCGGACGCTATACGTCGAATCAGAGAACTCAAGTCGCGCCCAAACCGCCCTTTCACTGTTCACCTTGGACGGCCGGAGGATGTCCGCCGATACGTAAAGGATATTCCGTTTCGCGCCGGGCGACTCATGGCAAAATCCTGGCCCGGACCGGTCACTATCCTACTGCCTACCGGCGGTAAACTTGCCACAAAAAGCTTCAATGCCAGGGACGTGTACAAGACACTGTGCTACAGAAACACCATCGGGCTGCGATGTCCACAGGGCGAACTGTGCGAAAAGATGCTCTCGGCCGCAGGCGGACCGGTCATCGCGCCCTCTGCCAATCCCGCCGGACGCCGCCCGCCGACCACCGCCGGTGACGTTCTCAAATATCTCGACGGTGAAATCGACCTGCTTATAGACTCCGGCCCCACCGCTTACAAAACCAGCAGCACAATCGTCAAGTTCAACAGGAAAGGGCTGGAAATTGTGCGAGCGGGCCCCTTTGACAGGGATAAAATTCATTGGCTGGCTTCGCTGAATATCATGTTCGTATGCACCGGAAATACCTGTCGCAGTCCCATGGCGGTGGGACTTGCCAAAAAAATACTTTCCCGTCGGCTCGGCTGCAGGGTCACTTCGCTGAGGCGCAAAGGTTACAATGTGTTTTCCGCAGGAGCGGCCGCAGCGAACTCGTGTCCGCCCACGCCTCAGGCCGAGAATGTCGCCCGAAGCATGGGCTCGGACATAAGCGGCCACCGGAGTCAAAAACTCACACCCGCCTTGATTAATCAGTCAGATTTGATATTCTGTATGACAGATGCACACGTTGAACAAGTGGTTCGTCTTGTGCCCACAGCCCGAAAGAAGGTCAAGTTGCTCGATCCGGCCGGTAACATCCCGGACCCCATGGGCGGGGATGAGGATATTTATCGAAAGGCCGGCCGACGCATACAACGAGCATTGGAAAGTCGTTTAAAGGAAATATCATGAAAATTGCAATCGCCGCGGATCACAGAGGACACGCAGCCAAGGAAAATGTGGCCGTTCTGCTGAACGAACTCGGCCACGAGGTTCTCGACATGGGCACCAACTCTTCTAATAGTTGCGATTATCCGGATTTCGCCTATCCGGCGGCCAAGGCCGTAGCCGACAAACAGGCCGACCGCGGCATTCTTTTTTGCGGAAGCGCAATAGGGATGACAATATGCGCCAACAAGATTCCCGGCATACGCGCTGCTCAGTGTCATGACGAACTGACGGCACAGATGTCCCGCCGTCACAACAACGCCAACGTGCTGAGCATTTCCAGCGACATACTCGGCGGTGAACTTATACGACGTATCGTCACCGGCTGGCTGAATACGGATTTCGAACGAGGCGGCAGGCATGAGCGGCGGGTCAAAAAGATCGGCCTGATAGAACAGGGACATGACCCAAGAACTGCCGGAGAATAAACCGGCCCAAGACAGGGACAATTCACTCGGCCCGATATTGCCGAACCATAGAATATTCGGTTAAGTTGACGGATAGTCTTGACCCCCACGGGCAATAAGTGTAAATTTTATTTTTAGTCGCCGCATGCCCGTCAGCAGGCGGTTGATTTAGACGAATGTTTCATAAGAGCGACCGGGCCCTTAGCTCAGCGGCAGAGCAGTGGACTCATAATCCATTGGTCGCTGGTTCGAATCCAGCAGGGCCCAGTGCGGCAAATCCGCACAGAGCCCCGCCTGCCCAGCGCCAGGCAGGCAGGAGTTGAGCATCAGAGACGTTATGTATCGCGAATCACTTGTGCATGAACGAAAATTCTCAATCCATTTACGACGACGAACCCCGCCAAAGCGACGACGACATGACGCTAAGGTCGCTGGCCGCCTCACACGCCGAACAGCTCTCCAGCAACATAGGGAGCAAACCTTTACCCGATGCACGCCGCCCTAATCGTCCCACCTGCTCAGATACACAACCACAGGAATCTCAGCCCCCCGACACGTCCACTTATAAAGATGATAACATGAAAACGTCCACCGATTACGACCCGTACAGCCGGCCGTCGGCCGTAATTGCCGCCGCGATGGCGTTCCAAATCATCGCGGTGGTCATAGGGATCTGCGGCGCGGTGGCGTTATGGCTTGCTATGACTTAAGGGGTTGCGCCCTGCGTCTCGGCCGGGACAGTGGCCGGATATCCGGAAGATGTATCCCCTTCTGCAGCAGATTGCATTTTGGGTGTATTTTCCGTTTCGGCGTTGATTTCAGTTGTGGATTCGGGACGGCTTGCATCATCCGCCTGCGTCGCGGCAGTTGATTCGCCGCCGGCAAGTTTTCTCTCGAGAATTTTTACACGCAATCTCAGTGCCTCGAGTTGCTCCTTATACATATCACGCTCAGCGGGCACCTTGCGAAGTGTTTCCAGCTGACGCGCCTGCTGCTGGTTTGCGAATTTCAGTTCCTGAACCTTATCGGCAAGAATTTTCTCACGCGCCCGCAAATCCCGCAGTTCGCCCTGTAGAACGGCTTTTTCATTCTCCAGTTCGGTCACCTTTTCCTGCAGCATCTCAACTTCGGCGTCGGTATCGGCCTTGCCGGCCTCTTGCGAATCGGTCGATGCCGGCGCCGGCGTCTTCTGGCCGGACCATTTCCACTGCTGTGCGTTTTCGCAGCCGGCCGCGAGTATCCATACAAATACTGTCGCATACGATAATATTCGCATGATCATCCCTTTCGCGTATTTATGATACGCTGCCGCCGCAGATGAAGAAAGAATTATTCGTCTTCGGCCGGCGCCTCGGTCGCCGGTTTGGTGGCTTTGCCTGCGGATTTCAAAGCCCAGTCGACGACTTCCTCGAGGCGTCCCCGGGCATTGGTGGATACGATTTTACCATCGGCGCCTACTACCCAGATACTCGGGATAGCCCTGACGCCGTACTTCGTTGCTACTGGGTTTCTGCCGTTTTTCCTGTTGTAGGTCTGTATCCATTCCAACTGTTTTTCCTTGACGAACTTTTCCAACGGGTCTTTCGACCTGTCCAGACTGATGCCGACTATTTCGGCGCCCTTGGGCTGATACTCGGCGTAAAATTCCTTCATGTGCGGAATTTCCTTAACGCACGGCCCGCACCAGGTGGCCCAGAAGTCAATCACAACGACCTTGCCCTTTAAATCTTCGGGCAGATTCAGTTGCTCACCATTAAGGCGTGTCAGTTCGGCCTCAAACGGCTTACCCACCATGGGGCCATAACCGATTCTCTCGAGCATCTGTTGAACGTTTTTCCCGTCGCCGTATTTTTCCTTAAGCATGCCGGCGTACTTTTTCTCCAGGCCGTAATTCTCGGCAGCCCTTGCCAGCAGCAATGCCCGCATAAGCCCTTTTTCCTCCGCATCACTGTCCTTATACTGCTGGGCAAATTCGTGAATTATTTTCTCGGCATCTTCGGAAACCTTGCCTTCATACGGTTTAACCTTGTCAAGCGTGACGACGAAATCCCCTTCCACCTTCAACTCATTGTCAACGTCGCTTTTGACCAGACGTTTGGCTATTTCCAAACGCCGGTTATACGTGTCTTTGTTGCGGTCGATGTTCGTCAGGACGCTGGCTGCCTGCAGCATCATCGCCCTTACCTGCCCGATATTTTTGGCATCGGAATACTTCTCCTCCGCATCGGCGCCGAGTTCGAGCGCTTTTTTCATGTTTTTGGTATAAAAGGCGATTAAATCCTTGCGGGACATGCGTTTTTGGGGCGGCTTGAACTGATTCTCCATTTCCTTAACGGTCTCTGCCGGCACCATTGCCTGCTTTTCGGCCGGTGCCGTCTGCGATTTCTTTTCCCCGGCGTCCTCCCCGCCAAAGGCCGGCAATGCCAACGCCACTACGGCCAGTGCCGCAATTGCCCACGCGGCAAAACGCGCGACGCCCTGCCGTGAATGCCGTCTTATACATAGTTCGACAATATTAGATATCATGTTTTTCTCCAGTTCCGTCGAGTTACCCGAGACCGAATCGCCTGCGGGGAGTACAAGGAATTATAGTACAAATATGCGAATAACACAAAAGCGATTCGTCCCAGCCGTCAATCTCCCCACCCGGCCGATGAGTCAGTAAGACTGCGCGCGTCGCAGGGACGCACTGGCCGTTACCGACATGCTTGAATTGTCGGATGACACTGCCAGTCGGATTTTCACGCCTAAAGTGTCTCCCTCAAGATTCTCTTCGCGCAGCACGTCGAAACTGTCGACGGTGATATTCTTGTCCCCCAGAAGGATGTGAGTCTCCTGGCCCGCACCGGATACCTCGTGACGATACAGACAGCCGTCAACGAACTCGTACGTAACGTAACACGATAATCCTGAGTCGAGATAGACCGTAAGCGAAGTCCCGCTGGAATCGGCCTCGTATGCGCTGCGGACGCGACGTATTATCCTCTCAACGGTTGTCCTTGCGGCCTGGGTGACCATGGCGGAATCATCGTTTTCGTTGTAACTCTGCATAGAGGCCTGCATCGCCATCGCCACGGCCGCCAGAAGCGCCGCCATGATGGCCAGCGCCAACAGCATTTCAACCAGACTCATCGCATTGTTTCGGCAATTAATCATTTATTGCTCATAGTATGACCCGGGCAGAGACACAAGAATCATTGGCATTGCAAACCCCGGCGGGGTATCGGGCATTCCATCCCTATCAATGGTTATATGCGAATTCCCAACCAGTTTGAATTCCGAATCGCTGTAGTTGATTATTGACCCGCGAACCAGGCCGCCGGCGTTACCGGCGAATTTATATTCGTCGGCCGCCATGCAGCCGCTGACCGTGCCGAAATTACCGGCAAAATGCACGCCGAACCCCGGCGCCAGAATGAAGGCCCCGGGCATTTGCCTTAATTCACTGAACTCGGGCGTATCCGGAAGATTTTCCACCCCCTGCACATTAGTGTTGCCGGTGAATTTTATGGTATTGGAATCGTAATTGTCCTCGCCCGCATCTTCGGTGACGATTACTCCGATAAGATTCACGTTGCCGCTGAAGTGGACCGTGTTAGGTTGCTCTACATAAATAACACCTTTCAAAGTAATATTTCCCGAGAAAGTCTTATTACTGTTGGCCTCGATTCGTATGTTCTGGAAAGTCTTGTTGCCTCCGGTGTTAGTGGATGCATCAACTATATTTGTCGCGTAGGGTTCGAATACCGTCGGGTCCGGTTCCGGAAATTCCACGTCTCCTATACCAACGTGAATATGGTCCTCTATCTCATCGTCCCAGTTGTTTACTCCACCTATTTCCACGTTTCCCCTCAATGTCACATACGCATCCGAATTTGCCGCAAACACATCTCCGTCCACTTCGCAGTTGCCGGTGAATTTCATAGCTTCCTGGTCCGAATACGTGCCCGAATACATCTGGGCTTCGGCAGGGTTATTAGCCCCTTCGACGTGCGCGTTGCCGGTCATTCTGATTTTACTCTTTGACGCTATGCCATAATCGAAAATCGGGCTCGAACCGGGCAGCATATCAAATTTCATTCCTACCGACCTGCTCACACCGTCGCAACTGCCGACAACGTTAAGATTCACCAAACCTTCACCATCCAGTGTGATACTCGTCGTAAAGCCACTCGAACCATCATGAACCGCTATAGTGGGAACTGTTATCACACCCCCGCCGTAAATTACCTGCTGCTGGCCGATATTGGCGGTGCCGTTCAACGTACCACCAAGGTAATCATTCAGCCGTGACAACAAAGTATTCTGATTTGTGCCCCCCGGAAGTCGGGCCTGGCGTATGACATCAGACATATATTCCAATCCGCTTTCGGCCGCCAGTCGCGCCCGAAGTATCGCCCGGTGATTATCGCTCTGGCGAAAATTGAGATTGCTGAAAGAGGCGAACGCCACGGCCAAACTGCTGAAAATAACCAACAGCAACATCGCCAATATATACGCGATGCCTCTTCTGCCAGACCTTGCGGCCGAGCGCTTAACTGCCAACCGGCGTCCAACCGGAATTCCTATCCTGTCTTTGTATTTTTTATAGACACGCAGCATGGCTCTATCTCACTTTCCCACCGTCTCACAATATGTCCCGAACACCGGCACAATCGCAAATTTACCGACGAATCCCGCAGGCGTGCCCGAATCGCCGCTGCGGTCAATGTATATTCCCACGTTGCCGCCCACGCTGGTCTGGATGTCTTCCAGGCCTATTACGGAGCCCTTAACCGTACCCTCGGCCGTGCCCGTGAATGTCAGCGCATCGGCGGCGATGGTGCCGTTAATCGCGGAAAAATGACCGGCGAACGTCACACCGAAACCCGGCGCGGCGATGAATGTCCCGCTGTGTTGCTTGACTTCGGCGAACTCCGATGTGTCCGGCAGCGATTCCACGCCGTTGGCCTCGACCTGCCCGGCGAATCTGACCTGCGAATCCGCTATCGGCTGGTCATTATCCTCGGTGACCAGAATCCCGTTCAGCGTGCATTTACCTTCGAAGTTCACCACGTTGGGCGATTCTATATATATGACGCCGTTAATCGTAATGTCGCTGGAGAAAGTCGGATTCATACCGGCGGGAATTCTGACATTATCGACGGTGCTTTTAGTCTCGGGATCGCTTTCCAGCAGCGTATAATCGGCCAGCGCGGCTATGGGCGTAACATCCACCTCCGGAAAGTCGGGCACCTCGCAACCGAAGTGAATGTGGTCGCTGTAAACTTCCGGGTCGGTGGAGCCGGCTATGGTAGGGCTGCCCTCGACCACCACGTAACTGTCCTGGCCGGCGGCGTATAGGTCGCCGCTGACTATGGTGTTGCCGTCCACGTGAATGGCGTCCTGATGCAGTTGCGTGGCCGAGAGAACACCCGCCTCTGAAGGGTCATTGACCCCCACGATTTCAGCGTTTCCGTAAATGGACACCCTGCCGCGCGAAGCAAGCCCGTAATCGAAGGCCATGGCGCGTGCGTTAACCAGCGACAATTCCATAGCCACCACGCGGCTGACATCGCCGTTTGTTCCTGTAACGTTCAAAATGCATTTTCCGCCGCCCTGCCAGTCGAACCAACAGGCGAACTGCCTGCCGGAAAGGTTAATCGGCGGAACGCTGACATAATTGCTTCCGGCCGTTATCTCGCCCGAACCAATATTGGTGGTAAGCTGAAGGTCACCTGCCAGGGCGGCCCGCAGATTTTCGCAGAAAGTCTCATCCGTGGTGGCAGAGATGCGCACATCCTCCAGGACATCGAGCATAAACGTCAGTCCGCTTTCGGCTGCCATCCGGGACTTCAGAATCTGGCTGTGATTGTCGCTTTTGTGAAGGTTAAGATTGGTGAACGACGCAAACGCCACGGCCAGACTGCTGAAAACCACCAGAAGTACCATCGCCAGCACATAGGCGATGCCGCGTCGGTTATATCCATTTTGTGCGTACATAATCATTCTCTCCTTGCTACCAGCCAGCCGGTTGATATCACTTCCTTTCCCCCGTGCGACACGCTTACCTCCACGTAGACGATATCGCTGGAGCCGGGCGTTACCTGCTGGGACAGGTCGTCGGGATTCACCCACGTTATAGAAATGGACTGCGTCCAGTCGGGCATGTCGGTTATCCGTGAGCCGAAACCGTCCATTGGCGGGCTGTAGGAAACACCCATCAGGTCGTCAAGGTCGTCTACGTAGGTCTGCGGGTCGGACCCGTCCGGACCGGGCGGGTTGTCCGCATCGGCATCGTCCGGGTCGGAAAACGGAAGGCCGATGGTCCATTCCCGTATCTCCTGAACCAGGAAAATCCCCCGGGCGAGTTCTTTGCCGGCCTGATTTGTTCTGGTGCCGGACATAACGGCGCCCATCAGCGCCACAATCCCCATGCCTACAAGAGCGGTAGCCGCCATGGCCTCGATAAGCGTGAACCCCCTCCGGGCGATACGCGATTTCACCCGGCACGCGCCGCGGCGACTTTTATATGTTTTAGTCGACATTAAAGCACCTCGCACCTCCCTACTTGACCAGCGAAGACATCTTGAAGATCGGAAGGATTATACTCATCGCGATGAATCCCACCACGAAGCCCATCATCACTATCATCAGCGGCTCTATCATGCTCGTGGCGGACTTTATGGCGCTGCGCAGTTCCTTGGAATAGTACTCCGATATATCCTGGAGCACCTGCCCGAGTTTACCTGACTCCTCACCGGCCGAGAGCATCTGCACAACGTTCTTGGGCAGCAGGGCCTGTTTAGACAACGGACCGGCGATTTTCTCGCCCTGCTTGACGGCGTTGCCCACCCGCTGCCACATCCGCCTGTAAAGAGTGTTGCCCGACACGTCAGCGGTTATCTTTATGGTCTGTAATACCGGTACTCCGGCGGTTATCAACTCGCCCATCGTGTGCACGCTGCGCGATATATACAGTGCCCGAAGCATCTTGCGGAACACCGGCAGCCGCAGTTTGAAGCGGTCCCAGTATTCCCTGCCTTTCGGCGTTTTTATCAGCCGCATAAAGCCCAGCACCAGCGCAACGATACCTATCACCAGCGAGTACCAGTAAGAGCGCATAAACTTGCTGATAGCCATAAGAGCCAGCGTGGGCGTCGGCAGCAGCGATTCCTTGCCCGCAAAAAGCGCTGTGAACTTCGGCAGAACGAACGTCAGCAGGAATACGGTGGTTACCACGGCCATTACGGCGATGATAATCGGGTATATCATGGCCCCGCGCACCATTCTGCGCGTTTCCATGCGCTGGTCGAGGTACGCCCCAAGCCGTTCGAGCATCTGCCCCAGGTTGCCGGACAGTTCGGCCGCACGAACCATGTTTACATACAGCGGGCTGAAAACCTTGGGGTATTTGGCCAGCGCTTCCGAAAGCGGCTGGCCCGCTTCCACGCCCCTGCCGAGGGATGCCACAATTTCGGCGAACCGCGGCCTCTCTATCTGCGCGGCTATGCCCGACAAAGCCGGCCGTATGCCTATTCCGCTCTTCAGCATCACCGACAGTTCGCTGGTGAAGTTCAGCACATCTTTGAGTCCCGGCCCCCTCTCGATACGGAAGCTCCGTAACTTCTGCAGGATATCCTGCGCCGAGCCGGACGAGCCGCCGCCCAGCATCGAGGCCGCTCGCTGTTGAACCGTGTTCCGTAATGTTCCGTTCTGCCCTTCGGGCATATCGATTTACTCCTTTCAGGCGGGCACCGTCTCGGAGAGGCGATCCGGCCTGGCCGAATGCGCCGCCGCCTGCTGTGAACTTATCTTTCCGGTGGCGAACAGGTCTTTAATAGCGTCGTCCATTGTGCACATTCCCACCGAGGCGCCCGTCTGTATGATGTTTGGAATTTCGTGTATCCGCGCAGTTCTTATGCAGTTGCGAACCGCGGGGGTGCATACCATCACTTCGCAGGCGGGAATCATACCCGGCGCGTCGGCCCGCTTGAACAGCACCATGCTTATCACCGCCTGAAGCGTGTTGGCCAGCATTGAGCGGACCTGGTTCTGCTGCTCGCTGGGGTATATGTCTATGATTCGCTCAACCGTCTGCGAGGCGTTGAACGTGTGCATGGTGGACAATACGAGGTGGCCTGTCTCGGCCGCGGTTATGGCCGAGGAGGTCGTCTCCAGGTCGCGCATTTCGCCCACCAGTATGATGTCAGGGTCCTGCCGAAGAGCATGCCTCAGTCCCGAGGCGAAACTGGGCACATCCGGCCCGAGTTCCCGCTGCTCGATGACGCACTTGTTGCTGTGAAGTTCGTATTCGACCGGATCCTCCAGCGTGATTATGTGGTGGCCGAACCGCTTGTTCATGGAGTCAATCATCGACGCCAGCGTGGTGCTCTTGCCGTGACCGGTCTGGCCGGTCACCAGCACCAGTCCCCGCCGCATTTCCGAAAGCGACTGCAGAATCGGAGGCAGGTTCAACTCCTCCAGCGCCGGCACGCGGTTGGGTACGGCACGGAAGGCGATGGCGACCATCTCCCGCTGGTAGTGGGCGTTTACCCTGAACCGGCCGTAGCCGTCCACCTTGGCGGAAAAATCTATGTCGCGACGCGAGACCAGGCGTTTGTATCGCTGCTCGCCGAGCATTTCCCTCACGCATCTTTCCGTGTCCTCGGGCATTACCTCCGGATAATCCTCCAACGGCTGAATAACCGTATGCACACGCAAAAGCGGCTTCAGGCCGGGTATCATGTGCACGTCGCTTGCCCCGGCCGATATGGCCTCCTTTAATATTTCGTGAATATCCATCGATTCACTCGCTCCCGTCTTTTGAAGTTTCCGTAACTTTCATGACTTCTTCGACCGTCGTCATGCCGGCCGCCACCTTCGCCAGGCCGTCGTCGCGCAGTGTCCTCATGCCCTGTCTGTCGGAAGCCCGCCTCAGTTCGCCCAGCGACGGATTACCGCTTATCAGGTCACGAATTTCTTCGTTCATCTCGAGCAGTTCGTATATGCCCAGCCGGCCCTTGTAACCGGTCTGGCGGCACTTCTGGCAGCCCATGCCCTGGTAGATGGTTTCGATATCCGCGCCGTAGTTTTCCAGGTACTTCCTGACGCTTTCGCTGACATTCGTCACGGGGCTTTTGCAGTTGTCGCAGACTCGCCGCACCAGTCGCTGTGCGAGGACGGCATTCACGGCCGCGCTTATCAGGTACGGCTCAATGCCGATGTTAATCAGCCGTGTTATGCTGGACGGGGCATCGTTGGTGTGCAGCGTGGACAGCACCAGGTGCCCGGTAAGGGCTGCCTGGACGGCGATGCGGGCGGTTTCCTCGTCGCGGATTTCGCCGACCATTATCACGTCCGGGTCCTGCCTCAGCAACGACCGCAGCGCCGCTGCAAAGGTCAAACCAATGGACTCGTGAACGTTTACCTGGTTGGCGTAACCGAGTTCGTATTCGACCGGGTCCTCCACGGTGGAGAGGTTCATGCTCTTGCCGTCCATTATCCGCAGCGCCGAGTACAGCGTGGTGGACTTTCCGCTGCCGGTCGGGCCGGTCACCAGCACGATGCCGTACGGCTGAAGCGCCTGGCGGCGGAAGCCCTCGAGCGTGTCGTCCCACATGCCCAACTGGTTCAGTCCCACCATAATGGAGCGGTTGTCGAGAATACGTATGACGCATTTTTCCCCGTGCGTGGTCGGCAGCGTGCTGACACGCAGGTCGATTGGCCTGCCGTGGACGGTGACTTTAATCCGGCCGTCCTGGGGAAGACGCCGTTCGGCTATGTCAAGGTCGGCCATAATTTTCAGACGTGATATGATGGCCGCGTGCATCTGCTTGGGCGGGGCCTGCTGCTCGAACAAAACCCCGTCAATACGGCACCTGACGCGAAGACTCTGTTCGGTCGGCTCGATGTGAATATCGCTGGCGTCCTCCTTGGCCGCCGAGAATATCAGGTAGTTCACGTAACGAATCACCGGGCTTTCGCCGGCGATCTTCTCCAGGTCGGTTACCTCCTCCTCGCTGCTCTCGACGACCTCCACGGCGTCCTCGGTAACATCCTGGATTATCTTCTCCACCTGCTCGGATGGGTCTTCCACCGACTCGTCGATGGATTTGCGAATATCCGCGGGAGGAACGACCACAAGGCGCACGTTATCGCAGCCAATGCCCGCCAGGCGGTTCTTTATGTCATCTATGAGAAATACGTCGGCAGGGTCCGCCACGCCGACGGTAACCGTGCCGTCGTCGGAATCTTCATCATCATCGGAGGATTTTACGGGTACGATCTGTTTATTCTTTAGATAATCCAGCGGAAGCGACTTCAGCAGCCGCTCATCCACCTCGGCGGCGGTAAGCCGCATGAACGGCAAATCAAAGTACTCCGCCATTGCTTTCAGCGCCTGAATCTCGTCGATGACCTCCGAGTTGACAAGCACCTCCATGATGCTCATTCCGGGCGCATCGCGACGGCCTTTGACGGCCCTTTCCAGCTGCCTGGCGGTAATAACACCGCTCTCGAGGAGTATCTGCTCCGGGCCTGCGCTGGTGTCGGCCTCCTGTTCGGGCCGCCATAATTCGGCAAAACCCTCACTGTGCCCGTTCCCGCCTGCGGAGCGGCTTTCACGCGGGGGCGAACTTTTATTCTTCACCGTCAATAGAAAAAACCTCCGTTACTACTCAATCGGCGACTCACCGGGACATCTTCAGGACGTATGTCCGGTCTCGCCACTTCAATACGACCCTGTTGGGATACACCTTTACGACCGTCCAGCCGTTTATTTTCTGCCCGGCGGCTATCAGTGAATTTCCCGATGACTTACCGGTTTTTTTGGAAATCATCGCCATTGCCCCGTGCGAACCGGTCAGCACGGACTGCAACACGAGTTCGTCGGCGGCGGCCATTGCTTCGGCAGCATCCTCGCTTTGGGAGTCATCCTTTGGCTGCGTTTTTTGCCGAGTCTCTTTCTGAGGCGGCGTTTGTCTGCTTCGGGGAGGTGTGAAGGCAAAAGGATTGCCGCCGAGAGACTCGGAGGGAACCTGCACGCCTTTGGCATTGCGATAGAAGGCCTCCACGACCTCCGAGGCGCGCTTGCCTTTTAAGGCGCTGTCTCCGGATAGATTCTGGAGTCGACTCAGCTCACTGTCCACCTGCTTGTGCACGGCGGATTGCTCGGCCGAGGCGGTCGGTGGCTTGCACCTGAAACTCATCATATACACGCACCCTATCGCGGCCGCGTAAAGAACCACCAGCACCATGTTCGCCCTGGCCGTGTTCCACGAACCGCCTCCGCCGCCTATGCGGCGGCGGGGTTCTTCATCCTGACGGCCGGAGTCTGAACGGCCGCTGTCGCCGTCGGCACCGGGTTCGGCGCTTGCATTCAGGAATGCATCCGCCGAGGCGCCGCCAATTTCATGTTTTTCATCAGTCATTGCTTGTTTCCGCTTTGCTCGAAGAATATCGACAAAACCAGTTCCGCCTTAACCAGGCCGCTGTCCGGATCGGAGTCGCTCTCGATGGACAGACGGTGTATTCTGGTGATGCGCGGCTGGTTCTCCATCGCCTGAAGGAATGCGTACAATCCCATAAAATCGCCCGCCAGTTCCATTATTATGGGCTGCTCCGCGTAAGGCCCGTTGGACAGCAGCGCCGAATATTTGCCCTGTGTGTCCGTAGTTCGAATACTCTTGGTAATAAGCCGGTTCGACTCGGCCAGTCGCCAGACTTCCTGCAGCACCTTGTCGATGTCCTTGGCGTTTGGCAGCCGCGAGCGGAAAAATTTAATCGCTTTCTGGAGCGAATCGATTTCCGTCCGCAGGTCGCCTATGGTACCCGTGGCGCGGTTAAGGGCCTCCAGGCGCTGACGCTTGAGTTGAACCTCTTGTTCTATCTCTTGCGCGCGGGCATTGCGAGGCCGAAACACGAAATACCACGCCGAAACCGGAATGACCGCCAGCAACAGGATAAAAACTAATTCTCGCAGTCCTATCTTCATGTATTTGCGCCTCCCGGGGGTTTATTCGCCACGAATCCGCCCCCCTCACCGCGGGATAAATTTTCGGTAGCGGGATTCAACAGTACCTCCACCTCGAACTTGCGAACGGTATGTTCGGCCTGCTTTTTACGCCTGCCTGTGTTGCCGGCGCCGGAAGCACCGCCCTGTCCCTGCGGGTAATCGGTGTCGAATTTCAGGAGCTTTTCCTCGCTGTAAACCAGGTCCACCGATTCGAACATAGGATTCCTCGCCATGTTGGCGATGAAGCCGGCCACCTGTACGTCAGTGGCGGCCAGGCCGGTAATCACCAGTTTCGACACCCGCCTCCGCATAAAGCGGTTCTTCTTGGACGACGACACAACCTTCGTGCCGCCGGCTGTCGAAGACCCGCTGCTGATGCGACGCACCTGCTTTATCTCAAGCTCGAATTCCTGCATGGAGGCATCCTTCGGCAGGGCCTGCGCCACCACGCCAAGGAGCGTGCTTTTGGGCACCGGCGGGATTAGAGCGCCCGCCAGTTCCGCCTTGCGCATCATCTGGCGCCGTTTGGCCTCGAGCCGGTGCATCTGGTTGAGCAGGTCGGCGGCCTTCCGGTAGGAGGAGTTCACGTGGTTCCTCACCTTCAGCGTGCGATTCATGCTCTGCTCGGAAACGACCTCCGCACACAGCAATCCCACCATCACCAGCGCGAATAATATCGTGCACATCACGTTGGCGCGATGCTGGCTGCGCCACTTCAGGTAATCATCCGGAAGTAAATTTATCGTGCTCATAACTTTTCCATATTATGCGGCGTTTTCCTCGCGGGGTTTTCGAGACGCCGGCTCGCTGAACGCCCCCAGCGACAGTCCCACGGCCACCGCCCAGTCGGGATGACACTGCCGCCTGTCGAGTCCGCCCTCCACGCCGCAGGCAGGGTCGTGCTCGGTCAACAACAACGGGTCCCCCACCTGGGCCGGCATGTTAAGCCGTCGGGCGACCTCCTGGCACACGTTCATGTCGTGCGCGCCTCCGCCCACGAAAATAATCCTCTCCACGGTGTTGTTTTTGAACACCGACTGGTAATACCGCAGACACTTCGTCAGTTCGGCCGAAAGCGACTCTATCGACGGTTCGAGGATATGGGCTATTTCCTGTCGGCCCGACTGGGCTGCCGAGTCATCTTCTCCGCCTGTTTCGTTTGTTCCGGCTCGATTGGTCTCAGCCACAGGAGACGTGCCCTGGCCGCCGGGGGATTTGCTCTTTTTCGAGGCGATGGAATTCCTGATTTCCCCGGCCTCCGCCAGCGAAACACCCATGCCCTTGGCGATTTCCTTGTCCCAGTGGTCGGTGCCTACCGCCAGGTTCCGGGCGAACACCATCGACCCGCCGTGAGACACAACCACCCTCGCGCCGGTGGCGCCCATATCCACAAACATCACCGCCCTCGTGGCGTCGGATGCTCGGCGGAAAAACCGCGCGAAACATTCCACGACCGCGCACGGTTCGGCGTTGATGCCGATTACATCCAGCCCGCCGCGCCTGGCCGCGGAGAGATACTGCCGGACGGATGACTTCGCCGCCGAGACGACAATGACTTCACTGCGCGGCTGGCCGTCAACCATGGTCTCGCTTCCGATTACGTATCGCACAATCGCATCCTGCAGAGGCCACGGCAATTTGCCCTCAAGTTCTCCCCACAGTGTCCGCTGGAATTCGTCACCCGAAACCTTCGGAAGTTTCACGTGGTGAACGAAGGTCAGCTCGGACGGCAGCGACAATACGCATTGCCGGCCCTTGAACGTCTGTTCTTTCAGGATTTCCTTTATACCCCTGGCCATCGCGCCGACCCGCTTTTTAGGGTCCTTGCGCCAGTCGCTCTCCATGTCGCGCGAGCCGGCGGCGAGAAGTTTCCATTTATCCTGAACGAACGTAAACTGCACCATCCTCAGCAACCTGTTGCCGGGGTCCAGGCCTATGGGAAGGATTTTTCTGTTTGTAAACTTTAATGCCATTGCCTACTCCATAATCTCAAGCCCGCCTGTGCATAGCGGACTCGCAAATAGCGGCTTTCTACATGGATTGGGGTTATGTGTTGGTATGGCCGCCCGGCTCCCGAGCCGGTGCGGTTTGATTATTCGCCCACCCTTTTTATCGGCCCTCAGCCGGTCCGTCCCCTTGCGGCGCAACTGATAACCTGCGCCTGCGGGACTCCGCGCCTTTTGCGCCGGCTTCCGAGCCGGGGCATCTTTTGCCTCTGCTAAAATCTCCCCTAATAGAAACATACGTTATGAACTCCTCCACACGCCACTACATTCGAAACCGAGGTCTCCTCTCACACATGTTCAATCGGACAGTTTATCCGACGTCTCAAATAAGGATTAAGACAGTTTCGAATCCCTCATTTCGGCCTCGGCCAGGATATCCGAAAGAATGCTGTCGGCCACGAACAGCCCACTGCTGTCAAGGCGTATATTTTCGGAAGTCACAACCATCGCCCCCAGCCGGACGTAACGGGATATGCTGTCGGGAGATACGTCAGCCGCATCGACTCCGTATCGCCGTTTAAAGTCCGCCCTGTCAATCCCATCTATCAGCCGAAGCGACAGCATCATCGCCTCGGCAACTGCCTTATAGCCGGTAAGATGTTCGCTTTCGCGTGGCGGCCGCTGCCCGCAACGTATTGCCGATATGTAACCGTCAAGGTCGGGAATGTTCTTGCAGCGAACACCGCTCATGTACCCCGCGGCCGCGGGCCCCACGCCGAGATACGGCAGGTTTCGCCAGTAGACCATATTGTGGCGGCATCGCAGATTCGGGCGGGCGAAGTTGGAAATTTCGTAATGCTCAAGGCCCGCCTGACGGCAACGGGCGATTGCCGCCCGATAACATTTTTCCTGAATTTCCTCGTCCACAGGCGTGAGCCGCCCGCTGCTGACCATTTTCTCCATCGGCGTTGCTTCTTCGATGCTGAGGGCGTAGCAACTGAGATGATCCACCGACAGCCCCTCCAGCGCCTCAGCCAAAGATTCTTCGAATGACTCATGCGTCTGGCCGGGCACACCGTAAATCAAATCCAGCGAGATGTTTTTAATTCCCGCCCGGCGGAACATCTCCACGCTTCGATGAATCCGGCCGGGGCCGTGACCCCTGTGGAGTATTTTCAGCTCCTCCGGTTTAAACGACTGCGCCCCGATACTGGCGCGGTTGACTCCGCCTGAAATCACAACATCAATCACTTCCGGCGTGACGGTCTCGGGATTGGCTTCGAGAGTAAATTCCGTATCCGGTCCCAGCAGCGGCCTGATATCGCTCAGCAGTCGCCGCAGCAATTCCGGTCCGAGCACAGTCGGCGTGCCGCCTCCGATGTAAACACTATCGGCCGGGACAGACAAACGGTTCAGGCCGGCAAGCTCCCTGCGGGCGCATTCGACGTATTCGGCCGCGGCATCTTCGCTGAACCGAACCGAATAAAAATCGCAGTACGCGCATTTGCCGGCGCAAAACGGCACGTGGACGTATAGCGCCGAGGCGCCCGGGGCGTTATATTTTTCCTTGCATATATTGTGGGACATTTTAGTATTTAACTTTGATATGTTTATTGATACCGTACATCTATATAATAATTTGATTTGAATTCGGATTCTAACCGTATAATACTCAGGCAGGAATAAATTATGGATGTCAAACTCATTGCATTCAAACCCAGCGGCGAGAGGATAGACGTTCCGTTAAACAAGGCGGATAACACAATCGGTCGGGGAGAAGATTGTGAAATGAGGCTTCCCGTGCCGAGTGTTTCCCGTCAGCACTGCCGTGTCACTATCTCCGAAGACGCAGTCACCGTCAAGGACCTCGGCTCCGCCAACGGCACATTCGTAAACGGCGATCGCGTAACGGAAATCAAAATCAATCCCGGCGATACTATAAAGGTTGGCCCCGTGTCTATGGTGTTCCAGATAGACGGCCGGCCCGAACAGATAGAATCGCTCGAGCCGGCTGCCGAGAAAGAAACTCCAAAAGAAGAGCCCGAACCGCAGAAGAAACCGGAAGAAAAATCCGAAGAAAAACCCGAAGAAAAACCCATCGAACTCGAGGCCGCCGAAGTGGAGGAATCTACCGGTATGTCGCCCGAAGACGCCCTTTCGTCGCTCCAGCCCAAAGAAGGGAAAGGCAAGGAGATCGATCCTATCTCCGCGCTGGAACAACTGGCCTCGCACAGCGAGAAGAAAAAGAAAAAGCAGGAATAAATCGGGCCACGCTTTACGCCGGCGGCGTCTTGAACTTCGACTGTGTGTTCATATCAACCGAGGAGGTAAATGTTATGCATTTACCTGCCCTCAATCGCCCCGCTGCAAAAAATCGTGCAGAAACACGGCCGCGGCCACCGCGTCCTGGCGCTGCTTCCTGCCTTTGCGAGTGAACTTCCCCTTCAGGGCATCGTCGGCTTCGTAACTGCTTAGCCGTTCATCCCACATGCGGACTTCCAGGCCCGTCACCTCCCCAAGCCGCTCGGCGAATTTACGCGCCCGTTTGGCCTGGTCTCCCTCGCTGCCGTCCATATTCAGAGGCAACCCGACCACCACGCCTGCCGCACCGTGCTCGTTCGCGATGTCCCCGACCGCCGAAAAAACATATTCAATCGGCCGTGCCGACATCACCTTAACGGGCGCGGCTACCCCGGTTTCCGTGTCCCCCACCGCAACGCCAACTCGCGCCGCACCGATGTCAACACCAAGCCACGTAGTCATCACTTAAAGGTCGAAGTAAACCGTTTTGTTGTTAAGGGCGCAGCCGGCGAGTCACGAATAATTATCGCCGAATTTCCGCTCTATTTCGCCCAGAAGTTCCTTGAGCCGCTGCGCATCCGACTTGTTGCAAACCAGTGTGGCGTCGGCCGAATGTATGATAACGCAGTCATCCATGCCGAGAACCGCCAGGAGGTGCTCATCCTCGGTAACTATCACATTTCGGAAACTGTCCATCACCGCCGCGTGTCCCGCCAGCACCACGTTGCCCGCCTGGTCCAGCTCGCAGATATTCTCCAGCGCCGGCCAGGAGCCAACATCCAGCCAGTCGCATTTCAGTTCCACCATCATCACGCTGCGACCCGCCTGCTCGGCCTCAATGGTGCAGGCCTTTTCCATAACGGCGTAATCTATGCTGATTTTCTCCAGCGTCGGATAAACCTCAGCAAGTATATCCGAATAGTCCTTCCCATCGGCCACTGCCCCGGCGACCGGTTCGAGTTTCTCGGCGGTCTGCGGCAAAAACTCTTTCACTGCATCCAGTATCGCCCCCACCTGCCACACGAACATGCCGCTGTTCCAGTAATACTTGCCGCTCTCGACGTAACGCCGCGCAGTGGCGTGGTCCGGCTTCTCTTTGAACGCCAGCACCTTGTGCACACTGTCTATTATTTCCTTCTCGCACTGGATGTATCCCAGGCCGGTGTGAGGCCAGGTCGGGCGGATGCCGAAGGTAAGAAGCGCGTTGGGATTTTTCTCCGCCGTCTCAATAGCGGAACGGACGGAGGCGGCGAACTGCTGTTCCGGACGTATTATGTGATCAGCAGTGAATACCGCCATGGTGGTGTTGGGATCCCGACCGGCGAGTATCTCGGCCGCCAGCGCGATGGCGTTGGCCGTATCGCGGCCGACCGGCTCGCCGATTATGTTCTCGGCGGGTATGTCGGGTATGGCCGCGGCAACCTGGTCCGAATACTCGGCGCCGGTCACTATCAGAATCTCGTCCGGTTCAAAAACACCCCGCACCCTGTCCACCGCAACTTCCAGAAGACACTTTCCCCCGGCGATGGGCAGAAGCTGCTTGGGGCGGTTCTCGCGGCTAAGAGGCCAAAGCCGCCTGCCGGCGCCGCCGGCCATGATTACTGCATGTGGCATATCAACTCTCCTGTTTATTCTGTTTGTCCGGAACGCTGCTTAATAATACGGCTTCAAAATACTTGTTATGCATAATCTATATTGAATCTTTCCGGTTGTCATGCAAGAACTATCAATCATCTTATAAAAATCGGATGAAATTTGTAACGTCCCGTGCGTTTGGATATGATAACCGCCGCAGCGCAACAGGTCCACACGATCGCATACAGGAGATTTTTCATTGGCCGTTCTGGCAGGCATAGACGAAGCGGGGTTCGGACCGGTGCTCGGTCCGCTGGTGGTCTCGGGCGCGGTTTTCCGCCTGCCCGACGAACACATCGACACCTGCATGTGGCGACTGCTTGAGGGAACGGTCCGCAGGACGAAATCGGCGCGAAAGACGCTCCCGCTTATATGCGATTCCAAGCGGGCCTACAGCCGCAAATCCGCCCGCCCCCTGGAGCACCTGGAGCGCGGCGTGCTGGGAATGCTGTCGGCCATGAACAAGCAACCGGACTGCCTGGCCGCCCTGCTGGGTATGCTGGCCCCGCAGGCGAAAAACCTCCTGGCCGAATATCCGTGGTATACCGACGGCAAACTGCATCTGCCGAACTGCATATCGAACACGGAAGCCAAACTCGTCGGCAACGCCCTCAAAACCGGTATGCACAAGGCGGGAATACGTCTGCTCGACGTTCGGGCAGAACCCGTGCCGGCCGGGCAGTTCAACCGCCTTGCCCGAGCCACCAGGAACAAATCCGTCATGCTCATGGATACTACGGCGCGGCTGCTGGACCGGATCTGGCGAAACGCTCCGGCCAGGTCGCCCGTGCGAATTTACGTGGACCACCATGGCGGGCGGATACGCTACCTGCCGCACCTCCAGCGGATATTCCCCGCCTGCCGTTTCAAAATCATAGAGGAAAATTCCACTCTCAGCGCCTACAGAATATCCCGCGGCGAAAAGTCCGCGGAAATTATATTCCACGTCTCGGCCGACGGCGAATTCCTGCCGGTGGCGCTTGCGTCGATGATAAGTAAATACGTGCGGGAACTGTTCATGACGATGTTCAATGATTTCTGGTCACGCTCCACGAACCAGGCGATAAGCACCTCGGGATACCACGTCGACGGAAAAGAGTTTTACCGTAAAATCAAGCCGGCCGTGGCCCGGATGGACATCGACGAAAGTTTGATATACCGAATAAGGTAACTTATAATTGTCGCCGGAATATTGAAGTTCCACTTCGACGCAGTCGATAATGTTTGTAACATTTGCAGAATGAATGCCCCATAAGGAGTATGAAAATGGCCATTCAAAACTGGTCCGATGATATTACAGTTGTCGAACTGAACGACGACCCGCAGTTCACGGATGAAGTGACGACGTTGATTGAAAATCTCGAGAAAAAGCCCACCGACGTGGTGCTGAATTTCTCCGCTGTGACTCTCATCAATTCCTCGAACGTGGCCAAATTACTGCGGCTGCGTAAATTAATGCAGCAAAACGACCGCCATCTCATATTCAGCGAGGTCAACACGCAGGTCTGGGGCGTTTTTCTGGTGACCGGCCTGGACAAGATATTCGAGTTCACAAACGACGTATCCACCGCCCTTGCGAAAATCCAGGTCGAAAAACCGCGGGAAAAATAGACCGGATTGCTGGAATACCACCGGGCCGCCAATTCAGCTGCAAGTCTGAGCAAAACTGAGAGCCCCGGTTTGTTTTAGTTTTGACCTGGATTTCCCAGTCAGCCGAAATCCGCATGTAAACGGCTAATCAATCATATTGAACTGGAAAGCAAGCCCTCCTTGCAGGTATTTGTCGTTGAACGGCACAGACCTTTCATAAAATCTGAGATAAGTCGGACCTGTCCCGTCTCTCACAAACCTCGTGCAGGAGCCGTTTCGAGCATGCGCAGGCATCGCAACTTTACAATACAGGAATGATGCTTGCCCTTGTCCTATGCCCCTATTGCCTAACACAACAAAACCCGTCACGCCGTGTAAAACAGGTGATTTTTCAAAAATATTTTACCACGCTAAACGGCTTTGTTGCATAAATCTATAGCACGTGGGGGATAAATCTTCAAAAAAACGCGACATCCGAAAATTGATCAGGACAGACCAATGAAAGGATGCCGCAATATGCTCAAAAAACGCTACAAAACCCACAACTTGCGCGAATACAACCAAGCTCTTAAAAACAGTTATCGGCTAACCATGCTCATTTCTGAACCCCGGCGCGCCGGGACTGCTCTGGGCATGCCGGAATCATATCCCGTAGATGCCTGACACCGTGTGGAAAAGGGATGTGCGCTCCATTCCGGAATTATGCAACAAAGCCACGCTAAACAAGTACGATAGCGGGTACTTATTGAAATCCGGACCTGAGCCGCTTACCAACCTCACTAAGCGTTTTGACATCTTTGGGATATATGGATCCGTCAGGCAGCGGGCCGGTGTTTAACAGCAGGTTTGCCGGCATTTCCCGGGCTTTTTTAAGCATTTTCATCACGTGATCCGGGCCCTTGTGCTTTCCGTCATCCTTGCTGTCGTACCCCCACGAATGGGGCTGTAATGTATCGCAGATCTCCAGCGGTTTGGGAGGTGTGCCTTTCCAGTTACGCTCGGGCGCCATGAAGTCTTCGGTTCCCAGCAATCCGTTTTTATAAGACACTAGCACCTGCGGCTGTAAACTGTGAATCAGGTCGTAGAGTTGTTGCACTTTCAGCTTTTCCTTATACCGCCTGGCCGTGCTCAGCCCGTCGAGCCAGATTGCGGTAATGGGCCCGTAGTTTGTAAGCAGCTCTTTAATCTGGGCGTTTACAAAACGGAGATAATTCTCTATCTCCCACTTCTGATCCTTTTTGCGGGTAAGACTTCCCGGAGCGTGCAGATGCCGCCAGTCCCTGCCGTGTGAGTAGTATAAGCAAAGCCCCAGACCTTTTTTGCGACAACTATTGGCCAGTTCGTCCACCAGGTCCCTCTTGGCCGCGCTTTTGGTGGATTTAAAATCACTCTGCTTGGTGTCCCACAGGCAGAAACTGTCGTGATGACGGGTGGTGATGTTGACGTAGTTCATCTCCGCATCCACCGCCAGGTCAGTGATGAAATCGGCGTCGAACTTCTCCGCGGTGAACTTCCTGGTTAATTTTTCGTACTCCGGTACTGTTATAGATGTCCTCTTGAGCACCCACTCGGCAGGACGCGAATGCTGACCCTTATAGACTCCCTCCAGCAGACTGTACAGCCCGTAGTGTATAAACAAGCCGAATTGCGCTTCGTCGAACCACTTCAATGCGGTTGCGCGGGGTTCCGCGGCGTAGCCGGATGCATAGTCTTTCAGATAAGATGGTACCTTTAGTTTCTCGTCGGCACTGGCCCATGTCCACGGTGCGGCCACGGCCGAACCCGCTGCCGTCGAGACTATCCTGATGAAACATCTACGGTCGATTTTGTTCGTTTTGGCGTTTTGATTCATTTCTATACTTTGTGTCCAGAAGCTGACTCTCGGAATCCTTACTAATCCTACACTTTCCAGATGGTCGTTAAGGGACGACAACCATCGGCCTTTTAACAATAATACAATAACTTAAAACAACTATACAATAACTTAATAAAATTGTCAGTTCCATTTATTTCTTCCTTACCGTCAGCAAAATCCATGACATGAATAAATGATTGATAACCGGGGTGAAATTAACCGGCGAATACCCGTCGCGTCTGCACGAACACGAACACGAAAAGGATCACTTCTAATTTTTAGTTGCGATTGCACATTCCGGCCGGGGCTGGTTATAATGTATGGCTTATACATTCATGGCCAGGAAGCGTAAGACAACACGGAAGAAATCCACACGCCGGCGGAAAAAAACCGACCACAAGCCCATCCGGCACGATTCGGTGGACGCCCGGCAGATTGTTATACTCGGCGCGGCCGAGCACAACCTCCAGCACGTGAACGTGCGCATTCCGCGCGACAAGTTCACCGTAGTGACCGGCATGTCCGGTTCGGGCAAGTCGTCGCTGGCGTTCGACACCATCTACGCCGAGGGGCAGCGGAAATACGTGGAGTCACTGTCGGCCTACGCACGCCAGTTCCTCGAACAGCAGTCCAAGCCGGACGTGGAGCACATCGAGGGGCTGCCGCCGACCGTGGCAATCGAGCAGCGCAGCGGCGGGCACAATCCGCGGTCGACCGTGGCGACGATAACTGAAATTTACGACTACCTTCGCCTTCTCTATGCCCGTGCCGGCACGCCTCACTGCTGGATATGCGGCCGCGAGATTACCTCACAGACTGTCAGCCAGATTGTCGATTCGGTCTACACGCTGCCGGAGAACACGCGTTTCATGGTGCTCGGGCCGGTGATTCGCGGCAAGAAGGGCCTGCACGCCGAGACGCTCCGCCACATACGCCAGGAGGGCTACGTTCGCGCCAGGATTGACGGCGAAATTTACGATTTGTCGAACCTGCCCAAACTCAACAAGAACAAGAAGCACACTATCGAAGTGGTGGTCGACCGGCTTGTCCTGCGGGAGTCGGCCCGCATACGCCTATCCGACAGCATCGAGACGGCCCTGGAACTGTCCGGCGGGCTGGTGATTATCACGCACGAGGCGGGAAAATCAGCCGCCGTGAAAAAGAAGAAAAAATCCAAAAGGTCGAAGAAAAAAACCGCGGCCGATTCGAAATGGACCGACTGGCTCTTCAGCGCCACCTACGCCTGCCCGAAACACCCCCAGGCAAACCTGGAGGAACTCTCTCCGCGGATGTTCTCGTTCAACTCGCCCTACGGGGCCTGCCGCGACTGCGACGGGCTGGGGACAATACTGGAATTCGATCCGGACCTCATCGTGCCGGACAAGACGCTGCCGCTGACAAAGGGCGCCATCGACGCCTGGCGGCGCGGCGGCAAACGGATGAATATTTTCTACAACCGCCAGTTGCGGCGATTCTGCCGGTATTACGACGTCTCGCCCAACACGCCGTTCGAGGAGATTCCGGCCGAGGAGCGGGAAATCCTTATGCACGGCGACCCGGACGACCCGGACCGGTGGGAAGGCGTCATACCGAACCTCACCCGCCGCTGGCGCAAAACCGACAGCGAATACGTCAAGCGCCGCCTGCACTCGTACCTGTCCGAACAGCCGTGCACGACCTGCGGCGGCGGACGGCTCAACCAGGCGTCCATGGCCGTGACCGTCGCGGACAAAAACATACACGAACTGACGCACATGAGCATATCCGATGCATTGGAGTTCTGCGACTCGCTGGAACTGGACGAGGAAAAATCCCGCATCGCCGAGCCGGTCATCCGCGAGATACGCCACCGGCTGGGCTTCCTTGCCGACGTTGGCCTGGACTACATCACGCTGGACCGCACGGCCGCGACGCTCTCCGGCGGCGAGGCCCAGCGGATACGCCTTGCCACTCAGGTCGGCAGCGGCCTGGTGGGCGTGTGCTACGTGCTGGACGAGCCGACCATCGGCCTTCACCAGCGCGACAACCGGCGGCTGATTAGCACGCTGAAGCACCTCCGCGACATGGGCAACACGGTCATCGTCGTCGAGCACGACGAGGCGACGATACGCTCGGCCGATAACATCCTCGACATGGGCCCGGCCGCCGGAAAACACGGCGGCAGAATCGTCGCGCAGGGGCAGGTCGAGGATATCTGTAACAGCGAAGAGTCCATCACCGGCCGCTACCTTGCCGGGCGGATGAACATCGAACTGCCCGCGCGCCGCCGGAGCGTCTCGCACAAGAAATGCGTGGAGGTCCGCGGCTGCGGCGAGAACAACCTCAAGGACATCGACGTGCGCTTCCCGCTGGGCGGCCTTGTTTGCGTGACGGGAGTTTCCGGCTCGGGCAAGAGCACGCTGGTGAACCTCACGCTCCTGCGGGCGCTGCGGCGGCGGCTGTACACCTCGCGCGACCGCCCCGGAAAATACGACAAGATTCTCGGCGTCGGCCGCATCGACAAGGTCATCGAGATAAACCAGTCGCCAATCGGCCGAACGCCGCGGTCTAACCCGGCCACGTACACCGGCGTGTTCGACCACATACGCCGCCTGTTCGCCCAGACTCGCGAGGCACGCATCCGCGGGTACAAGCCGGGGCGGTTCAGCTTCAACGTCAAGGGCGGCCGGTGCGAGGCATGCCAGGGCCAGGGCACAAAGCGCATCGAGATGCACTTCCTGCCGGATATATACGTCACGTGCCAGGAATGCGGCGGCAGCCGCTACAATCGCGAAACGCTCGAGGTGAAATACCGCGGCAAAAACATCGCCGACGTGCTTGAGATGCGAATCGAGGACGCCTACGGCTTCTTCGGCAACTTCCCCAAGGCCAAGCAACTGCTCAAGGCGCTCAACGACGTAGGGCTGGGCTACATGGAACTGGGCCAGGCCTCCACCACGCTCTCGGGCGGGGAGGCGCAGCGCGTCAAACTCGCCAGCGAACTGGGCAAGACGCCGACCGGCCACACGCTGTACGTGCTCGACGAGCCGACCACCGGCCTGCACTTCGCCGACATACACAACCTGCTAAGCGTGCTGAACCGACTGGCCGACATGGGCAACACCGTAATAGTCATCGAGCACAACATGGATGTCATCAAGTGCGCCGACTGGATAATCGACCTCGGCCCCGAAGGCGGCGACGGCGGAGGAAAGGTCGTGGCGGAGGGCGCGCCGGAGAAAATCGCCGCGCACAAAAAATCATACACCGGTCGGTTCCTGCAAAAATACCTCCCGACCGAGACATACGCCGAAACGGCTTAAGGTTATACCAACGGTTCTTGACACGAACGACGTGTGCGGTATTATTCGAGTGCGGATATTGAGTTTTTACGAGAACGCTATAAAGGGAAACAAACCATGTTTGAAAATCTGAATATAACCGTATTATTGGCCGCCTGCGCGATTATGGCTTTCGGCTGCAAGAAACAGGAACACCAGGTCAGCATGACGGCCGAAGAGCAGCCGATGAGCAAATCCGGCGAAATCCCTTCACGTCAGGCCGAAGAAATGACCCCCGCCACCGTTGAATCCGATTACGAAACGGCGGCCGCCGACACAGAAGATACGCAAACGACGCAATCCACCTACGTAGTCCAGAAAAAGGACACCCTCTGGTCAATCGCCAAGAAGGTTTACGGCGACGGGCAGCGGTGGAAGGACATCGTCGAGGCCAACCCCGGCCTTAACCCGAGAAAACTCCACACAGGCCAGAAACTTAACCTTCCTCCCAAATAACCCACGCGGCAAAATAAAACGCGGCACATTGTGGCCGAACTCGATCTCAACAGCCCGGTCAGATACGTCAAAGGGGTTGGCCCCACGCGCGCCAAGCAACTGGCCGCCCTGGGCATAGAGACCGTCGAAGACCTCATCATGTACTTCCCACGGCGGTTCGACCTGCGCCGCTCGGCCCAGCCGATTAACACGTTAAGGGGCGACGAAGAGACAGCAACCGTCGCCGGCGAGGTAATGGACACCCACGAACACCGCTTCGGCCGCAAGCCGTACTTCCAGTGCCAGCTCGCCGATGAAACCGGATGGGTCTTCCTAATGTGGTTCCACGGCGGCTACCTGCGCGACCGCATCAGGCCCGGCCTGCACCTGGCCGCAAGCGGGAAGGTCTCCGTCTACAAGGAGCACCTGCAACTGGTCAACCCGCAGTTTCAGGAAATCCACGACCCCGACTCCACGGACCTGAAGCAGGATGAACTGCTTCCGGTATACCCGGCCGGCGGTCCGCTGAACAGCGGCATAATCGCAAAAATAATTCAAAATGTTCTGCCGCAGGCCCGGCGGCTGATTCGCCCGTGGTTCACGCGCGAGCACCTGCGGCGGCGCGAACTGATGCCACGGGCCAGGGCGGTGGCCGCGATGCACCGCCCCCAGGACCGCCCGCACTGGCGCGACGCCCGGCGGCGGATGGCGTACGAGGAATGTTTCCTTATGCAACTGGCGCTGGCGCTGCTTCGGCTGCGGCAGACAAGCAGGCCTGCGCACCCGATAGAAGTCAGCGACGAGATTGACCGGCGCATCCGCGCGCGGTTTCCGTTCGAACTGACCGATGCGCAGAACCGCTGCGCGGTCGAAATCGCCGCCGACATTTCGCGCAAACGGCCGATGAACCGCCTGCTCCAGGGCGACGTCGGCTCGGGCAAGACGGTGGTTGCGCTTTACGCGGCACTTGCGGCCGTGGCCAACCGCGCACAGGTGGCCATCATGGCCCCCACCGAAATCCTCGCCGCCCAGCACTATGACAAGATATGCCAATACCTGGCCGGCAGCCGCGTGCGAACCGCCCTGCTGACCGGCGGCATGAAGCCGGCCGGGCGCGGAGAGATTCTCGAGAAACTCGCTGCCGGCGAAATCGACATAATCGTCGGCACGCACGCCCTGCTGACCGGCAAGGTCCGCTTCGACCGTCTGGGCCTTGTCGTGGTGGATGAGCAGCACAAGTTCGGCGTCCGCCAGCGCAGCGGCATCCGCGGCAAGGGCTTCGCCCCGCACTACCTGGTTATGACGGCCACGCCAATCCCCCGGACGCTCTCGATGACCATCTTCGGCGACCTCGACGTTTCGGTCATAGACGCCCTTCCGCCCGGCCGCGGCGACGTGGCCACGCGGACCGTCACCGAAGAGGAACTGCCGAAAATCATGCAGTTCGTCCGCGGCGAGTTGCAGGACGGGCGCCAGGCGTACTTCGTCTATCCGCTGGTCCGCCCCTCGGAGCAACTGGACCTTACCGCCGCCGAGCAGGCGTACGAGGAACTCGCGGCCGGGCCGCTGGAGGGCATTTCAGTCGGCCTCATTCACGGGCAGTTGCCGGCCAAGGAGAAAAACGCCGTCATGGAAAAATTCCGCGCCGGTGAAATCTCCGCCCTTGTGGCCTCGTCGGTGGTGGAGGTGGGCATGGACGTGCCCGCTGCAAACATCATGGTCGTCATGCACGCCGAGCGGTTCGGCCTGGCGCAACTGCACCAGATGCGGGGGCGGATACGCCGCTCATCGGAAAACGCCACGTGCATACTGGTGGCCTCGCCGAATAATCCGCCGGCGAAGCGGCGCCTGGAGGTTCTGCGGGAATCCGACGACGGTTTCGAGATAGCCGAGCAGGATTTGCGGCTTCGCGGCCCGGGCGAACTGTTCGGCACGCGACAGCACGGCCTGCCTGAACTGAAGGTCGCGGATTTGATCGAGGACATGGACCTGCTCCGCATGGCCCGGCGCGAGGCGTTCGATATGGTTCGCGATGACCCGAACCTCGAAGCCCCCCACCACCAGCAACTGCGTGCAGAACTAATCAAAAACTACAGCGGCAAATTCCAACTCCTGGCGTGAAAATGTATCCCATAGCGCGGTATGGGTCGGCGGCCTTCCGACGGGACAGGTTGGGACGCCGCCGCGCCAAAGCACGAGAAATTGCTTGTAGGATGTAGTTCCGATAGTAGAATTTTTGTCTGATCCGCGTCCGGCGCATCCGACTGTCTATCCGGGAAATAAAAAAATGGCCGAAAAAACTAAAAAACCATTTTCACAAAAACACAAGGTATTTGCGTGCATGTCCATGGCCGAAGACGCCCGTAACGAAATAAAGCGGATGGCTTCGCCCGTTGAAAATGCTTACGAGGCGCCGCCCCCGCCTCCCGGACAGACGGTTAAATTACTACTTGGTGTTATTTTCGGCGCAATAATCGGCGCAGCGGCTGCGGCGGCTGTGGCGTTCGTGGGCGTGTTCGTGATATTTCTTGCCCTTGCGTGGGCCTCGACAGGGTATGGGGTGGTATTCATGCATCTGATTATCTTCGCTGTTTCGGTTATCTTCCTTCCCGGAACCTTCATTGTCGCAGGGCTTTTGTCCTCGTCTGTTGTGCCGAGTTTGTCGGGTGTACCCAGGGAGTGCAAGGGCGTCGCCGGGTGGTGTTTTTTCTCTGCGGTATCAGCATCGCTGCTGGCCAAACCCGCCCACGTTGCAGCTGCTTCTATCATATCTTCCCCTGAAATATCGGAGTTCTGGATAGCCCGGGCGATTTCATCCTTGCTTGGTTTGGGTGTCGCGGGATGGATTTACGCTGCGGCGGGGGTGTTTGTTTCTGTTTTGGCGGCGTCTAAATACGCAAAAAGCGACAAAAGGTACTGTGGCAACTGCCGCAGGTATTTCCGTCGCAAAGATTTCGGTTCCGTTTCGGTGCAGCGGGCAAAAAAAGTCGCCGAGGCGCTGGACCGACAAGACTTTTCATCCATATCGTCGCTTCTTTCGTCGGAGGATGAATCCGCCTGCGTGTCGCCTGTCATGTACCGCTGCCCAGGATGCGGGATAGGTTATTTTGACCTTAAGGTTGACATCAAGTACAAGCACGATGTTGGTACGGAAAACACCGAGCCGGTGGACATTACTCTTGATTCGTGGCTGATGTGCTCCGCCATACTGCCGCCGGATATCGGTGAACAGTTGGCTGACAAAAACAAAAGGAACGCGTAAAATCGGATGCCGCGCACGTTTCCCGCGAGCAAGCGGGCAAAATCTTCGGCAACGATTATAATGCGGCGGCGTTCCACGCCGCCACGGAAAGCCCCGCACCTGCCCGCCTGGCCTTATGGCGGGCCTGCCCGCCGGGCTTTATGGCGGGTGTAAATGCGGGGATAAAATGGCCGCATATTCGAAAAACTATCCCCCGCTTGACAGCGGGGGCTTACAAAAATTGCAAACGCGGCCGTGTCTGACAAATCTGCGCGCGCAGCGGCGCGGGGAAATTCGACATTGGCGGGGAAAAAATAATATTTTTTATATCCTCTCCCGGCCGTGGGTTACGAATTCCAGGCAGGCCCGCCAGGCGCGGTTTGCGCGCGCAAAGGTGTTGTTTCGTCCAAGTATGGAGGGGAAAGTA
>CAYYMD010000012.1:0-58740 GCA_964472875.1 uncultured Planctomycetaceae bacterium
GTTGTTTCGTCCAAGTATGGAGGGAAAAGTAAAAACTTAAAACTAAAAACTGAAAGCTTAAAAGCTGCCCGTCGCCGGTTGACTTGGTGAAGAAATGGCCAATTCCGGCGCGCCGGGATTCACAATGTCCAATTCCCTTATAAAAAACGTCGCCACGGAAAGCCCCGCACCTGCCCGCCGACTATTTTCAAAAAGGTTGGCAGGCGGGTGTGAATGCGGGGATAATAACCACGGTATATGTGGTAGGCCGAAAAACTATCCCCCGTTTGACAGCGGGGACTTACAAACGCAGGCGAACGGATGGGCGGAATCCGAAATCCGCAATTCGAAATCCGAATTCCGAAATCCGAAATATCTTTTCCCCTTCCCCCTTCAACCTCAAAAAAAAGGCCCCTTCCGGGCGGATCGCGGGTCAGAATCATGATTAACCACTGCAATACATACACTTACGAAAACCTGTCAAGGGTAAAAAACGCGCAATATCGCGCAAAAAGGTCTAAAAACGTGCAACAACTTGGCACAACGCGGAAAAAACCGGCAATTTCTGAGATAACGCGGAACGGCTGGTCAAAACACAGAGAGCACAGAGGACAGGGAGATAAAAACCTGAAAACTAAAAACTTAAAACTAAAACTTAAAAAAGAGGCAGCGGAATCCGCCTTCGTTGAAGCCAGGGCGGACAAGTTACACCGATTAACTGATGAACCGATTAACGAGTCAACTAATCAACCGGTTACACCGTGTATGAGTCGGGCGGCTAATCATGCCGGTAACTCCCGATTGACCTTGAGGCGGCGGGCATGTAGGATTTGCCTTTAATCTCAACAGGAGTAATGCAGTGGAAAAATTCGACCAGGCAATCGATAAGCTGAAATTCAATGCCGATGGGCTTATTCCGGCGGTGGTAATCGACGCCGAGGGCAAGGTGCTCATGGTTGCCTACATGAATGCCGAGTCGCTCGCCCGCACGCTGGAGACCGGAAGAACGCATTTCTGGTCGCGCAGCCGCGGAAAATACTGGGCCAAGGGCGAATCGTCCGGCCACGTGCAGCACGTCAGGGTCGTATATACAGACTGTGACATGGACACGCTGCTGGTTGAGGTTGACCAGAATGTGGCCGCATGCCACAAGGGATACTACTCGTGCTTTTACCGCCGGCTCAACGATGAAGGTAAATGGGAAGTAATTGCCGATAAAGTCTTTGAACCCAAAGATAAATATTCCACGTAAATTCAGCAGGTTAATTCGTTAATCCGTTTACTTCGGACAAATGGAATAGTAGTAAACGGGCTGCCGGTTAACTAATCATTTAAAAATGAAAACAGCCGGATCTTCAAGGCCGACGCGAAAACTCTCAGTGGCAATTCTGGACGCCGTGCTTGCCATGGCAGGAATTGCGGCGGTTGTGTCGCTGGCGCTGGAATACGGTTTCCGACATCCGCCGGTTAACGTTCACTGGCTCCACGCGGCCGAGGCGACAATTGTGGCGGTGTTCGTTCTGGACCGCCTGCTGCGCCTTTGGCTGGCGCCCGGAAAGGCGGCGAAGCCGTCGCGGAGGCGGCTGGAATACCTGCGGGAAAACTGGATAGACTTCGTGCTTATCGCCGCCCTGGTGGCGGTCGCCATCCTCGGCTGGCGGGGCGTGATAGCCGGCAGGATACTCTCGGCCGGGGCGTTGTACGTGATTATAACGCAGGCGTACCTGCTGATAGCGCTGGCGCTGCGCGGTGTGGGGCTTAATATCCGCTTCGCCGGAAGCGGCATACACCCGACCTGGCTGCTTGTGTGCAGTTTTCTTTTCATGATACTCATCGGCACTGGCCTTCTTATGCTGCCGGTGGCCACGCCGGCCAATCATCCCATAACCTTCACCGATGCGGCGTTTACGGCCACCAGCGCCACGTGCGTGACCGGCCTTGTCGTCCGCGACACGGGCGCAGGTTTCACGGCGTTCGGGCAGGGGGTGATACTGGCGCTTATACAACTGGGCGGGCTGGGCATAATGATATTCGGAACGATGCTTGCGATACTGGTCGGCAGGCGGATTTCGATGCGAAGTTCCAGCACCCTGGGCCACATGATAGCCACCGCAGACTCCTCCGGCATAGGTCAGATAAGACGCTCCATAATATTCATCCTCGTGGTGACAGTGGTGCTCGAGGCGCTGGGCGCGTTGGGATATTACCCGATGTTCTCGCGGCTGAATCCGCCGTCCGGCCCGTACACTACCGCCCAGGCGGCATGGCACAGCATCTTTCACAGCATATCGAGCTTCTGTAATGCCGGGTTTGCATTGTACCGCCGCAGTATGATGGCGGGCGTCGATTCCGGCTGGGACAGGCCGTTGCGTGATCACTGGCAGGTTATGGGCCTGATGCCGGCGCTTATCGTGCTTGGCGGGCTTGGGTTTCCGGTGCTCCAGGATTGCGCCAGGTGGGGAAGAAATAAAATCCGCCGCGGCGCAAGAATACTCCTTGACGGGCGAGGCGGCAGGCGGTCGGCCCCGACAAGACTTTCGCTGCACACCAAGATAGTCCTTTGGGCCACGGTTATACTGATTGTCGCCGGGGCGCTGGGACTGATGCTGCTGGAGCCGTCGGCGGATGCAGATCAGCGCGTGGGGCTTCATAAAATAAGCGTCGAATATGGCGGCGGCGGTGAGGATTTCAGCCGGATGCCTCTGTACCAACGCCTGCCGCACCTGCTGTTCCAGTCCATAACGGCCAGGACGGCCGGGTTCAATACCATAGACATGAACCGGTTTTCGGATGCAGGGAAGTTATGGATGTGCGGTCTGATGGTGATAGGGGGCTCTCCGGCCAGCACGGCCGGGGGAATGAAGACGGCCACCTTCGTGCTGGTTATGCTGATGGTGTTTTCAGTGGTTCGCCAGCGAAATGAAACGGAGGCGTTCTCCAGGAGCATACCGTTTGAGTTGCTGCGCAGGGCGGTTACGGTGGCTGTGATGTACCTTTCGCTGGTCGCTGTGGTAACGCTGCTTTTGTGCGTGGCCATGAGAGGGCACGCGTTCATATCGCTTCTGTTCGAGGCGTGCAGCGCGTGCGGGACGGTGGGACTTTCGACGGGAGTGACGTCGAGGTTGAATATTTTCGGCAAATACGTCATCGTAGCGGGTATGTTTATTGGACGTCTGGGACCGCTGACGCTGGTGCTGGCGCTGACCAGTCGGATACGGCGGGTGCAGTATGCGTACCCGTCCGAGAGCGTTGTGATTGGATAAACCCATGGAAAGATTGGCAATTATAGGATTAGGCAGGTTCGGAAACCGCCTGGCGGAGCTTCTGGCCAAGGCGGGCGCCGAAGTTATAGCGGTGGACCGCGACAGGGACCTCGTCGAGACGGTTCGCGATATGGTTACTGTGGCGGTGTGCCTGGACAGCACCGATGCCGAGGCGCTTAAGGCCCAGGGCATAGACCAGGTCGACGCGGCCGTGGTGGGCATAGGCACCGGTTTCGAGGATGCGGCGCTGACGACGGCAGTGCTCAAGAAGCTGGGCGTGCCGAAGGTCATCAGCCGCGCCGGCACCGAAATCCGGGGCCAGATACTATCGAACATCGGGGCCGATGAAATCGCCAACCCCGAGGAGGAATCCGCCCAGAGGTGGGCCGGCAGGCTGCTCGCGCCGGCAATTATGGAGCGCATAGCGCTGGCCGAGGGATATTCTCTGGCACAGGTTCCGGCGCCCGAGGAATTTCATTCGAAGACGCTTCGGCAACTCGACGTCGGCAGGAAGTACAAAGTGCTGGTAGTGGCGATACGCCGGACCGCCAGGGAGGGCGAAGTAAAAGATACCGAGGCACCGGCCCAGGAACTGATATCCGCGCCGAGCCCGGACATAGCGATACAACCGAATGATGTGCTTGTAATAATCGGCTCGGATGAGGCGATAGAGGAATTTTCGAGGAAATAGTTTATTTCCACCGGCCGAAATACTGCATTCGTGTTTGGCCGTTTTCATGCAGGGCGACGGCCGCCGCGATGCGGGGGTTGGCCCGGCAGCATTCGTTGATTTCATTGAGCGACATTACCATGAAGGCCGTCGAGAGGGCATCGGCCTCGGCGGCATCCGGTGACATCGCCCAGGTAGCGATTATCCGCCGGTCGGCGACTTCGGCCTGTAGCGTATCGGGGTTGATTATGTGTGCGCCTTTTTCTGACATAGCGGAGCCGCTGACTGCCGTGTTGGCCATTTCGAATTCATCCAATATGCGGCTTCGTTGCCCGGGGTCGCGAAGAAGCACCGGCCAGCCGGTTTTGTCCGGCGGTGGGGCGGTCATCCTGACCGTACTTCCTCCGCCTCCCGCGGCGGATGATTCCACGCCCCATTCGGCCAGGATTTCGCTCATGCGATCGACGGCGTAGCCCTTGCCGATTCCGCCCAGGTCCACGGTGATGCCTTCGAGGTCCACGCGGACCGTATTCGATTCGGAGTCTATTACGATGTGTTGCATGCCGACGTTCGGCTCCCCGGCTGTTTCGCAGTCGTTGTTGTCGACCAGTGCGCCGACGGTTACGTCGAACGCCCCGCCGGTAATCCGCCACACGCGTTTTGCGGTCTGGAGGCATTCCATGGCCGCAGGGCCGAGGCGGATTGTCTCGCCCGGCGAAAGAGCGTTGATTCGGGACACGTCACTTGTGGATAAATATCGGCTCAGTTCCTCTTCGAGCCGATCAAGTTCTTCGAAGGCGGCTTCGGCGGCATGTGATGCATATTGCTCGTCGCGGCCGCAGATGATGATCGTGAACTCCGTGGCCATCGCATCGCGGTTGAATGTGTGGACGTTGTCAAGCGGTCCAATATCGTATGTGGAAGTCATATTACTCGACCGTGTTGTCGGACTGGTTTTGTTATTACGGACCTGCCTGCGGTTGTTTTCCAGGAATCGCTGCCACAGTTCGTTCTTCAGATAGACGCTCATCGACACATCCGGCCTGAGGCCGACGTGCCCCTTTTGAACGAAGCCGGGCAGGTCCGTCCGGAAATCCGAAGGCATAATTATAATGGCTGATTCTTTGACAGTATTCAAATCCGGAGGCCTTACATGATAGCCGACGTTGTCAAATTGTCTCAGATACCACGGCAGCGGCCAATAGTCCGCCTCCGGCGAGACAACCGTGATTATCATATCCAGTCCCCCAGGATGCGATTTCGCCAGCCGGTCGAACCACCTCGCCATGCGGGGTACGTCTCCTGTCGTATGAGCGTAGACATATGGGTTGCGCCTGTCGGCATAAAATTTGGAATTACCGATATATGCCTGGTCTCCCAGGTCAGCGACGCCGGCGGCTATGATCAATACCGCAAATATCTTCAGCGGTATTCCCGGGATGCTGCGCACAATCGCAGCCGCACCCAGACCGGCAAGCAGTATTATTCCCTGGACGGCGCTCATGAAGCTCCAAGGCGTTTTGTACTGAATTGACGAATAAATGATAGCGATCATGAGAGTGTAAAATGCTATGAATCGTGTGAGGCGGACATCGCCGATTTTCGGCCTGCCTGCCATCGCGGCCGCGAAGCCCATCAAGGCCAGGACCGCGATAATTCTCTCCGACCACCACGGGCCCGGGGCGTTATGAAAGTCGGTAAACCGCTTAAGATAGAAGTACCACGGGTGGTGATGAATCTTGGCCTCCTCGGCGCGATTTACGAACATAAAATAAGACCGGATCGAATCAATTGGCCCGGAAGCATTGTCGCCGAAGGAGCTGTAGAGCAAAGCCGATACTGCGGCCGCGACGATTATCGCTATGACGACGTGGACGATTTTAAGTTTCCACCGGAGTTGCGGTTTTTGCCCGCGTTTAAGGCGTGACCATATAGCGATGACGGTAACTGCTGCGGCCATGGCAGCGAATGTGATGATGCATGTCTCTTTGGTTGCCTGCATGAGTCCCGCCGCGGCTCCGGCAAGGGCGGCCCATATCCATCGACCTGTATGGCAGTAACGCCAGCCGCACGCGATGAGAGCGAGTGTGAAAAACACCAGCAGTGTCTCGTGAATGTAATAACTGTTGTAGAAAACCATGAAGTGCGACGCCGCCGTTAACGCCGCCGCCCACAGCAGCGAGTCCCAACTTATCCCGCCGGCCAGGAGCGCAAGCAGTAGTATAGTCGCCACGCCGAATACGACTGGAACTATGCGGAAGGTGAACTCTTCGGTCTGCTTGAGACTCTTGGCCCCGGATGCCCACGTTGAGAACATCGCGAAGTAATGAAGCGTGGGGCCGTGATATTCATGCGGGTCGTATTCGTAAGTGCCATCCTTCATAAGCCGGCCGGTTATATAAGTCTGCACGGCTTCGTCGGTGTGCATGGGGCGGCGATCAAGGCCGACCAGCCGCAGGCCAAAACCGGCGACGGCTATTAGGCAAATCGCGAGTATCCAGATGATTCTTTTTTTCATGTTATGTCCTGGCGGCAACTTGGCGTAAGTATATCAGGACGTACCTAAAATGTTAATAAAAGCCGTAGTTGATTTGCGTGAGGAGCATTAAATCGGCTGGGCGTTACTCGGCGGAAATGCCGTATACCTCGACCTCTGTGTAGTGGTTCATTTCGTTCGCGGTGTTGCCTGTTGCTGTAAAGGCGAACATGTCTTACTACAGTGCCCCTGGTGTTCCTGTTTTCGCCCTTGTCGGGGTTGGTGTTGATGAGTTTCCCCTCGTTGGTCTCAATCCATTCCTTGTCTTTGCCTATTGCTATACCGGCCGAGCCGTCATGGTCGTTGTTGAATATCTTCTTTACACCCTCGACAAAGTCCGGTTCGTTGGAAATCTGAACAATAACGTCCTGATAAACCCGAGGTTCCAGATGATAACGCCACACCACGATAGCGTAGATGCGGTGCTTGACGCCTAAGTCCACCTGTAGCCACTGTACGCCCGGTCCCAGTTCGACGTAACTGCCCGTTTCGGCCGTTCTTGTCGCCGTCTATGGCATATTCGAGTTCGCCTATTATCAGCGCCTTGTCGCTGGCTGTTACCGCTTTACCAATAGCCACACTCCGGCCTCGGCAGGCGCGTGGAATGGAGGCCTCGTTTTCTTACTTTCCTTTATCAGGTTGGCCTGAAGTTTGTCTTTCGGCGTCGGGGACTCCACTGCTTCGGGCAGTTCGATATCCAGGGGAACGTTTTTCCCCTTTGGCCCGCTTTCGTTACGTTTCGGCTTGGGGGAATTGCGTTCGCTCTTTTCGCACGACACCCCTATGCACATCAGGATTGCAAAGAATACGGCCGCCGCAGCTTTTAATGAATCAAAACAGTCTTTTCTCTTCATGGCAATTCTCCCTATGTTGAATCGCCATAATAACAAGCATGGCCGAATATTCAGTTTTCAGTGTCAGTTCGTTTGGGCCGATGCTGTCGTTATTTCACCGGCTCGCCCCAGACCTCCACCTCGGTGTAGTGGTTCATGTCGTCGGCGGTGCTGCCGTTGCTGTAAAGGCGGACATACCTGGCCACCACACCCTTGGAGTTTTGGTTTTCGCCTTCCTCGGGATTGGTGTTAAAGAGTTTGCCGTCCCTGGTCTCGATCCATTCCTTGTCTTCACCGATTGTCATACCGGCCGAGCCGTCGTGGTCGTTGTTGAATATCGTCTTTACGCCTTCGACAAAGTCCGGATCGTCGGACACCTGAACGATTACATCGTGATACACGCGGGCATTCATGTGGTAGTGCCATGCCAGGATGGCGTAGATGCGGTGTTTGGCGCCTAAGTCCACCTGGAGCCACTGCACGCCCGGTCCCAGTTCCACGTAACTGCCCGTTGATGCTTCCTTGTCGCCGTCGGTGGCGTATTCCAGTTCGCCGATAATCGGCTCCATGTCGCTGGCGGTAACCTCTTTGCCCAGCGCCACGTTCTTGGCGTCGGCAGGGGCCTTGAAGGGCGGCCGGGACTTTCCGGTTACCTCGCCGAGATTCGCTGAACGAATATCTTCCGGAGTGCCAATAAATTTAGGATTGGGAAGTTCGATATTCAGCGGCTTGAGTTCGCTGCTTTGCTGAGCATCCTTCTGCTCTTTACCACTTTCCTTCTGCTCAGTGGATGTTTGTTCGGACTTTTTGCAGGATATTCCGATTAAAGCCAATGACGCCAGGAACACCACTGCCGAGGTTTTCAGGAAGTTCGATAGATTATTTTTGTTCTGCATTTCGGTTCTCCAATTATTAAATTACCAAAAAAACTCAATACATTTACTTTAACAGTTTGCGTAGGTTAGGGGTTCGTACTTTTTGTAAATTTACTCTATGCCCCTTGGCTTGCCAAGCTTTGTGCGGTAAGCGTGTATAATCACTACTATTACGAATGCCAGCGCCGTGTAGCGATGTATTTCGTACAACAGCACCTGGCCGGCCGTGCCGTAGAGTTTAAGCATGCTGAGCATGATGGTCATTATCAAAACGATGCCGGCCAAGATTGCAAACCAGAATACCGCCTTCTGGCCCGCATCCAAAGCATTCGGCCCTTTTGGTGTATGCTCAATATTGGCCGGTCGAAATCTTCGCGGCAGGTCACTTGCGGAAAAGCGGCAGCGGTGTGCCCAGGTTACCGCAAGGGCAGCAAGCGTCGGGGCGAAGAATGCTCCGGCGGCCGTGTGCGCCATCAATACCCAACCGGTCATGCGCGCCTCGAGCAGTAAAGCCGCGTAGAAACTGGTTACCAGCAGCACGACAAACGATACCGCCAGAACCGCCACAAGCAGGCGTTCCCACCAGTGAGGTTTTCGGCGCGGCCGGGGTTCTTTGGCACCGAATAATCGTCTCGCACCGAAGACCAGAAAGTGGCCCACAAGCAACAGCACCATTACACCCAATAGTATTGCAGATATTAGACGGTACATAGCCGTATATTACACTTTGCCATTCTGTGTTGGCAACATCTTATTTGAAACACCTGCAGCAGGGGATTATAGTTGTTTGTAAGGAAACGGATAATGGCTTCTAAGCAAAAATATAATCCGCCTTTGGCATCAGGGTACTTCGGTCAGTTCGGCGGAAGATTCGTGCCTGAGACGCTAATGGCGGCTCTGGAGCAGCTGGACCGCGAATTCAACGTCGCCAGAGAAGATGATGAGTTCCACGCCGAATTCGACCGTTGCCTGCGGGAAATAGCCGGCAGGCCCAGTGAAATGTATTTTGCGCGGCGGCTCACGGAGCATCTCGGCGGGGCGAAGGTGTACCTCAAGCGCGAAGACATGAATCATACCGGAGCCCACAAGATAAACAATACGCTCGGCCAGGCCCTGCTGGCTGTCCGTATGGGCAAAAAGCGCGTTATTGCTGAGACAGGCGCGGGTCAGCATGGCGTAGCCACCGCAACTGCGGCGGCGGTGTTCGGTTTGGACTGTGACGTTTACATGGGAACCGAAGATATACGCCGCCAGTCACTGAACGTATTTCGCATGGAACTGCTTGGCGCGAATGTCATACCGGTTAAGACGGGACAGTGCACGCTGAAAGATGCGTGCAACGAGGCCCTTCGTGACTGGATGGGCAGCGTGGAGCATACCCATTACATTCTCGGCTCTACTGTGGGACCGCATCCGTTCCCCACGATGGTGCGCGAGTTCCAGAGTTGCATCGGGCGAGAATCGCGCAGCCAGATGCTTGATCTGGAGGACCGTCTGCCGGATGTAATCATCGCCTGCGTGGGAGGCGGTTCGAACGCGGCCGGCATCTTTTATCCTATGATAAATGACGATGTGGAAATGGTAGGCGTTGAGGCCGGCGGCAGGAGCATGAACCTCGGCGATCATGCCGCCAGTCTCGTGGCCGGAAAGGTTGGCGTATTGCATGGAGCCAAAAGTTATGTCCTCCAGGACAAGGACGGTCAGACCGCACCTGTTCACAGTATATCGGCGGGACTGGACTATCCCGGTGTAGGGCCGGAGCATGCGTATTGGAAAGAAACCGGCCGGGTCGGTTACACGGCCTGCAGCGATGACGACGCGCTGGATGCTCTTATCGAACTGGCAAAATATGAAGGCATCATCGCCGCTCTTGAATCGGCTCACGCTGTGCACGAGGCAATGATTCGAGCGCCGAAGATGGACGGAGACAAAATCATACTAATTAATCTTTCCGGCCGCGGCGATAAAGACTGCAATGAAATAGAGGAAATACTTAAACGGCGTGAGGCGGCAAAATGATACGCGCCCTTTGCCGGGCATTATTGAATAGTAATGGGTGACATAAACAGCAATCGAATACGCACTGTTTTTGAAAATCTTCGAGCCGAAGGCAAGAAGACACTTCTTCCTTTCATCACGGCCGGTCATCCTAATTTGGATACTACAGTTGCATTGCTGTCGGATTTCGAGCGGCGCGGAGTGCGCATCTGCGAACTGGGCGTGCCGTTTTCCGATCCAATAGCAGATGGCCCCACGATTCAATACTCATACACCGAGGCGCTTGCCGGCGGGATGACAAGCAATGACATTTTTCAAGCGGTTCATCGGTATCGCGAAGGTGGGGGGCAAATGGCGCTGGTTGCGATGGTAAGTTACACGCTCATCTTCGCCCACGGGCCGCAGCAATACATCACGGCGGCCGCAGAGGCCGGCTTCGACGGGCTTATCGTGCCGGACCTGCCGCTGGAGGAAGCGGCCGAGTTTGAGCCCATGACCGCTTCGCATGGATTATGTAACATAATGCTGGTTTCCCCGACTACTCCTCCCAAAAGGCAGCTGGAACTGGCTAAGCACTCCCGCGGATTTATCTATTTTATATCGGTGGCGGGAATAACCGGTGAACGCGACCGGCTTCCCGAGACGACTATCTCGGCCGTGGATGAACTGCACAGTCAAACGGGGATACCCATCTGTGTGGGATTCGGCATATCCACACCGGAAATGGTGGCCGAGGTCTGCCGCGTAGCAAATGGGGCGATCGTGGGTTCGGCCATCGTGCGACGCATCGCGGCCGATAAGGACAAACCGCAAGAAGAACTCGTCGCACATGTGGGAGACTTCGTGGCCCAACTGAACGAACCGTTAAAATGAACAGGATTTAACACAGCGGCATGGCAACGCCGCACCATTAAAAATAAGTCGGCGACCCGTAAAGGCCGCCGACTTTAAGTTCGCCATTAATTTCACGGCGTCTTAGCCACCGTTTATCAGATCTATAAGCGGCCGGGGGCGGTCCGTTTCCGGAACGAATGCAGGCCTCTGAACCCACGGTGTCACCGACATCACGCCCGTCATATCCATCCAGTGTTGCAACCGGGCGGGTTTGAGATTCCACGTCATGTGGAAGTGGTTCGCCGGTGCGTACTGTTTGTACTCGGCCATGGTTGCGTATTTCGGCACGACCCACGTATGAGGCCAGGTGGGCGTTGAGGTATTGGCCACGGCCTGGGCAAGTTTCTTCGGCAAAGCGGTGGTGCTTGCTTCGTCCCATATCATCGAGAAGCGGTCGCTGTCGTATGCGTACGCCATACGCGCAGCGATACCGTCGATGCCCGATGGTGTAATGAACGTGACACTGTTGCCGCCGCCGGGGAAGTAGCCCTCCTCGGCCTGCGGCATGCTGACGTTCTTCATGCAAGCCGTCATCGATGCGCCCGGCTTGGCTGCCCAGTTGAAACTGGCCGAGCCGGAATTGTCGCCGTCGACGAAACCGCGCTTGGCCCACAGTTCTCTTCCGCTGACTTTAATCTTGAGTTTTTTGGCCAGGGCCTTGATTTCCCACGGCTCCCAGACCTTGCGGAAGTCCATGAACAACGGGGGGTTGCCGCCGGAGGTCCATGTCATAAACAGCATTGTTAGCAGCCCTTGCACGTCGGCCTCCGTTGCGTAGGGGCAGGGGGGCTTGGGGCCATTGTGGTCGAAAGTACTGTTGAACAGACTCTCCATCGCGTCGGCGACCGGAAGCGGCAGACCACGCTGGTCGCTGCCCCATTCCAGCTGACTCATGAACCCGCCTCCAACAGCGTTAAGGTCGTTCATAATGTCACGGATAATCAGGTACATTGCCAGCGACTGGTCGAAGCGATCGGAGTCGGCCTGGTCACGGAGTTCCAGCCGCTTGCCCACGTGTTTGTCAACCCACGCTCGGAGTTCCTTATGTTCTTTTTTGCTGTAGGCACCTTTATTGAGCATGTCTGCCAGGAGTTTCATGTCCAGGCGGGTTATCTCCACGCCGAACGTCCGCCTGGTCGGCAATACGTGAGCCAGGGCGGTCTCCATGCCCATCGAGTCGTGGCCAAAGACCACCACCCGGCGGCCCTTTAAGCCGACATACGTCAGTGCCGCATAGCACCAGTCCGTGAGGGCCTCGGCGGTGGCGTCGGTCATCTTGGGCTTCTGTCCGGTGTCCGGCCAGGTGCCTACGTTCAGGGTCGCCAGCTTGCCCGTCTGGGCCATGGCGCCATTGACGGCGTGGGCGTATACGACACCGGGCCTGGGTCCGCTGTTACCGCAGGTGATGTTGACCGGAATATCATCCGGGAAGTGCGACAGGAGACTGAGCATCGTTAATTGGGGAAATGCCCACGTGTCTGGCGCGCATATCATGGCGTCAACACCCGCCTTCTGAAATTGCCCGGCCACTATATCGGCCTGCTTCTCGCCGTCGATAAGTACCGGTGAGTAAACCACTTCAACGGGCGAGCCATCAGGCATCTGCACGTTCTTTGCTACTACCTCTGCGACCATTTCTGTTATGTTGACCGCGCGACTGCGCGAGTCTTCATCCACGCGCGGGTCGCATGGCGCGCATACTCCGAAAGTTACAGGTTTCGAAGTAGCGGATGTTTTACCCGTCAATCGTTTTGCCTTTGCCATTTTGATGCTCCTTTCTTTACCGCCAACAGGCGGAATTACAGTTTATATAATTACAGTATCATTGATTCATTCTGGAAACGCATGGATTTTCTCCACCTGTAGTTTCCATACACAATATATCCAGAGTAAACATATATAATGAAATGCGGCACGAAATAAAAGAGGATGTTTGAAATTTATAAGGAGAATACAATGGCATTTACACTCAAAACAGGAAAGAAGGCGCCCGATTTTTCGCTGCATGGTGTTGACGGGAAGACATATTCTCTCGGCGATTTCGACGATGCGGATATACTCATCGTAGTTTTTTCATGCAATCACTGTCCATATGTGGTGGGTTCCGAGGACCGGATGATTCGACTATACGACGAATACAGACCCAAGGGGGTGGAGATGGTGGCCATAAATTCCAACGAGGAAGAGAACCATCCTGCCGACTCGTTCGATAATATGGTCGACCGTGCGAATGAGAAGGGCTTTAAGTTTCCGTATCTGCGGGACGAGTCGCAGGAGGTCGCCCGCGCGTACGGTGCATTGCAGACGCCGCACTTTTTCGTGTTCGATAAGGACCGCAATTTGCGATACACCGGTCGAATGGACGACAATCCGCGCCAGCCGGGCGCCGAGACCACGCACGAACTGCGAGATGCCCTTAACGCTTTGCTTGAGGGTAACAATCCGCCGGTGGAGGTTACTAATCCCATTGGCTGTAACATAAAATGGAAAGGCCAGCCGGAACACTGGATGCCGCCGGAGGCCTGCGACCTGGTCTGATATCGGCTTTAAACGCCGCGTAATTCGGGTGGCTGGCTATTGACCAATGTGTATAATCGCCTTTACCACGCCGTCGTGGTAATCGGCCACGAGATCGAACGCTTCCTTCGACTTGTCAAGTGAGAAGTGGTGCGTCACCAGAGAATCGAGGACAACATCCCTGTCGGCAACCATACGGATGGCCTCGCTTGTCATACCGTTTTGCCGCCTGACGTTCCGCACCGAAAGTTCTTTTCGCCGCATACCGTGTGTCGGAAGCGACCATTTGTCAAACTCGGGTATCCCGAGCAGAAGCAGCATGCCACCCGGCGCCAGCAGTCCCGCGGCCTGGTCTACAGTTTCCTGCTCGCCTGCACATTCGAATACAAAATCAAGCCCTTTCGGATTGTCTTTTAATATATCCGCCACGATGTCCTGCTTTTCGGGACAGCCGGCCCAACCCGCGCCCTGCCGCGAGGCCATCTCAAGACGCTCGTCAATAAGATCGGTGACATAACATCTTTTTGCACCGGTTGACTTCGCTGCCGCCAGCACGCATAGTCCTATAGGTCCGGAACCAAGGATACCTACAGATGCGCCGTTCAGATCGCCTGCCAGATGACACGCCCAAAGTGCGATTGCGAACGGCTCGGTGAGTACTGTCTGCTTGCCACTCATCGAGTCCGGAACGGGCAGGCAGCATTCCGCAGGCATCACAAGGTATTCGACCATAGCTCCGGGCAGCTGGCAGGGACAGCCGAGGAACATTTGATTCCGGCACGTATGCGGCCGGTTGGCGAGGCATTGGTCGCATTGTCCGCACGTGACCAAAGGGTCCACAGCCACGCGTTGTCCGGGTATGAGATTTTCAACTTCGCCGCCGACCTGCTCTACGGTGGCCGCACATTCGTGGCCGACAATCCACGGAAACTCCACGACCTGCTCATTGCCGATACGGCCTGTAGAGTAGTAGTGCATATCCGAACCGCACACTCCTACTTCGTCGATGCGAAGCAGGACATCGCCAGCATTATTAATTTCCGGCATTGGTATGTCGCGTATTTCGAATTGCCGTATGCCTGTCAGGTATGCTGCTTGCATTGCTTGTCCTTAATACTAAAGTAGCTTTATTAATCCTTGTATTAGAGGAGTCATTATGAGTCAAAGTAAATTCTTACTGGCATGTGTATTTACAGCAATTGCGATTCTGCAATATCCAGATTCCGTATGGGCAGAACCTTTGGCCGATCGCGAAATTAGAAAGCGCATTGATAAGCACCGCACAGCAGATATCACACTTACTGTGAGGGATAAGGATGGAAGGCCGCTGGCCGGAACAACTGTGACAGTGCAGCAGATGAGGCACAAATTTCTGTTCGGATGCAATGCGTTTCAAATCGGACGTATAAAAAAACCAAAGTTGCACGATGGTTATCGAAATAAATTTGCCGCGCTGTTGAACTATGCCACGCTTCCTTTCTACTGGGGCGGATATGAGCGGAAGCCGGGCGAAACACAGAAACACCGTCTTGAGGCAATGGCGCGTTGGTGTGCCGAAAATGGCATCACCACAAAGGGGCATCCACTGTGTTGGCACACTGTTACACCCGACTGGCTCGAAGGTAAGTCATTAGGAGAAGTTGAAAAACTTCAGATAAGGCGAATCAGAAGGGATGTAGAGGCATTCAGGGGCAAAATTGATATGTGGGATGTGGTAAACGAGGCAGTTGTTATGCCGGATTACAAGGTAAAGGCCAATCCGATAACCAAGTTATGTAAAAAAACAGGGCGGGTTGAACTGATAAAAAAAGCGTTTGCCGAAGCGAGAAAGGCTAACCCTGAAGCAATCCTGTTGCTTAATGACTATGATATATCACACAGATACGTGGAACTTATCGAAAAGTGTATTGATGCAAACGCGCAGATAGATGCAATAGGCATTCAGTCGCATATGCATATGGGCTATTGGGGCGCCGCAAGGGCATGGGAAGTCTGCCAGATGTTTTCAAAGTTCGACATACCTATTCATTTTACCGAACTAACCATCCTTTCGGGGCATCTCAAAACGGACCAAGATTGGCTGTCATATCATCCCGGGTGGAATACGACCGCAAAAGGCGAGGCCAGGCAGGCAGAACAAGTTGTTGAATTATACAGGGTGCTGTTTTCGCATCCCTCCGTTGAAGCAATTACATGGTGGGATTTTTCCGACCTCGATGCCTGGCAGGGAGCACCAGCGGGTCTTGTGCAAAAAGATATGTCGCCCAAGCCGGCGTATACGGAACTGAAAAAACTTATAAAGGACAAATGGTGGACGGATCCGATAAAACTGCAGACCAACTCGGATGGGCAGGTTAATTTCAACGGCTATCTCGGTGATTATAAAGTGACGTGCAGGCAAGGCGCCGCCATGTTTTCACTGCAAAATTCCGGCATGCATACCGTTAAAGTAAAAATTAAAGACAATTCCAGCTAATTTTATAAGCGGCGCCCGTTTTCGTTTTGCTATAGCCAGCTTATTTCGATGCGACCGCCTTTTGTTTCTTTCGGTTATTTTTTACGAGTGTAGGCGGTTTTTTGCGTTTTCTTTTGCGCCTTCGGCCGGGTTCGGGCATATCCGCCTTTGGAATTCTTACGGGATGTTCGTCAATCGTCTCGATAACGTCATATATACCGGGTGCGTAGAGGTCGGCTTTGACCTCCTCGGCCAGCCCTTCGGCGCGATTGAATACACCACCGGAGACGAGTATCTGCATGTCCGGGCAAATTTCCATTTCGCGAATGTATGTGTCAAGCCGCCTGATATCCGGCAGTTCCGGTGGAGTAGTGCCATATATGCAGAGAATATCGGGATCTATTTTACTGATGAATTTAACTATTTCGTCGTTAGGCACACCGGCTCCCAATAGCCATACGCTCCATCCGTCCGCCTCGTATAAATCCGCTATTATCTGCGCACCAATCTCCGGAATCTCACCTCGCCCACAGGTAATTACCATTCTTTTGCCATGTTTGGGTTTCCTGGCCAGATAAGCGTGTAGCTGATCCGCCAGCATTCTATTGATGCGTGTGGCCATGTGCTCCACAATTCGCGAAATTTTATTTTTACGATATAATTCCTCTACCTGTTCCAAAGCAGGCCATATTATCATCTTAAGCAGTTTGCTGGCCGGGACGCCTCTGTCCTGAGCTGCAAAGATTAACTCTCTGGCTTCACAGCGTTTACCAGCGAAAAGATGCTCGAGATACTCTTCAAACAGTTGTGATATTTTCATCATAACATTAACCTTTACTAAAAAAGTTTACCGAAAATAAAAATTCTGTTTTATTTATTTCTTTTTGATTGAAGCTAAATTCATAATTCACAGACATATACGCCAATAAGACTGCTGTCGGGAAGACTATAATATTAAAATAGGTAATATGCATAACATACATAGCATCGGGCCGTGGCTTTAAAAATCTTTAAAAAATATATAAAATATATAATTTATATAAGATATGAATTAGAGATAGAAGCGATGTGGCTGTGTATAGTTATTAATTACAAAGACTTAACTTAGATTATGTTTTTCTGATATTATATAAAACCATCAAAATTTGATGTAGAAAACTTACGAATCACAGCTTTGAACTGCAGTAATTGCCGTAATGAGCGAAATATCACGTACGCTGCAGCCCCTTGAAAGGTCGTTTACAGGCAATTTAAGGCCTTGGAGAAGCGGGCCAAGTGCGGTAGCCCCTCCAAGCCGTTCGACAAGCTTGTAGCCGATATTTCCGGCCGAAAGGTCAGGAAATATCAATGTATTAGCTTTGCCGGCTACGTGTGAGTCAGGTGCCTTGCGAGCTGCCACCTGAGGCATTATGGCCGCATCAAGTTGCAGTTCGCCATCTATTTGCAGTTTCGGCTGGCGCTGACGAACAATTTCAGTAGCTTCAAGAACTTTTTTTACAGAATTACTATTTCCCGAACCTTTGGTGGAGTAACTGAGCATTGCGACACAGGGATTGCACTGCAGTAAATTTCTGCATGTTCTTGAAGCCGAAATAGCTATTTCAGCGAGCTGTTCGGGATTTGGCTCGGGGACTACGCCGGTATCGGCAAATATAAGGGAGCCATCCACGCCTGCTTCACTAATTGAAGTTATCATCATACTGGCGGCACTTACGATATTGGTATCATCGGCCGTACCAACGCAGTATATGGCTGTGCGAACTGTGTCACCGGTAGGGAATTTGCTGCCGGCGACCATCCCATCGGCCCGTCCGTCATCCAACATCATTCCGGCATAATAGACAGGATGCTGTAATGTCTCGTCGGCCTGGCCAAGAGTTACGCCTTTATGCTCTCGCCGTTTTTGAAAATTTTGAACATATTGATTCCTTTTTCCATCAGTAAGCGGATTAATAATATCGCATGCCGATATATCTGCATCATGTTGCTCTGCGATTCCACGGATACGCGTTTTATCGCCAAGCAAAATAATATTGGCGTATCCTTTTTCAATAATGTCCGCAGCTGCACAAACTATGCGATCATCGTCTGCTTCGGGAAGAATAATGGTTTTGTCGGCGCTGACGGCTGTATCTATTATTTTTTGCAATGCAACGTTGTCCATTGGTTGTCCCTTTGGTATCTTTCTACTGTGTGGTGCGCGTTGAGTGATTATCAGTAAATCTACGGTAGCATACGAAAAGCGTTTATACTTTACAATGGCGGACAAAGAATAATGCCATACACAAGAAGACACTGGCGTGAAAAGATACAGATTCAACTGGCCACGGCCCTGGTTCTGGCGGGGGCGTACTTCGGTCTGTGGAGGTTATTCACTCCATATGACCCCGCCGAACCCATTGTATTTCTGTCCATCGGAAGCGTGTGGAAAATGGCGACATTTGCGGTGATTTTGTGGGTTATATCTGCTATTGTTAGTTTCGGCGTGAGAGGAACACGGCCGGCGGGACCGTTGATAGCTGTTTTTATAGGGGCCGGCGGAGTGTCTTTAAGGTCGCCGCAAATAAGAACGCTATTATGGGAGAAGTACCCATCCATAGGTGGCATATATGGTTTCCTAATTGGTGAAATTGTTATAATGACCCTGATTATGGCGGGTGCCGTCATAATAGCCGGACTCATTCGCGGGGCGATAGGCGAATCAAAATCAATGGACCTTCCATCACCGGACGAAGATGACGGTGAAGATGATTTCCAGAAGGAAGGTTCCACTGCAGCGCAGTGTCTGTACAATTTTGGATTTGGCGTGTTGCTTTCTATCGTGCTGCTTTTATTAATAGTTCAATCGGCTCAAAGGGGACAAATACTATTCGGGCTGCTGGCGAGTTTTTTCGTCGGATTTCTGGTGGCGCATCAACTTATACCTGCAAATCACGTCATGCTCGCCCCGGCGGGCGCGGCCGCGGTTGCGGTAGTGGTGTATATATTGGGAGCTACTTCTGTTACAGGGGACAGCCCCCAGTCATGGATGAGTGTCCCCCTTTACGCCCGGGCCCTTCCGATAGACTGGATGACATTCGGCGCCGGTGGCGGGGTACTTGGCTACTGGGTGAGCGAACGCATTCACGAGGCAAGACATTACACCAAATATATAGTCGAAACAGGCGGAGCATAAGACCGCGTAAATAGATCAATCATATTTGATTGTTGTTTTCCCGACTCGCCGGCGGACATCGTGCTGGATGTCGATGAGAGTTTGGCGCACATCCCCCACAAATTCTTCGGCCGATTTATTTTTCGCCTGTGACTGCGGAATCGGCCGGGCGTAGCGGACAACAACGCTTCCCGGGCGGGGCAGCGTTTGCCATCTTGGCCAGGCGTCGAAAGCGCCTTCGATGAGCACAGGGACGGTCCATTCAGCCGCACGCTGGGCCAGCATCGCAACCCCCGGCAGGAATTTTCCAATTCGTCCATCCTTCGTCCGCGTTCCCTCGGGAAAGACCACAACCTGCCTGCCGTCCTTTAGCAGTCGCATGGCTTTTTTAAGCGCAGCCAGGTCCGCCTTGCCGCGTTTTACGGGAAAGGCGTTGAGAGACCGAATAATATTTCGGAATATGGGCGGGCGGAACAGACTCTCGCGGGCCATATAGTTCATAGGCCTGCGAAGCGCGAAACTCATCAGCATAGGGTCGAGAAAACTCTGATGATTGCAGATGTAAAGAGCGCCGCCGGCGGATGGTTCGTAATGGCGGTCGAAAACACGGACTTTCCACAACGCACACATCGTAACCTGAAATAATCGCCGCATGAAGCGATACCACGGATTCGGGCCGGGTACGCCGGGCGGCATTCGCAGGCCGCGAAGTCGATGGTTGGGATAACTCGCCGGTGCTTTCATCGCCTCAGGCCTTTCGCTTTGACGTGTTCCAACAACTTGGCCGTTACCTGCTCTATAGTATTGTTCGACGTATCTATTTCGATAGCTCCTTCGGGCTTCACCAGGGGGGCCACGTCCCGCGAGCGGTCTCGACCGTCGCGCTGCCGGATATTTTCAAGCACTTCCTGATAATCGACCTGTTCGCCGCCGCTTTGCATTTCGTCGAACCGTCTGCGGGCGCGGACTTCGGGTGCGGCGTCGAGATAAAATTTCACGTCGGCCTCGGGGAAAACCACGGAACCCTGATCTCTTCCTTCGGCCACGAAATCGCCCAGCCGCTGGCCAATTTGCCGTTGCAGATCCACAAGCACCGAACGCACCTGCGGACAGTGGGCGATGTAATAGGAATTGACAGAAACCTCCTCCGAGCGTATCTCTTTGCTGACGTCGCGGCCGTCGAGCGCTACGCCTGTGCCCGAGGGCAGCGGCTTAAGGGATATATCCGCCCGGCGGGCCACGTTGGTTAATTCGTCGGGGTTTTCAAGGTCCACGCCTTCGCGCATGGCTTTGAGAGTGACGGCGCGGTAGGTTGCGCCGGTGTCGAGATATGCCACACCGAGTGCATGGGCAAGTTCCCTGGCAGCAGTGCTCTTGCCCGAACCGGCCGGTCCATCTATTGTGATAATCATGATAAACAAGACTTTACCCGCAAACAGTGGAATTGGACAAGGATTTCACATTCCTCTCGTTAGAATAATTATGGGTGAACTATGAAAGACTCCGAACGGATAAAACAACTTTGCGACGAGATACGACGGCACGATTACCTGTATTATGTCGAGGCAAATCCCGAAATCACAGACCGACAGTACGATCGTCTGATGGATGAACTCAAAGAACTGGAGAAAAAGCATCCGGAGATGGTCACTGCGGATTCTCCTACTCAACGCGTCTCGGGACAGCCGGTGGAGGGTTTCGAGACGGTCACGCATGCGGTTCCGATGCTGTCAATAGACAATACCTACAACGAGAACGACCTGCGCGAGTTTGACAAGCGCGTGGCCAGGACGCTGGGCAATAAAAAATATCATTACCTCGTTGATCCAAAGGTGGACGGCGTGGCGATGTCGCTGCGATACGAGGGCGGTTCGCTTGTGCTGGGCGCCACACGCGGCGACGGGCGGCAGGGCGACGATATAACCTCAAACGTTCGCACAATCCGCTCCGTGCCGCTGAAACTTGCCGGCCGCGGCTGGCCGGATGTGCTGGAGGTGCGGGGCGAAATATACTGGCCCCGGGGCCAATTCAGCGAATTCAACGCCGAGCGATCTAAAAAAGGCGAGCAGACTTTTGCAAATCCCCGCAATGGTGCGGCCGGGACGCTCAAACAACTGGACCCGCAGATAGTGGCCGAGCGCGGTCTGGCATTCATCGCCCATGGCTTCGGCGAGATGTCCGAAAGACCGGCAGACCGCGCCGGTGAAATAATGGAGAAATTCAGGTCATGGGGTGTGCCGGTAAGCCGCTTCTCGCGCGTGTGCGATAACCTGGACGATGTAATGGAGGCCATCGACAACTGGGCCTCCCGCCAGGGCGAGGTGGACTATGACACCGACGGGATGGTTGTGAAGGTGGATGAACTCGGCCTGCGTGAAGAACTCGGCGCCACCTCGAAGTATCCACGATGGTGCATCGCCTATAAATACGAGACCGAGCAGGCAGAGACGAAACTGAATGAGGTCGACTTCCAGGTGGGTCGACTGGGCACAATTACGCCTGTGGCGCACTTCGACGCGGTGCAACTGTGCGGTACAACGGTCACAAACGCCACACTGCATAATTTTGACCAGGTCGAGCGGCTGGACGTCCGCGAAGGCGATTATATCGTTGTGGAAAAGGCCGGCGAGATAATTCCCCAGGTCGTCCGCGTCGTCAAAGAGCGGCGGCCGAAAAACGCCAGAAAAATCACACCGCCAGACAAATGTCCTGCCTGCGGAGGTGACATAGCCCGCGATGAAGGCGGCGTGTACCTGCGTTGCATTAATCCGACATGCCCGGCACAAATACGCCAGCGGCTGGAATTCTTCGCCGGACGAAATCAGATGGATATAGAAAATCTTGGACCGACACTTATTGATCAACTAGTTAGCAAAGGACTAGTACGTGATTTTCCAGATCTTTATAGGCTTAATGAAGATGATTTGATTGGCTTGGAAATGGGGCGGCACACGCGAGAAGATGGGCATGTTATCATTAAAAGAGTAAGAAAGATTATGGCTAAGAAGATAATAAAGGCCATAAATGACAGTAAAAATCAGGGACTCTCGAGATTATTGACGGCGATCGGTATTCCTCTTGTTAGTGAGCATTATGCTTCGTTAATAGCTAAAAATTTTAGCAGCATCGATGAAGTATCTAAAGCAAGTTACCATGAATTATTTGAAGTATTCAAGAAAGAATATCCTAAGGTCCCAAGAGATATTTATGATTATTTATCAAAAAGAGAAGAAAATAGCCTGTTCGATAATATACGTAAGAGTGAATCTACAGAACGCTTTCGCATAAAGGGGGTAGTTGGACAAAAAAGGGCGCAAAAATTGGCAAAAAAATTTAGCACAGTTGGCGATCTTATGGATGCTTCACTGGATGATATTTGTGAAGCTCTCGACATTGCGCTTCCATATGGCCGTATTGTCGAAAGCGTTTATCATTTTTTCCATTCCGAGACAGGAAAACGTATTGTTAAAGATCTTAAACAGGTTGGTGTGAAGACGACATCTGAAAAGACAGACAAAAAGTCCGGCCCGCTAAGGGGCAAGACTATTGTCATCACCGGTTCGCTGGATAATTTCTCGCGTAAAAAGGCCAAGCAAGCCGTCGAACATGCCGGCGGCAAAACGACATCAAGCGTATCAAGCAATACAGATTTCTTGGTTGTTGGAGATTCGCCAGGTTCCAAACTTGCCGAAGCGAATAATTTAGGTGTCGAGACTATTAATGAAGATGAATTCTTGAAACGGATAGGTCGTAAGTAATATTATTATATTAAATCTTATGAAAGGATAGCATTATGGCCGTGGGGATAATGGATCATGTTGTTTACGATACACCGGTAGCCGTAGTTGATGTTGAAACAACAGGCCTTAGTCCGGGATTGGACCGTGTGATAGAATTGGCTGTGGTTCGTTATGAGCCGGAAAAGAAGCCAGAACTCGTATTGGATACACTCGTTAATCCTAATCGTCCGGTAGCGGCAACGGAGATACACGGTATAAGCGACGAGGATGTAGAGGATGCGCCGTATTTTTCTGATGTTATCGGAGATTTGCTGAGAGCAGTATCCGGATGCGTCGTTTCTGCTTATAACGTTTACTTCGATATTAAATTTTTAAATTACGAGTTACATTCTGCTGGTATTGATTTAGTGCCGCCTCATTTCTGCCTGATGTACATGCGGCCTATGCTCGGCTTGGGAAAACGATGCCCGCTTGGGGATGCATGCCAATGTCATGGTATATCAGTTGATATGGATCACGTTGCATCTGCTGATGCTTGGGTTTCAGCAGAACTAATGAAGATATATTTAGAAGAGATGAAAGCTTTGGAAATAGCGACTTACCGCGATTTAGCGCGATTACACAGTTACAAATTTATGGAAAGTTTCAAAAATAATGTTATTTATCCTTCTATCGCAGAAAAACATTCTCGCTGTAATTCATTGAAATCTCGTACTGTTACCATTCAGAGTAGTGCGGAAGACAAGCATCCGATAAAAGTAAGAGATGATGGGCAAAAGCGGCCTGATACTGGCCATGCTCTTGGTGAATATTGGGAAGCACTAAAGTCAGCCGTCTCGGACTTGATGATTACTGACGAGGAAATAAAGCAACTTCGTCGAAGGAAGCAAAAATTAGGGCTTGCCGATGAGCAAGTACGAATGCTTCATGCAAGATTGTTTTCCGGTGTAATTTCTGATTTTATTGGAGATATGCGTCTTGATGAAAAAGAATGCAAGGCATTGAATAAAGTTCACTCATGTCTGTGTCAGCTTGGCTGGGCGCCAGGACAACCTTTAGGACGACATCACAGATTTCCTAAGAAAAAGAGCCATGCTTTTGCTAAAAAGAAGATGTCACCCACGAGCATGGAAGGGAAAACGGTTGTTATAACTGGCAAATTAGATAGTTTGTCTCGTAAAGAGGTTAAAATAGCAATTGAACATACTGGCGGACGGACTGCATCCAGCGTATCACGTAACACTGATATAGTCGTAGTTGGCAAATCTGCGGGAGCAAAAGCGGATAAGGCAACGGAATATGGTATAGAGCAAATAGATGAGGAAGAACTACTTAGACGTTTATGGTCTAAATAGTAATTATTTAACTGAGATTCTTCCAAAGCGGCGTTTGCCGACTTTTAGCACCATGCCGTCGAAGGGTGTGATGTTTTCTTCGATGTCTGTCACTTTGCGGCCGTCGATGCTCACGGCTTTCTGCGAGACCAGGCGGCGGGCCTTTGACTTGGACTCGGCGAAACCGGCGGTCATAATGAGTTCGACTATGTTAATGTGCTCGGGCGACACTTGAATCTGAGGCATGTCACTTGGCAGGTCCTTTTTTGCGAAGACCTTTTCGAACTCTGCCGCGGCCTTATCCGCGGCCTCTGGCGAATGAAATTCGGCCACGATGGTTTTGCCCAGTTCCACCTTTGCATCTCGCGGATGAGTCTTGTTCGCATCAACCAATTCGGCTATGCGGTCCATCGGCGTGTCGGTCAGCAGCGTGAAGTAATTCTCCAGCAGCATGTCGGGTATCGACATAACCTTGCCGAACATCTCGCCGGGCGGCTCGGTGACGCCTATATAGTTACCCTTGGACTTGCTCATCTTTTCAACGCCGTCTACACCCACCAGCAGCGGCATTACCATCACCACCTGCGGACTCTGCCCGTAGGCCCGCTGGATGTCGCGGCCGACGAGGTTGTTGAATGTCTGGTCGGTGCCGCCGAGTTCCACGTCGGATTTTATCACCACAGAATCGTACCCCTGCATGAGCGGGTATAGGAACTCGTGCAGGCCGATGGGCGTGCCCGCCTTGTACCGCTTCTGGAACGAGTCGCGCTCCAGCAAACGGGCAACGGTGATTTGGCCGGCGAGTTTAAGAATTTCTGCGGGGGTAAGCCGGTCGAGCCATTCGCTGTTGCGGCGGACCTCGAGTTTGCCCGAACTGGTGTCGAGAATTTTGCCTGCCTGCTTAAGGTACGTGGCGGCGTTTTTTTCGATTTTTTCCGTAGGCAGTTCCGGGCGGGTCTTGTCGGTGCCGCTCGGGTCGCCGATGCGAGCGGTGTAGTCGCCGACAATGAGAACCGCCTTGTGCCCAAGGTCCTGGAACTGGCGCATTTTGCGAAGCACTACGGTATGGCCGAGGTGAATATCCGGGGCGGTTGGGTCCAGGCCAAGTTTTATCCGCAGCGGCCGGTCCTTTTTTGAGGCCGTCTCGAGCAGTTGCTGAAGTTCCTGATGCGAATATACGGCATCGCAGCCGCGCATCAGCGGGGCGGTGATTTCGTCGGTATTGGATTGTTGTATGCGGTTCATAGAGTTAAAGACTTTATAAAGCCGCCGGCGGTTTTGCAACTGTGCGGTCTAAGGATTAACGACGTATTGCTGACATTTTTAAAATTAAATTATATTGACCACGCTACAGGATACGATACAATTAACAATAGCTTTAAAGGTGCGTGGGAAGGGACAAGAATGCGTAAGCGAACTGAAATTTTGGATAAATCAAACCGGTTTCATCCGGCTACGGATAGCTTGTGCTTTGTTGTCCCTGCTATTTCTATTATAGAGGTAATAATTACCTACGCGCCTTAGGGCAGGTGTAGCGGACTTTTACATCATCCCGAGCCCTGAGGCATATCGCTTCAGGGCTTTGTTTTTCTGGATTCGATCAATAGATAACGATGTAATGAAAGCATGAATATGGCCGACAAAAGACAAATAGAAATCTACGACACCACGCTACGAGACGGCGCCCAGAGCGAGGGGGTGAGTTTCTCGCTACAGGACAAAATTATGATAACCGAGTCGCTCGATAATCTCGGCGTGGACTTGATCGAAGGCGGATATCCGCTGAGTAATCCTAAGGATGAGGCGTTTTTTGCCGAGATTACCGGCCGGAAACTTAAAAACACGCTTGTAGCGGCCTTCGGTATGACGCGACGCAGAGGATGCAGCGCCGAAGAGGATGAAGGACTAAAGGCGCTTCTGGCCAGCGATGCGCCGGTAGTGACCATCGTGGGAAAATCCTGGAATATGCACGTAAGCAAGGTGCTTGGCGTCAGTGAAGATGATAACCTCAAGATGATATCCGATTCGGTAAAGTTTTGCGCCGACGCCGGCCGGAAGGTCATATTCGATGCCGAGCATTTTTTCGACGGCTGGCGGGATGACAATGGCTATGCCCTTGCTACACTGAAGGCCGCTCATGAGGCAGGCGCCGATTGCCTCGTTATGTGCGACACCAATGGCGGCTCACTGCCGGATTTTGTAGCGGAAGTTACACAGGTAGTCAGCGAGAAGATGACAGGAGCCAAACTGGGTATCCACTGTCACAACGACAGCGGCCTGGCAACCGCCAATTCACTGGCGGCCGTGACACACGGCGCCTCGCACGTTCAGGGCACGATAAACGGCCTGGGCGAGAGGTGCGGTAACGCCGACCTGACGGCGATTATCCCCAACCTGATACTCAAATACGGCTATCAGTGTCTGCGTCCGGGAACGCTGAAGCACCTCACGGAAGTCAGCAGGTTCGTTTATGAAGTGGCCAATATGAACCTGCGCGAGAATCAGCCGTTTGTCGGCTCGGGTGCCTTTGCGCACAAAGGCGGAATGCACGTTCACGCCGTCCGCAAGGCGGCCGAGACTTACGAGCATCTCGATCCGCAAATCGTCGGTAACACGCGGAGAATACTCGTTAGTGAACTTTCGGGCCTGAGCAACATCGAAGAATGCGTGCCAAAAAAATTCAACTTATCAGGAGACAAGAAACTTCAGCGTAAGGTGCTGGACAAGCTGATGGAGCAGGAGAATCAGGGCTACCAGTTTGAGGCGGCCGAGGCCAGCTTCGAGATGCTTGTCCGCCGTACGCTCGGCGAAAAGTGGTACCGACCGCTATGGCGACTTGATCACTACCGGTGTGTTATCCTCAGGCGAAACGATGAACAGGTCAGCACAGAGGCAATCGTCAAACTCACCGTCGACGAACAGGTGGAGCACAAAGTGGCAGAAGGTGACGGGCCGGTCGATTCGCTGCATAATGCTCTGTGTGCGGCATTGCGTGGCAGGTATCCGTCCGTGGATGATATTCACCTTATGGATTACCGCGTCCGGGTGGTGAACACCGCGGCTGAGACTGCCGCCAGGGTACGCGTTTTGGTAGAGTGGCGCGACGCCACAAGCGAGGCCCTGTTCGGCTCTGTGGGCGTCAGCGAGAACATCATAGACGCATCGTGGCTGGCGATTCTGGATGCCATAGAGTACAAGTTACTGAACGACATGGGCGCCGGTGATGAAACTTCCGCCGCCCAAAAGCAATCGGAATAGAGGTTATGACGGGCGATTTATCAAAGGTTTATAATCCGAGCGAAGTAGAGAAGGATATTTCCAGACAGTGGACCGAGGCGGGCACTTTCGATGCCGACGCCGAATCCGATAAACCAAAGTTCAGCATTGTAATTCCGCCGCCTAACGTGACGGCCGTGCTGCATCTTGGCCACGCGCTGAACAACACGCTACAGGACATTCTTATCCGTTACAAGCGTATGGCCGGGTGCAACACTCTGTGGATGCCCGGTACGGACCACGCCGGCATCGCCACGCAGACAGTAGTAGAGAAACGCATACTGGCCGAAGAGGGCAAGCGTCGCACGGACTTCGGCCGGGAGGAATTCGTCGAAAGAATCCAGGACTGGAAGGACCAGTACGAGCGGCGAATTATAAACCAGCTGAAGAAAATGGGTTGTTCATGCGACTGGCGGCGGAACCGCTTTACAATGGACGATATCTGCGCCAGGGCGGTGCGGGAAGCATTTTTCCGCCTGTTCAAGGAAGGTCTTATTTACCGTGGCAAGCGGCTGGTCAACTGGGATCCGGCCACGCAAACGGTCCTTGCCGACGACGAGGTCGAGCATGAGCAGGTCCACGGGCATTTCTGGTACATGCGATACCCGCTGACAGAAACTGTAACCATTGAAGGCCAGAAGTATGAGCACGTTACGGTCGCAACCACGCGTCCGGAGACAATGCTGGGCGACACGGCCGTGGCGATTAATCCCGCCGACCCGCGGGCCGAATACCTCGTGGGTAAGAAAGTGCGGCTGCCTATCGTTGGACGCGAAATTCAAATTATTGCCGACAACCACGTCGTCCTGCCCGATCCAGAAAGCGAGGATGAGCGCGCAAGATTTTCCACGGGCTTCCTGAAGGTAACGCCCGCACACGACCCGGATGACTACCAGATTGGTCTGCGGCATGAGTTGCCCATGATTAATGTCATGGCGCCGGATGGGACTATTTCCGACAGGCACGGCTGGGAAGACGCCGAGGCGCCTGAGGCGCAGAACCTCATCGGCATGGACCGCTTTGAGGCCCGCGAGGCCGTAGTGGAATTCTTCCGCACCGAAGGCCTGCTGGCCGAGGTCCGCGAATATACGCACCAGGTCGGCCACAGTTACCGCAGCCATGTGCCTATCGAGCCGTACCTGTCCGACCAGTGGTACGTGGCGGTAAAAAAACCGATAGAAAATTTCGAATTTCGGAATTCGGATTTCGGATTTGCTACCGAGAAGCGGGATGGTGTTACATACATCGGAGACACCGACGTTCCGGTGAATTCTCTGGCCGGTCTGGCCCTGGCGCCGTTGCTGGATGGCAGTTTGAAATTCGTGCCCGACAGGTACGCCAGAACATACCAGGGTTGGCTGGAAAACCTTCGAGACTGGCCCATAAGCCGGCAACTCTGGTGGGGCCATCGGATACCGATATGGTCGGGCGGGGGGAATCGGGCACTTGATTATCCGGATGATGTGCTGACAAGCCGCACAGAACAAACCGAGGAAGGCGGTATGACCTATGTCTGCGTCGCCGGCGGCAATGAAGAAATCGAGAGAGAACTCGTTGAACAGGGCTATCATCGCGATCCGGACGTGCTGGATACGTGGTTTTCTTCGGCGCTGTGGCCTATCAGCACAATGGGCTGGCCGGAGGAAACGCCGGAGTTAAACACATTTTATCCTACCGACGTGCTTTGCACCGCCCGGGAGATAATCACGCTGTGGGTCAGCCGCATGGTCATGTTCGGCCAATATTTCCGCGGCAATATTCCTTTTTCGGACGTGTTCATCCACGCGATGATACAGGATGGACAGGGTCGAAAGATGTCCAAGTCGCTGGGCAATGGAATCGACCCGCTGGATATCATCAACTCCCACGGTGCGGATGCGATGCGCTTCACGCTTTCATCCATGACCACGCAGACCCAGGACGTGCGCATGCCCGTCGAGCAGATGACGCTGCCGGACGGCAGGAAGGCCAACACATCGCCGAAGTTCGACATCGGCCGCAACTTCTGCAACAAACTTTGGAACGCCTCGCGGTTCGTGCTGATGAACCTCGAGGACACGCCCCCTTGGAGCGAGATTGACGACACCGCCCACCCGGCCGATGCGTGGATACTCAGCCGTTGCAGCTCGGCCGTGCAAAACGCCACCGAGGCGATTAAGCAGTACCAGTTCAATGAACTGGCTGACGGTCTGTATCACTTCATGTGGGATGATTTCTGCGACTGGTACGTGGAGATTGCAAAATCGCGTATAAATGCCGGCGAGACCGCCCCGAAGGCGATTCTGGCGCACGTGCTTGATACGCTGCTTAGACTGCTGCACCCCATAGTTCCGTTCATAACTGAGGCGATATGGAGGCGTCTGAATGAGATAACGCCTGCCAGGGGGCCGGAAAATAAAACTGCCGAACAGTTGTTGGTCCGTGCGCCATGGCCGCAGGCCGATTCCGGAAAAATCGATTCGACAGTGGATGAAAAATTCGCCTTTTTACAGGAATTGATTCGCAGTGTCCGCAATATTCGCCGTCAGCATAATGTGGACTCCGGCAAAAAGCTCGGACTTATAATATCCGACGAGAAAAACGACAATGGTGTTCGCGAATTCTTCGCCGCGGCCGAGGATGTTATAAAATCGCAGGCCGAGGTGGACAAAATCGATATTGTCACAGACAAGGAGATTAATAATCTCGGCGCGGATGCGGCGATGATTAACTTCCGCGGGATAAGCGCTGCTGTTTTAGGTGCCGTAGATATCGAGGCCGAAATAGCCCGCCTGAACAAGCAACGCCAGAAACTAAGCAAGGCAATGACCGCCTCTGAAGGAAAACTCTCAAACGAGCAGTTTGTCTCCAAGGCCCCAAAGGAGGTGGTCCGGCGGGAGCGCGAACGCCTTGAAAGCATAAAAACGGACCTGCGGGGCGTCGAGAATTCACTGGAAAACCTGCGCAATAGCGGCCGGTGATATCCGGAATATTTACATATGTACCGGATAGTTTGCGTATAATTTTACATCTATTGATATTTTATGCGCTTGCAATGAATATGTCTGGACAATAGCATGTTTTTATAAACGTTGGTATTCGTCTTGGTGATGTATCTGCAATTCATTCATATTTTATACCTTATCAGACAGGTGAATTTGCTAATGTGAACATACTTCGTTGTCGACGGGTATAAATAACGTAACTGCGATTTTACCCGTATAATAAAAGTGCGATTATAAATACGAACAAATGGCATCAATTCAAGTCATACAGGGTCCGGATAAGGGTCGAACGTTTCAGATTGGCGACGGCGATAACGTAATCGGCCGACAGGCGGATGAGATCCCGCTTGGTGATGGTACGGTTTCACGTTATCACGCACGGCTGTCCCGGCGCAACGGCGCATGGTTGCTTGAAGACCTTGGCTCCGCAAATGGGACATTTCTCAACGGCGAGCGTGTAGAAAATGCCGGAGAAGTTAAACGTGGCGACCAGATAAAGTGTGGCGGGACGCTGCTTGTCTTTGGCGAGGGCGACGAAAGGCCTTCCTCTGTCAACGTGGATGAGAACGGACGGCTCGTTGACGCGGCTATAGTCGCCACCGTTCCGAGCAATGAGGATTCGGTCGTTATTCCGACGCCACAGGCCGGTGCAGATGCCATTGATGCGCTGCGGGTGTTATACGAACTGATAGCCGAAATAAGTTCCGTTTTTGATATTGACATGTTGCTGGGTAGGACAATGGACAAAGTCTACGAGGTCCTCAAGCCCGATCGCGGTTACATAATGCTGATAGACGAGGAAGGGCAGTTGAAATTAAAAACCTCCCGCGTTTCCGAACAACAGAGCGATAACACCGAACTGCCCGTCTCGCGAACCATCATAAATGAAGTAACAAAGAAAGAGGTTGGAGTGCTGTCGTCAAACGCCATGTCGGACAGGCGTTTTGAATCCGGCAAGAGTGTGCAGAACCTTGGGATACGCTCGACTATATGCGTTCCCATAAAGGGCAGGCAGCGCATACGCGGGGTTATACATGTGGACCGCAGTGTCTCGGACCAGACATTTTCCACCGAGCAGCTTCGCCTTCTCACAGCCATCGGCTACCAGGCAGGTCTGGCGCTGGAAAACGTGGAACTTTACAACTCCGCCTTGCAGTCGGAGCGCCTGGCCGCAGTAGGCGAAACGGTGGCCGTGCTTTCCCACCATATAAAAAACATTCTCCAGGGACTCTCAGGCGGGATAGACATGGCCGAAAGTGCACTGGAAAAAGACGACCTGCAAAAAGTCAAAACCGCCTGGCCAATAGTGCAGCGCAATCTTGGCAAAATTAATAACCTGATTCTAAACATGCTCACGTATTCAAAAGAGCGCGAGCCGGCAATTGAAAATGTCAATGTAAATCACGTTATCCAGGAATGTGTCGAACTGGCTACTTCACAGGCCGACGCGAGGTCAGTTGTTCTGATGACTGATTTGGACGATGTGCCGGCGATACCGGCCGACGCCAGCGGCCTGCACCAGGTATTCCTTAACATGATTAATAACGCTCTGGATGCTGTTGAAGATAACACCGGTGTGGTAACCATAAAGAGCAGTTATGACTCGATGAACCGCAATGTGATTGTGCAGGTTATTGACAATGGTATGGGGATAGAGCCCGACGAGCTCAGCAATATATTTGAGCCGTTCTGGTCGGCAAAGGGCCAGAAGGGCACCGGTCTTGGCCTGGCTGTGGCCAGAAAAATTGTAAGGGAGCATGGCGGCGACATAGAAATTCAGTCTCAGCCAAAAAAGGGCTCCAACTTCACTATTACGCTTCCCACCGTTCCTGGCCGCTCACATGATACAGTCGGACCTGCTAACACCGGCAGCTGAATCGCCGTCTATACATGCCGCAGGACTTCCGTCAAAATCCCGAGTCCTTGGTCTATATCTTCATCCGAAGCAGTTAGTGGGGGTGCTAATCGCAGAATATTTTCCTGGGTGCAATTGATAAGTAATCCCTTCTCCATGCACGCAGTGAGTATTTCTTTTCCGGGGCGGTCGAGTTTTATGCCTATCATGTAACCCAAACCACGGACATCTTTGATACAGTCAATACCGGTTTCGTCGATCTTCCGGACGATTTTTGCGCCTTTATCGGCTGCCCGGTCCGTCAATCCTTCTTCGGCTATAAGTTCCATGGTCGCCACTCCCGCTGCCGCACACAGAGGGTTTCCGCCCAGCGTGCAGCCGTGTTTGCCCGGTCCCAGCACGTCGGTCCACTTGGGTCCCGCAATGGCGCCGGCCACGGGCGCGCCACCGCCGGTGGCCTTGCCGATGGTCATTATGTCGGGAGTGATGCCGTAGTGCTGGTAAGCAAACCACTTTCCGGTCCGGGCCGGGGCGGTCCAGACCTCGTCGCATACAAGCAAAATATTATTCTCATCGCACAGGGCCCGCAGGTCTTTCATAAAACCTTCCGGTGGGAGGTTCACGCCGCCTTCGCCCTGAATTGGTTCTACAAAGATTCCGGCCGTTTCGGCGTCCACGGCACGGCTGACGGCGTCGATGTCGCCGTAGGGGATCTTCACGTTGCCGGGCAGCATTGGCTCGAAGCCCTTCTGGTATTTCTCCGGCGTAAGCGAAAGGGCGCCCATGGTCCGGCCGTGGAAGCAATTTTCAAAACTGATTATTTTGTAGCGGTCTTCTCCGGCAGCCAGGCGTGCGATTTTTAGTGCCGCCTCATTTGCCTCTGCTCCGCTGTGGCAGAAGAAGACCTTCCCGCCAAAGGCATTTGAGGTAATTGCTTCGGCCAGCTTCACCTGCGGTTCGTTGGTGAAAAGATTGCCGCATGACAACAGTTTATCAACCTGCTTCTTGATAGCGGCTACCACCTTCGGATGGCAGTGACCTGTAACACCGCACGCACCGAAACCGGCGAAAAAGTCCAGGTATTCCTTGCCGTCGGCATCCCATATTCTCGATCCTTCGCCGCGCACCATTGCTACCGGCAGCCGGCCGTAATTCGGCATGAGGTATTCGTTGGTTGCTTCAACTATTTCTTTTTGTGATTTCATTTTAATTCTCCAAACGGCGTTGGGTTTTAAGATTTTTGTCCGGCTGCGTCAAGCATGCTGTCGCCTGTGATGAATTTAATCTACTGTGGTTGTCGCGGGTGAACGGCCAATATAATTGAGTATACGCCGTTTGACCAAGGCAAGTGTCTACGAGACTATACAGGAGATAACACTATGAAACCATCTGGATTATTTATTCTGCTTTATATGGTGCTTATGGTAACGTTTACACCGGCGCTATGTGAGGAAGAAAAAGACGAGGGCCAGTCCGGTCACAGGCATACGGATACATTTACAGGCCTGCTTACCCACACCGACAGCGAGGTCCGCGCAGCGGCCGCCTGGGCCCTGGGTAAGTGCGACGATGAAAATTCCGTCGATGTGCTTATTGAGGTCCTGGATGACGAATCGGCGTCGGTGCGCAGCGAAGCGGCGATGGCGCTTGGACGGATTGGCGACAAGCAAGCCGTAGATGCACTTAAAAAGGCAAGCGAAGATCCCGACCCGAAGGTGCGTCAGGCCGCCAAAGACGCTCTGAATAAGATCGCACAAGATGAAGACGGCGGTGTGTTAGGCGCGCTAAAAAAGGCCGGAAAAGCAGTAGGCAAGGCCGGCAAGGCGGTCGGGAAGGCCACGACACGTGCGGCCGAAGAGGTTACCGATTGAACCGGTTTGTTCACATATACTTGACGAACAAGGTGTATTTGCTTAGAGTTTCTACGGCCTGCCTGCTTATCGAATGTAGGCGGGTGCTTATAACCTTCTCGGATGTTTTAACACTCAGAAGTAACTTTTTGAATGCCAGGACAGACAGGTTATCTGTCCAATAAATCACAGGAATAAATTATGGCGGAAGACACGCAGGAAAACAAATCACAGACAGAAGAAGCGGCCGAGCAGGCCAAAGAGCAGCAGGACGAGCCGCAGCTTGACGTGGCCGTTGAAGACGCCGGTACGCTTAAAAAGAAGGTGTCGGTAACAGTTCCGCGGGAGCGGATAGACGCCAAGATGGATGAGATGTTCGGCGAACTGTCCACCTCGGCTCAGGTGCCTGGTTTTCGCATCGGACACGCTCCGCGAAAGTTAATCGAAAAGCGGTTCGGCAAAGAAGTCTCGGCCGACGTCAAGAACTCGCTTGTAGGCGAAACGCTGGGGCAGGCCATTGAGAAAGCTGACCTCAAGACACTCGGCGAGCCAGACATCAACCTCGAAGAAATCGAACTGCCTGATGATGGAAATATGGAGTACTCCTTCGACGTGGAAGTCCAGCCGGAGTTCGAACTCCCTGAACTTGAGGGCATCGAGATCCAAAAGCCCAAGATTGAGATAACCGAGGAGCGTATCGACGAGGGCATCGACAACGTACGAGAAAACTTCGCCACATTTGAGGCCACGGAAGAACCGGTGGAAGAAGGCGACGTTCTGAATGTGGATGTAAAATTAAGCGGCGAGGATATCACGCCGCAGCATCGCGAGGATGTAACGTTGAGGGCCGCGCCCGGGCAGGTCGAAGGCGTCCCGCTGGTTGATTTGCCGAAAGAACTGGCCGGCAAAAAAATCGGCGATGTTATCAAGATTACCGCGACAGGACCGGAATCGCACCCCAACGAGGACTGGCGCGGCAAAGAACTGACAATAGAAATTACCATAAAGGGTGTTCAGCGGCGTGCACTGCCGGAAGTAAACGACGAATTCGCCGCCTCTTGTGGGTTCGACTCCGTCGACGATATGCGCCAGCAGGTTCGCCAGCGCATGGAAGCGAACCTGGAGTCGGAAGTAAAACAGCACATGCGGCAGCAGGTGCGGCAGTACCTGTTGGATAAAACGGATTTCGAACTGCCGGAGGGTGTGGTTGCAAGGCATACACAGCGAGTGCTCCAGCGGCGATACGTGGACCTGCTTTATCGCGGCGTTCCGCGTGAGCGGATAGACGAGAACCTTACCCAGCTGCAGGCCTCGGCCAGCCAGGAGGCCCAGCAGGACCTGAAACTTACGTTCATCCTGCAAAAGGTTGCTGATAAGCAAGATATCGAGGTCGATGAGAGCGAAGTCAACTCCCGCATCGCGCAAATGGCCTCGCAATATAACCGCCGGCCGGAACGCCTGAGAGAGGAACTCGCACGCGACGGTACGCTGGATTCTGTCCAGAGCACGCTGCGGGAAGAAAAGGCCCTGGATAAACTCCTCGAGAAGGCCCAGGTTAAGGAAGTAACCCAGGAAGAGCTGTCCAAGCAGCAGAAACAGCAGGAAGAATCCGATGCCGGCGAGGAAGAAGAGGCCTCCTCAGAAGAGAAAACAAAATCGACGGCCTCCAAAAAATCATCAAAGAAAAAATCCAAGAAGACCGAATAATCGAAGCCAAAGCGCGAAGGAGAAATCTTATATGCACGACAGGCCCCCAACATCCGCGGCATATCGTGAATACACCGGCCGGCGCGAAATGACGCTCGAGGAGCGTCTGGCCGAAGAACGCATAGTGTTTCTGTGGGGCCAGATATCTCCTCCCATAGCCGGTGGGCTGATTATGCGTCTGCTGGAACTCCAGGCCAAAAGCCCGGACAGGGACATACACCTTTATATAAATTCACCCGGCGGCGATGTGGATGACACGCTGGCGATATATGATACGATTCAGTTTCTCTCGTGCGACGTGGCCACATACTGTGTGGGGCAGGCGGCCAGCGGGGCTGCGGTGATACTTGCCTCGGGGACCAAGGAAAAAAGATTTGCGCTGCCGCACAGCAAGATAATGATTCACCAGCCGTGGGGCGGTGTCACCGGCCAGGCCTCCGACATCCAGATTCAGGCCGAGGAGGTCCTCAAGGCCAAGCGAACGCTGAACGAACTGCTGGCCAAGCACACCAATAGGAACATCGAGCAGATAGAGCGAGAAACGGAACGCGACCGTTATATGTCGCCCACCGAGGCGAAAGAATACGGTATCGTGGATGAAATCGTGGAAACCGTTCCCGAAAATGAAAAATAGAAATAGCATCCAAGAGGATCACCGTAAATATGCATAAAAATCAGCGCATGGTGCCCATCGTTATAGAGCAGTCAGGCCGCGGCGAGCGGAGTTACGACATATACAGCCGCCTGCTGAAGGACAGGATTATTTTCGTCGGCGGGCAGGTGGACGACGACATGGCCAACCTGGTCATTGCCCAGCTGCTGTTTTTAAGCAACGAAAATCCAACGGCCGATATCAGCATTTATGTAAACTCACCCGGCGGCAGCATATCGGCGGGACTGGCCATATACGATACCATTCAGTTCATACGTTCCGACGTGGCCACGTACTGCGTGGGCATGGCGGCGTCCATGGGAGCGGTTCTCCTGGCGGCCGGGGCGGAGAAAAAGCGGTTCGCGCTGCCAAACAGTCGCGTGCTTATCCACCAGCCGCTCATCCGAGGCGTGCTGACCGGCCCGGCCACGGAACTGGACATCGAGGCCCGCGAAATTATTCGCCTGCGCAAGCGGCTTTACACCATCCTTTCCAACCACACCGGTCAAAGCGTCGAGCAGATAGAACGCGACTGCGACAGGAACAAGTGGCTAAACGCCGAAGAGGCGGTCGAGTACGGCTGTGTCGACCAGATACTCGAGACCATGCCCGAGACCGGCGACGATTCCAAAAAGGAATAACAACATGATGCGGATGCATGGCATAGCGCCGTTGCTGCTGGCGACGGGCATGTTCATCTTTGCCGGCTGCATGAACGGCGGCCGGAATCAGAATGACCTGAAGTCCGAACTCCGGCAACTTCAGGAACAGAACCGCAAACTCGCCGAAGACAACAGGCAACTGCAAAGCGTGGTGGCCACCCAGCAAACGCAGATTAAAACGCTCCAGAAACTCGGCGAGAAACGTATGGAGAAACTTTTTCACGTCGAGCAAATCGAACTTGGCAAGTACACCGGCGGCACGGACATCGACGGCAATCCCGGCCACGAAGGAATAAAAGTTTACCTTCGCCCGCTCGACCAGCACGGCAGCGTCATCAAGGCGGCGGGGGAGGTAACCGTGCAATTGTTCGACCTTGCGGCCGATCCGAAAGAAAACCTTATCGGCCGGTATCACTGGAGCGTCGAACAGGTCGCCAAGCAGTGGTCCAGCGGTTTCTTCACTTACCATTACAGTTTCCTATGTCCGTGGAAGCAGTCACCCGGGCACGACGAAATAACCGTGCGGGTGGAGTTTACGGATTACCTTACCGGCCGGGTTTTCACAGCCCAAAAGGCCTGCGAGGTAAAACTGCCGGCCTCGAATGATTCCGCCGATAATTAGAACATTGATTTTATTCCGTTAATGCGGATTTTACACACGTCGCAAGCGACCAGGATATTACGCCTGTTGCTATAGTCCACATAATCATCCCCGGCGTTCCGCGAAGCAACTCAACGACACAGAAGGCCGCATATTCGCAAACGAGTATTATCAGGCACACCGGCAACAGCATGCTCCGCTTAGCCAGGCCGCTTACCTCGTCGAGTTTTCTGGTAATCAGCATACCGACCGGCACGCCCACAATGGACGAGGCCATGAACGTGACTATAAGCAACCAAGCGCCGACGATGAAGAATTCGTCGAGCGGCCAGGCGAGGTAGAAAATCACTGCAATAACTGCCGCGGCAATCAGCATGCGGCCGGCCGCGACCATCATGCCCATCATCCAGCCCTTTGCCGGTGTCCATTTGTTTGGGTTCATTTTATTTGGCCCCTTGGACTGATGTTATTTGAAAAGACTTTTAGTTGCGGTCTTGCTGGATTTATTTTTATTACGCAACCGGCGTTTTTCTACAGGATTCTCGGCCACATTCGTAATTTCGCAGCCCCACATACTCTCGATACGCTCGCGGGCTTTTTGAGCATATTGATCGGATAAATCTATGCCGAGATATTTTCTTTTTAGACGCTCGGCGGCCAGACACGTAGTACCCGAACCGCTGAACGGGTCGAGCACCAGGTCGCCGGAGTTGCTTGAGACCGCGATTATCCGCTCCAGCAGTTTCACGGGCATCTGGCAGGGATGCCAGCCGACCCGCTCGTTGAATGTCCCGCACAAGCGAGAAAAACTCCACACGTCGTCCGGCACCTTGCCTTTGGGGTTAGCTCTCTTGTCCTTGTACGTGGTCTGGCGTGCCGAAGGAACGCGAACGGCGTCGTCGTTGAAGGTGAATTTTCGCTGGTGTTTGGTCCAGTAAAAAATGTGTGCGTGCGAGCGGGCGAATTTTCGCTTTGTGTTCTGGCCGAATGTGTAATGCCAGATAATCCAGTTGCGCAGATTCAGGCCAAGCCGGCGGCCGATGATGCGGACCTCTGCGGCGTATTCATCCCCGATGGCCACCCACATGCTCCCGTCCTCCTTCAGCACATCCCGGCACGCCTCCATCCATTTATACGTCCAGTCGAAATACTCATCGTATTTTTTGCGGTCCCTGTAGACGTCATACTTGTAGCCGATATTGAACGGCGGGTCTGCGAAGACAAGGTCGATCGGCGGCACGTTACCGCTCCTGAGTATCTCTATGCAGTCTCCCTGGATTATACGGTTTGGCTGTAGCATGCTTCCTTATTTAACCGAATCGCTCGTATAGCGCAAGTGGTTATTTATTTTCGTCCTCGCCTCCGGCGGCCGGTTCGGTCGCGGGCCCTTTAGCGGTTTCCAGCAGGGTAAATTCGCCGGCCACTTTTTCCATGATTGCACTGGCCGGTTCCGGGTCATTGCCGCGGCAGACAAGCACCATCATGTAACTCTTGCCGGACTTTTCCTGCGTGGCGGTGCAGGCGGTGCGGTTTATGATAATCCACGGCCGGGCGTTTTTGGCGTTGCGCGAATCCGTGTTTTCCTCCTCGGGTTGAGTCGCGGGCGATGTCTTGGGGGCCTGGGGCTTTATTCTGATAACCACCTGGTAGGAGTCCATGTCGCCCGTTTTGGCGGCCTTCCTGGATACAATATGGTCTTCTGCGTCACCTGAGGCGGTGAGTTTGAGCTTTCTCACCTTCAGTTCCGCATAGGACTTGGCCGTGGTCCCCGGGGCCACCTTATCGGTAAAAATGCTCATCGTCATGTTCACCTGCCCGCCGGCCAGATAATCCGTCTGTGCCAGCGTGATTCCGGTATCGGAGTTCTGCACGAACCATCCAAGCGGCAGAGGCACGGCAAAGCCGCGTACATGGTCCTTTATGCGATGAATCGTCCGGCCCACCGGTGATTCGATGGGATGGCGAATCTGTATAAGTTTCACGCTTTTAAGCAACTTATCGAGGGCCGGCAGTAGTTTATCCTGGCTCTCGGGCGAGGCCTCGCTTGTGAGCATATAGCACACCGCGCCGGCGCCGGGCGATATCGTGCGTATGAAATAAACCCTGGCGGCGATGGTTTTGACGCCGCGGTAATTGTAACTCATGGAGCGGGCCGTCCCCTTGTGGGAGGCAATGGTGATGGGCACCTTTTTGAGTATCTTGAGATTTCTGACGGCGAGATTGTTGCGCAGTTCTTTTTCCATCATGTCGGCGTATTTGTCCGCCGTCATGTCCGACTTCACTGGCAGCGCGGAAACGGATAAGGCCTGTGTGACTTCTTTGCCGTCCCTGATTTCCGCCCGCATTATGTCGTAGGGGTCCTCAACCTTGACCAGTGAAAATTCAGAAGGAATATCCACCTGTATCCCCGCGTGCGGGAATTTCAGAGTCTCGGCGTCTTTCGATTTTTCCCCGGCCGACGCGGCCGCGGCAGAAAGCATTATCGGCAGGGCAGCGATGAGAAATAATCTCATAGCCGCAAAGAGGCCGCGGCCTTTGCTTGCGACTGCATCTCGGCCGGCATTATTTTGCTTATGTATCATTAACGTAGACATCTTCATGCTCGGGATTATAACAAACTCCGCCCGCCGCCACACCTGTTCATTTTAATATCAAAAGCATCTCGGCCGGCATAATCGGCAGATGCAGGTACAGGAACGGCTCGCCCACGGACAGTTTTTCGCCCCGGCCGGCAAAAAATACTTGCCACAAAAGGGGAGTGTAATGTTATAATAATCACACTATTGCGGGCGTAGCTCAGTGGTAGAGCGTCACGTTGCCAACGTGAATGTCGTCGGTTCAAATCCGATCGCCCGCTTCCGGCAAAGGCCTGCGGACAATACCCGCGGGCCTTTGACTTGCGCTCTATCTCCAAACCTGGCAAACCCTTAGGCGAGTCGATTTGCTCGCCGCGGCCGCACAATGTTTTAGTGCCAGACGTTGCCACACGTTGCCAGATAATGCCTACGCGCGCTGCATATGCGCTGCATTTTGACGAATCTGCTGCAACCGTGCTGCGTGGAAAACGGAAAAACGATTGATGGCTCACCATGCCGATAATATCATTTCCTCCTAAAGGTTGGACTCCTGACCATTGGATATTTTTTAGAATTACACCTTCGTTGTGAGAAGAGAATGAATAATGCGGGCAAGATGATAATGCGGGCGGGCGTCTTTCGGGAGTCTAAGAACGGACCCTATCGCATTATTGTGTATGCATGGGTCAATACCAGCGACCGAGACGACCCCACCGACAAGTACGTTATGTCCGAAATTTACCAAACCGAGGCCGAAGCGGAAGATTGAAACTCGAACAGATGACGGAAATCGAACAAGAGAAATGACCCATATTTCAAAATGGATAGGCTGTGCCATTTTGAAAACGGTCATATTGTAAACGCCGGGCAATTTCGTTACGCTCCTGGACAGCGGCACCCGTAATGAGGGTAATATTGCGGCGGCGGAGAATTGGCTCTTCGGCAAGCGTTACCACCGGACTATGAACATCTTAGTGGATATGGAAATGAATCAGGGTTATCTATATAACATTTCTGGCCCATTATTCCTTATTCCCGCGGATAGGTGGGCCTTCTCTTGGACGAAGTCAACAGACTGTATATATCTGTCACCGACATACACTTCAGAAAACGCCGTATGATCTTCAGCGCCTGCCAGGGATGCCCGGTGATCTTCCGTACGATCAGGCGTCTTACAAGTTTCGACCTCAATGCGAACAACGCCCCGGAATCGAGAGCATCGGGATAAATCTCGTGCGCCGGAAATATCTTGTCCCAGTCTTTTCCGTCGTCTATCAACCCCTTGTCCACGGCGTCACTCCACAGGCGCGTGCCCCTGAAGGCGGTCAACGAATTGAAGGCGAAGCTGTTTATAGGCAGCCGCTCGGCCAGATTGAAGGTTGCTTTCACTTCCTCGGCCGTCTCCCCTGGTGACCCGACGATGAAGAAGCCGTGCCGGATACCTATACCCGCCTGCTTCGCTCTGATTACCGCCTTCTCCACATCCACAAGCCTCGTGCCCTTGTTCAATCTGTCCAGGACATTCTGCGAACCGCTCTCTATCCCGAACATCATCAAGTCGCACCCCACTGACGCCAGCGCCCCGAAAGACTCGCGGACCTTATACTCCGGTCTGGCCTGACAGGCCCACCGGAAGGAGTGCCCCCGCTCCCGCATGCCACCACATATCTTCTCGGACCGACCGGGTTTCAGCAGGAAATTGTCGTCCACAAAGCTGAAGGCGCCATAGCCCTGTTCCCTGATCTCGTCTAGTTCCTTCAGCACGTTCCCGGCGGTGCGCATGATGCATCGGCGACCACTGAAGGTCGGACAATTGCAGTACACGCACTCGAACGGGCAGCCTCGCGAGGAGAGCAATGCCGTGTACGGACGGTCCCAGATCACCGCCGGGACGTCCAGGGGCAGTGCCGCTACGTAATTGATGTCCAGGCCCTGGCGGTCGGGAAAGGGCACGCTGTCAAGATCGACTATACGCTCCCGACTCGGGGTTTCCACAACTCCGCCGCTGTTTGACCTGAAGGTTATGCCCGGGATGTCATCGAGATTCTCCGGCCTATTGGCAAGGTCCAGAATGATGCCCTCGCCCTCCCCCTTGGCTACAACATCGACGCTTTGCTCCGTCTCCATGATCTTCCGCGCGTTGATGGTGGCGAAAACGCCTCCCATGACCACCATCGTTGAAGGCAGCGCTGACTTCACCTTCCCAGCCAGGGCCCGCGCGTTTGGATAGCACATGTTGCTCAGGAAGCTGATGCCGACCATGTCGGGACGTTGCTCTTTGACAGACTCCAGGAAGCGACCGCTCGTGTATTGTGGATGACACTGGTCCGTCATGGCTACCTGATGCCCGGCCCGCTTTAGAACCGCCGAGAGGTACATGATCCCCAGCGGCGGCGCTGCCAGTACGTAATGCTTCCCGCCGCCCGGATAGGGTTTCTTCTGTCGCCGACGCATAAATTTGGCCGAGGGCCGGGAGAAGAACCGTTGGTCTCGTATAAAGATAAGCGATACTTTCATGATTTCCTTGTCAGCTTGCCCCCGTCCCCAGGACGGAACCGCTCCTGCCGGGATCTACTGCCCCGGATAATTTCTGGCCAAACCGTTATTGCGATTCTTCCCCGTCACGCCCGCGCGTGCCGCGATTAGAATAATCTTACGTCAGTACATGTCCGTGTCCTTGCTTGATGGTCTTCACAATCTTTTATATCATACGCCATCCTTTTTTCCATATCCTTTTGAGGCACATTTATGCTCACCGCTCATAGTATATTTTGGCTCCGGTATTGTCGCTACCCAAGCATTGTTCCAGCTGTCGTCCTAAGGTATCTTAAGACATCTTTCTGTATACTCTGAGAAAAAGCCAAATGAGTTTGCCCTTAAATATGATTGACAATAATACCGTACAGAAAATTACACTCATAGCCCGGCGAATAATAGAATCCGAGAGCCGGCATAATTTCGATACATACGCTATCGATGACGGCGAGCATATTCCACGTATGAAGCGGATAGCAAATGCCGCAAAGGTGGTATCGATTGAACTCGGTCTCGCTTCCGATCGCTGTGATGCGATTCGTGACGACCTCATCGAGTATGCTCGGCAACTCTACGTCGCCGAGTGGATGCGGCCACAGCCCGGAGATGAGACTCCTGCTGTGAAGGAAGAAGCAATCCAGCAATTCAATCTGTATTTGAAAGGGAAGAAAAAGTAAACATTGCATTGAACGATATCGCCGCTTCACGCCGGATCGGCAAGAGTGCGCATTATTGGAGCAAGATGAAAGAAAAAGATGCAGACCGATTTCGCAGACTCGCTGAAGACCTTGAGGAAGCGAGCTGGTCACTGAATACGCCGTGGCGACCGGAGGAACCTTATTTTCAGTCCGAAGAAGATGCCTGGATTTGCCAGGAGGTTGAGTACAGGGACAAATTAGACAAGGTGGCATTGCAATGGGTTCAAGACAGGTTCCTGCCAAAACTCCCTGCCGAGCAGAAGTACTTTTTACGCCTGCGTTTTGTAGCAGCATATTGTTTTCTTTATCAATTCACACTTGATGACCAGACAACTGTCTTTTCTTTCCCGGAAATGACAAACACGGAATTCCTTAACTGGATACTCACCACGTGGTGGCATTCTGTCGGCTCAAAAGAAGCCCTGTTTCACATTGAGGAGTCATTTACTAAGAGGAAGGAATCCGACAAAAGAATTGAAGACTAACGCTACGACATCGCCGCCGCGACATTGAGCCAATCAGACAGCAACGGACGCGGCCAGTGCGCGAAGCAGCGATTGTTTTTCATTTTGAGTCAAACCCGCCACGATAGACTGCACCCTGGCGTTCGGTTGAGATGAGGATAACTTTCCTGACGGTTGCGAGGGTATTTCCGGTACTTTCTGCAGTTCGGCCACTAACGGCAGGAGTTTTTCATCCGTGTAGACGCTGGCAGTCAGGCGGGGGTCGGTGTGGCGCATCAGGGCCTGCGCTATTCGAGGGCTGACATTGTGAGCCGCCAGCATTGTGCTCAGCGAAACCCTTAGACTGTGAAAGTCCACGTACCGGCCGGATTCGTCCTTGTCGGGTATCCCGGCCAGCTTCAGGTCGGCCCTGAGGCATTTCATGTCGGGCACAGTGCCGACTACGTTATCATCCGGTTCGGCCTCCGGAGACTTCCAGTTCCGCAGGGCATCTGCGAGTTGCGGATGGACCGGAAGCATATCGGCCCGCTTGCTCTTGGTGGTGCCGGCCCGCAAAACGATATGGCCGGGGATGGTGTCCAGTTTAATGTCGCCCCATTTGAGCTGGCGAATTTCCCCGCGACGAAGACCGGTCCATACTGCCAGCAAGTAGACGATGCGGCGCTGGCGCCCTTTTTCAATAGCATTCGCCTTTGTACGTGAACTGATTCTGGCGGCCTGCCGGCCGGCACGTGGACCTTTGCGAATGGTCCGGGCCTCCAGCAGGGGGCGTCGCTCGGCCGCATCCAGCAGGCGGGCGATTTCGGCAGCGTCGAGTGCCCGGCGGGGATGGACGTATTCGATGGAAGCCCGGCCCTTGACCCTCAGGCCCGCCAGGGGGTCATCCTTCATTCTCCGGTATGTCACCGCCCACCTAGTGAAGGATTTTATCGACATAATGTATTCGTTGCGCGTGATGCCCGAATGATTCTTTTTGCGGGCCAGGTCGGTAAGGAACCTGTCCACCGCCACCGGGTCGAGGTCGTCAAGGCGCTCGACGCCCAGGCCTTTGATAATGAGCCGAATGCGGTTTTCCATCTGCATGACGTACCGGGGACTCCTGTCCGCCGAGCGGAGCCCGCCGATAAAGTCGTCTAGGTGCTTGCCGATGGGCGTTTCCCGATGCTCCTGGTATTTGTCGACCTTGCCAACCGCCTTCATGGCCGCCTGCCTGGCCAGCTTGCGGCCGAGTTCCACGCTGGCCTGGTAGTCGGTGTAGGCCGTCTTGGCCTTCCGCTTACCGGCCGCCGTGGTCCATGCGACTATCCACTTGGCGTTTTTCTTGCGCTTGTCCTTCTTACGTTTATAAACGCTGAAGCTCTGCATTTTTCTACACCGTCCTTTCCGCTCACCGTGAGCGGTCAGTGACCTACCTCGCAGCGGTGGGGTAATCCAGTGATTATTCCGCTAATTTCTGGAGATATTTTTCTATGTCCCGCCACCGCCAGCGGACTAGTTTTCCGCCGACACGTACGGGCCTGGGGAAGCATCCATCACCGCTCCGCGCCCTGGAGGTCATCCGCCATACCGTCCGCCTGCCCACACCGAGGATGCGGGCGACGTCCCCGGCCGTAAGCAGCGGACGGACCGTTATCTTCTCATTCTCCGGCGATTGGGAGTCTATGCCGGGCATGCGTCAAACCCTCTTTCGGCGAACTTTCGGCGGATACGATTGACGTGACGGCGGATGGTCGTGTAATGCTTGCCCATGCCGTGGGCTATCTTCAAAATGCTCTGGCTGTCCATCATGCCACGGCAGATTTCCTGCTGGAAGGGGGGCAGCTCGGCGACCATCTGCCGCACCTCGGCATCGACACAGGCGTCGTCGGGACCGTATGTATCCTCGGTCTCCTGTGCCATGCGGCCGAGCCTTTCAATCATCGCAAGCCGCCTGCCGTTGCTGCGGGCGAGACTGCGGATTCGGTTGTCCAGGGCGCGGCAGAGAACGGTTTTCCTGCCGGCCGAGTGGGCCCTGGCGGGGTCGAAGCGGAATTCGCAGATAACCATGGCCAGCTCCTGCATCATGTCATCCCAGCAGTCCGGCGGCACACGGAAGTGCAACAACCGTGCGATGGCCAGCTTTATCTGCCATGGCTCCAACCCGCCGACGTAACGCTGATACAACTGTTGGACTCGATTCTTCTTCATAGCCGGATACTCCCTAATAAGGTTTTCAAACTCGCCCGGGCCATTCCCGGGCATCCGTAGCAAGCATCACGGCCTGGCCGGTGCCACGTATATGGCTTTGGACGTGAGTTCCAAAAATCACGTGAAGCTCACATGAAACTCACATGAACGCTCATGTGATTTTGGATGGCACCGCGAAGTTTTGGGCGTCTGCGGCAATAAGCACTAAGGGCGGAAAAGCCGCCCGCGACGAGCAAGAGAGTGCAAAAATGACAAGATGCCCGAACGACAACCTGTTCATCGATATCGACCGCTTCGAGAACGAGCCGGCCGAGGAATACCACGCCAGGGCCGGCGAGTATCTCACCAGCCACCAGTTGCTGGACTTCATGAAGAGCCCCTGGCTGCACCGCAAGAAGTCATTGGGTCTTATAGAGGACAGGGACTCCCCGGCATACCTCATAGGCCGGGCGGCCCACGTGCGGATACTCGAGGGGCGTGATGAATACCAGCAGCGGTTCGCCCTCGGCGGTCCTGTCAATCCCAACACCGGCAAGCCCTACGGTTCCAACACGAAGGCCTACGCAAAGTGGCAGCGGGAACAGGGCAAGCCGGCCATCTCCCACGACAAGCTCGAACTCATCGAGCAGATGGCCTCCGGCGTGGCAATGAACGCCCACGCGGTGGATCTGTTCCTGTACGGCAGGCCCGAGTGCGTTATCCGCACCGACTACTGCGGCCTGCCGTGCCAGGTACGCATCGACTGGGTCCATCCCCACAGGGGCATAGTGGACCTGAAGACCTGCGACGACCTGACGTGGTTCGAGTCCGACGCCAGGCGGTATCGCTACGTCCACCAGATGGCCTTTTACCGGGCCGTGCTGGCGGCTGCTATCGGCGGTGGGCCCGTTCCCGTCCACATCGTCGCCGTCGAGAAGAAGGAGCCGTATCGGTGCGGCATCTGGATTATCGGCGATGACGCACTGTCGGTGGCCCAGAAAGAGAACGAGGCGGCCATTGGTCGTCTGGTCCGCTGCCGCCAGGAAGACCACTGGCCGAGCGGATACGAGGAAGTAAGGACATTAGGGCTCGCATGAGCAAAAGCGCCCGGGCGTTAGTTGGCGGGTCCGTGAAAAAGCGACGGCCAAACGCCCGGGCGCCTCCGGCGGGCCGCGGGTCCGCGATTACACGAGCAACCATAACTAAACGAGCAAGGAGCAACAGATGACACTGATGAACACACTGATAACCAACACCACGCCCGCGCCGCCGAAGTTGATAGTTTACGGCCAGGCAGGCACAGGCAAAACCACCTTCGCCGCTTCGGCCAATGCCGTTCTACTGGACTGTGAGAACGGTGCCGGCGCCGTGGCTGACCTTACCCGCACGCCGTACCTGCAGTCCTGGCCGCAGATGCGCAAGTGGTTGGTCGAACTGGCCGACATGGACAGGGCCGCCGCGCCCCAGGCCGTGGCCATCGACACCATCGACTGGATGGTCCAGCGGATAGTTGAGCATGTCGTCCTGGACCTCGACGGCAAATCACCCAACGACATCACCAACACGCTGGGCACAGCCCACGGGGGTTATTACAAGGGACGTGAAATAGTCTGCAACATCGTCTACCGCGACCTTCTGCCGATGCTCAACGCCGTGGCGGACAACGGTTCGGCGGTAATCCTCCTGGCCCACGCGGCCAACACCAATATGACCACGCCCGAGGGCTACGACCAGCGGCTGGCCTCGCCCGACCTGCCCAAGTGGATAATGCCCACCTTCATCGAGTGGAGCGACTGCGTCCTATACGCCTTCCGGGGCGAGAACCGCAGGGCGATGCTGACCGAAGGGACAAACGTCATCCTGGCCAAGAACCGCTACGGCCTCCCGGCAGAGGTGCCCCTGTCGTGGCCTGCGCTTATGCAGGCCATGAACACAGAACGTGACGATGCGGAGACCGACCTTCGCACCGACGACAACCAAGGACCTAACAGTAAGGAGAACACCAATGGCTGACCTTAACGGATTCAACGCGAACGAAGTCGAACCGACCGCCAGCTTCGAGCCCATACCGGCGGGCAAGTACCCGGCGGTGATCACCGACTCCCAGATGAAGGAGACCAAGTCGGGCAACGGCTCGTACCTGCAGCTGGCCTTTCAAATCATCGCCGGCCGGCACAAGAACCGCATGCTGTGGGCGCGGCTGAACCTGGACAACCCCAACGCCACGGCCGTCAAGATAGCCCAGGGCGAGCTGTCGGCGATATGCCGTGCGGTGGGCGTGATGGCGCCTAGGGACAGCGTGGAGCTGCACAACCTGCCGCTGCTGATAACGGTCGGGCTCAAGAAGCGGGACGACACCGGCGAGATGGTCAACGAGATAAAGGGCTACGCCAGGAAGGAGGCCGCCACCGGCCAGCCCCAGCAGGCTGCGGACAACACGCCGCCGTGGAAGCGTTGAGATGCTCGTTGAACTGGAGCTGCCTTACCCGCCCAGCGCCAACCGCTACTACCGCCACGTGGGTATGAGGACGCTCATCAGCCGCGAGGGCAGGCGATACCGGAGGAGGGTCTGCTCGATACTTGCGGCCGAGGGCGTAAGGCCCGCCGACGGGCCGCTGGCGGTGGCGCTGGAGGTCTGTCCGCCGGACAGGCGGAGACGTGACATCGACAACCTGCAGAAGCCGCTGCTGGACGCCCTGGAAAAAGGCGGGGCGTACCACAACGACTGCCAGGTAAAGAAACTGCTGACGGTCATGCGGGAACCGGTCACCGGCGGCCGCGTAATCGTCTCCATCAAGGAAGTCCCAAACTTTTCGGATTTATGAAACTTAGGTCATACCAGAAAGAGGCCGTCGAGGCGGTATACGAACACCTGCGGACGCGGGATGACAATCCCTGCGTGGTGATCCCCACCGGTTGTCATGCCAAAGGGCATCCCATCCTGATGTTTAACGGAACGGTAAAGCCAGTTGAGGATGTGGCTGTTGGAGACATGGTTATGGGGCCGGATAGTCGACCTCGTTGCGTAATGGCTCTCTGCCGGGGTGAGGACGAGATGTACCGCATTGTCCCAATCAAGGGAGAATCGTTCGTGGTCAACGCTGGCCATGTACTTTCCTTGGTCTGCACGAATGAAGGCAAAAGAGATTTCGCATGTTACCGCCGAGGTGGCGAAATAGATAACGTCACCGTCAAGGATTACCTATCTAAGTCAAAATCATGGAGGCACATCCGCAAGCTGCGTAGAGTCCCTGTAGAATTCCCAGCGAATACGGACCTGCCCATACCTCCTTATATACTGGGCCTTCTGTTGGGCGATGGGTCATTGTCAGACTATGGAGTTTCACTTACCACAGCTGACGATGAGATAGCCGACGCCTGGATTAATTACGCTCACGCCATCGGTTGCGGCGTTAACGTCAATGATTCCGGGGAACGATGCCCTTCATACCAAATCGTCAAGAGCAAAGGGCGATACAACATATTGACTGAGTCTCTGGATGCCCTCGGACTTATGGGTAAATCATCAGGGGTAAAGTTCATTCCCCATTCGTACCTCGTGTCAACGTACCAAGAGCGCCTTGCACTATTAGCCGGTCTCATGGATAGCGATGGCTCCAGCAGGAAAAGCGGATGCGACTACATTACCAAGTCCAAGGAATTAGCAACAGACATCTTATATCTTGTGCGTAGTCTTGGTTTTGGGGGTCACTGCACGCGAAAATATAGTTCTTGTCAAACAGGTGCCGGCGGATGGTTTTTTCGGATTTCTATCATAGGTGACTTTACTGAAGTTCCTTGCCGACTCCAAAGGAGAAAGCCTGCCACGAGAAGACAAAAGAAGTCGATACTGCGCACTGGATTCAAGGTCGAACCCTGCGGCTGGGGGCGATACTACGGATTTTTGCTTGGTGGAGATCATCTCTACGTTGATGGCCATTTTGTGGTTCATCACAATAGCGGCAAGACCCATGTGATGGCCAGCATCTGCCGAGACGCCGTCGTGACGTGGGGCGGGCGCGTGCTGATACTGGCCCACGTGAAGGAGCTTCTCCAGCAGTCCGTGGAGAAGCTGCACCTGACGGCGCCGCAGCTGTGGAACAGGATAGGCATCTACTCGGCCGGCCTGGGCAGCCGGGACACCGACCACTCCATCATCGTGGCCGGAATCCAGAGCGTCTACAAGCGTGCGGCCGAGCTTGACGCCTTCGACTTGATAATGGTGGATGAGTGCCACCTGATTAAGCCTTCCGGCGAGGGGATGTACCGCCAGTTCCTGGCCGAGGCAAGGATAGTCAACCCCAACGTGCGCCTGGTGGGCCTGACGGCCACGCCGTACCGGATGACTTCCGGGCTTATATGCGGCCCGCCGCCGGAGCATATGCTGAACGAGGTTTGCTACGAGGTGGGCGTTCGGGAACTCATCCGCGACGGTTACCTGTGCGACCTGAAGACCAAGGCTTCCGCACAGAAGGTGGACACCTCCGGCCTGCACGTCCGCGGCGGTGAGTTCGTCTGCGGCGAACTCGAGGAGCTGATGGACGATGACGGCCTGGTTAGAAAGGCCTGCGACGAAATCATCGAGCTTACCGGCGACCGGCATTCGGTGCTTATATTCTCTTCCGGCGTCGGCCACGGCCGGCACATCAGCCGGATATTCCAGGACGAATACGGCGTGGAGTGCGGGTTCGTCTGCGGACAGACTCCCTCGCGGCAGAGGCAGGAGATTCTCCGGCGTTTCCGCCAGGGTCAATTGAAGTACCTGTGCAACGTCAATGTCCTGACCACCGGCTTCGACGCGCCCAACATCGACTGCGTGGCCATGCTCCGGCCGACCATGTCGCCGGGACTGTTTTACCAGATGATAGGCCGGGGCTTCAGGACGCATCCGGGCAAGACGGACTGTCTCGTGCTGGACTTCGGCGGCAACGTCCTTCGCCACGGGCCGGTGGATGCGATTCGCGTGGCGGAGCAAAAAGGCGGCAGGGGCGAAGCGCCGGCCAAGGAGTGCCCCGACTGCCGGGCACTTATCGCTGCCGGCTACACCGTCTGCCCGGAGTGCGGCTACAAGTTCCCGCCGCCCGAGCGGACACGGCACGATGCGACGGCGTCCAGCGAGGGCATACTGTCGGGCCAGTCAACCGTAACGGACTATCCGGTCCAGGAGGTGTACTACAGCGTCCATACCAAGCGGGGCGCTCCGCCGGAGCATCCCAAGACCATGCGCGTGGAGTACCAGATTGGCTGGCGGACCTACCGGTCGGAATGGATTTGCTTCGAGCACGACGGGTGGGCCGCCAGGAAGGCCGAGTCCTGGTGGCGGCGGCGAAGCGACGAGCCCGTCCCGCGTACCGCCCAGGAGGCGGTGGACATATGCGAGCGAGGGGGCATCTGCCGGACATCGACCATCAGGGTAAAGAGCACCGTAGGCGAAAAGTACGACAGGATTGTCGGCTACGAGCTTGGCGAGAAGCCCCCGCTGCTGGAAGGCGGTGACCTGGCCGGGCCCGTGCCGGAATACGCCTGGGCAGGAGACCGGATACCGTTTTGAGAAGGAAACTGATGCAAGCGAGCTTTAAATCCAACCGTACGGCCGGGCGGGTCGCCGAAGTGCTGGATGAGGTGCTGGCCATTTCGGTAGACGAGCTGGAGACGGCCATGCAGGAGGCACACCAGTCCACGTGCAGGCAGATGGAAGCCCCCCCTGAAATCTTCCCCGTCTCGCGCCAGGCGCTTCGGATGTTCTGGCGCTTCCGCCGCAACCTCGAGGCCGTCGACTCGGTAAGGGTCGCTGATGAGCAAACCGGACAATCCATTGCTTGAGACCGCGATGAAGTACGCCAAGATGGGGCTGCCCGTGTTCCCCTGCAGGCCCGGGCGCAAGGAGCCGCTGTGCGGCGGCGGATTCCACGATGCCACTACCGACAGGGACGCGATCGGCAGGTGGTGGAAGGAAAACCCGCAGGCCAATATCGCCATGCCAACCGGCGCGGTAAGCGGCCTGTTCGTCCTGGACATCGACCCCCGCAACGGCGGCCAGGAGGGCCTGGCGGATTTGGTGGGCCGGTACGGCCGGATACCCGAGACCGCCGAGTCGATTACAGGCGACGGCGGCAGGCACCTGTTCATAAAGCACCCCGGCGGCCACGTGCCCTCCAGCAGCGGCGCCCTGGCAGAGGGCGTGGACGTCAAGGGCGACGGCGGCTACGTGGTCATGCCGCCCAGCGTGCATCCAAACGGCAACAGCTACACGTGGGAGTTGTCCGGCGACATCGCCGAGGTTCCGCCTGCAGGGCCGCCTTCCTGGCTGGTCGAACTGGTAGGCAAGGACCCCGAGAAAACCCGCCAGGGGCGAACCTGGCGCGAATTTGACGGCAACCCTATACCAACCGGCCGCCGCAACAACGCCCTTACCTCGCTGGCCGGCGGGATGCGCCGCATGGGCATGAGCCGCGACGAAATCCACGCCGCCATCGCGAAGACCAACAGGGTCCGCTGCAGGCCGCCGCTTGACGACCGTGAGGTCGAGACAATAGCCGACAGCGTGGCGCGTTACGCCCCCGACGCAGTGTCCGTGGCGGTGGCGGAGAACCACTTTGAGCAGTTGTACGACGACGTGGATGAGCAGGACGAGGCGCAGGTGCGGGACCCTGGCATGATACCGGAGCACCTTTTCCAGGTGCCCGGCCTGGTCTCGGAGGTGATGGATTTCACGCTGGCCAACGCACCGTATCCAAACGTCGGCCTGGCCTTCTGCGGTGCCATGTCGCTGCAGTCGTTCCTGTGCGGACGGAAGGTACGCACATCGACCGACCTGCGGCCGAATATATACCTTCTGGCCCTTGCCAGCTCGGGCACGGGCAAGGACTTTCCCCGCAAGGTCAACTCGCGGGTTCTTTTTGAAATTGGCCACGTCGCCGCACTGGGCGACAAGTTCGCATCCGGCCAGGGCATCCAGGATGCGCTTATACGCTCGCCCGCCATGCTGTTCCAGAACGACGAGATGGACGGCGTGCTGAGGCAGATTAACTTCGACAGGGAGAACAGGCACGAGTCCATACCCAACGTCCTGCTGACGCTCTATACCTCCGCCAACGACGTCTATCCCATCCGCGTCAAGGCCAACCAGAAAGAGGCCGTCCACATCGACCAGCCGCACCTGACGCTGTTCGGTACGGCCACGCCTCAGTACTTCTACGAGTCGCTGTCCCAGCGGATGCTGACCAATGGCCTGTTCGCCCGCATGATAATCGTCGATATCGGCAAGCGTGGCAAAGGACAGCTGCCGGGCTCCGTCCACCGGCTGCCGGAGCCAATCCTGGAGACAGCCAACTGGTGGGCGAGGTTCACACCCGGCAAGCCGGCGGCGGGCAACCTCTACGCCGTCCACCCGAGGCCGGAGGTGGTGCAATTTACAACAGAAGCCGAGCGGGCGCTTAAGCAGCTCCAGAGGACCGGAGAGGAAGAATGGGACAAGGCGTACGATGCCGGCGACGAGACCGGCCAGACCGCATGGAGCCGCACGTGCGAGAACGCAACGCGCCTGGCGCTTCTGTATGCGTGCAGCAAGGACCACCAAGAGCCGGTCATCGAGCCGGACGCCGTCCGGTGGGCCACGGAATTCGCCATGCACCAGACGAAGCGTCAGCTGTACCTGGCAAGCACGTACGTGGCCGAGAATCCCTTCCACGCCATGTGCCTTAAGCTGCTGAGGAAGCTCAAGAACGGCGGGGGACGGATGGGGCACAGCGAATTGCTGAGGCTGATGCATATCAAGGCGGCCGACTTCCGGGAGCTTATCCAGACCCTAATGCAGCAGGGACAGGTAAGGCAAATCACTACGCCGCGACGAGGAAGTGCAAAGGTGGAATACGAGATATTATGACCTATCAGAGGACAAAAACCACGTTTCACACACGTTTCACAGGCTTTGTGAAACCTGGGAAATGTGAGTGCCATTTCGGGGTCCAGGGTTCACAGAATTCACTCAGGTTTCACAGGGCGGTTGTGAAACGTGAGAAAGGCCGTAAGTATAGTATTAATAATAATATATATATTATTTATATATATATTTCACACATTCTCATATACCCCCTAGCGATCTTACATTTTGCCCGTTTGCGCTCGCGCGCGGGGGGGTGTGAAACGTGGTCTGCGAATCCAGGCATAAAGACCAGGAAAGGAAGGTAAACCAATGAATGAGCCGGCATGTTTTGATTGTGTGTATTTTGTGCCCTTTAGCTCTTGGCACAACCATTTGACCGAAGAGCAATGGAACGAGGGCTTGGAAGGGGAGTGCCGTCGGCACGTGCCACACCTCGGCGAGGAACTTACCGACCGCCACGGAGATACGTTCCGCCACTTCGGCGAGTGGCCAAAGGTGATGGCCTGCAACTGGTGCGGTGAGTTCATATCCCGCCATCGTCAAGGGCCGGACAGCCGCCGGCCGGAACAAAATCCGTGCCCAAGCCCGGATGCCGTTTGTGGAAACAATCAAAAATGCGGCAAGTGTAAAGGCAATGGCGCTGCCGTGGCCGCTACTACAAAACCCGAATAATCAAAAACTTCCATATATGGAACAAAAAGTGGTTCCTTGCTGGAAAGACCGAAGGTGACGTCGATGGGAACAGCCGCCAGTATGGACAGAGTTTGTTTGGCGTGTGAAAAAAATTATAGGAGTCATAAGAACATGAATGTCAATGCTTTAAGTAATCCAACATCGACATGGCCGTCGCATGCATGCCGGCATGGCCCGCATACACCTGCGGCAACAGAAACGCCTCAAACGGACCCACTTCAAGTGGGTCTTGCGGAGATGATTTTCGAGAGAATTTTGACGCTATAGACCCGCGGAAAAACAGCGAAAGGACACGCAAAATGAAGATTGAGATGTGGAACATCGAGCAGGTCAGGCCGTACGAGAACAACCCCCGAATCAACGACTCGGCCGTGGACGCCGTCGCCGACAGTCTTCGGGAATTTGGATGGAGGCAGCCGATCGTTGTGGACGAGGCCGGCGTGATAATCGTGGGCCACACGCGGTGGAAGGCCGCGAAAAAGTTGAATCTCCAGAAGGTCCCTGTCCACGTGGCAAAGGACCTCAGCGAGGCCCAGATAAAGGCGTACCGCCTTGCCGACAACCGGACCGCCGGCATCGCCGACTGGGACTACGAACTGCTTCCCATCGAACTGGGCCAGTTGAAGGAGATGGACTTCGACCTTGAGATGCTGGGCTTCGGCCAGGAAGAGCTGGCCAAGTTACTCGATACCGGCGTCCATGAAGGACTGACCGACCCGGACGAGGTGCCCCAGCCGCCGGATGAGGCGGTCACCCGGCCCGGCGACCTGTGGATACTCGATGAGCATCGGCTCCTGTGCGGCGACAGCGGCAGCCCCGACGACGTGGACCGCCTTCTGGACGGGGCGAAGGCGCACCTGGTCAATACAGACCCGCCGTACAACGTCAAGGTGGCCTCGCGGTCCGGCAACGCCATGGCGATGGCCGGCGCGTCCAAAAAATACGCCGGCCAGCAGGGCATGGACGCCAAGCTGCGCGGCAGGACACATGCCACCACGGAGAAGCTGCGGCCCAAGGACCGCTCGCTGGTCAACGACTTCGTCTCCGACGAGGAGTTCGCCACGCTTCTGCGGGCGTGGTTCGGTAATATCCAGAGAGTCCTGCTTCCCGGCCACGCCTTCTACATCTGGGGCGGCTACAGCAACATCTACAACTATCCAAACGCCCTTAAGGAATGCGAGCTGTATTTTTCTCAGATGATTATCTGGGACAAGCAGCACCCGGTCCTCACGCGGAAGGACTACATGGGCGCCCACGAGTGGTGCTTCTACGGTTGGAAGGAAGGCCAAGCACATAGGTTCTTCGGACCACACAACGTAAGCGACCTGTGGCACGTCAAGAAGGTCAATCCCAACAAGATGATTCACTTGACGGAGAAGCCCGTAGAACTGGCTGTCCGACCGATTCAGTATTCGTCGCTGAAGGGCGAGAACGTCCTCGATTTATTCGGCGGTTCGGGAAGCACGCTCATCGCATGCCAGCAGACCGACCGGAAGGCGTACCTCATGGAACTCGACCCGCCGTACTGCGACGTCATAGTCCGGCGGTGGGAACAGTTCACGGGCAACAAGGCCGAGAGGATTTCCGGAGATACGGACTAATGCGCAATCTTCCGGAAAAATTCTGCTATCCGGTCCTTGTCGGCTCTTCCTTCGGCTACGGCCATGGTAATGGCTTCGAGCCCCTCTTCATCCGGCTCCAGGTCGATCTCGTTGAGCGACAGGAACACGACGGCCGCTACAGCCCCGGTGCGTTTATTCCCGTCGACAAACGGATGGTTCTGTACGATGTGGAACATGTAGGCGGCCGCCATCTGGAATATGTCCGGGTGCGCCATCTCTTGGCCGAATCTCACCGCCGGCATAGTAACGGCGGATTCCAGAAGACCCACGTCACGAACGCCCGTCTCGCCGCCGTAGCGTTCGATCTGGTCGCGGTGGATGGCCAGCACGTCGTCGATGCGGAGAAAGTCTATCGCCATGGGTTACTCGGCAAGTTTTTTCAATGCCCGGCCGAACTTGCGGTTGGTATCGGCCATCGCCTTGTCGAGCCTGGCCTTTCGCTTGGTGTCGCGGACCGGCGACAGCACGAGGGCTTCGCCGTCGGTGGCGATCTCCAGCGGCGTGTCAGGTGTTATCTTAAGCAACTCCATGATTGCCTTGTCGATGACCAGGGCGTAACTGTTGCCGTGCTTGGTAAGCGTCTTGACCATTGTTCGATTCTCCTGAAGTTCATACGCAGTATATACCATGTATATACATCGGTCAAGGGTGATTCAGCATGTAGCAATGCCCAAGAGCACTCCGATCCCTTCCGGAACCGGGGTGGGGACGGCTCGTGCATCACGCTCATCGCATGCCGGCAGACTAACCGGAAGGCGTATCTCATGGAACTCGACCCGCGGTACTGCGACGTCATAGTCCGGCGGTGGGAGCAGTTCACGGGCAATAAGGCCGAGAGGATTTCATAAGTGAATACGCTAGCGCTTATCGGTCCACAGGTAATTATCAAGGAACACCCTTGCGGGAAGTTTCCAACGCTTGGCCTCCTGCTTGGCGAATTCCTGGTAGGGAACATTGATTTCGCTGGTGAAATGTTTCAGTCCCGGCCACCGGGGCAGAGTTATCTCCTGTTTTTTGGCCAAATCTTTGAGGGCCCTGGCAACCAGACTGTCGAGAGGAATCTCAAGCCATTTTGCTATTTGATTCACATGGGATTTCCTTCGCAGGTAGTGATTGTAAAGAACCGAGCGAAGAAAGATGTTCAACGACTTCCTGGCAGCGCCCCAGGGCCGATTGGGTATGTGCAACGCATCAAGAATCCCTTCGGTGTGGCGATCCAGCCACGATTCAAAACGAGATTGACTGCCGCGTGGAATCCTGCCGAGCTTCAACTTGGCAAGATAACCCCTGGTGTCACGGATAACGCCTTTGCCCTGGCCGCGAAGGGTGCTGATGCCAATGCATTCGATGGCGGTAAATCTCTGGATGGTTGGAATAAAATCACTTCGCCTAGCCATATCACGCCTCATTCAAATCAAAAAGAGGGCTCGAATCAAGCATCAAAGTTTCCATTAACTCGAGAGCAAGAAGGAGATTGAAATGAATCACATTCACGAAGAACGAGACAGTCAGCGCCTGACATACCTTGCCAGCCCGTACACGCATCCGGACCCGGCGGTCCGGCAATGGCGCTTCGAAGCGGCGTGCCGGCTTACGGCGACGCTGATGCGTGCCGGGCAGATGGTGTTCTCGCCGGTGGTGCACTCGCACCCGCTTACGAGATACGGCCTGCCGAAGGGATGGGACTTCTGGCGGCGCTACGACCGGATACACCTTGAAAGATGCAGCGAACTTGCGGTCCTGATGCTGGACGGCTGGCGGGAAAGCAAGGGCGTGACGGCGGAGATTAACATCGCGTGGGAATTGGACAAGCCGGTTCGGTATCTCGACGCAGCGCCGTTGATTCAGGAGATAGCCAAGAGCACCCCGGCCCTTTGCGGGACCGGGGTGGAGGAGGCGGAGAATTGACGCCGCTACTTGGCCAACTCGAACTTGCCGCGTTCGACCTTGCGGAAGCGGGACTCGTCGCCCCTGGTTGCAATCTCCCGGATGATGGCCGCGTATATGGTCGCCGCGGGCGTTTTGCCGCCGGTGGACCACAGGTTTTTGGCAAGCATACGCTTGACCATCTCCTTGGAGTTGAGCGGCTTCTGCGCCTCGCCCAAAACCTGGGCGGCCGCGTCAAGTCCGCTCATCTTCTTCTTGGCCGTGCCCTTGCCGCCAGGTTTGGCCGCTTTGGGGTTCCTGCCCGCCTTGGCGGACTTCTTCGAGGTTTTGCGCTTGGAAGCGCCCTTTGCCTTGGTTGTCTTTTTCTGCTTAGCCATGG
>CAYYMD010000013.1:0-58450 GCA_964472875.1 uncultured Planctomycetaceae bacterium
CAGGACACCGGGTTTTCATCCCGGCAACAGGGGTTCGAATCCCCTTGGGGTCATTTTAGCCCGTTTGTCGGGACGGGCTTTTTCAGGCCAGGAGAAGGAACACGCCATGGAAGATATTTATGGAAATTTAATCAGTTCGTTGGCTGCCGAAAACGACAAGCGCATCGTCCTTCTTGTGATGGACGGTTTGGGTGATTGTGACAACCCAGGCAACGGCGAAGGCACGGCGCTGCAGCAAGCCCACACGCCAAACATGGACGAACTGGCCAAGACAAGCGCCTTAGGACTGACGCAGCCCGTGGCCACGGGCGTAACCCCCGGTTCGGGGCCGGGGCACTTGGGGCTTTTTGGCTACGACCCGATTATCTACCAAGTCGGCAGGGGCGTACTCAGCGCGCTTGGCATCGAGTTCCCACTGACAAAGCAGGACGTGGCCGCACGGCTGAACTTCTGTACGCTCGACGGTGACGGCAATGTGTCCGATCGCCGCGCCGGACGAATTTCTGATGAGGAGAACAAACGCATCGTCGCCAAACTGCGCGAAAAATTATCCCTGCCCGAGGGCGTTGAAATTCTTCTGGAGACCGTAGCTGAGCACAGGGCTCTTCTGGTTCTTCGCGGCGAGGGGCTGGACGACGATATAGGCGAGACCGACCCCCAACATGTCGGGGCTCCGCCGCTGGCGCCCGACCGTGCGCCGCATGACAAGTCGAAGACCGCCAAACTGGTCAAAGAAATCATCGCGCAGGTTCGGGATATACTTTCCGACGAACCACAGGCAAACATGATTCTCGGCCGCGGGTTTGCCAAGTTCCCCGACTGGCCTACATTCTCCGAGCGTTTCAAATTAAAGCCCGCGGCCGTGGCAGGTTACCCCATGTACCGCGGTGTTGCACGGCTGGTGGGTATGGAGGTGGTGTCTCAGCCGACTACGGCCGAGGATATATGCAGGAAGACCATCGAGGCGATGAAAGATTACACATTCGTGTTCTCGCACTTCAAGTACACCGACAAGACCGGCGAGGACGGCGACCTTGCGGCAAAGATTCAACGAATAGAAGAGATGGACGCCGCGCTGCCGGAGTTGCTCTCGGCGGACCCGGACGTGTTGCTTATAGCCGGGGACCATTCCACACCGCCTTCGATTAAAGCGCATTCGTGGCATCCGGTTCCGGTTCTGATGAAGGCGCCGTATCTCCGCGGTGGCGACGGCAACAAGTTTGATGAAATTACTTGCCGCAGCGGGCAAATAGGCACTATTTTGGCCAAGGAGCTGATACCCCTGGCCATGGCCCACGCCGGCAAGCTTGAAAAATTTGGGGCATAATTAGATTTATTGTGTCGGTGGAATCCGACGCGTAATGTGGTCGTGTTGTCAGCAAATCCTGCATGTTTGCTACAGATATGCATTGCGTACCATGTTAATTGGTAAACAACGACGGCCTGGTAACGTCATAGGCACATACAACTCTTTTTTCCTCCGGCCGGGTCGGTTATTCTTTAAACTTATGAGGTATTACAATGGTTGTTAAACCCGGAAAGCGCGAGCGAGAGAATCTGCGGGCATTGCTGGAGCTTGCCCGCACGGAAGATCTGGGCGGCGGCGACGTCACCGGGGCGATTCTACCGCCCGAGGTCCATGCAACCGGGGCATTCCGAGCGCGCCAGAAGATGGTATTCTGTGGAGGGGCTCTGCTGGAAGCCATGGCGGTTTGCTATGACGGGCATTTACGTACTGTCCCGAAGGTGGGCGACGGCGAACTTGCAGGCGAGCGCGATATTCTTGCCCAGTGGTCGGGGCCTGCCAGGAGCATGATGTCGGCCGAGCGCGTGGCACTTAATTTCCTTCAGCGACTTTCCGGTATAGCCACTATGACCCGCCAGTACGTGCAGGCCGTGGCGGGAACCGGCGCCGAGATATTCGACACGCGCAAGACTACTCCCGCCTGGCGCGAACTGGAGAAATACGCCGTTCGTGCCGGGGGTGGCAAAAATCACCGCAAGGGCCTCTACGACGCCGTGCTGGTAAAAGATAATCACCTCGCCGTGCTGGCCCGTGCCGAGGGGCAGGACCCCATAGCCGCCGCGGCCCGGGAGCTTGAGCGGGTGCGACCTTTCCTGGGAGAGCGGGCGTTTATAGAACTGGAAGTGGACGGATTGGAACAGTTCAAGGTTGCTCTGACGCTGCCGGTGGATATAGTCCTGCTGGACAATATGTCGCTGGCGGATTTGAGGACCGCAGTGAAGATGCGCAACGAGGCGGGTCTGAATGGACGGCTCGAGCTGGAGGCCTCCGGCGGCATCACGCTGGATAACGTCGGCGAGGTGGCGGCTACAGGCGTGGAGCGTATATCGGTAGGGGCACTGACGCATTCGGCGGGGGCGGTTGATATATCGCTTGATATTGAGGTTGATTAGGCCCGGGATTATGAATAGAGATCGTCTGGTGGAACTACTTTACGACCGCATAGGTGGCTTCTGGCGTGTGGATGAACTTTCCTCCACATGCGGCATGGATATTCCATCATTGCGAAGCGCCATCGGGCAACTGGAGGCGGACGGGTTCACGCTGGAACATTCACCTGCGCGGGGAGTGCGCATGGTTCGCCCCGTCCCGCCTGATTCACACCTGATTATGCGCAACCTCGACACCAGGCGTGTGGGGCGGGATGTTATCTGTTTCGACACAGTTGATTCGACCAATGACGTGGCGCTTGGGGCTTCGTGTGGGCAGGACGCCGACGGGCTTGTGGTCGTGGCTAACTTCCAAAGTAAGGGCAGAGGGCGTCTCGGCCGGCAGTGGTTTAGCCCGCCGGGCGCAAACGTCTTAATGAGCTTGCTGCTGTGCGACCCTCCAGCATGCCCATCGCATGAGACACTTACCATCATGGTCGGCCTTGCCGTGGCCGAGGCGATAGAGGAAACGTCGCACTCGGCGCCCAGTCGAGTTGGGCTGAAATGGCCTAACGACGTTCTCATCGATGATGCCAAGGTCGCCGGCGTGTTGGTGGAGGTTCGTCACGGCTGCCCTTCCCGCGCTATGGTCACCGGGATAGGTATAAACGCAACCGCCGCGCCGCAAGGTGTAGGTGCGGGGCGACTGTCGGATTTCTTCACGCATCCGGTTGAGAGGGTCGAACTCATTCGGACTATAATCCGACGGCTGGATAATTGGCTTGAGAATATTACATCCTCAGGCCCCGATGCGTTGCACGCGCCGTGGAAATCGCGATGCCAAATGATAAATAACCGTCTTCGCGTGCGCAGTTCCGGCCGTGACTACGTCGGTAGAGTGCTTGACGTCAGTCCGCTGGAGGGCTTGGTGATGGCCTGTGATGACGGAAGGCAGGTTCACCTCCCGGCCGAGAGAACCACTGTGCTTGATGGGAAAGAATAATTTCTAAATTCGATATTCCATATACGTTATCCTAAGTTCGAACTCTGATGCTGCCTACGCTGCTGGACAAATTGTTTGTAATCTGCGTGGTGGCCGGCCTTGTATTGTGGTCGGGGGCTATGTCGATTATCTGGGCAGATGTGTTCGACAGTTCGGGCTTGTCTTGGCTTATTGCACTGTCGGCGATGGTGCTGTCGGTAGCTGCTGGTGCGATGCTGGTGCGAGCTGTGGCCAGGATAACTCGCGGCACGTTGGTGCGGCTGGGGTTTTTCGACCCGGCGGTCTCGGCAATTGTGTCGGTTCAGCGGTTCATTGGCCCGGGCGGCGATTATTCAGATAGTCACAGGCAGGCCATTGCCGCCGCACGGATGCTTGGCGTGGCTGGGATTTTTGCATCTGTTTTGACTATGGCGAACACGTTCGTACCTCCGATGGCCCGGCCTTTTGTAGAATTTCTGGCAGGAAGGTTCGTCTGGGCGCCCCTGAGCTGGGCAGTTGTAAAGTTTGCGGTTATCCTGGTTCTGATGCTGCCGTTCGGCGTGGGAATGTCGGTGATGTTCCTTTTGTCGGTTGTAGCTCGCAGCCGCGCGGCCGTTGACGCTTACGATGATTTATGGCGCGAGTTTATTTGGGGTGCGGCCATGGGCTCGGCTCTGTTTGCCCTGGTATGGCTGGTAGGGGGCAATCTTTACGCCATAGCGGTGACGTCGCTGATTCCGCTGATAGGAATAGGTTTCGGAATGTTTCTGCGGCGGAATGTCCGCCCCAGGCCGCGCCGAGCACCGCGTTCTTCCTTCGGTGCCGAAAGGCGTCTTCTGTGTCTGATAGTTGCAGATTATGCGGTGGCGGCGGTTATCATAATGTTTCAATTGCGGCTGCTTGCCGACGCAGCCGGTGTGGGCCTGGCTGGAAAGGCCTTGTGGGCGGCATTGACTCTGTCCTTGTTGGCCGGATTTCTTCAGCGGTTCGACGCAAAGTCGCATTCTCCCGGCCGCGCCCAGTCGCTGGGCGCCATAGCGGGTATCTGTGTTATCGGTATCGTTCAGGCCGCACTGGGCATTATTGCGATAACGGGCAACGCCTCGGCGGGACCGGTATGGGCGGCCGGTCTATGCGCCGCATTTGCAGTTATTTTACAGATTCCCATGGCCGCGCTGGGGTCGGTGTTGATATCGCGTCACCGCAGAATATTCGCCGATGCTGGCTGGCGGGCAGCGGCCTATCTAAAATTTGCTGTTTTGGGCGCTGTGGTGGGGATAATTATATACATGGCCATATTCACGCTTCCCGGCGGCGGGTATCTACTTCCCGGCGGTGTGATGATCTTGTGCGCCATAGCCGTGGCCGGGCAGATTCTTGGCTGTTCCCGCAGAGAGGACCAGTTGAAATGGGTCGGCTGGGGGGCTCTGCTGATATGTAACCTGACAGTTTTGCTGCTCATTGCTGTGGGCATTGCGCGAGGCGCCGTTGGCAGGGTAAGAGCGGGTGTATGGATAAGCGCAGTAAGCGAGGCCTCGCACGGTTGTGTCGGGCCACGGATACTGCCGGCGCATAGCCGGCCGTGGCACAGGAGCGAAGAAATCACGCGGATAATCTCCGACACAATGGACATGTACCCCGGCAGATGGTGGGTGGTCTCCGGCGACGATGAGGATTTGCCCCGTGAGGCGCCGCGTGGGGTTCACGTGACACTCTCAGCCCCGGACCCGACCGCGCTTCCGCCCGGCTTGTGGGGAGGGCTTGTTGTGCCCGGCAGCGAAGGCGATTACCTCCAGGCAGCCCAGACGAATACTGCCATGTTCGACGGTATACTGCTGGCTGCGATGCCGGCTGAGCATCCGATGCTGTGGCGGTGCTACAATACTCGAGTGCTCCGGAGGTGTTTCGCCCGGACGCATCGTAATGCTCCTGTTCTTTTGCGGATACAGGCCGCCGATGAGGGGACAACATGGCTGCTTTCTGTGGCGGAAACCTTCCGCAGAACCATCGGGCCGGCATGGGCGGTAGTTTCGGTCCGTCATGATATGGCTGATGTGCTTTTAATAGGGCCGGCCGACATAGTGAAAATATCCGCCACCGAACCGGAAGTGGCTGTAGTTCCGGTGAAAAAACTCTGGCGTGACTGGGAGAGAGTCTCTCCGGTACAACTGGTGCGGCCTCGCCGAAGACTTTGGGCGGACAGGCCCAGTCCCACCCGTCTGGATTACTGGGTTGGCCTAGTCGAGCAACGCAGCGACGATTAAACAAAGGTGGGAACATTTTCCTCATACATGCGACTAACACGTGCAAAAGAATGTATTTGTTTCCGCACGATATAAAGATTATTCTAAATTGGAATTACAGGATGGCAACAACCTGTAAGGGCGGGGTTTAATTTATGGCAAAAACTTTTGGTTTTCTCGGCTTCCGATTCAAGCCCGATTGCCTGCCGTTAATAGGTAAAAGGTTGCGCTGCAGACAAAAGCCGCCCCTGCCGGCGATGGTTTACGCAGCGGTGTTTATTGCGGCTATTCTATTTTTGCCGGAGGATGGAAATAACCGGCGAGGCGTTATTGCCGCCGATGCCACACATCCGCTTGTTGTTGCTGAGGACGAGCTGGCAGGTTACCTTGAGGCGGCTGAGGATCGCATTAAAGAAGGGAAGCACGACCAGGCAATTGATATACTTCAGACACTTGTTGACCAGCCCGACAGCGGTTTTGTGGCATCCAAGGACAAACGTCACTATACGGCCATCTGGCAACACGCCAGCCGGCTTATAGGTGATATGCCACCAGAAGGCCTGAAGCTGTACAGGCGCCTGTATGAACCAAAGGCCCGAGTATTGTTCAATCGTGCAGTAGAGAATCGCGACGTTACTCTGCTGAGGTCCATTGCCTGCCGTTACAGGCACACATCCTTTGGCCCCAAGGCCCTGGAAGAATTAGGGAGAATCTTTTTCGACACAGGTAAATTCACCCAGGCCGCAAGGTGTTGGCGTGAGGCGCTGAGACTGCTCGGCGACGAAACGCGGGAAGTTTCCGATGAACGCCGTGCCGTGTTTCTGGCGAGAATTGCCATCTCATGCCATCTTGACGGCGACAAGTCCAGTGCGTCCAAGGCATTTGCCGAACTCAACAAAAGCTATGGCAATGTTTATGCCACCATGTCGGGAAGGAAGCGCAACTTGGCCGCCTTTGTTAAGCAGGTTATATCCAAGGGTCAGTACAACTCGGACCTAACAGAAGCCCTGAAAATATGGCCGGGTTTGGGCGGCATACCGGATGGTATAGGTGTGATGGCTGACAGCAAGGTCATACTTAAGCCACACTGGAGCATAGGTGTTGGTGCAGGCTCAGGTGAGGAAATCATTCCCTCGCAGCTTCTTGCGCTTAAGTCAACATTTGCCGGCATGCAGAGACTTTATCATCCGAATTTCGGGCACATAAGCAGTATTCATACTCATCGTCAAAATGGCTTCGAACTCAGGTTAAACGGGGGAAACGTGGTATTCAAAATATCTCAAAACGGAAAAGTTATGTCTATGCCCATCCCCGCGGTGGTTGAGCCGGTTGTTGTGGGGAATCTGCTTATCGTACGTCGAGAGGAAACCGTAACAGCTTACAATCTGCAAACAGGTGAATTGGTGTGGGAAATCACCGCTCCCTCGCTGCCTGCTATGGGAAGTGCCTCAGGAGTGGCCGGAAATTATATTATGCTTACCTCGATGCCTTCGTTTTCCAATACTTACTCGCTTACGGCCGGCGGTGGTAAAATTTATGCAGTGGGTGGAGATTTATCAGCCGGTGAAGCCGGGCGCCACCCTGCAATGATAGGGGGGTGGCTTGGGCCGCGGCCGATGGTGGCAAGACCAGTGGCGCCAGCCCAGCACAATCGCTCAAACACTTCCGTTCTAACGGCTGTTTGGGCCGACAGTGGAAAGCGGTGCTGGGCCACAGGATACATAGGTGCTGGCAGGCCAACAGGCGGCAATGAGGTCGTCCGCAACGGTATGTTTCTGTGCCCGCCTACTTATTGCGAAGGGCGACTTTATACCGTTAGCATGTATATGCAAACCTATTACCTGTTATGCCTCGACGCCGACAATGGTTCGCTGATATGGAAGGCCGCGATCTCCCAGACACCCGCAATTAGTTCTTCTTATATGCGTTATATGGGAGACGCTATTTACAATTGCTCTAATCCAGCCGTTTCCGATGGGCGTGTTTACGTGTTGACGAATGTTGGCGTTGTAGCGGCGTTTAGAGCGGCCAACGGCCGGGCGCTGTGGGCGTATCAGTACCCGGGTCGATTCGACTCCGTCTCATCCCGCGGGATTTCTACAGCAAATCTGAAAAATTACAAAGCGGTTAATCCCATTCTGGTCACACGTGGACGAGTGATATGCCTGCCATGCGATGCGGACGAGTTAATCTGTCTCAAGGCCGACAATGGAAAACCCGCCTGGCGAAAGAAACGCGAGGAACAGACGTATCTGGCTGCAATTGATTCACGTCGGATCATGATAGCCGGCAAGGGTATTTTTGTCAGGAGCGTTGCCGATGGCAAGGTGATTCACAAGGATAACTCGATAGACGAAGTAATAGGCCGCCCTGCGGTTACAACCAAATCCGTTTTGGCCGGAGGGTGGGGTGGAATTTACCGAATGAATCTGAAGGATTGCGCCACGACCTACAGCCCTTTAGTCGGAGCGACGGGCTTTCTGGGCAATCTGGTCAGCATGGGTGATGTGCTTATAGCCGCCAACGCCGCAGGTATTTCAGCGTATAGGCGTTATTCCGTAGTTCGGCATAACATGGAGGCAGACATAGCAGTCGCCTCGCCGTCGCAACGCGGCGAAAAAAAGTTCGAGATGGCGCATATGGCATTTAAGGCAGGGCGGCTTTCCGATGCAATAGTGGACCTGCAGCAGTGCAGAGATGTTGCCGATAAGCATAGTTTATTTGGGCTGAAAGCCATCATACGGCCATGGTTTTATCGAACCTATGTTGCCATGGCTAATAGCTGCGACGACAAGGAGCGGATGCTTGGTTATTTCGACAAGGCCGCCCAATACGCCGCCACCGATCAGGAGAAGGGACATATCGCCATTCGACGGGCCAAGTGCCTGCGAAGCATGGGGCGTTACGCTGAAGCCATGTCTGCGATACGTCGGTTGTTGGAGGAGTATCACAACCAGGATTTCGCCGACCTGCCTATCGGTCCTCAGGCCGACAATTCCGTTTTCATTGGTGAAGATGCCGAAATGCACAATGGCGCACAATTGGCCAAGCGATTTATACGGGATTTGATAGATAAGCACGGCCGCGAGTTTTACGAGGTTTTCGAGAAGCAGGCGCGGCAGGCATATGAAAGAGTGATCGAATCCGGAGAAGCGGAAAAAATCGAACTGGTGGCGGATGTCTGGCCGGGAAGCGCCTGGGCCGATAATGCGCTGTACAACGCCGCTGGAATTTATTACCAACACGCTGCCGAGGCGGACGAAGACGAAGATCGGGCCGGCGAACTTTATAAAAAAGCCATCCATTGCCTCACAAGAATCACCGATGGTAACGATCTGTCCGATAGCGACATAAAATCATCCGCACTCGCCGCAAGGGGGTTGGTATGGCTAAAGCGAGGTGCTCAACCGCTGGCTGCCATCGACTGCCGCCAACTCGTAAAAGAAGAGGTTCCGGTCGGAACGACGATATCCTTCGGGTCTTTCGAAGGGACTGTGGGAGATGTAATCAACCGCTGCGGCGGGAGCGAAGGGCTGGCATTGAAATCGCGCCATGAGATTGCTGAACCGCCATACGAGAAGGCGTTTTCCTTCAAGGGAATGGATACATGGATATTACGCGACCACAAATCGCTTCCCGTTCGTTTGGGAGACGACATTTTTGTGATGCACGACTGGCGTTTGGTGAGGGTAAAACCGGATGCTGAAGATGCGGATTCGGCCGTGAAGTGGCGCACCGAACCGTTTACGGATATCACCAGGGATTCATACTATCACGGGCGGCTGACGAGGCGACGGCTTATCGGGTGTGCCAGCGGCGACGGTAAGATAGTGATGATAGCGGGAACTCACGCTGCCGCGGGGATCGAAACCAAAACCGGAAATATCGCATGGCATAAGACCTATGAAGAAATGGGTATGGAAGATATGCACGTCATGGCTGCCGGGTCCGACTCGCTGGTGTTGTGCGACAGGAAGGGCAAGCGTTCTTGGATAAACTGTATCGACATAAAGAACGGTCATTTGCGTTGGAGAGTGAATTCTCCCGAATTCAATTATCTGCCGGATAATTCCCTGATGCTCGCGGAGGGAGTGGTCACCTTCAGGTATTCCGATTCGAAAAGGCAGTTTTTCTTCCGCCTCTCGGATGGTAGGGTGATCGCGCAATTGCCCACGGATGACTATTTACAGACGAGGATTCTTCCGAATAGACTCGTGGTCGGATTGAACGCCAAAAGTATGGCCGTTTGCAAACTAGATGTTAATTTGCCCGCTATTTGGGAGACTGGAAGTCCCGGAGAAAAGCCCATATTGCTGTCCGCCGCCGAAGATGGAGTGATTGTCGTAGAGCACGAGCGTGGTCGCTCGCCGAGACTGTTCACACTCACCGGCGGGGGGTGGGCAAGGAGGTCGTTAAGTGCCGAACTGGTGATTCCCCGCCTGGCGTGCATGTCCGGCGGAGAGGTTTACCTTGCGGGACCGCTCCGCGGAGAGGATGATTTTCTTAGAAACCATCTCGGTTCCAAGTTATGCCGTAAGGGGAGAGGTCTGGGCGTTGAAAAGATTGACGCCCACGGGAAATCGGTGTGGTCCTTGTCATTAAGCGAAAATGACGATGGAAATTTCTGGGTTTACATGCCCTCTGCGGCGGGAGAGTACGTATTAATTGCTGCCAGAAGACACGTTAAAAGTAATTATGAATTTCGCGTTTACGTTATTGACGGGCGCGTAGGAAGCATCGCATGGAAGTCGGTAATGGCTGCGAAGAATGGAGAAAAAGGGAAACGCCTTATAGGTCTGGCCCCGCCGGTGGCGGCTTCGCAAAGACTATGTGTCGAAGACGCCGACGGAGTATCCGTTTACAAAGGTAAAGAAAATAAAAAACGGAATGACAATTAGATTGCTGAAAATCACGGCGGTTGCCATTTTTGCTTTCGGCTCGGCCGAAGCGCAGGCGGATGCGCCGGGACCGGTCCTGCCGGAGTTGATGGACCGCCAGACCGTCAGGGCAATTGACAAGGGATTGAACTACCTGGCCAAGACGCAGCGGCGCGACGGGGCGTGGCTCAACAGCGGTGGATACGGGATGTATCCCACTGCGATGACTTCACTGGCGGGCATAGCGTTCATCGCCGGGGGGTCCACACCGGAGTCCGGCCCGTATGCGCGAAACGTTACCAGGGCTATGAATTATGTGCTAAATGTGGCCGAGGCCGGAGACGACGGACTGATTTCCGGGCCGGGCAGCGAATCCCGCAGCATGTACGGGCACGGCTTCGCCATGTTGTTTCTGGCGCAGTGTTATGGTTCGGAGATAAACACCGATTATGCAAAGCGGATAAAAACGGCCTTGGATAAAGGCGTCAAACTCACCGCTAAGTCCCAGTCGGATTTGGGAGCAAACGTCAAGCACGCAGGTGGATGGATTTACACCCCCAGCGGCAACGGCGACGAGGGCTCCGTTACCGTTACACAGTTGCAGGCACTGAGGGCGTGCCGCAACGTCGGAATCGAAGTGCCACGCAGCACCATCGCCCGGGCGGTGGCGTATTTGAAATACTGCCAGATGCCCGACGGTGGTATATGTTACTCGGCCCGTAGCAGGGGCTCTTCACGGCCGGCGATTTCCGCTGCCGCCATCGCGTGCTTCTACGCGGCCGGAGTTTACGATCGCAAGGCCGGGGGTGGAAAAAGTGAAGAAGCGAAAATGATTGACAGGCTCATTCAATACGTCCGTTCGCGGGTGAACGTTTCGCAGAACATGGGCCACTGGTTTTACGCGCATTTTTACCTCGCCCAGGCGTGGTATCAGCGGGGTGGAAAAGACTGGAACAACTATTACCCCCGTATAAAAAGCAGGTTGATATCGCTCCAGGCGCCGGATGGTTCGTGGAATGGTGACGGCGTAGGTACGACGTACGGTACCGCCCTTGCGACGACCGTGCTGCAATTGCCGTACGGATACCTGCCGATTTGCCAGAGATAGGAAACTGAAAGTTAAAACTGAAAACTTGAATTTGGAAAGGGACAAAAGTGAGTGATAAAGACAAGGCGAATACGGAACTGCAGGATCAGGACATCCAGGCGGCCGAGCATCTTACCGACGCGTATAAAAAGATGCGCGAAGAAATGGCACGGGCCATCGTCGGGCAGGAAGGCGTGCTTGAGGAACTGCTGATGTGCATCTTCGCGCGTGGTCACGCCATACTCGAGGGTGTGCCGGGGCTGGCCAAGACGCTGATGGTCTCCTCGCTTGCGAGGTGCCTTGACCTGGACTTTGCGCGTATACAGTTTACTCCTGACCTGATGCCATCGGACATTACCGGAACCGAAGTCATTCAGGAAGACCGTGCGTCGGGCAGCCGCGATTTTAAATTCCTGCAAGGGCCGATTTTCAACAACGTTATCCTGGCTGATGAAATCAATCGCACGCCGCCGAAGACGCAGGCGGCACTGCTGGAGGCCATGCAGGAAAGGCAGGTTTCTGCAGGCGGCAAGCGCATGACTATGAAGGACCCATTCTTTGTACTGGCCACCCAGAATCCCATCGAGCAGGAGGGCACCTACCCGCTGCCCGAGGCGCAGCAGGACCGGTTCATGTTCAAGATTTTCGTGGACTATCCAAAGTGGGATGAGGAGTTCGATGTAATCCGCCTGACCACGGCCGGGCGCGAGGTGGAACTGACGCCTGTGCTCGACGGTGAGGAGATAATCCGACTCCAGGAGATTATCAGGCGGGTTCCCGCGGCCGACCACGTCATCCGTTACGCGATGAAGATTGTTCGTGCAACGCGCGTGCATGAGGGTGAAGTTCCCGATGTTGTCCGCGATTATGTTACCTGGGGCGCCGGCCCGCGGGCGTGCCAATACCTGATACTTGGCGGGAAGGTCCGCTGCGTACTGCACGGGCGGTTCTGTGTATCCACCGATGACATAAAGGCGGTGGCAAAGCCCGTCATGCGGCATCGCATCGTCACGAACTTCAACGCCGATGCAGAGGGAATAACCGCAGACGATATCGTCGACAGACTAATGGAGATAATACCCGACAAGGACTCGGACATCGCCACCAACCCCAAAACCGCCGGCGCGGTGGAGTAAACAGTTATCGTTGAGACAGCGTAACCAACGAATGGGATGTGACCAATGGCCAACGGCCAAACAGCAAAACAACAGGAACTGTTGAAGTACCTCGACCCGGAGGTGCTGGCGCGTATTACAAGACTGGACCTTCAGGCCCGCTTGGTGGTGGAGGGGTTCATATCCGGCCAGCACAAGAGCCCCTTCCACGGGCAATCCGTGGAGTTCGCCTCCCACCGAGAGTACGTGCCCGGCGACGATATAAAGAACGTCGACTGGAAGGTGCACGCCCGCACCGACAGGTTCTATATAAAACAGTACGAGGAAGAGACGAATCTAAAGGCCGTCTTTCTGCTTGATGCCAGTGAGTCGATGCAGTACGGCGGCGACGGAGAAAGAAATGGCATGACAAAGTACCAGTATGCAGCGGCGGTCACCGCGTCGCTGGCATTTCTGCTACTTCAGCAGCAGGACGCGGTGGGACTGGCCCTGTTCGATCAGACGTTGCAGAATTATCTGCCGCCCTCGGCCAGTCCGGACAGCATCAAATCGATGGTGCATGCCATAGATACTACCACGCCCACGGCCAAGACGGACTTGGAGGGTGTGTGTCACTCACTGGCGGAGAAAATACCTCGGCGCGGACTTGTGTGTCTTGTAAGCGATTTTTTTGTGGACGACCCCGCCGCAGCTGTACGGGGCCTGCAGCATTTTCAGCATTACGGCCACGAGGTCGTTGTGCTGCACGTGATGGGCGCGGATGAACTGGAGTTCCCATTCCAGGGAAACACACAGTTTCTGGGGCTGGAAGAGACCGGCCGTCTTGTCGCCGACCCACGCGCGCTGCGCAAGGGCTACCTCGAGGCCGTCCAGCGGTTTTGCCGCGTGGTCAACCGCGGATGCATTGCCGCCAGGGCGGACTACAAACTTGTTTCCACCGGCCAGCGCCTCGACGCAGCCATGCTGGCGTTCCTGGCAGCCCGTGCAGAGGCCGTCCGTAAGGCAGGGGCAAAAAGATAGCAGGAATTAACACGGATGAACGCAGATAAAACATTTTTTAAAATCTTCTGTGTTTATCCGTGTTAACCCCTGCTGAAAACAAAGGTGAGATAGTTTATGCCGTTTATACATCCGGGAATATTCTGGACGGGTCTGGCGGCGGTTAGTGTGCCGATAATCATTCACATTCTAAGCCGCCGGCGGTTCCGCACCGTTCACTGGGCGGCGATGCGCTTCCTCATGGAATCGCTGCGGCGAAACCGCCGCAGGCTTAGAATAGAAGAACTTATTCTCCTTGCGCTTCGCTGCCTGATAATTCTCGCCCTTACTGCTGTGGTGGCAAGATTCATCGGCTGCGGAAGGATCGCACCGTTTGGCGGTAATGGCGCGGCGATGAATGTTTTCATTCTGGATGACAGTTGTTCCATGGGGCAGAAATTCGGTTCGGGGGAAGTCTTTGCGACCGCGGCCGAGGAGTTGATAGACCGCATTGAGTCGCTGGGAAAGTCTGAGCGATGCGCTATTATACTTGCCACGGGCGACCCGGATGATTCGACATTTTTCGCCCCCGCGCGCGTAGGCGAGATAGACCTCGAAGGGCTATCGGGTCGCATCGCATCGCTTGAACCCGCTGGGCGGCGAGCCGATTTATCCGAGGCGATCAAGGCCGCGGAAGGTATATTTGCGAATGCGCCGGGAACCAAGCGTTTATATATCGTCGGCGATTTTCGCAAGATCGATCTGTCGGCTCCCAGCACACACAACGCCATGCGGGAACAATTCTCGAGGATTAGTTCTGCGGATGTGGAGGTTATAGCGCTGGATTACGCCCGCAAGCCCCGCAACAACTTGACCGTCGAGAGAATCGAACTGTTGGACGGTTATGCTCTTGCCGGGCAACCGGTGCGGATTGGCGTGAGCGTGCGAAACAACTCGCCGGACAGGGTGGAGAACGTTGAAGTGCGGCTTAGCGCATCGGTCGGTGCTTACGCGGTCAAAGAAACCACAGAGGGTGACGAAACGCTGTCCGGCGATATAAAAATTTCCACTCCTGTTGAAGTCATTGATGTTCTGTTGCCTGGAGAAAGCAAACGGGTTCAATGGCGACTGTTGCTTCCTTCAGCGGCCGAGGACGCCTCCGCTGTAGTGCGGGCACATTTGCCGGCCGACGAACTGTCGGGCGACAATACGGCTCATCTGGCGATAGATATCAGGCCGGCCATCAAAGTCTTACTGGTAGACGGAAGACTGAACGTGAGCGCATCAGCCGAGGAAAACGAATCATTTTTTATGGCCCAGGCGCTGGCGCCCAAATCGAGTAATACCTACGGCAATTCGATGGATGTTGTCTCGCCGGAAGACTTCGGGCAGGTGAACCTGCCGGATTATCATGCTGTTATTTTATTGAATGTAGCATCTTTAGCCGATGGAACCGGCAACGGACGGCGACTCGAGGCATTGGAGCAGTATGTTCGCGCCGGCGGGGGGCTGGCGATTTTCATGGGCGATAAGGTGAACGAGTCTTTTTACAACGGTCCGCTGTACAAAGAAGGCAGGGGGCTGTTGCCGTTTCGCATAGGCAAGATCGTCCGCGCCGCGTCGAAAGACAGTGAGATAAAATACTTTCGTCTGGCGCCTAAGAGTATTGCGGCAGATAGTTTGCTCAGCGTGTTTACCGGGGAGGGTTCAATAGCGTTAAAACTCATCCGCATTTTTGCTTTCCGGCGGGCAGATGAGGCTGCCGGCAGTTCATCCGGCCAGGACGTTACCACACCGCGAGTGCTGGCTCGATTCTCAGATGCATCCGGCAGTCCCGCCGTAGTTTCGAGGAGGTTTGGTAACGGTAGGGTTGTGGTTTTTTATACCTCCGCTCACAAGAGATGGACAGACTGGCCAATAGACCCTTTCGGGACATTTGTGGTAGTCGCCAACCAAATGATCCGGCGTATCGCCCGTTCCCAGCCAGAGGGAAAGACAGCGTTTGCCGGCGCGCCCATAGTATTTGAACCGCCAGAGGCGATGAGAGACGCAGAGGCCTGGCTGGAAACGCCGGGTAACACCTCGCGTAGTAGCGTGAGACTTAAGACACAAATTCGCGATGGTGAACCAGTACTGAGTTATGAACATACTGCTGACTCGGGCGTCTATAATTTATGGCTGCGGGACCCAGCCGGGCGAACTACGCGGATTCCCTTCGCAAGGAATATAGAGCCCTCCGAGGGCGACCTGATGCCGGGCGGGCGTGAGTCGCTGGAGGCAGCCTTTGGCAGCGACGAATTTCACTATCAAAATCGTCCCGGCGAGGCCGGTGAAATGGAGTTTTCCATTGGCGGCGATTACTGGACATGGATGTTGGCGGCAATGCTGGTATTCATGGCTTTTGAGACGATATTGGGGCGAAGATTCGGGCATTATTCATGAACGGTATTATCGAATGGTTATTTGGCGGTTCTGTGGGTGGAGCGGGAGATTCGTCCCGCTGGCGCTTGGGTTTTGTGGCCGAGTATGACAATTACGTTATTCTTGTGTTGCTGATTGCGCTGGCGGCGATGATTTACCTTACAGTTCGGACATATCGGCGGGAAGGTGACGCCCCGCGCGGGGCAAAGGCGGTGTTGGCCGGATTGCGAATCACGGTGATTCTATTGGTGGCGACGATATTGTTCCGCCCGGCAATTATCTACCGCTTTACCAAGACGCTGTACAGTTCGCTGGTAGTACTGGTGGATGACAGCATATCCATGTCTATTGCGGATTCGGCCAGAAACGTGAAGGATGATGGCGCTCAAGAGAAATTAGCTGGACTTCTGGGCATTTCGCCGGACCAAGTACGACAGATGTCCCGGGCTCAAATTGCCAGACGCCTGCTGCTGCGGGACGATGGCGCGGTGGGCGCACTAGCCGCAGACCATCCCATTGTTCTGATGCGGTTCTCCACCGACAAACCGGGTCAGGATTCCTACACCCGCATACTGGAGCGGATAGATTCCCCCGAACTCGAGGCCGAAAAAGTTATCAACCGGTTGGACGAGCCGCTGGCAGCCCTTCTGGCCGATGGTTACGAAACCGACATATCGGCTGCTCTCTCGCAGGTAAGGGAAATGATGCGGGGGCGCAGACTGGCCGGTGTGATTCTCATCAGCGACGGAAGGGTGACATCTGATAAGCCCGCCATGTCTTCCCCAAGTGCAGCGTCGTCATTAGCCACGATTGATGGTCTCGGCGCCGGTGTATTTGCCGTGATGGTTGGAGACTCTACACCCCGGAAAAACGTGGCCGTTACAGCCCTTCATGCTGCCGGCGAGGTGCGGCGCGGGGCGAGTGCGGAATTTTCAGCCGTGTTGTCCTGTCGCAATGTGGATTCGCAAAAAATCAAAGTCCGTCTGCTGCGCCGTCGGGCGGATTCAAACGAATGGACTTCCACGGGCCGGGAAAAAACGGTAGAAGTCGGCAAGCACCTGCCGCATTCCCGCAAAGGGCCGGGTAAAACAAAATCAAACGGTCCGGTGGTCTTCAACGTTGAATTTACGACCAATCCCGATAAGACCGGAAAGTTCATCTATAAGGTGGAAGCGGATCCGTTGGACGGGGAGGCGAACGTGGCCGACAATACCGCTGAGGCGTCCGTATCTGTTCGTGATGCGAAGATAAACATTTTGCTGGTTGGCGGATACGCTGGGCTGGAGTTTCAGTATCTGCGTGATTTTCTTTACCGTTCGCAGGATTTATACCGCCTCAGCGTGTGGCAGCAGAACGCGGATGCAGACATCAACCAGCTGGCATCAACGGGCATGCGGTTGTCACGCCTGCCGCAAAAACTGCCACAACTAATCGGCACGCAGGACAAGCCGGGATACGACGTGGTAATACTTTACGATCCCCGCCCGACCAGAGACGGATTCGACGAGAATTTCGTGAGCATGCTTAAAACGTTTGTCGTCCGGCATGGCGGGGGATTGTGCTACCTGGCGGGCAACAAATATTCGGAAGCAATTCTGGATGGAGGCGACTACCGTTCGCTGGGCGAGTTGATGCCGGTCGTGCTGGCGCCGAATCGTGTAGACATCGCGGCTCGTATAGGCCGCGGAAAACCCAGGTCCTGGCAGGTTCGATTGACCGATTACGGCCGGGAACATACTGTTACTAAAATAGATCTTACCTCGGATGGAGGTCAAAGCGTGTTCGACCTTTTGCCAGGCATATACTGGTCCCATCCGGTAGCGAATGTAAAACCGGCCGGCAGAGTACTGGCGGTCCATTCCAACCCGATGCGTCGAGGCCCGAAAAACGACCCACTGCCGCTGATTGCCTTTCAGCCGGTTGGTCTGGGCAGGGCGGTCTTCGTAGGGTTTGATGAGACATGGCGGTGGCGGGCCGTTCGCGATGGTTATTATCACCGGCGGTTTTGGGGTAATATGATGAGTTTTTTGGCCGCGCCGAAAACTCGCCGGGTAGTCCTTACTACCGGCGGGGAGCGTTTCGTCGCCGGCGAGGAGATGACCGTTCGCGTGGAGGCCTACGACGAGGAATACTCCCCGCTGGAGGCCGATAAAGTTGACGTAGAAGTGGTGCAGATTCCATCTGGCAACTCGCATAAAATCGAGTTAAAGCCCGTTGAAGACCAGCCAGGGCATTTCGCATCTTCGGTCGTCCTTGCCCGGACGGGCGCTTATGAACTGTCAGTGAACCTCGACGAGGACGCCAACGCCGCCAGGCGAATAAGTGTCGAACTGCCGCAGGCGGAATTGAGAAAGCCTGAGGCCGACCCTGAATATCTAAAGAGCATCGTATCCAGACCGCAAAACTTTTTAGAAGCGCACGAATTTGACCGACTGGGCGAGATGATACCTCCCGGCCGGCTTCAGAGCGTGCGGGAGATTCCACGTGAACTTTGGGACACCCGTGCGGTGCTGTTGCTTATTGTGATGCTGCTCGCCGTCGAATGGATAGTCCGGAAAAAATACAACATGGCCTGATAAATTTGTGAATGCCTCCACAGTGCGGCCGCCGTGGCTAACCGGAAAATCGAAATGAGTGAAATAGATTTGTCAAACATGAAGCAGCGATTGACGTTGTGGACCAAACTGGCCCGTCTTCGGCTAAGGGTGCGCGTGCGCCTGGTTGCCGAGGGCGCGGCGTGGACGCTGCTTGCCTGCGTGGGGCTGGTGTTTGTCACGCTTGGGCTGGATTACATACTTCATTTAAACCGCACGCAACGTGTGTTTGTTCTTGCGGCCGCCGCCGTCGCAATTATGTGGGTGCTTTGGCGATTTGTATTCGCGCCTCTGTTTACGCGAATGGGATGGGAGTCACTGGCGATGCTGGTCGAGGACAGATATCGCATCTTGGCCGACAGGTTGATAAGCACCGTCCAGTTTGCTGCCGGCGGCAAACAGTCGCCGTTGACCAGCAGAGCTATGGAGGCCCGCACCGCCAGTGAAGCCGAACGGATAAGCCAGCCACTCAATTTCGCACAAGTTGTGGAGTATAAGCGACTGAAGCGGATACTCGCGGCGGCGGCGTGTGCTGTTATGCTGCTGGTTGGCTTTGCCTTTTGGCAGGGACCGATGATGAAGCTGTGGGCACAGCGGATGTTTCTGCTGCAGGAGACCCCCTGGCCGCAAAAGATATATCTGAAGGTGCGTGGAGGGCCGGATTTTCAAGTCCTTCGAGGGGAGGATCTGCAAATAAAAGTCGTCGCCATGCCGGGAACGGTAAAGGAATTGCACCCGCCGGCTCACATCACTCTGCACGCCCGCTATCCGTCTGTGGGGCTCACGCAGGAACGCCTTGGATTGACAGATCCCAAAAGCGCCGTTTATACGAAGGTTTTCCAGGCGGTATCAGAGTCCTTTGACTTTTACGTTGAAGGCGGCGATGACAAGACCGACCGACATCGGCCGCACCGGGTTGAGATAATCGAACCGCCGGCGCTGCGCCAGGTCCGCTTCGTTGTGGAGTATCCGCCATATATGTCCCGCAGGGCCACACCCATAGTGGGCGCTTCCGGAGTTATAACGGCTTACCGGGGGGGATGGATTAATATATCGGCGGCTGCTAATAAGCCCCTGAAAAAGGCCGAAATGCTGATTGAGACAAAGGAGGGAAAGAAAGTTATCCCTCTGGATGTTAAAAATTCCGACCGGGATGAAGAAGATAGGTCAACGCAGGTCAACGGCAGATTTCGGATCGAGGCAGGCCGTAAGTCGGGAAATGTGACTCTTTGCTTCGATTTGGTGGATACCATGGGCTACAACAACCGCCGCGGAGCGAAGTACGCGATTCAGATTATGTCTGATGGCCCACCGCAAATGGAGATTAGCAAGAGCGGCGTCGGAGCGGCGATTACGCCGCGGGCGATTATTCCGCTGGAGGTTCGTGGAAGCGATACATTCGGCATCGTTAACGTGGATGTTATGGCTCAGTGGCCAATTGGTGCTGGCGAGGATAAGCGAAGCATAAAAGAGAATGTGCTCTCAGAACCTGCCTCCCCGGTCAAATCTATCAGTATTCCCACGCAGTTGGATCTCGCCGGCAGTGGCGTAACTGTAGGAAAGACAGTTTCGGTTTTCGCCCGCGGAGCCGATTGTCTTCCCAAAGAACTGCACGGCCCGAATATCGCCACTACTCAAACTCTGACCTTCAACATCGTGGAGCCCGAGGAACTGTTGGCCGAACTGGTCCGCAGACAAAAGGCACTGCATATGGAATTTCTCCAGTCGCTGGGCCTGGCTGAAGAGGCCCGTGCGAAAACCGCCTCGGCTGCGGACAAACTGGCCGCCGCAGCGGCAGTGGAACAAGTCAGAGGCGAACTTGCATCATCGGCGGACCTTACCCGAAGCGTGGCCGCCGAGTGCGAAAAGACCGCAGACACGCTGGCGGGCATAGTTGAGGAACTTTTGAACAACCGCCTGTCAGAACCGGGTTCTGCCACAGTTATGGAGCTCAGTAATAAGGTCATCGAGCCGTTAAGAGATCTCTCGAAATTTGCAGGTGAAGTGGCTTCGGCTTTGGAGGCCACGCGTAGAGTTAAAGATGGCGATGTGTTGGGAAAAGAAACGGCCGACATTGCAGCCGACCTGCAACGGATACGCGCCAGAATGGAAGAAATTTTGGAACATATGCAAAAGGCCGGCAGCCGGCAGGAACTGGCCGGCGAGTTGAAAATGATCATAAAATGGTCTCAGCAATTACTTGAGCGTATAAATAAAAAGAAACAGCAAGATATCGAAGGTATTCTGGGTCCTACCACAAAACCCCGCGAGGATAATTAAAAAATAAAGTGGTTATTATCCGGGTGGGTTGAAAGGTGTGAAAATGAATAAGGCAATTATAAATCGAATAGGTGTTGCATCGCTTGCGGCGATAATGGCGGTATGTTTGATGCTGCCCGTGTTCCCGTCGGCGGCGGAAAGTCCCGATGACAAGGCCGTCGATGGAGATTCCGGCGAACTTGTATCGCGAGTCAAATTTACCAGACAACAGTTTGTAAAACTGACCACAAAGATGCTGGAGGTGGCCGATATGCTGGCCGACAGTGAACCGCAGACCGCAGAAATTCTCCGCACGGCGGTCAGCCAGGCGAGGGAGGCATTCATTGCCGAGGACATGGAAGAGGTGGCCGAATACCTCACTGGCGGCATCAATGCCGCCGCTGCTGAAACGCAGTCCAAGGTGGTTGCCGACCTGGAGGAAGTGCTCAAGACACTCACCTCCGGCGTGATAGACACGGACCAGCGAATGGAGCGTATTAAAAAGTGGGAGAAAATACTCGACGAAATAAACAAGGCAATTGAAAAGCAAAAATCGCTGGAACTGTCATCGCGATTAAAGACCGATGCCAAAAAGATAGACAAACAAATTCAGGACGCCGTGAAGAAACTTGAGAATATTATATCCACTCAGAAGGATATTCTTGCAAAGACAAAAGGTTCCGCCGCAACGCGGCCGGCCACAATGCCCAAAGATGAGAAATCCGAAAAACAGCAAAAACTGGCCGAGCAACAAAAGGATTTGAGTGACAAGACAGGTGAACTGGCGAATGACTTGAAAGAACTCGCGGAAGAACTGAATGCTGCCGATGAGGATTCGGATCCGGCGTCCCGGGTTGAGCGAGCGGCAGCTCACATGAGCAGGGCGGCCTCTCAACTGAAGGCGGGCCGATCCAAAAGCGCCGCCGAGTCACAGGAAAATGCGCTAAAGGAACTGGAAGGTCGCAAATATGAACTGGCCCGGCTGAGGCGGCGAATCGAAGAGAAGAAAAAGTCCTCTCTATCTGAGCAGGCCTCGGACCAGGATAAACTCGCAAAGGAAACCGAGCAACTGGCAGGGAAGATGGGCAAACCCAAGGACTCGTCCACGCCCGGCGCCGAAGGCGTAAAAAGCGCGGCCGGCTCAATGTCGTCGGCCTCCGGCAAACTCTCCGGGGGCAAGGCCGGAGAGGCCAATTCGGACCAGAAAGAAGCACTTAAAAAACTGGTCAAATCGCGCGACGAACTTGAAGTTGCGATTAAAGATGAATATGACCGGATGAAGGAGAAGGTGCTGGCCGAGGTTGACCAGATGCTGGAGGAGATTCTCGAGGCACAGAAAGAGGCCTCGGTGGACACGAAGAAGGTCTATGCCGCCAGGGATGCCGAGGACGGATACACCCGGGCGGAGGAACTCGAAATGTTGCGTCTGTCAAAACAGGAGCGCCGGCTCCGCGAGGAGACGAAAAAGGTTTACGACCTCATCGACAAGGAAGGCACAACATCTGTTTTCCCGGCCGTTCTGAAGGATGTTCGCTCGGATCTTGCCGACGTGGCCAAGATGCTCAACGACCACAAGCCCGGACCGTTGACACAGGGTATCCAGGCGCAGATAGAGCGTGACCTCGAGGATTTGACAAACTCGGTGCGCGAGGAACTTGCCAAGCACCGCCGGCGCGGCAAATCGGGTGGTGGCGGAAAAGGTGGAGGTGGCGGCAAGTCGCCGCTGGTGTCGGCTCTGGCTGAGTTGAAGATGCTTGCCAACATGCAGAGGCGCATCAACGACAGAACCGTTCTGCTCGAGAAACAAAAGGGTGGGCAGAATGTCTCGAAGACTGACCTCAGGGATCAGCACGAGAAACTCTCCGACAGACAGGAAAAACTCGAGAAACTCACGCGGGATTTCGCCCGAAAAATCGGCGGCCGCGTCCCGCATCATAAGGAGTCCACGCCATGAAGTACTTATTGGCACTGATGATAATGACAGCGATGTTGTTCGACGGAACGGCCACACCGGTTTATGCGGAGGATGTCGATGAAATGTCGAGAAACATCACGGCCCCGACGGACGAGGCGGATATCGACAGGATGTTGGCAGACCTTTCCGCTGAAGAATTAGAGACCATTATTGCAGAGGCCTCAAAAGCACGTCTAAAGATGGAGCGCCGGCAGGCCTTGGCCGAAATCAAGGGAAACCTGCTTTATGCCCCCGGCGATATACAAAAGGCCGAGAAAATATTATCGAAAGAAGTTTCCAGCAGCGGGGCAGAGGCGCGGCGGGCAAATCTCGATTGCATCTGCCGGGCGTTCGCCTTGGTGGATGGCCGATTCCAGGCCATGCTAAACGCATATGATTCCGGGCAATACAACGCATCTATTAAGGCGCCGGTTCCCTTCGACGGAGAGTCTACATATCTGGCCGCTGCAACGCGGTATGTCAAGTACCGGGCGCTGGCGAAGTCCGGCAGGTACTGGCAGGCGGCGGAGAAGTGCCGCGATATTATCATAGATGCGCCGGAGAAGATAAGTTTCGCCGCAGAGGCATCGTTGAGCGCGGCCGAACTTTATCGCAAGCACGGCCGTGGCCTGTATGCTCTTGAGATGTACATGTTCTGCCTGAGGAATTACAGCATAGCTTTGAAAAAGAAAGAGTTTGAAGCGATGGTGAAAAAGGTAAATGCCCTCAGTAATATATACCATGATCCGCTGGGTTCAGTGGCCCAACGGATGGGGCGTGCCGCTGATAAAATATCCCACGGCAAGACCGGTAAGGAGACCCTTGACGCTCAGAAAGAGGCAGTTGCCATACTGGAAGACCTGATTAAATACGTCGAGGAGAAGCCCTCGGGCGGATCTAGTCCAAAGTCGTCGTCCGGAAAAAATAAGAACAAAAACAGCAAAGGCCGCGAGGGCACAGCGAAAGTGAAAAGCCCCCCGTCTGGCACGGACACACCCTCGTCGCCGGCCGAGTGGAGCACGCTGGTGCCCGGTCCGGTCCGCAGGCCCAGCGGCTTGTCCGAAATCAGACCCATGACCGAAAGCGGCGACTGGGCCTCGCTACCTCCGAGGAAACGGCAGGAGATATCGGCCGCTATGAAAAAGATAATTTCCGAGCACTACCGCCGAATGATTCGCGACTATCATTCATCGCTGGCCGAGTATAAGCCCGAATGAACTGCGCAAGGTGCACAATATTATTGCTGCTGTCGCTTTGGTTGTGCGGGACGGCACAGGCCCACCGTGTGGAAACCATAGATGCCCTCGCCGTCGAGGGGCGAGTGACGCTTATAGATGCAAAGCGTGTGGTGGTTAACACGGCCGACGGCGAACAAACGTTGAAACTCGCCGACGTTACGGAAATTGATTTAGCAGGCGCGACCGGCAACGGGCAGACGCCGGCTGCGACAATCGTGACCAATTGCGGCGGGAAAATTCCCGCCGAAGACCTCACCCTAAGCGGCAAGAGTGTGAATTTTGTTAACGCCATCTTCGGACGCAGATCATTGGGGTTATCGGCGATAAAGGCGATTTATTTTCCATCGGCTGACGCATCCGTCGCGCGCATTCGCGCCAGGTGCGACAAACTTCTCGACAGCGACGCCTCCAGCGACGTGCTCATCATGACTAAGTCACAGCGAAGCTGGATACCCATCAATGGAGCGCTGGAAGAGATAAACGCCAATGAGATTGTCTTTAGCTGGAAAGGTGCTCTGAGGAACATTGCTCGCGGTAACGTGCGGGCGATTTTTCCGGCCGGGGTGGATACCACCCCGGCAAAACCGTCGGGATATATAACTGGCAGGGCAGGATCACGCATCGCTCTGGCGTCCGTGGAATTAAAGGATGACGAACTCACGGCCGAGACTGTCAATTTCGGCAGTGTCAGCATAGCCGTTGAACAGGCCCAGGGGATATGCTTTATTTCCGACAGGTTGGTCGATTTATCGGATTTGACACCGGCTGATGTTTTTCAGTATGGATTTCTTGACAAAACTTACACGTATAAGCGGAATCGTTCCGTTGCAGCCGGGTCGCTGCAGTTGGACGGAAGGAAGTATTCTAAAGGATTGGGCCTGCATTCATACTGCAGGTTAACTTATCGCTTGAGTGGCGAGTATGTGAAGTTTGTGGCCGTTGTTGGGATAGACGACGCAGTCAGGCCCGCAGGCGATGTGACGGTGAAGTTCATCATAGACGGGGAGGTTATTGCTGACTACCGGTTGCTCGGAAAGCAAAAATCAAAAAAGGTCTGTCTGGATATCAGCGGGGCCGAAGTATTTGAGATTGAGGTGGGGTTTGGCCCGGACGGCTTGGACGTGGCCGACCATGTTGATTTGGCCGACGCCCGTCTCATACGCCGCGCGGAAGAATAAGCCATTGAATTAGCTGTTAATTGCTATTGGTTGGAGTGCTTTCGGGAGGATATTTGAGTGACGCTACCCACTTCAGGAACTTCTTTTCTATTTCCCTGATGTCGCTTCCGAAAATGTGTTCGATAGCCTCGACATCATTGGCGTTTTCGGTGTCATAACTGTCGCGGAAGTGACGGTAGAAATTTTTTAGCACGCGGCGCTGCTGCATGTACATCACGAAATACCTGGCCTGTGCGTAATTGAGTCCGCGAAGCCGGCCGTAAAAATCACGTTTGGTAACAAGGTCACACAGGGAACGGAGTTTATCATTTTTTATCGCATTTTGCAGTGCCGGCAATCGCCAGTTTACAAGTCCTGTTATGCCATTCTTGCGGACGCTGCACTGTTCGTGCAGACTCGCCAGGCCTTCGTTCAACCATGTTGGCACATTCGGAAAATCGTATGCGATAAGTGCGTGGGTCAGTTCGTGTACGAGCGTTCCCGTGCCGGTGCCGATATTCATCACCAGCGTGCGGTTACTGGAACGATAATATCCATAATACGGCACTTCGTCGTCATCAAGTATCTTTTTGGCCCATGTTTTATAAGAGTCGGCATCGGCAAAGAGGTAGACGATAATAGGATGCGCGGGTTTATTTTTAAAATAAGAATTCCACATAGCTTCGGCCGGCGTCTTGATGGATTGACTGGCATATGCGTTTACTTTCTCTCGAGACATGTTCCCCACAGTCACGAACGGGGGGTGAACAACCGTGGTGAATCCTTCGTCTCCGAGTTTGGCGATTTTATTGCGGATTTGTGCGGCTTTGACAGCGCATTTATCCACGAGTTCGGCAGGCGGATAATTATCGCGATCGTCGGCGCCGGCCGGGGCAGAGGTTGGCTGATTGTTCGCCTTGGCCCATGCCAAGATCGAAGTTATGCAGATTATGTAAGTGAGAATAACTCGCATAATAATTACCTGTTCAGGACAGCAGATCGGCCTTTTGAGGATTGAGTATGCGGCGCAGTTTACGCAGCGCTCGGATTTCTATCTGGCGGACTCTTTCCTTGGACAGGTCCATTTGCTTGCCCAGTTGAGCCAGTGTCATGTTGTCTCGCCGGTCCAGGCCATAATGCTGAACGAGCACCGACCGCTCCGATGGCGCCAGTTGCGCCAGGACGGTGTCGAGACTTTCCCTCAGTTCCGGTATGTTTAGTTCGTCCGGATCATAGGTCTGCAGGGCGGCAGCGACTTCGAGTATGTCATCGTGGCCGGTGGAGAAACGGTCGAGCTGGTACTTCTCTTTGGGCACACTGCGCGCGAAGTTACGCATAATTACCCATGATGCGTATGTGCTAAAGCGGTTGCCGCGGGAGTAGTCGAACTTCTCCACCGCGCGCATAAGCGAGACGTTGCCGTCCGAGATGAGTTCGAACATGCTTTTTGGCCCACCAAGATGACGCTTGGCGATGGACACCACCAGGCGAAGGTTTGCGCGGATAATGTGGTTCTTGACGGCATTCGCCTGCAGCATAAGCGACTCGATTTGTTTCAGTTGCGAACTGCGAACGCGGTTGATGTCGATATTGCGGCGAAGGCGGTCGGCCTTGTACTTTAGATAGTTGTATTTGCGGAACAACGTTTTTTCCGCGGAGGCATCAAGCAGTGGAACTCTGTACAGCGACTTCAGGTAAGAAGGCATTTTATCCGATTGGGTACGAGACGTCTTTTTACTACTGTCGGCGGAATCGGGGACGGCTTGTCCGCCACGCTGTATTTTTTCGTCAGCGTCCGGGCTGTCAAACTCGGGATTATACATATAGGTGATGGGACGCTTGAGAAGTCGCACAGCCCGCATTTCATTGACAATTCGATAAATGCTTCCGCGTGTGCGGCCATATTTTTTCGCAAGTTGCTGAACCGAGATGCCCTGAAGGAAACACCTGTATATTATGTTCTTGTCCTGGTCGGCCAGCGGTGCGGAAAGGTAGGGGAAAATGGCCTTGTCTGGATGTTTCAGGTCGTGATTCCTGATGGTGTAACGAATGGTTTCCACGGCCCTGCCGGTCCGCGCCGCCAGTCGGCGTGCGATATCCATGAGACTGCAGCGTGTGAAGCGGGCCATGCGCGCCGCCCGCCTTAGGATATCCGCCCGCTCCGAGCGGCTTACCTGCGTAAACTTCATGGACCGCATCACCTGGCGACGGCGGTTTTGGGTGAACCATTTAACCGAACTTTCCAGAAATGCTACTCGTCTCCGTCCGTCGGGAAAGATCAGTGCTCTTGCAGGCAGGCCGGCATGACGCCAGCGGCGGATAGTGCGGGTTGAGACTCCGAAATGCCTGGCCATGGCCTTAGTGTCGTACACCCTTGAAGCGTAATCGCTGGTGTGGAGGTTGAAACTTTCACTGACATCCAACATAAGGTTAAGCACATCGGCACGGAGCTCGGTGCCCGGAATTGGGGAGAGATTCTGTTTGTCCGGCGGCGGGCGAAACCCGGTAATTCGATACACTACGAATTCGTAGGGATACTGGCGAGTTGGATTTATGATATGAAGCAGGGCTTCGGCTGAATCTATGTACCCCTTGCGAAGGCGCTTGAGCCCGGCTATTAACTGGGCCGCCAGTTCCTCCATCGCCTTGTTTCGGTAATTACGCATTTCGGCGCAAACCCTTTCCCCTCCGATGACCGTCACTCACGTGTCAGGACGGCCGAAATATTATGTTACAGTATCTCACCTCAGGTGAAATATGGCAACACGAAACATATGCAGCCGACAAATTACACCCGCTGCGATAATATAGCGCGATATGGTACGTCACGGTTTGATTTGTGATATGGGCTCCAGAAACGGAGAGGCCTTCTTGCCTTCCAGGGCCTGGTCCCGTGCCTGGATGGCCTTGTTGCGGGCTTCGGCGTCTCCGGTGAGTCTGTACAGATCTGTGTACGCCGAGGCCAGGGCGCCCTGGTAAACCCATTTGAATTTCGCTGGCGCCGCGTCGACGGCCATGGAGTTGAGTTGTATTGCTTCTTTGTATGCGCTTTCGGCGGCCGTGCGTGCCTGTTCGGTATCCGGCATGCAGTTTTTCAGCGTGTTGAGTGGCTGACTCAAAGAAGCATCCGAATTCTTTGCAACGTTGTCTATTTGTTTGCTCAAAGAGGTCAACTTTTGGGCCAGCAAGATATTTGCTTTGTGTGTGGACGCTATCGACTGGTGCATTTGGGACTGTTCGGCGAACAGCAGGGGGGCTTTATCTGTATTGGCTGATGCCGACCGCTGCGCGTATTCTGCTGCTCGGGCGTAAGCATCAATCGCCTGGGCACGGTTGTTAGTAATGTCGGAGCAGAGAGATGATATTTTTTCCGCTTGCTCGATGAGTTTGCTTATAGTATCGGAGATCTGCTGTTTGTGTTTTTCTAGTTGCTGATTTAAATTTTTAATGTCGCTTTGCCGGCCTGCAAGCAATTCCTGGGCTGCGTCTGCGCGGGCCCGGGCCGAAGCGGCCTGCGTGCGAAGGTCTTTGAGGACTGCCTGTTGTTTCTGGCGTGTGTTTTCTATTTTGCTAATTTCAGAGTTTATCCGATCTATCTCTTCCTGTAAGCTCATTGCCTCATTAAATAATTCCAGAGACTTCTCGCCGCTGGTGAGCCGGCTTTGAGTGCGCAATTCGCGAATCTGGTTCAGTAGTTTTTTGTTTTTTTCCTGCAGAGTCTCGAGTCTGTTTTTGGATTCATTCAGTGCTGTTTCTATGGAACTGATTTTCTCATTAAGTGATTCAATATTGGACTGTGCCAAGGAAAGCATCTGTTTTACTTCCTGGTTTGTGTCGGACGCGGCGCGCTGATAGAACTTGGTCCAATTGAGTGCGTTCCTGAGTTTTGAGGCAAGCTGATCTGATTGTTTTACTTGCTTGGTCAACTCTGTTTCCCCTGCGGTGGCTGCATCGAGTCGGAGGCGCCCTATACTGGCGGCCACCGTCGTCAACGTCCTATTGGCAAGACTTACCGCGTTCTTTTCGGCACGGGGATTCGCCTCAATAGCGCTGCTTAGACGGTTTTCCGCCCGTTCAAGCAGATTTAGTGTGCGCATGTCCAGAGCAGGCCCCTTGGCCGCCGGCGCCGTAGTGGTTTCTTGGGGTTTAGCCCTTTCGGTGAACAATGCTTGCTCATAAACCCGCTGTGTGTGTGAAATAGCATCGAGGATATTTTTACCGGCTCGACGCGAAGAATATTCCGGTATGAACGACAGGCCTGTCACCACCGCCAGGCATGCAACGACTACGATTACGATGACAATAAGTGTTTTAATATTTTTCACTGTTATTTCTCCTAATCAGGCCGGTTTGGTTAAATTCAGTATATTATTTTTAAGGTCCGCACGAATGTTTTTCAACCATCATGATTTGGGATGTTCGTCATTGGAGCCGGGGGCGTCGATGTTGTGCCTAAAATTATTCCATATCTTCGAGACGTCTTGGAGGCGCTCGAGATAATTACGCCGTGGTGATAAGACAAACATAACAGTGGTGTGCGAGCACTGGATATTAACGAGTTCCTTTTCTAATGTGCCGCAGTGACGCAGAAGTTGTTTGAGAATTTCACCATCTCCGGCGTATGCCCACTTGTTAGCAAGTGAGTTTGCGCACCATGCAGCCAGGGGCGCGGGTTTGTCCTGAGGAAAGGATTCGAATTTCCACGCGGCCATAAACGGCATTTGCGTTTCGCTTTCGTAAGCAAGGATGCTGTGATTGACGGTCATTCGACGCGGGCCATGTCCGATTTCATAGTTAAAATCAAATCCGCGAAGCATGGCGCCGCTCACCATGCCGTAAGCGACATTATATGCTCTGGGACTGTGGCCTCCGTTCATTACGGCAAAATCCGCATATCGGGCGGGCATTTCGAAGGGGTCCCGCCACGAGAACCGCAGTCCGGATTCATTGGCCATGCGTGCCATGACGTTAGTGCGGTGGAACTGTTTCAATCTCACCACTGCGAACCAGAGCACACACACCCCGAGTAACCCGAAAAATGATGTTGTCAATAATAATTGCACGGAATCACCTTAAAAGGAGAACCGGCGACTATGGATTTTGCGCTTATTTCCGGGAAGAAACTCCGCCGGATTTTGAAGGTCGGGTTGTCGAGGCCGGCTTGTAGTTGAGGCGGTAATCCGGCGCCGGCGGACCTGCCAGCGATTTTATCCAGTTTTCTATGGCGATATATTTCCGGTCTTTCATGTCCGTAAAAACCGGATTAATTTCTTCAGGATGTTTCGTAGTCGCGAATCTGGGTGGCAGGCCATGCTGGAGCAGCAGCGAATATTCCACGTTATCTCTGTCGATAAGGCGGTATCTGTCGGTGGAAAATCGGTTCATTAAAACAAAATTGGTGTAAAGCGATCGGGTGTCGGGGCCTCGCACACTGTATAGTTTCAACCCGCCCTTTCCCCCGCCGGAGCCGTGACATTCTACCGATGCGCACCTTTGGGCTACGGTGGGCCATACATCGTTTCGGAAATCCTTCATTACCTGGGGGTCGGACTTTATGAGAATGTCATTCTTTATGCCATAGTCCGTAACCGAGATATTTTCCAGAATGACCGAGAGCTTTCTGTAGTCAGGCAGTTGCCTGAATGCTTTTGCCTTGGCGCGATTGAATTCACCTCTTTTTAGCATCATATCGATAAATCGCTCTATGACGTCATCTTTAAAAACCACTGCAACACGTTCGTCCGCACCGATCTCTTCGATACGAATTTTGTAAATGTCCTCCATGCTGACGAGCTGTTTTGGACTGATTTCAGGTCTTGGTCTTTTGGTCTCGTCTGTCGGAGTTGTGGGTTTTTCACCTTTAATTTTCCCTTCCACTACCCTCAGCAGGAGTTTGGCTTTTTCGTGCTGAGGGTCCAGTCTAATGGTTTCCTTCAGTTCCTTTCGGGCTATTTCGAGTTTATCATTCTCATAAGCCCACATGGCCAGTTTGTAATGCGCTTCGGGATCTTCGTGCTGGCCTTTTTCTTTGATTTTATCGAGTTTTTGCTGATATTCATCCTGGACGGTTTTAAATGCCTCGATCTTTTCTACTTCCTCTTTCGTTTTGGTTATGACGGCGCCTTGTCGTAGTGTAATCTGGTAGCCCTCATCTGTTTCCTCGACTTCGCCGATGAGTACCCTTCCATCCGTGAGGGTTATCTTTTTCTGTTCAGCAACAGTCAAAGCAGTAAGGACCAGGCAGCAGGTTATTATTGAAAGTGCATATTTGTTCATAGCTTGCCTTTATATTGATAATATTATCCGCTGACAGTTAAAGAATCAGCTTGCCGATTTACGGCTTTCTTTTTCTAAAGGCGGCAGTGGGATTTGAACCCACGAATAACGGATTTGCAATCCGTCGCCTTAGTCCACTTGGCTATGCCGCCGCCAGTTTATCAGGACTTTAAAATATCAAATTCTTTTACGCCGGGTCAATGTCGTCCGGCTGCTGGTTATTTTTCGAGAAGGTTTTTCACTTCTGATTCTATTTCAAGGAACCGGGAGGCGTATCCGAACATGTTCCGGCTTCCCATTTGTTCCGCAAAATCTCGCATCTGTCGGATACGAATCAGGATTTTTTTTAGGTTATTTTTGTTGTCACGGTTTGCCTCAAGCAGGCACCGAATGTAATCGGCCTGGGCCGACCAATACAGGTCTTTGTATTGCTCCGGGTTTATGCCGGCAGTTAACTGCGAATAAAAATCCAGAGATTTTTCATAATTTCCAAGCGCCTGATGCGCCTTAGCCAGGCCACGAAGGTTTGTGGCATCAACGGGGAGGTTCTGTTTCAGTATTTCGGCCAGTTTGTTTTGTGATTTGCGCAGTTCATTTCTGAGTCTATTTGCCAGGTCGCTGCGCACGGAATCGTCCTTTATCTCGGGCAATTTTCGCACGGCATATTCCACGTCTTGTGCCGGGGCAATGTCATCTGTCTCAATGCCGTATTCCAAGAGGTTTTTAAGGAACTTTTCCGCAAGTACTCTGAGCTGGGCGGCGTTTTGGGCGGCCTCAATTTTTGCCAACTGGTCTTTAAGCTGCTTTTCTATTCTGTTTATTTTCTGCTGGTTTTGCTTCTTTTCGTATTCCCTGCACTCCTGGAAAATACTCAATGCTTTTTCGGCCTGGCCGTTCTCAAGAAGGGCCTCGGCATACATCTGGTTCATTGAGTACTTGCGCTGCGGTGATGCATCCTGTGCGCGCTGGTGCAGGTCTGTGGCGAATTTCAGATATGCCTGTTTGTAATTTTCCAGCTGCGACGAGCCAGTGTCTGATTGCCTCAACTCTCTGATTTCGCTGCGTACTTCTCTAATCACAAGATTTATCAGTTGGCCCGCTTGCTGAGGATATTTTTCGCGGAAATCTTCAAGTTTGTTGATGGCCTCCTCGGTTTGACCTTCTGCCGCCAGCTTTCTGATTTCGAATTCGGCGCCCCGACGAACCGCCGGCGTGCCGGGCCATTTTTCGGGCAGATTATCCAGTTTCTGCCTGGCGATAATTTTGCGTTCAAGGATGTCGTAGTAGATAACCGCCGCCAGGAAGTGGGACCTTGCGCCCCATTGACGCAGGTCCTTGGACATCGACTGGTCGGAAGTTTGTTTGGCTTTTTCGGCCGCTTCTTTGGCGTAGGCCTCCAGGGCCGATGCCAGTTTTTCGGCCTCGTTGTTTCGCTTTTGCTTTGCGAGTTCGTCGTCTTTTTCGAGGATACGATACCGCAAGTCCAGCGTTCTGAACCGGGCATCCATATACTCAGGCCTGTTTGGGGGAACTTTTGAATATGCTTCAATAGCATCCTTGAGCAGTTGGATTTCTTTTTCACCGGAAACATTTCCGGCCTTTTGTTCATATTCCCAACCCAGATCGAAACACCACGGGGCAAGTTCCGGCTTATCAGTCGAGTCTTTGTTTTTATCCCATTGGTCTTTATTGAGAAGAATTTCAAGCGAATGAATATAGTTCTGTCGTATATTTGCAGCGACTGGCTTATCCTTTTCTCGGCGGTCCTGGACCACTGCCTGGAATGTAATGGCGGCATTTTTAGCGGCCTGTGCAGCCAGACGATTTTCGGGAAATTCTTCCGCCAGCTTTATGAAATTCTCACCCGCCTTAAGATTCTGACGCTGAGAATTGTATATCATCGCTGTTTGCCAAAGCGCCTGCGGACGAACCATTTGCGAAATACTGTCCTCGCGGCCGATGATCATGTCCAGTAGTTCAAGCGCTTTGTCCGGATTGTTTTGTGTGCGGGCGCGCGAAACCAGAGCCAGCAGCACCACGGAGTTGAGGTTTTCGTAATCCTCTCGCTGCCGGTAGCGGGTGGCTATTATTTCGTAGAAAGCTCGCTGAATGTTTGGGTCCGTGTGTTTTTCGATGAAACGATACAGGGCTGCCTGAGCTTTGCGGGTGTACTCATTTTTCTTTTCGGCGTTTTCTGTCGCCTGGGCTCGTTGCTCGAAGAGGTAATTTTCCAGCATTGCTGCCTTGGCATCTATTTGTATGGCGACGTTTTGCTGGTTTTGTAATATTTGCTCTCCCGCCTGTCTGAAGCGTTCCGTTTCCTCCAGTGCCTGTTCGTATTTTCCCGATTCTATAAGGTTGCGAACAATTTCAAACATGGCCTGTATGCGAACGGGCGTTTGGGCTTTCTTGCCGGCCGCCTGCGAAAGATATTGATTGGCCTCTTGATGATTTTGTGCTATGCGCGAGGCGATGCCACTGATTAACAGCGACCAGTATTTGACGCCGGATTCTTCACCACCGCGAGCAAATTCATCGACAGCAGTGGCCGCGGCTTGAGCCATGGTGGTTTTCCTCTGCTTGTCGGACAGGGCTAGTGCCCTGTAAAGATAAAGCCATCCGGCTTTGTATTTTATGTTCTTCAGAAGGTCCTCTGCCTGGGGCACAATCACGGCGAGTTTTACAAGGTCGCCCTGCCATTCAGGCATTTGCCATTCGAGGTCCTGCTTCAACATGGTTATCTGCGAAATCGGCTCTTTGGTCATCTCCCGCAGCATCCGGCGGTCTTCCTGCCCACCCTGGAGGTAAAGCAGTCGCAACGCGTATGGTTCACATCGAAGTATGCCCAGGACGTTAGCGATTCGCAGTCGCAACCTGTACCGTTCGAGAAGTTTTTTGGGCTCGTCGGACTGCGGCATGGATTCCAGGGATTGCTTTAAATATTCGGCGGCATCTTCGAGTAATTTATTGCGGTGAGAAAGTGAGAGGTCTGGCTGGTTGGCCTTTGCGACGAGACTTTCGGCCATGACGCGGGGGTCCGCCTTCTCGGCCAGCGCATTGAGCAACTCGCTCATTTCCAGACCCGAAAGTGTCTGGGCCAGTTCCGTGGGGTCGAGTTGACTGTATGCACTTTTGGCGCTTTCCTGTTCCTGTGACTCCTGTGAATAAAGAGTATTAATAAAAACGGCGAGTGCCACCATGCCGATTGCCGATACATGTGTAATCAATTTGCGCGCGTGCATTTTTATAAACCTCTAACTGCTTGAGGCAAAACTTATTTCTTCGAATTTTGCTCTGACTGCCTGGTTATAAGCTTCGGCGGCATAGCCCCACCTTACGGTCGCCCTGGGTTCGATGATTACCGGCGGGGCACTCTTGGGGTCTGGCCCGCGTCGTCTGAGCAATTGTTCATAAAGCTCTTCGGGGCCGGTTATCGCCGCGCCGCCGGCGCCGGGCGTAATTTCGTATACCACATCCCTGCGGTCCGGTCCGCGAGGATGCAGGTTAATACGAATGGGGTGGGCAATAGATGTAGAAGGTTCTTGGACCGGGCCACGGGGAAGCGTGCCGGGCAGAAGGCCTTCGGGCTGAAAGTTCGTTGTTAATATAAAGTACAGCAGCAACTGGAACACCACGTCAATCATGGGCGTCAGAGGCGGCTGTAGTTTGCCCTTGGCCCGTCCCCGCCTCATTCGGGCGGATATATGGTGGACTGTTTCTTCCTGTTGCTGACTTTGTCCGTTATCGGCAGCCATTTTTGCCTCTTTATTCAGCTTGCGGCGACACTTTGGTGGTAATGTTCATTTTTTCTATCTCCGCCTGGGCCGCGGCCATCATAACCGGAGCCACGGCGCCATAATTAACCCGCGAATCTGCGCGAATCTCGACGAATATTTCTTTAAAGCCCTTGGCTTTGGCATTTTCGCTGCGTCGGCGGAAAATTTCCTCCAGGTGCGTAACATCTCCCACATTGACGGTTTCCAGGCCGACCTTGTATCTCCATGCCTCACCGGGCAGTATGGCCCGTTGTGCGGCCTTGGGGTCGTCGTGCGCAGAGAGAACGTTAACGATTATTTGGTTCGGCGGGTTTTCGCCTGTGCGTTCTTCTGTCTCGGCCTTCATCAGGGTGGGCAGTTGCACGTCGGGCAGCTGCTGCGAGACAATTTGTGCGGTAAGAATGAAAAATATTATCAGCAGGAACGTGCAGTCTATCATCGGGGTGAGGTTGATAGACACCTCTCCCGAAGATCCACCGCCTTTTGTCGAACTGACAGTTTTAGGCATTATTACATTCCTTACACATATTCAACTTAACCGGTGGGCGCGGGCCGGAACGTGGAAATCAATTCCTGGCAGGCGGTCATTGTCTCGCTGGCCAGTGCGTCCACGCGGTTTCGCATCAATCCATAAACAGACAGGGCGGGAATCGCTATCGCCAGGCCAAGAAGGGTGCTGACCAGGGCTATACCTATATCGCCGGCCAGGTCTGCGGGGTTGGGTGAGCCCTTCTCGACGATGGTGAAAAACGCGCCAATCATGCCCCACACGGTGCCCAGAAGTCCCAGCATCGGAGAGATATTTCCGATAAGGTTCAGCCATTCAATCTGCCGCAGAAGTTTGGTGGTCCTTTCCTCGGCGGCCTCTTCCATGGCGCGCTCCATGGCGCTGTATCCGTGGGCCGCCTCTGATAGCGCAGAGTTAACAACGTAACTGAGAAAACTCGGTTCGTTCGATGTGAGTTCGATAACGTCACGGTATTGCTGATTATCGAACATTTCCTGGATTTGTGCATGCGTTTCTTCCGGCAGGATCGTCGTACGCCGGATGCTCACAAGATACTGAATGATTAGGGCGATGGTTACGATACTCAGGCCCCATTCTATCAGACCTATTACTCCGGCGCCCGGCCAGACTAAGACTTCAAACCAATTCATAACATTATTCTCCTATGTCAACCTTTTTAATTCACTGTTTGGCGTGATTTCCATATTTTGGCGTGGTTCATGGTGCACTGGGGCACTGTTGGAATCATTCCCTTTCTGAAACTTTGAGGGATGCCAAGCTCTGCTTTGCCTTCGCGGCAAAGTCGCTATTATCATATCTTTCGATTATCATATTGAAAGCATTTTTTGCGGCTCGTATGTTGGGTTTGGAAAACGACGCATTTACCTTTCCCGCCAGGTAAAGCGCCTGTGGCGCCTCGGGTGAATTTGGGAAATGCGCCACTACCTTCATGTAATTTAACCCTGCGCTGTATAACAGTTCGTCGGCCTTTTCGCCCGAGGCAAGTTCCGCGCGGGCCCGCTGGGCTTTGCCCATAAGAAGCAGCGCACGGGGCAATTGTCCGTAATCAAACTTCTTGATATTTTGTTTCAGTTGTTCCAGGCCCTGTTCCGGACGATTATTAGAGATGAGGCCTTCCGCCGCCTTGAGTATTTTCTCGACATCGCCCTGTACATCGATGGGTTGTGTGCCGGGTGCCGCTTCGTCGGACCCTTTGTTGGTTTTGCCGGTTGTATCCCCCCGGGGTGGCTGTTGTCCCTGTACGCGGGACAATTTTTCGAGCAGGGCCTTTATTTCCTGGGCCAATGCGCCTTCGGCGTCTTTCAATCGCTTCCGGAGCGTCTTGATGGCCGAATTGTTTCTGGAAGAACCTTTGGGGCCAGTGTTAGAGGGACGAAGCGCCAACGACTCCTTTGAAGCGTTGTTTTCCTTTACAATCTCCAGCCACAGTTCGACCGCCTCGTCTATATAACCTGCCTGGTCGAGGGCCTCGAGGCGTCGATATCGAATAAGAGATTTTATAAGTGTATTTCGAGAGATTCTGTCAGCGTCTTCGTAAGCGGCGAGGGCTTCTTGGGCCTGGCCTTTTTTAAGCAGGTTCTCGGCATTGTTAAAGGCCGGTTCGTTATCGATGGTTAAAGAGGTAACTTCAGAAAGATTCTTCGTAATTTGTCTGCCCGTCTGAACCGCGAATGTGACCCGGCAATCTGCGATTCTTATTACATTCACCCCTGCGTATGGAATGCCGCCCACGACCACTTTATCCGCTTCTACGGTCGTAGTAATCGCAATTACCAACGAAAGCGCCAGGATAATCTTCGACATTTTGTATTTATACGAATTCACTCTATCCTCGTTATTCACGGCTAATGTATTTGTATCTGCCGCCGGTTTCATCGGCGATTTTTTTCATCAGTTTTTCCGCCTCAGGAGGCCTGTGGCCGTACAGGAACGTATTTATCAGGACATTGTTATTTTTGTTGAGCGACTGAATTAGTCCGAGGACGGCGTCATTGTCGGCGAAACTTCCGTCGGTCAGGAAATAAATCAGTTTGCCCGGCCGTTTCCTGTCGGCGGCACTTAGAACCTGGTAAGCACGTTTTAGCGAAGGTATAGGATCCGTACCCCATTGGGATGATTGCGCCAGCACATCACCTATGAACCGGGCGGCCGTTTCCTTGCTGCCTTCGGTTGCACGTACGAGACGGGCGGCCTGCATTTCTTTCGGTGGCCCGTCGGCGAAGAATATTACGTGGAAATCCTGGCGGGGAATCAGCCGGCTTATCGAAGTCACCAGTTCCCGCCGAACCAGGTCGAACACATCCACCATGGAACCGGACCGGTCCACCACATACACAATGTGGTGAGCATTGCCGCCGGAACCGAAAAAGTTACTACGAGGTCCAGCTCCGCTGCCGCCGCCGGTAAGTCCAAATGGCGCTTTTCCGCCCCCGCTGGCGCCGCCACCCCGCAGCCCTATGACATCCACCTGCTTGTCAGTTTGGCCTGTATCGGAGGAGACAGCAGATTCGTCACGAGAGTACTCGCGCCTCTCGGTGGGCGTGGGTTGGCGGGCTTCGAGGTTGGGATCGGATTGGCCGGGATTCACCCGTCCTCCCGGATTTTCACTGAAAACAGCATCCGGAAATATTTTCTCTTCGCTGAGACCGCTCTGATAGACAATCATTACAGCAAAGACCATTATCAGGAACAGGCCGGCGTGCAGAAAAAGACTCATGACCAGCGGAAGAGATTTGGCCATGTATTCCATGACAGGAGATGGTTCTCCCTCTTCGAGTACTTCTTCCTCTTCCCGGAGTTCTTCTTGCGGCGGAGGTTCCTGGTCGCCGGGCACATCTTCACCCTGCCGAATGTGCGGCTGCGGCAGCGATGCAAGTCCTTCCGGCACAACAACTTTTTTGCCGCACCAAGGACATTTAACTTTTTCGCCGGGTGAGGCGTCGATGTTTATAATTTCGCCGCATTTTTCACAACTGAATTCTACAGCCATCTATTTATACTCCTGCGAGCGAGGTGCTGCATGACGTTGGCGTGTGGGTCAAGCCCCAATCCTCACTCGCGTATAAATATTTTCTAACTTATGTAAAACATTTAATCAACTATTTTTCCTGAATGCATGCGCTGGCCTGGCAAGAGTTTTTCTACTTCGATGCGAACGAAAGTCTGAATTTCGGTTTACGGTTATTTTCATTATGGAATATTTTCGGTCTTTCTCGATATCTTCTATATATATAGACTATTATTCAGGCCGAAAGTTCGCGCAAAAAGCTGCGGAAAGTTTCACCGGCGAGGGTGGCGGAATCGGCAGACGCGCCAGGTTTAGGTCCTGGTCCCCCGAGAGGGGGATGTGGGTTCGAGTCCCACCCCTCGCAATCCCGCGCCAAAACGGACAAGACATATATTAACATCATTGCTGAGCCGGTTTTCGATTAGATGTGGTAATAATCAGTTATTGTTTTATACGCCTGTTCGTATGGATGGTCAGTCCTGGCCGCACAATTCAGAAAACGCTGCCGCGGTAAAAAGATGCCCACGTGGCAGGTGTGGTGAAAGGCGAAAATTGCTTGCGGTCTTAGCGGGTTGTAATAAAATTGTCGAAGGTAGACGGGACCGCCAGTGACGGTGGCCGGCGGTTGCTGTGCGGGAAATAATCCCGGGACGATGTGGTACTTATGCTAAGTTCTGGAAACATATTGAGTTGTCGATGCCATTGCCCGGATGATTGCCTCCATCAGAGCCGGTTACGCCGGTCGGAGATGGGCCTCATACAACTTTATCTAAAAGAAAGAGTTGCCGATATTATCCCTATGGTCCGATTCATAAGTATATTTACGTAGAGGTTGCCGGATAGGTCGATGTACTTGGTTAAGGATTCATCCATGTGCCGGCTGGTTCCATGCGCGTTGAGTTATCCGGGCTACGGCGGGGCTGCCTGAGTTGGTTCCACGGCCAATAAGACCACACAGAGGATAAATATATGGCTTGGGAAGCGTGGTTTACACTTGGAATACTGATTTTCGTGCTGGGCATGTTAATCATGACCCGCATCGGGCCTGATCTGATCATGCTTGCGGGGCTAACCCTGCTGCTGGTCAGCGGCGTGCTTGGCGCCGGTGAAGCCCTCGAGGGGCTTTCCAATCCGGGCATGGTGACAGTAGGTGTTCTGTTCGTTGTCGTTGCCGGTATGCGCGAAACCGGCGTCATCGGCTGGGTTGCGCATTATCTTTTGGGGCGACCCCGTTCACTGCTGTCAGCCCAGGCAAGGGTGATGTTTCCCGTCTCGCTGCTCAGCGCATTTCTTAACAACACGCCCGTCGTGGCTATGTTCATTCCCGCCGTGGCCGAGTGGTCCCGCAAGCACCGCCTCTCGATCAGTAAACTCATGCTGCCTATCAGCTACGCAGCCATTCTGGGGGGCACGTGCACGCTGATTGGCACAAGCACGAACCTGGTGGTCAACGGTCTGATCCTTTCAGAGACCTCACTGCCGGGGTTGGGTATGTTTGATCTGGCGTGGGTGGGTGTTCCGGTTGCCCTGTGCGGGACGGCGTACATGCTGCTGGCGGGCCGCAAACTGTTGCCGGAACGTGTGCCGCCGATCAGTGAAGAACGGGACCCACGCGAATACACGGTCGAGACAATAGTAGAGCCGGGCGGGCCGCTGGTCGGAAAGACAGTCCAGCAGGCCGGACTGCGGCACCTGCCGGGTTTGTATCTAATCGAGATAGCCCGCCGCGATGTGGCCGAAATCGGCCGAAAAGACCGCATTATCACCGCCGTCGGCCCGGACGAAGTACTCCAGGGCGGGGACCGACTGGTTTTCGTCGGCGAGGTCGGCTCGGTCGTGGATTTGCACAAAATGCCCGGTCTTAAACCGGCCGGCGACCATATATTCGACCTGTCATGCCCGCGATCGCAACGATGTCTTATTGAGGCCGTCGCATCTCCCACCTGCCCGTTGGTGGGGCAGACCATCCGAGACGGCAATTTCCGGTCCACATATGATGCGGCCGTGGTGGCCGTCGCCAGACATGGACGACGCGTTCGGGGCAAGATAGGCGATATTGTCGTCCAGCCGGGAGACACGTTTCTGCTGGAGACGCATCCTTCCTTTGCCCGCAAGAACGCGAATAATCGCGACTTTTACCTTGTCAGCCAGGTGCCCGACTCGCATGTTCCGCGTCATGAAAAGATGTGGATTGCCGTCCTGACGGTGGCCGCGATGGTGTTCGCCGTTACTGTTGGCTGGCTCAGCATGATGCAGGCAGCCATGCTGGCTTCGGGCGTGATGCTGATAACGCGTTGCCTCACCGGTGAGCAGGCCAGGCGAAGTGTGGACTGGCAGATCCTGCTCGTGATTGCTTCGGCTTTCGGTATCGGCCGGGCGATGCAAACCAGCGGCCTGGCAGGGATTGTCGCTAACCAAACCATATATCTGGCAGGGGGTAATCCCTGGTGGTCGCTGGTGATGGTCTACCTCGTAACTACTTTGTTCACGGAAATGATTACCAACAACGCCGCGGCCATACTGGTTTTCCCCATCGCCTTCCATACGGCCGAGTCCCTCGGTGTGAACTTCATGCCCTTCGCCATTGCGATAATGGTCGCTGCCTCGGCGAGTTTCTCTTCGCCACTGGGATACCAGACCAACCTCATGGTCTACGGTCCGGGCGGATACCGCTTTACCGACTACATGAAGGTGGGCATCCCAATGAATCTGATTGCGGGTCTTATAACAGTAAATCTGGTGCCCCTGGTCTGGTCCTTCTGATTTTTGCTACTAAGTCCTGACTTCTGAAGTGGGGCACCCAAATTCACAACTCCCTCTTTGTCAAATAAGGACTTACAGCAGTCTTTTCGACTTTATTCGGAAGTCAAAACTAAATCCGGCATGAATTTTGAGTTAACGAGTCAGCAAGTTAACGAATCAGCGGTGTTCTCGGCGCGTACTACTATGCGAAGTCCCGCCCGTACGGACGGGACGAAGCGCCGGCCGCGGCACATTACTGAAGCGTTACCTCAATTGTTTTTGCATCCTTTGAATCCGTTGTCTTTACGCCGCTTAGCGTCTTTATATTTTTACCTTCGCCGACTTTGACGGTGTAAGAGCCGCGGGCGAAGACCTTGGGGCAAAATGTATTTCCGTTAATGCGAATCGTGTAGACGACCTCGCCGCCGGACTCGTCGATAATCTGCACGACTGGGTCCCGCTTTCCCTTTATCTTCAGCGTGGGCAGATACGCAACCGCCTTGCGGCCGTAGTTGTCGCGCTGCTCGACGGTCTTCGGCCAGCCCGGATACTGCTTTGCATCGGGGTCTGATACATCAACCTTGCGCGGCCAGCAGTTAAAGGTGATTTCGCGCTGGGCCTTGTCGAACTCCACCACGCCGAAGCCGGCCGCCCGCGTGGTGAGTTTATTGCCGCCGTTACGTTCCTTGGACGGGTTGGCGGCGGCCCAGCATGTAACGCGGTTGTTGAACCCGTCGAAGTGCCGGCCGGTGTATTCGGGCATGCCGGGTTGACGATTTTTTCCGGGCTTCAGCGGGTCCCACCACCGCAGGTACAGGTTCGCGATGGAGGGCACGCAAAACGAGTAGCAGGCGTCTTCCCAGTCGTCGATACCGTGGTGGAAGATGGTTCCAAGGTGCTGGTCGCCGGCTATGTGGACGGCGAAGCAGCGACGGATTTCGGCCAGGGCCTTGTTTCGCCCTGTCTGCGGCCAGCCGTTGGAGTCCAGGTCGGCGTGCAGCCGTCCGCCAACTTTGCCGTGGACGTGCGCACCGCCGCAGAATATTGTCTGCGAAAGGACGGCTTTCATCTCGGCCCCGCGCCAGTCCTTGCCCCATTGGCGAAGGAATTTCAACTGCCGCTCGCCCAGCAGCACCGCTTCCGGCACATCCACGCTTTTTGGGTCGTAGTCGGGGTTGCGGATGTGATCCGGCCGCGGACCCTGCTTGGGAATCAGCCCCTGCGGCCCGGACTTGAACTTTCGGTCTTCGATGATGGCGAAACTTACGCCGCCCAGCGTCAGGTCGGTATAGTAAACGCCGATGCCGCGCTTGACGGGCGTGGGGTCGTAGGGGTCAGGCAGGTGCCACGTCTGGGCCCGCTCGACGGCCTTGACGTAACTGACGGGCATGTAGTAGCCCCCGTCGTGACCTGCGCCGGTGAGGGATTTCTTGCCGGCCGCGCCCCAGAGGTTCGCCTGACCCACGTCGTGGTCGTCGGGGATGGTTATGGTCGGCCTGTTGGCGATTATCTCGCCGAAGTCCCGCCCGAACTTCAGCCAGTAGCCCAGGTGATGCTTGTGGTCGTATACCTGGTCGCCGGAGAAAAACAGCAGGTCCGGATCCAGTTTCTTTATGTTGCGCACGATGTCGGTCCGCGGGATATCTCCGCCGTGGCGGTGGTAGATGGAATTGCCGGTGAACGCGGCCACTACTATACGGTCCTTGTCGACGGGGTCGCGCCTGATGAGCCCTTCGTAAGTGGCTTTTCCCTCAAGGGCGACCACGCGGTAGGGGCGGTCTTTGGTCATGTCCCAGTTTTCCACGCGGAAATGGGCCGTCCAGGTCTTGTCGCGGGCCTTATTGCCGTAGTTTTCCTCGGTAATGCGCGTCTGTGTGACCTTTTCCCACCGGCCGTCCTTTTTTATCTCGAGGGCGGCCGTGCGGCTCTCACCATCGGCCAGCGGGTATAATTGTGCGGTCATCTTGAGCGTGTTTTCGTGGACAGTGTAGAGTGCGAAGCAGATGCGGTCCTCGGGCGCAACTTCCGGTATTTCCCAAGGCGCCGCAGCCATGCCCTGTGAACCCGCCTGTAAAATGATCCAAACCAGCGTTAACGTCGAAAGAAATCGTTTCATGATTAACATTCCTGTTTTTGTTCGATTAAAATCATTCTTAATCCTTACAAACCTCTTTACATAATAACTCTTTAAAGTGTGCATGTAACTATTTGTCTTTAGGCGCCGGTTCGATGTCGGCGATGGGGACTTCCATCTCGAATGCGCCGGACTGTACGACGGCCAGGTCCTTGTCCGGGTCCGTGCGGATGAGCGTGGCCTGTTTTTTGAACGGCACGACGAAGACCTTCCGGCCGGGTTCGATTTGGAGGATTTTCTGTCGGTTTTTTTTCGCCGCCGCCGAATCCGCCCTGCGGTGGCGGACGGGCTTGTCCTTGCGGCGGCCGTGTTTCCGTTTCTGCTTACGTGTGGGCGGTTTTGTCTCGAACGCGGCGGCCTCGGGTAACAGTTCCTGAAGCGCCACCTGCCGCCGCCGCCCGTCGGTCTCTACGGTCGCGCGGAGGTTTGGCAGGTCTACGGCCACGACCGTGGCGGGTTTTTTATGGCCGGCGACGCGCACCTGCCGGCCGACCTTCAGTTTCTTCACGCCCTCCAGCCACGCATCGAATCGCTTCTGCCGCTGCTTCAGTTGCGAAAGACTCTGCTTGTATTCCTTCCGCACGTGCTCGGCCTCGGAGCGTGCGGACTGTGTCCGGCGGGCCTCGGCGACGATCTTGTCGCGCAGTTCGGCTATCTGGCGGCGGATGGGCAACTGCCCCATGTCGGGCATCAGTTCGCCAAGCGGGACCTCGTGCTGGATGTTGCCGCTCTCGACGACGGCCTGCTGCTTGTGCAGTTCCAGGCGGATGAGGCGGGCCTTGTCGTTCAGCGAGGCCACGAAGACCTCCTGCCCGGGCTTCAACTGCGGAATGGACGCCAGCCAGTCACGAAACTCGTTGCGAATGCGGTTTACCTCGGCCAGTTCGGCCTCGTAATTCTGCATCTGGCTCTCGGCCGCAAGATGCGCCTCGCGAGCCTTGCTCCGCGCGGCCTCGGCCTCTTTGCGCGCCTCGCCTGTGGCGCGGATGGCCCGGCGGAACTGCGCGCCCCGCCTGCCCAGATGCCGCCGTGCGTTTGAGACGATGCGCTTGGGCAGGCCAAGCCGACCGGCCACGGTTATCGCGTGGCTCTCGCCGGGGGTGCCGATGTGCAGGTGGTATGTGGGCCGCAGTGTCTTTGTGTCGAACTCGACCGATGCGTTATCCGCCCGGCGGTGGTTCAGCGCGTATGCCTTCAGCACGCCCAGGTGCGTGGTGACCATGGCCATGCATCCGATGCGCCGCAGTTCGTCCAGCACCGCCTGCGATATGGCGCCGCCCTCGTCGGGGTCGGTGCCCGCGCCGAGTTCGTCCAGCAGCACCAGGCAGGAGCGGTCGGCCTTGCGGAGTACGTGGTTAATCCGCCCGATGTGCGAACCGAAGGTGCTCAGCGACTGCTGCAGCGACTGCTCGTCGCCGACGTCTATGAAAATTTTGCGGAAAACCGGCAGTTTCGAGCCCGCCGAGGCGGGCACGTGCATGCCGCTCTGCGCCATAACCGAAAGCAGCGCCACGGTCTTAAGGGCCACTGTCTTGCCGCCCGTGTTGGAGCCGGTGATAATCAGCAGATCGAAGTCTTCACCCAGCCGCACGTCGATGGGCACCACCGGCTTTGCATCGTCTCGTTTTGCCTGTTCGATTAGCAGCGGGTGGCGGGCCTTGTGCAAATCCAGCGGGCCCCGCTCCGATATCTGCGGGCACGTCATGTCGTTCTGGTAGGCGTATTGCGCCTTGGCCGAGATGAGGTCCACCTGCCCCAGGACGGAGACGGTTCGGCGGATGTCGCCGGTGCGGGCGGATATTTGCAGCGCCAACTGCTCCAGAAGTCTTTCTATTTCCGCGCGCTCGTCGGCCTTGAAGTCTGCCAGGCGGTTGTTCAGTTCCACGCTGGCGGCCGGTTCGACGAACACCGTCGCGCCGCTGCCGGATGAGCGGTGAACCACGCCGGTGAGCCGCCCGCGGTTCTGCGCTTTTACCGGAAGGACGAAGCGGTCCTCGTGCAGCGTGACGGTAACGTTCTGTAGCAGCCGCCGGATCTGGGGTTGATGGAGGTAGCCGTATATGACGTCATGGATTTGCTGAGAGGTTTCGGATATTTGACTCCGCAGGCGCCCGAGGCGCGGCGAGGCGTCGTCGCGGATGCTGCCGTCGCCGTTGATTACGGAGTTTATCGCCCGTATCTCTTCGCCGAAGGATGGGATACGCCCGGCCAGTTCGCTCAGCGTTTCGAGGTCCTCGGGTAGAGCGTCGAGGTATTTTCGCACGTTCTCGGCCGCCTGGAGCGTGGATGCAATGGCGGCGAAGTCCTCCCCGCCGGCGCCGCCGCCCGGACGGGCCCGCTGAAGCGGTTCGGCTATGTCTTCAACGCCGCCCAGCGGCGGAAGCGAGACACTCCCCACCGCGCGGACCATCTGGCTGACCTGCCGGAGCCAGTGGGTTATCGTTCGCGGATTAAGCGATGGGGATATGCATGCGGCCAGGTCTTTGCCCGGCTTGCTGCTGCAGAACCTCGCCAGTATCCGGCGGACCGCGTCGAATTCGATTTTCTCAAGTGTGAAGGAATCCATCTCTTGTGTCGACGGCATAACGTCTGTCGGCGTTCATTCCCAACATGCCGGGGGCCGTAATGATATGCCGCCTGTGATAGTTGAGTATATAGATTATCAATCCCGTCCACAACATTGCACAGCCGGAAGGCGAGCGGATATGTTGATTCTTCGACCGAAAGTTGCCGGTCGCTATTCAAAGATTAGCAGCGAATTTAAAGCATATTTTGCCGGAAAATAAATTCATCTCAAGGATGTGAACAAAGCCATAGACCGCCTTTTTTCGCTTTACGCGCACAGTAAAATTGAATAGTCTTACAAGTGTAAACTTACTACAAATCGGAGATTGCAATGAGAACTGTCTGCCGCATTATGACGTTGGTGATGTTTTTGTCCGTCCCGGCCGCCGCGCAGGAAAAAACGGATTATCCTTACGTTCCTGTTCCATTCACCAGCGTTCACGCTGCTGACGGATTCTGGGCGCCTCGGATGGAGGTTAACCGGGCCGTCACTATTCCATATGCGTTCGAGAAGTGCGAAGAAACCGGCCGCATCCGAAACTTCGCCGTCGCCGGAGGGCTCAGTGACGCCAACTGGGTGGGCGGCGCCGGCTTCAACGATTCCGACGTGTCAAAGATTATCGAAGGCGCTTCATACGCACTCATGCTGAAGGACGACCCCGAACTGGATAAATACCTCGACAAGGTCATCTCCTACTACGCGGCCGCACAGGAAGATGACGGTTTCCTCTACACGCTGTGGACCGCCAACGAACTCGGCAAGGTTGAGAACTATAAACAAAAGGGCTGCCGTCCCAACGAGAACAACCGCTGGTCGAACATCTCCAGTGCCCACCAGTTGTATAACGTCGGGCATATGTACGAGGCGGGCGTGGCTCACTACCGCGCCACCGACAAGCGCGACCTGCTTGAGGTTTGCATTAAAAACGCCGACCTGGTTTGCAAAACTTTCAACGAAGACGGGCTCAGGAATCCGCCGGGCCACCAGGAAATCGAAATCGGCCTGGCCAGACTTTACCGCGTCACCGGCCGGCGGAAGTATCTCGACCAGGCGAAATTCTTTCTGGAGATGCGCGGACGTCACGGCAGTGAAAGCAAGTACAACCAGAGCCACAAGCCCGTCACCGAACAGTCTGAGGCGGTCGGTCACGCCGTCCGCGCCAACTACATGTACACGGCCATGGCGGATGTGGCCGCGCTGACCGGCGATGACGCCTACATCCGCGCCATCGAGCGGATATGGGACAACGTAGTGGGCACGAAACTCTACATCACAGGCGGAGTAGGCGCTTCACGTCGCGGTGAGGCATACGGCGGAAATTATCACCTGCCGAACAAGTCCGCCTACTGCGAAACGTGTGCGGCCGTGGCCAACGTCTTTTGGAACCACCGCATGTTCCTGCTGGGCGGCGATGCGAAGTACATAGACGTCATGGAGCGGTCCATGTACAACAACGTTCCGGCTGGCGTGTCGCTGGAGGGCAACAGGTTCTTCTATCCTAATCCGCTGGCATCCGACGGCAACTACGCCCGCAAGCCGTGGTTCGGCTGCGCCTGCTGCCCGAGCAATATCGCGCGGTTCATGCCTTCGGCGCCGGGATACGTCTACGCCACCAGCGGCGATACGGTGTACGTGAACCTTTACATGGCCTCGACGTCCGAAATACCCGTCGGAGGCGATAAAGTCAAAATTCGCCAGCAGACCAGGTATCCGTGGGACGGCAGGATTACGCTGACCGTCATGCCGCCAGAAGAAGGGGAGCCGATAGACATCGCCCTGCGTATTCCCGGCTGGGCGCGGAACACGCCTGTGCCGAGTGACCTGTACCGATTTGCTAAAAAGTACGATGAAAAACCGAAACTGGCCGTCAACGGCGAATCCGTGCCTTTGAAAATCGAAAATGGCTACGTTCACGTCAGCCGAAAGTGGAAAGCGGGTGACAAAATTACGCTGACCCTGCCGATGCCTGTTCGTCGGGTGGTGGCGCACGAGAAGGTCGCCGACGACCGCGGCCGGGTCGCCGTCCAGCGCGGTCCGATTGTCTACTGCGCAGAGGCCAGGGACAACGATGGCCGGGCGCCGGATGTCATCCTCGCCGACGATGTCGAACTCAGCGCCGAACACCGCGAGGACTTCCTCGGCGGCGTTACGGTTATTACCGGCGAACTGGCCGACGGCGAAAAGTTGACGCTCGTGCCTTACTGTGTCTGGGCGAATCGCGGTCCCAATAAGATGAACGTGTGGTTTAAAACACAGGCCCCGGCTGATGATGCCGAATTTAAGTCCGCGTTCAACGGCAGGGATTTTTCCGGCTGGAAGGTCCCGAAAAACAACAGATGGTGGAAAGCGGAAAACGGGATACTCTCGGCCACCAGCGGCCCGAAAAAGAAGGGCTCCATTCTCTGGACCGAAAAGAAATACAGGGATTTCGTGATAGAACTGGACTTTCGTTTCGGCGAAGGCACAATCGATTCAGGCGTTTTCCTCAGAACGACGAATCAGCAGGTCCAGTTGGGCATTTCCGGCAGTCTCAAACGCGACATGACCGGCTCGGTTTATGTTCCCGGCAGGGGGTACCCCAAAGAGGCCGAAGGAGTCAAGAAACTGCTCAAACCCAAGGACTGGAACACGCTGAAGGTCAAGGCCACAGGCAATAAATATACCATATGGCTAAACGGCAGGCAGGTTCTGGAGTTCGAGGGTAAAAAGGCCGTCGAGCAAGGACCGATAGGCCTGCAAATGCATCCCGGCAGGACAATGTCGATAGACTTCAGGAATATCAAAATCGCCGAACTCTGATGTGATTTTCCGGCAGCGCTGCGGCCTTTAGCGTGTATGCCGGTTGTCCGCGACGGCTTGTGATCCTTGCGGGCAGTCGAATTCTAAACCAGATATTTTTTATCCACACGCGCGACGGGCTTGATTTCTTTGGCGAGTTCCTCGAAGCCCTCGCGCCCCATCAGCGCGAAGGTGGCCTCCTTGCCCAGTTCCACCGCCGGCTGGTCATAGGCATTGACATCCAGCAACTCGCCCATCAGTGAGGTAGTGAATTCGTAAAGGTAAATGAACTCACCCACCGACAGCGGGCGAATTTCATCGAAGCGAATCGTCACGCTCGGCCTGCCCGAGGCCGCGAGTGCGTATTCGGTGGCCTTCTTCTCGGCGTTGAGCAGTTTGCCCAGCGACGAGCGACCGAGGTAACTCAGCCCGTCTCGGTTGCCGTAAATGTCCGGCACGCGGACGTCGCGGGAATGCTTGCTTACCTCCAGGAACACCACCAGTTTGTCGTTCGGGCCTTCGCGGTAGAGTTGTATCTGGCTGTGCTGGTCGGTGGCGCCCAGGGCCTTTATCGGCGTGGGGCCGGTGAAGATATCGCGGCCGCGGCGGGACGCCTTCTTGCCCAGCGACTCCGCCCACAACTGGCGGTACCAGTCGGCCAGGTCGTAGAGGCGGTTGGAATACGGCATCATAATCTGCATGGGCTTGCGTTTTTTGGCGAACATGAGGTATTTAACGGCCGCCAGCACGCAGGCCGGGTTATCCGACCAGCGGGCGGAGGTGTCGGAGTCGGTGGCCTCGATGCGATTTTTCATTGCCGCGGCGCCGGCCAGCAACTCCTCTATGTCGATTCCACACATGGCCGCACCGAACAGTCCCACCGGCGAGAGCACGCTGAACCGCCCGCCCACGCCCTGCGGCACCGGCAGTCTGGCGTAGCCCTCGGCGTCGGCTATCTCGCACAGCGTTCCGCATTCGGGATCGGTGGTGGCCACAATGCGCCCGGCGTAGTCGTTGCCGAGGCGCTTTTCGAGCAGTTTGCGGACGATCATGAACTGGGCGGCCGTCTCGGCCGTGCGGCCGGATTTGGATATTACGTTGAAGACAGTGGACTTCAGCCGCCGCCCCAGCAAGCGCATCACGTCGTCGAATGCCACCGGGTCGACGTTGTCCATCACGAACAGCCGCGGGCCGCCGCGCTTGCGGTCGGACATCAGGTTATACGTCGACGGGTTCAGCGCGCTTTGCAGGGCGATGTTTCCAAGCGCACTGCCGCCGATGCCCAGGATGACCAGGTCGGTCGTGCCCGGGCGGAAGCGCTCGACCATCTCGCTTACCTGGCGACGGTAATCGGCGTGGGTCGGCAGCTCGGTATAGCCGAGTTTGCCGCGGGTGCTCTGTTCCATAACGGTCGAATAGGCCCTGGTTATGGCCGGTTCGACCTCGGCCAGTTCGCCGGCGGTCAGTCCGTGTTTTTCGCCGACTGCCTTGTCCGTGGCGTTCTTCCAGTACAGATGTATCATTACGTCATCCTTATCATGTTTCGCAAAAACCACTCCCGTGGGAAGCAACAAAAATAGCAGGTATGCGCCGATTTTTCCAGTGGACGTGAAAATACAGGGACAGACCCAAGGTTTTGTTTTCTCATACAACTCCGGTCAGAAATCCTACCCCAAAGAGCGGTCACTGATTTTTCGCTGGTTCACAGCCACACCAACATTTGGCCGTATAAGGAGCCGAAATATACGAACCAAACTCTATAATTTGACATATTGTAAATTCTTATAGTCAAAAGCCCACTAATAGATACAATGATTAGTAGAATGAATTACAGGAAACACTTTATATGGCCGGGTGCGGAAAATGCATATTTGGTAGATTTGAAATACCAGCCCTACGTTAGCTCCCTGGGCGGGTATCTGTTGCTTTAGTTAACAAGTACGAGGATGCCGACAAAGCCGTCTCTGCCGCCAGGGAGGCCGGAAGGGATTGTGGCAGGATATCCGATTATTAAATGACGAGCCGACAAGCGGCGTCGAGAATCTCTTCGAGTTTGAATGGTTTGTATACAATCGGCAGATTTGTTTGCCTGAGCCACTCTCTCGTGGAATGGCGATACCTGTCACCGGTTAGAATTATGAGGTGGCCCATCATTGCAGCACGGAAGTGACGCAGAAATCTGATGATATTCCACCCGTCTATGCTTGGCATGACAAGGTCGAGGATAACCAAATCGAACCGTCCGAATGCGAGCATGAACATCGCATCCTTACCCGTCACGGCCGGGGTTACCGCCGCCCCGTGGCTTTCGAACTCATCCTTTAGCATCTGTGCGATTTCCTCGTAATCATCGACTATCAGGACATACTTTCCGCGCAGCGTTTTATCAACATCTTTCAACAACGCTTTCATGGTTGCTGCTCCTTTCGCGGGCATCGAGCCCGCAGAACTCACTTGTTATCCGGCTGATACTCCAACATGTCAAATAATTGCCGGAAGGTCACCACAAACGCAAATGTTACTTCCAATCTCACTACCGCGGCGAACCCACAGGCAATGGAAAATTTGTTAACAGTGTCAACGGTAATTATAGCATTAAGGTGATTAGTTTACAACTCTTTAGGTATCTCTATCGCATCACTCGCATGCACAAATTTAGATAATCTATTTATTTTGCCGAACAAACCCGGCATATACGACCAAAACACCGTAATTTCGCAGAACCGAAAAATTATCAAGATTAAGAATCCGTTAAGCGATATAATTAATTAGCAGAATAATTTCAGAATAAAATTTTACATGTCCGGTTATGGAAAATGCATTTGTGACAAGGTTGGAATGCCCGCTCGATTATTTGTCCACAGTCGGGCCCGTTGCTACGTAAACAAGTACGAGGATGCGACAGATGACGAACAAATCTACAAACGGCCGAACAAGGCGGGCGGAAGAGGCCCTTTGGGAAAGCGAAGCCAGGTACAGAAGACTTTTCGAACAATCATCTGATTCTTGCCTGATACTGGATGGTTACCGATTTACGGATGCCAACGAAGCGACCGTGCAATTTCTCGGCTACGATCACAAAAAGGATTTAATCGGCAAAACACCCTGGGACATATCGCCACCAATACAGCCCGACGGAAAGGAATCCCGTGATAAGGCGGAGCAGTTAATCGAAGAGGCCAGGCAAAAAGGTTCTCATCGCTTCGAATGGGTTCATCAGGACAAAGACGGGAATAAATTATTTGTTGACGTATCTCTTATGCACATGCCCGAAATAGGGGAGCAAGTGTTTTATACCGTCTGGAGGGACATAACCGACCGCAAACAGGCCGAGGAGCGGTTACGTACCAGGTTGAATTACGAACAACTGCTTTCACGCATCTCATCCCTTACAGCCCAGGCAGAGGATCCCGATGCCTTTCAGGATGAGTGCCTGCAGATATTGGGTGAAGGTTTGAAGGTCAGTCGTGTCTATATTTTCAAACACAATCACGAAAGCGACACCATGGACAACACTTTTGAATGGGTCGCCGAAGGTATATCTGCTCAAAAGGAAAACCTTCAGAATGTGCCGGCCAGCGGCGCCCCCTGGTGGGTGGACATATTGAAAAACGGCAAACAGATTTGCTTCGAGGATATAGAGGATATCCCGGACGAAGCGACAAAGGAGATACTCAGGCCTCAGGGCATAATCTCGATATTGGTTGTGCCACTGTTTGTGAAAGGCCTCTACTACGGATTTATGGGTTTTGACGAATGCGTCAGTAAGCGATCCTGGCCGCAGGAAGATATCACTATTCTCAACTCTATTTCGCAGATACTGACTGCTACAATCGAGCGTAAACATGCCCAGCGTATCGCCGAAAACAGCCGAAGACGTTTCGAGACGCTCCTGGAGAATCTGCCCGGCCTTGCTTACCGGTGTTCGTGCAAGGCGGGCTGGCCCATGGATTTCATAAGTGCCGGCTGCAAAAAACTTACCGGCTATACGCCTGAGGAGTTCACGCGGCCTGAGGGCGTGTTATACGAATCGCTAATACATCCCGACGACCGTGACATGGTGCGGGATGCCGTATCAGAGGCAATAGCCGACAATCGTGATTTCCGGATAGAGTATCGCATAAAAACACGAAATGGTGATGAAAAATGGGTGTGGGAGCACGGCTCGTGCGTGGGGCGTGAAAAGGACGGAACGGACATACTGGAGGGCTACATAGGTGATGTAACCGAACGCAAGCAGGCCGAAGAGGCGATAAGGGAACTTGCACGCTTCCCGTCCGAAAATCCTTATCCCGTCCTGCGGATCGGCGCCGACGGGAAAATCTTCTATGCCAATCCGGCGGCTATGAAACTGCTTGTAGAACTGGGAAGCAGGGTGGGCACGACGGCGCCCGAGGACTGGCGCGAGGCGGCTGCAACGGCGCTGCGGCTGCAATGCGTTCAAAGAAGGGAAGTGGTATCCGGTGAGAAAACGTTCGCTTTCCACTATGCGCCCATAACGGATGATAACTACGTAAATATTTATGGCGTTGATATTACGCAACAGAAGCATTTTCAGGAACAGATGCTTCAGGCGCAGAAGATGGAAGCGGTAGGCCAGTTGGCCGGGGGGATTGCACACGACTTCCGCAACCAGTTGACGGTAATCCGTGGGTACGCGCAAATCCTGTCAAAAGAGGCATACCAGGAAGCCCGGCCCGGTGCGCAAGACAAATTCGATGAGATTATCAAGGCCTGTGACAGCGCCGCCCGGCTGACGGAACAACTGCTGGCGTTCGGGCGAAAGCAGGTGCTCCGGCCGAAGGTTGTTGATCCCGCGCCTCTGGTGAGGGAATTGGCCAAACCGCTGCAAAAGATAATCGGGGAGGACATCAAATTGAAGATGTCACGGGGCTATGGAAGCTGTGAGGCATATATAGACCCGGGACAATTCCAGCAGACGATTTTAAACCTGGCCATAAACGCCAGGGATGCGATGCCCGACGGCGGCGAACTGATCATCTGGATCGGCTGCATGGAACTCGGCGAGGAATTCACCGAACAGTTCGAAGAAGCCGAACCGGGCAGGTACCTGGCAATATCTGTCAGCGACACGGGCGAGGGCATGGACGAGCAAACGCGTGAACGCGCATTCGAGCCGTTCTTCACCACCAAGGAAGTTAACAGGGGCACGGGGCTGGGGCTGTCGATGGTTTACGGCTTTGTAAAACAGAGCGGCGGCATTATCGAGTGTCTCAGCGAGAAGGGTAAGGGAACGGAGTTCCGCATGTATTTCCCGTGTTTAGAAGAGGAAATGGCAGAAAGGAAACGGGAAGAAAAGACTTACCTGCGCAACAGGGAAATTCCCGCAGAAGTCCGGGACGGGGGGAAAATACTGCTTGTCGAGGATGAACCGGCCGTGGGGCAAATAATTTCTGCCATACTGAAGGAAGCCGGTTACGAAGTCGCGGAGGCCCGAAAGGCCGATGAGGCCATGCGGATTCTAAAAGAGTCGGATTACGTTCCTGACATGCTCATAACTGATGTGGTTGTACCCGGCATGAACGGGGTGGAACTGGCCCGCCGAATACTGGATATGCACCCCAATATCCGTGTGTTATATATATCCGGTTACGTCGGGGATGAATTAGCCCGCCGCGGCCTGGAAAAAATCGCCGATAAAATCCTGCAAAAACCCTTTACGGCAGAGGGACTTCTGGCCCGCGTGAAACAGGTGGCGGCTAAGTGAGGTCGTATTATTTTTGTCATGGGGCTGCCGGATGCATCTTTTACTTATGGGCAGATATTTACTCGGGGTATGGCCGACAGTTTTTCGCCATACTCTATCCCACCTGTTTTAAGCCGCGCGGATGATTGAGATTTCGCGGCGGTTGTCGCGGCACCATTTGGCGGCAGTGGCGGCTATCTTCGGGTCAAATTGTGTACCCGAACAGTTATTTAGTTCGACCAGAACCCTATCCAGTCCGTATGCTTCCTTGTAGCTGCGGGGCGAGAGCATCGCGTCTATGGCGTCGGCTACGTGTATTACACGCGAGCCGAGCGGAATATTTTCTCCAACCAGACCGTCGGGATAACCGCGCCCGTTCCACCTTTCATGATGATGCCGCACGAGTTCGGCCTCGCATTTGAACACCGGTATTTCATTGATGATGTCGGACCCCAGGGCCGGGTGCCTGCGTATAAACTCGAATTCCTCGTCGGTCAGCGGGCCCGGCTTGATGAGTATGTCATCCGGCACGCCGATTTTGCCTATATCATGGACGAAAGAAGCCACTCGAATGTTCTCAATATATTGCGTGTCCAGGCCGGCCAGTGTGGCGATGGCCACGGCGTAATCCGTAACGTGTTCGCTGTGTCGGCGGGTATATGGATCTTTCGCCTCGGCCGCACGAACAAGCGCGCGGGTGCTGTCCATGCAGGCGTGCTTGTAAACAGCCCGCTCGCGCACGGCGGTAGTGACCTTGCTCAGCAGCGGGTTTCGCTTATGGCCGTTGTTTACCGCATTGACGACCGTATCTGTAAGCGCCTCTCTGTCGAAGGGCTTCTCGATGTAGTCGTAGGCCCCCAAACGCAATGCCTCGCTGAGGTATTGTGTGTTCGGGACACCCGTAACCAACACAACTTTGCACGAGGGGCGGTTTTGCTTTGCAAATGCCAACAGGTCCAGGCCGGTGATTTTACCGGTGGCTACGTCGGTGACCATTACGGAGAAATCATTATTGGTTATTAAACCTCTGGCTTCGGCCGGGTCGGTGGTCGTTCGGCATTCCAGGCCGGCCTCCTTGAGTATATACTCAATTAGTTGGCAGACTTCGGGCTCATCGTCGACGATTAGAACGGGGGACGTGGCTTTGCTCATTACTGCTCTCCTGAACCGACCCCCGGACCCAGTTGCGATCGGTTTTGCACCTTGTTTTATCGGCCGATGTGAGCATGCTGTTTAAAAAGTCGGCAAATATTCACTATAAATTCTTGTGATAGCGATTCTTGTGTAGGGTAAACACTGTATGTTTTGGGCAAATTATAGATGAGACGACGTTTACATAAGTTTCTTGATCGCCTCATTGGTAATGTCGAGCCATCGGCCGAGATGATGATTGTCGGCGTCGAGCGTTGGATTGGCGCCGGCCATGTTTCGCTTTCACAGCAGGCAATGTCTGGCCCTAATTGTGTATGCAGGTGGGTCTGTGATATTTTGAGTGCAACAAGCCCGCAATCCATATTTTGGCGGCGCTGAACGTATGCATCCACACTATCAGTCCAATGCATTTTTTATCCGCTTTGGCGTCGCGGCAGAGCAAATAAATCTCATCCGGGCTTTTTACCGTCGGTTAGCGTATTTATCACAGCCAGAAACTAAAGTAGAGATACATGCCTACAATTAGTGCAAGTGTTACGGCCGTCAGGATCACGTCGAATTTATGAACCGTGGCCCGGATGGCCTTCTTGTCCAGCGAGGCGTAAGTAAGCCCTTCGATGGATGATTCGTCCTGGGCCTTTGTGGTGAGGGAGACTCCGATAACCACCACAATGCTGATTACAAACAGTACGCCTGAGGCGTACAGGAAGTTAAAATCACCGATGGCGGCAAGGAAAGCCGGCTCGGATATTTTGAGCGACTCGATTGTGCCGTAATTGGCCTGAATGGTGAGTTTGGCCATTCCGAGCACAAAGCCGACGACAAGCCCCCACAAGGCGCCCCGGGCATTTATCCGTTTCCAGAACAGGCCAAGCAGGAACACCGCGGTAATCGGCGGGGCGAGGTAACCCTGCACGCTCTGTAGGTATTTGTAGAGGCCGCCGCCTGCCACCTTGTACATGACCGGTATCCACGCCATCCCGAGCAGCACGATAACAGTGGTGGCCACGCGCCCTACCGTCACCAGATGCCTTTCGGACTGGTTAGGGTTGATTTTTTCGTAGATGTCGACGGTGAACAGCGATGCGCACGAATTGAAAAGAGACGAGAGCGAACTCATCAGCGCTGCCAGCAAACCGCCGACCACCAGTCCGCGCAGGCCGGCCGGAAGAAGATTCATTACCATTGTGGCGAATACCTGGTCGCCGTCTACGGCGGCCACGACTTTGCCGTCGACCACCTTGGGGGGAAGTGTCATAATGCCTTTGTGGTGCAGCGCCCAGCCGATCATGCCGGGAACAATGAACACCATGACCGGCCATACTTTAAGAAAAGCGCCCCACAGCGCGCCGCGTCGCGCCATAGTCAGGTTCTTTGCGGCCAGTGTTCGCTGCACTATGTACTGGTCCGTGCACCAGTACCAGATACCGATGATAGGCGAAGCAATTATAATTCCAAGCCATGGAAATGCGGGATTTTTCCACCACGGCAGGTTTGAACCTTCCTGCACCAGGGGGCGCCACAGCGACATGTCGGAAGCGCGCCGGCTGCAAATCGACTGCAGCTCGCCCCAGCCGCCAAGGGCCCTGAGGCCGAAGAAGGTTATGAAAAACGCTCCTACCAGGAGTATTATCGTCTGTGCCGTGTCGGTGTAGAGCACGGCCCGTAAACCGCCGAATATCGTATAGATGCCGGTCAGTATCACTGTAGCGAAAGCGCCTATCCAGAAAGGTCCCCATACATTCCCAAATAAGGTGATGTGTATTTCAGGCAGAAGGGTTTCGAAAACCAGCGCCCCGGCATAAACGGTTACGGATACCTTTGTGAATACATAAGCCACCAGCGACACCACCGAAAGAACCCAGCGCACATTCGAACTGAATCGCTTTTCCAGGAATTCCGGCATGGTGAATACTTTTGACCGATAGTAGAAGGGAGCGAACACCCAGCCCAGTAAAAGCATAACCCATGCGTGCATCTCCCAGTGGGCCATTGCCAGACCGTTTGACGCCCCGGAGCCCGCCAATCCGACTATGTGTTCCGAGCCGATATTTGAGGCGAACAGCGAGCCGCCGATTGCGAACCATCCGATATTGCGTCCGGCCAGAAAATAATCTGCCGAGGTGTTTTGCCTTTTAGAGGACCACCATACCACCGCCATCAGGATTACGAAGTACAATCCGATTACGGTGAAATCCAAACCGGTCATCAATTACCCTTTCTTGTCATTTTGTTCCACGGCCTAAACTCCGAAACGCAACACCAACGAAATCATTACCGCATCACTTCAGTCCCGGCGCGCCGGGATTGGTGTGCTCATTCAATCCATGCTCCCACAAATGATACGGATGCGCAAAGCAGACGTCCAGACCCAACCGAGGCCGCAGGAGTATCTATGACAAAGGCGTTCCTGATCAAGTCATTTTTAGTCATACTGACCGATTTTATGCCGCGAGGAGTTTTTCCACGCGGCGGATAACGGGT
>CAYYMD010000014.1:0-56828 GCA_964472875.1 uncultured Planctomycetaceae bacterium
GCCCTTGTAAAATAGAGACTTGCAAACGATTTTCAGAGGCGCGTTGAAGACAGGAGACTTTATTTAAAAATCAATAAGCGCATAAAGAACGCCGCCCCGTAGCGGGGCGGCGTTCTGGTTTAACTTTCCGGCTGGTTAGCCTTCCTTCGCTACGTTAACCGCGCGGGGGCCTTTTTCGCCCTGCTCGATGTCGAAGGTTACGGCCTCACCCTCGTCGAGGGAACGGAATCCCTCGGCCTGGATGTCGCTCTGGTGAACGAACACATCGCCGCCTTCTTCGGTTTCGATAAATCCGAAACCCTTGGAATCGTTGAACCATTTCACTGTACCTTTAGCCATTTTAATGACTCCTTTAAAAAGTTTAGCACGCTGGATTCGCAAGCATCGTTCATCCAAGCGGTTCAAACCCGATGTGAACGCAAATCAGTCAACATGGGAAAGCCAGGAATAAGCTGCAAACGAAAGCGGATGCAATCCCGCTTCGCCGGCGACGCGAAGAACCCTTCTCCGCCGACACCGGCCCATCAAAAATGAGATAATACCACCGGCTGCGACCGTTGTCAAACAAAAATTTCGCGGTTTGGCACACCGCGACTGATTTTTTTCGCGGCACCGGGGCGGCTCTACCGTGCCTTAAGCTGCGAAAGTTTCAGTTTCATCTCGTGTATTTTCTCGTTGTCTATGTTGATTATCGAGTAGGTGACGTTCGGGTCGTCGGCCATGGTGTCGAACTTCAGCAGGCCGAATGAGCATTTTTTGTTGTAGCCGAACAGCGCGCCGCCCATCACCGGATGCGTGTGGATGTTGGTGAGTTTCGAACTCTCGAACTCGTACAGGTCGTAGCCCGGCCGCTCGATTCGCCATGCGTCGCTGCGGTGGCGGTCGGCCGAGATTATGAACACGCCGCTGATGGCGTTTTCCTCGATGAACGAGAATATCCGCTCACGCTGCTTTACAAAACCGTCCCACGTGTCCCTGCCGCCCCAGCCGGGCTTGGTGCCCTCGGCCATTGGGACCGAGGAGGCGATGACCTTGAACGTGGCCCGGGAGGCGTTCAGTTGCTTCTTCAGCCAGGCCTCCTGCACGTCGCCGAGCATGTCGGGCGGGTTTGCCTTGTCGTCGCGGTAATAGCGGCAGTCGAGCATGAAAAACTCCACGTCGCCTATGTTGAAACTGAACCAGCACCCCGGCCGTTCCCTGCCCCCGCCGTAGGACGGGTTGACCCAGTTATGCCGGAAGACGTTCCAGACCTTGCGCTTCCACGGCGGCGAGTCGATCTTCGGGCCGCCGGAACAGTCGTTGGTGCCGAAGTCGTGGTCGTCCCAGATGGCGTAGACGCCCGTGGCGGCCACGAGTTTGCGCCACTCCGGCCGGGACTGGCGGCGGTAATAGCAGTATCGCTGGCGCGCGGGATCTTTGGGAGCGTCTATGTAAACGTTGTCGCCCAGCAGCAACATTGCGATGGGGTCGTGCGAGCCGATAGTGTTCCACATCCGCTCATATTTGGGTGTGTATCCGGCCCCGCCCCCGAATACCACCGAGAACCGCCCGCCCTTGCCGGCCGGCGGGAACGTCCTGAAACCGCGAAGCGACTTACTGAACGCGCGCTTTTTTGCTCCTGTGAGATTGCCCACCACGTCGCAGGCATAGATGGAATTCGGCGACAGTCCCTTGACCTCCGCCACGGCGGTGAAGTCGCTCTCGGCCGTGGTTTGCACCGTGGGCGACTTAATCTTCTTCGGCTCGCCGCCGTAAACTATTTCCATCAGTTCCACGCGGAACTCCGCCGGGCCGGCCGTGCGAATCCAGAACTTCGCGCCGGAGTCGGTGATGTCGCCGACCATCGGCCCGTGGATAAGCGGAGAATGCCCGGCCGCAAGTTCAGCGAATTCCTCGCTTTCGGCCAGCGGGTCCAGCAATTCCCTCGGCCCGGCCTGGAAGCGTCCGAAAGGCAGCCCCGCATCCAGCGCCTTCTTCACGTGCGCCATGGCCTTGTCAATTCGCTTGTCCGAGGCGTAGGCGACGGCGTAGCAGAAGTGCGTCTCGGGATCGTCCGGCGCGGCCTGGCGCAAATTTTCCAGGTCCGCCAGGGCCTGTTTTATTTTCCCGTCGACGATTTTGGAAATAACTTTTTGGTGGCGTCTTTTATACTGCCTGTCCACGGCGCCGCATGAGGCCTGAAGGCCCAGCAATATGCCAACACACACAATCGCAGGTGCAGTACGCATAAAAATCTTTTTAAAGTTCATTCGCATTCTCCTGGTAATTGGAAACAGCGCCGCCGGCCTAAGGTATCGCACGAACATGCGTTAATCGCGCAGTTCGACGTTCCAATATGCGTTGTCGAGGAATTGTTTCCACGACGCATACTTTTCGCTGCTGAGGCGCAGCGTAAGCGCGGGCGAGCGTTTGGGCTTGACGGGCTTGTTGATGAGTTTCATGCCGGCCTCGGCCGGACGCCGCCCGCCCTTGCGCACGTTGCAGCGCGTGCAGCAGCAGACGATGTTCACCCACGTGCTCCGTCCGCCCTGGCTGCGGGGTGTAACGTGGTCCAGTGACAGTTCGGAGGTCGAGAACTTCCGCCCGCAGTACTGGCAGCGGTTGCCGTCGCGGGCGTATATGTTGCGGCGCGTAAACTTGACCGCGCGCCGCGGCAGGCGGTCGTAGAACAGCAGGCGGATGACTCGCGGCACGGCCAGTTCGAACTTCACGCACTGCACCCACTCGTGATGCTCCCGCTGGTACTTGGCGCGGAACTCGCTCAGTTCCCGCCAGGATTCGAAATCATAAGACTGGTAAGACTCGTCCCCGACGGAAATTATTTCCGCGATTCGCTTAAACAGCATGCAGAACGCCCGGCGTGCGCTTACCACGCGAACGGCCGCATAATGCTTATTCAGCACCAGAACGTTGCTGCCTAATGCACTTCCATCGACCGCAGACATCACATAATCCTGCTCTTTCTCCCCGTACGGTTCAGTCGTATAACGTATTTCTAATATACAGCGCGATACGATAGTGGCAAGGAATTTTGGAAACTTCAAAATCTCTTAACATCCGACTCCTTCGGCAACGTTGACGCGGCAGCGTAACAATGTTAGTATCTCCGGCTCACCGAAACCCACTGAGAGGACACAAACATGGAACACAAAGTTACACTGATAACCGGCGACGGAACCGGACCCGAACTGGCCGAGGCGGCTCAAAAGTGCGTCGACGCGGCTCTGAAAAAAACGGACGGCGCGGGAAGCATCGAGTGGCGCAAGTGCGCCGCCGGCGTCGACATTATGGAGACGGCCGGCACGCCCATGCCGGAGGAAACGCTCGAGTCGGTGCGCAACTCCGACGCCACGCTGAAGGCCCCCATCACCACGCCCATCGGCACGGGTTTCCGCTCGGTCAACGTGCTGCTGCGGCAGACGCTGGACATGTACGCGTGCCTGCGGCCGTGCAAATCCTACACCGGCGTGCGGAGCAAGTACGATAATATCGACCTGGTGGTCGTCCGCGAAAACACCGAGGACCTCTACGCCGGCGTGGAGTTCGAGAAGGGCACGGACGAAACGGCCGACCTTATCGAACACATCAACCGCATCTCGACGGACAGAAAAATTGTAACGGGCAAAAACACAACCGGCGTTTCAATCAAGCCCATTAGCGAGGAGAACACCCGCAGGATAGTCAAATACGCCTTCGATTACGCCCGCTCGCGCGGCCGCAGTAAAGTGACCGCCGTGCACAAGGCGAACATCATGAAGCATACCGACGGGCTCTTCAAGGCGGTCGCCGAGGAAGTGTCGAAGGAATACACCGACATCGAGTTCGAGGAGCGCCTCATCGACAACATGTGCATGCAATTGGTGCAGAAGCCCGAACTTTACGACGTGATGGTGCTGCCGAACCTCTACGGCGACATTATTTCCGACCTGTCCGCCGGGCTGGTCGGCGGCCTGGGCGTGGCGCCGGGAGCGAACATCGGCGAAAACAGCGCGGTCTTCGAGGCCACGCACGGCAGCGCGCCCAAGTACAAGGGCATGAACAAGGTCAACCCCACCGCGCTTATCCTCTCGGGCAAACTGATGCTCGAATACCTGGGCGAAGATCAGGCCGCAAAATGCCTCGAAGACGCCGTGGCCGCGGTTATCGCAGGCGGCGATAATGTCACCTACGACATGAAGCCCCACCGCGACGACCCCACCGCCGTCGGCACGCAGGAAATGGCCCAGGCGATCATCGACAAAATGTGAACCGAAGCAGGGCGTGCAAGTTCTCCCACCGGGGAGGTCTTGCACGCGGAAGTCAACTAACATTACTCATCTATTTATAGAATTCGCGTGCAACCCGGCCCCTTCGGGCCTAAGTTGCGCGCCCTACACGCTTCAAATATTAACGAAACTCATCAGCTGTAGCTGTGCAGGCCGGTGAGTATATAGTTCACGAAGACCCAGTTAAACAGCATTGCCGCCCCCGCCAGTATGCAACCGATTGCGGTGACCATTGCGCGGCGCCTCGGCCGGGATGCGTCGCGGGCGTGCAGGGCGGCCACGAAAATTACTCCGGTAATCAGCGCCCAGGTCTCCTTGGGGTCCCATCCCCACCACCTGCCCCAGGCAAAGTCCGCCCACCACGCACCAAGAATTGTGCCGGCGATGACGGTCCAGCACGCCAGGCGCGCCACGATGAGGTTGCAGGCGTCTATCGAATCCGCCGCCTCGCTGCGTTGGGCAACGGGGCCTTTTATGCGACGCACCAGCGCCGACAGGACGTAAATCAGCGACAGCACCAGCGCCATTCCCGCCAGGGCATGGCCGACGATTATCACAGAAACGTGAACGGCCATGATGGGCGAGTTGAGTATGCCGTGTTTGGCCGAGATATCCGCCCCCATTCGCTCGGGCACGAAGAAACAGAACAGCATCGCCACCGTGGCGTAGAACGCGGCCGCCAGCCCCACGTAATTGCGGCGCTGCCGCAGTTCGATTCCGAATGCGATGAGCCCGCCCAGGGCGGCCGAGCCGGCCACGCTCTCGAACTGGTTCATTATCGGCGGCAGGTACCACGGCCGGCCCGACAGCACCCATCGCACGATTATTCCGGCCAGCAGAGCGGCGGTCGAGAGCCCCAGCACAAACATACCCGCCCGTCTGGGCCACCGTCGCCGCGTGCCAACCGCCAGCACAAAAATCACCAGCGACACGGCGAAGCCGGCGAACACCACCGAGCCCTTGTACGTGCGGTTGTATAAATACTCCAGCCGGCGGACCGTGCCGGAAGGCAGTTTCATGTCACCGGCTTCGGCCAGGCGGCGCTGAGACTGCCGCAGCCGGTCGATTAGGGAATTGACCTTTTCGGCATCTCTCACCCGCCACGCCTCCACCAGCGACGTCAGTAATTCGCCCTGTTCGTTATCGGCGGCCATGGCGTCGGCCCACGGCGACCACTGCCCTTCGGCGGAAATAACGCCTATCCTGGTGTCCGCCCTCAGAAATGCGCCGATGCGTTCGCTGAGGCGGTTTTGCGGAACGCGATACTCGCCCATCTGGCCCATCCGTCCCATCAGCGGCAGCAATTCGCCTATGCGGCGATGCAAATCCGCCGAGTCGATCTGCTCGGTGGTTACGCGATTGCGGTTCAGCAGTCTCTCGATGCCGGAAGCGGTTATCAGCAGAACCGGCCGGAGGCGGTTGGTGCGGTCGAATTCGGCCGCGTATGCCTGCGGCAGATGGCGCGAAACATATCCCCGCATCTCCTTTTCCTTGATGTAAATCAGGGGCTTGTCGAGATAATCGCCGGCGTTGATTATCAGTTCGGCGTACGCAACGGCCGGAGACACATCGGCCGGCGGCGCCTGTCCGTAAATTCTGCCGAACTCATCCCGCGACGGCGTGTCGAATATCGCCACGCGGCCCTTGTACTGCACGGCCGTGGTCGAAAGCGCCTCGGCGTCCACCTGCCGGGCAAATTCCACCGTCTCCTCGTCGAACAGTTCCGCCGCGCCGGCAGCCGCGGCGAACGAAACAGTAACCGTCAGGATTAAAAATATGCGATTCATGATTTTTTGTCGCGCCTCCGTCGCAGGATAATCGGCTTGACGTAGAAGGCGTACAGGAAGCCGGCCACCACCATGGCGCAGCCGGTCCATATTATCGGCAGCGCCGGCCGGGTTGCGGCGCCGAGTATTATCTGCTGCGGGCGAGGATTGCCGGCCGGTCGCCACGTGTTCTGGCTCAGCTGGAACGGGCCGACATGAAGGGGATTATTAAGACTGATTTTCGTCCGGCTTTCCCGTTCGTCTTTGTACAGCAGAACGTCGCAGACGTAATCCCTGGGCATGGCCATGCCGGGATAGGTCAGGAACTGCGCATCGGTGATTTGCACCGTGGCCGGCAGCGACACACGCCGCCGCGCGAAGTTCAGATAGACAACCCGCCCTCCCGGCACCTCAACGAGCTGAAACGGCCTCAGGTGCGCGTAACCCTGCAGAGGCAGGTCGCTCGTGCTGCTCCAGTCGCCGAGTTCGAGCCCCACTCGAATGGCCGGCCTCGCGCCCGGATGGTCCTCGCTTACCGGAATCGCCCGGCTGGCCCACCGGGCATGGGTATAAACACGCAGCAGTTCCAGGCCGATTTTATCGTCGCCGAGTTTTGCCTGAACTTCTTCGCCCACCGGCATCTTCAGCGCCTGCCGCCGGCCGTCGGTCCGCTTTATCACCATCGATATGTTGTTTTTACCGGTACCCGTAATCACAACCATGTCGTGCGGCGGCGTGGCCTCGATCTGTGGCGAGGACGGATTATATCTTATCTCGTAACGGCGGTTGAAGAATCGCCGCTTGCTGGCGTACACAGGGCAGAGCAAAATGTTGCGCCCATGTCCGGAATCCGATATGTGAACGAGAACGGCGGGTGCGGGGTTGGGACTATCGTCTTTCCACTGCTGCTCTATCCTGGCCGAGGGAAAATAATCCTGCACCCGCAGTTTCAGGCCGCCGGGAACTTTCACCACGGGAGCGGTCGGCTGCGAGTCATCCACGCCGCGGCCTATGCCTTCAATTTCCACCTGCCGTGTCCGGCTGCGGTCGGCGCCCAGAATGTAAAGCGAGTACTTGTCGGGAAGATACACGTGATTTATCGGCGTCCACCCGCCGCGGACCCTTGCGGAGGCGCAATCGCCGCTGATCTTCGCCGAGGCGTACCACAGCGAACCGACGGCCAGCACTATCACGCCCATGTGGCTTATCCACGCGCCTGCATTGACAAAAGAAGGCCTGATGCGCACAAGCGTGGCCAGGAACATATTCGCGCACAGGGCGGCCACCAGCGCAAGCAAAATGGGGTGGCCGTACGCCCCGCCGGTGGTTGCGGGGGCGTCCAGAATAACCGTGAACAGTTTCTCCCTGCCCATGCCGGTGTAGCTTACAAGCTCATCCTCGGGCAGATACAGCATTACCGAGGCGACCCCCACGTATATCACAACCAGCCCCAGAAGCACGATGCCGGTCCAGGTGCTTACTGGAAGCTTCGGCAGGGTTTTGGCGATCTTCGATAACATTAAATTCCAGTTTGCAAAAGACCCCGGCCCAATTGTGACCGGGGTCTCATGCGTCTATCATACCTGTAACGGCGTCTATTTAACGGGTGACTCTTCCACGGAAGAAGATTCCACCTCGCCCGCTCCTGTAAGGAATCTGTCGGGCGGAACAATCCATATCTCCACCCGGCGGTTGAGGCGATGGCCTTTATTGCCGGGCTTATTGGGCACAACGGGGTGATACTTGCTGAAGCCCAGCACGCCGATGCGGTCGGGGTCGAGCCCCGCGCTTTGGACGACATCCTGCACGGCCACCGCACGGTGGACCGACAGGTACCAGTTGTTGGGATGGCGTCGTTTGGTTGACGGCTTGGCTATGGGCATATTGTCGGTGTGGCCGGCCACGTATATATGGAACTTTTTGGCCTCGTCCGACCGGACAATCTGCACAAAATCCTTCAGCACCGACTTGGCGCTGTCACGCACATTGTCCTTGCCCGGCTCGAAGGTCAGGTCGGCTTTGAGTTTGACCATGCCGTACTCGGGCAAATATTCCACCAGGTCCGGATTCGCTTCGGCGAAATCCTGAAGCGCCTTGTCGACTTCGGCCGGCAGCCGCACGCCGGTGGGTTTCGGCCAGTCCGCCTGCATGGCGTCCTTATACTTTTTGGCCAGCTCGTCGAAGTCGCTCTGAAGCTGCGAATGCGCATCCTCCAGAACGGCCAGCTCCTGCTGGGCGGCGTCGAGAGAACTTCGCGCATCGGAGAGTTCGCTCTGGAGTTGCTGGTTTTCCATCCTGACGCTTTCGAGCGTCTGGTTAACCTTCTTGAGTTGCTCTTCTTTACGGCGGTTGGCCGCCCTGCAATCATCGAGTTCCGACTTGGAAACGCAGCCGCTGACTACCAAAAGTGCGGCCAGTACCACGACGCTCTTGCCTACTGCTGCCATTATCTTCATGGGTCACCCTTTCTTCTGTTACGACAATTCAACGATAATTTCAATGTGGGCGGATATCGCCCTTACCTTCTCATAGCTGACTGTCTGTCAACGGCGGACTTTGCAAGGAACCAGCCCACAAAACCGGCTATTCCGGACAGTGCTATCAAACACGCAAGTATAACAATGGTGTTGCCGGCCATCCACTCCAGATAGCCCGGCAGCACGCTCATCATGGCCGCAAGCGCAACCGGCACAAACAGGACGGCCGCTACCGCACACACTCCCGCCAGGGCCTGGAAAAGTCCGCTGGAGGCGGTCAGCTCCTCGGCATACACCACCTGCTCTACCGGCGCCGCGGCCGGACGGCCCGCCGGCTGGGGGGCGGCTATTTCTTCTCCGACTTCTTCGTAGGGCTGTTCCTCGGGCCCTTCTTCTTCTATATGCTCCAGGACGTCGGCGCCGAGCGATGTCTCATCGCTTTCGCGCGTCAGGTCCAGCAGGCCCGAACCGCTGCCGGCGCCCTCGATGGCCACCTGGTCTTCCATAGAAGGCGCAACCTGCGTTTTGGCCATCGGGTCGGCCGGTTCTATGTCAAGGTCATCGGCGTCAAATATACTGACGCCCTCGGCGGATATCACCGTGTCTTCCTTGTCGGTAGGTTTTTCTTCGTCGGCCTGCGACAAATCCGCTCCGGGCTCTTCGCCCCGGGGGCCTTCTTCCTCCGCGGGAGCGAGTTCTATCTCTTCTTCCTGACCTTCTTCTTCCTGGCCCCCTCCGCTAAGCGAATCGATCTGGTCGGCCTTGTACATGTTTTTATCGCCGTCGCGGTAGGACTGTATCTTGCCTTCATCCGTGAGCCGCTTGAGCTCTTCGGAACCGCCGAGTTTTTCGGCCGCCTCGTCTTCGTTGTAATACATTTTCTTGGCCATTTTACTACTCCAAACTAAGGAGCCGTCTCGCCCTCGTCAATCCGTTTGTGCTGTTCGACGAGTTTCTTGATTTCACGGGGAGACGGTTCTGTATTATATTCGTCAAGTCGCACATCATATGTAAAATTTCTTGCCGCCACCAGACGCAATTTTCTTCTGGTGCCCGGCAGAAACTGATACACACATATTGTATCATTTTGCGGGTCAACAAGAAAGACGCCATAAGTGTCGTCATCAAGTTGTCCCGACACGGCGAAAAGCCCCTGCTGCCGCTCCTGCCGGCCGGATTCTGCGCTGCTTTGAGATTCGCTCAACGATATCTCCACCAGAACAAAAGCGGCCAATATCATCACCAGCGCCGCGAAGAGCCATTTTGCCTTGGTATTACCCGTCATGGGATTCTGTTTCTCTCTCGACATTACGGTATTTAACCTTTACAGGCCCTCGAACCATATTGATTATAGGTGCGCCATCGTCTCAAGCAAGCGATTTCTGCACATGTTCTGTGCCGCGTCACCGGCCGTTCCGTTTCTTAGCCCACCACTGCTTCCAGGCCTGTATGGCCTGATTTTTCTCCTTCCGGTCGGCCTGCGGGTTGTAAGGGACGTTGTACTCCGTCAGTTCGCACAGCGCCAGCACCACCGCGCCCCGGGCCCTTTCACCGGGACGGTCCAGCGCCTCAATCAGTGCGCCTATCATCTGCCTGCTGTCGTATCCGCCTTGTGCCGCCGCCTGCGCGGCCGCGGCGCGGACGTTTTCATCATCGTCGCGAAGCAGGGATATCAGCATCCTGCTATTGCGGCCGTTGCCGGCCCGGCCAAGCGCCTTGGCGGCGACCGACCGCGCCTTCGGGTTGTCGCTGTTTATCGCGACATCCAGCAGATTTTCCGGCATTTTTTTGCGGAATTCGGCGTATCCACGCACCGCCCATGCGGTAAGCACGGGGGCCTCGCCGTCGCCGGCGCGTCCGGTGATGGCGGCGTCGAGTTCTTTTGATTTCAGTTTGGTGCCGTGATAGGCCACCACGTTACGCACGCTTCGGTCCGGATGGTCCAGCAGTTTCGCAAGCGCACCGGCCGCACGAGGGTCGCCGATGTCCGCCAGCGTTGTAGCTATCCACATCAGCGAGAAGGCCTTGCGGTCTTCGTCGCCCACGGCCTCGATAAGGTCGGGCACGATGCCCCTGCCGAGTTTCACCGCCACAGCGTGGGCCTGCTGGCCCTCCCACGGGCCGGAATCGAACTGCTTTATCAGTTTTGCAACCATCTGCTTTCGCCTGGCCGGCGATAATGACTCCATCGCAGGAGGCGCTACTTCGAACACGATGGTGTTCGAACTCATGAGCATGGGCTGGTCTCTGCGCGGCAGGTAGAGGTACATTTTGGCCGCGGCCTTGTGCGGATCGAGTATCTCGTTCAGCGCACCGGCGCGGTTGAGTTGCTGCATCTTGGGCGGGCTGGGATAGCCGGCGTCCAGTTCGTAATCGGTGCGGTAAACGTATGCCTGCCGGCCGGAGAGGTCTATCTCCTCCAGGCGGACAATTTCGTCGCCGAGCCGGGCAGGCCAGTTTGAGGCGGCGGCCGATACCGGCACTTTTTCGGTGAAGTATGCCGCCTGGGCGCCGCTTGTCTTTTGAACCACGAACAGCCACACGAACGCACGCTCGTGACTGCCCAGGGCTACCGGTGTTCGCCCGCGGTTCCGCAGCGCCAGGTCGAATACGATATCCCCGCCGAACTGCGCCGGGCGGGCCATGGAAAGCGATATCTGCAAACCCGCCCTGGATTTGCCCCACTGTCGCCGGGGCTGTTTTGTCGGTTTGGTCGCTCCGGTGCGCCCCCGGCAAAGGGCGACCTGTGCGCACAGGGCCAATACAAAACAACATATTATGCCACGTTTCCACATGAGGCGGTTTATGATATCCTTTGACGTGCCGGATGGCAAGAAAAGCCGCGGGCCGACCAGCCGACCATGATATTCTTGCTTATTTTCAAAACAGTTGTAAAATCAGACACGGCTGATTGTGAAAACGATTTGTTTAACAATAGGAGAAACAAGATGAACATATTAAACAGTATGCACTCACCGTTGAAGCGCACGTTAAGTTTAGCTCTGGCCGTATCTATGCTGTTTGGAATTTTAATTCCCCGCAGCAGCCCGGCGGCCTCATCCGAGGAAACCAAGGCCGAGAAGGACTCCCGCATGGCGTGGTGGCGCGACGCCAGATTCGGCATGTTCATCCACTGGGGGCTGTACGCCATACCCGCAGGCCAGTGGAATGGCAAAAAAGTATACGCCGAATGGATTCGCCACCGCGCAAAAATCCAGATGGAAACCTACGATAAGTTCGTAAAACAGTTCAACCCGACGAAGTTCGACGCCGACAAGTGGGCCAGGGCCGCCAGGGGCGCCGGGATGAAGTACATGATAATCACCTCCAAGCACCACGACGGATTCTGCCTCTGGCCCAGTAAACTTACCGACTACGACATAGAATCCACTCCCTATAAACGCGACATCCTCGGCCGGTTGAAAAAGGCCTGCGACAGGCACGGGGTCAAACTCGGTTTTTATTACTCCATTATGGACTGGCACCATCCGAACTACCCGCCCCGCAAATGGGAAAAAGACCGGCCGCGCGACCAGGTCGACATGGACAAGTACATCTCATACATGAAAGGGCAGATCAAGGAGCTTATTGAAAACTACGACCCGGCGGTGCTGTGGTTCGACGGCGAATGGGAAGGCGCCTGGACTCACGAGCGCGGCAAGGACCTCTACCATTACGTTCGCTCGCTTAAGCCGGACATCATCATAAACAATCGCGTGGACAAGGGACGCCAGGGCATGAAAGGCCTGACCAAAAAGGGCACCTACTGCGGCGACTTCGGCACGCCCGAACAGGAAATCCCCCCCACCGGCATTCCCAATGTGGACTGGGAAACCTGCATGACCATGAACCGCCACTGGGGCTGGAACAAGCACGACAACCGCTGGAAGAGCACGGAAGACCTCATCCGCAAACTGGCCGACATCGCCTCAAAGGGCGGGAACTTCCTGCTGAACGTGGGACCCAAGCCCGACGGGACGTTTCCCGACGAGGCCGTCAAACGCCTGAACGGCATCGGCGAGTGGATGGACGCCAACGGCGAGTCTATTTACGGCACCGCCGCCAGCCCGACAGACAATCCCGACTGGGGACGCATCACCACCAAAGCCAGGGGTAATAACACCACGCTCTACCTGCACGTGTTCAGGTGGCCGGGCAACGGCAGGTTAAACGTGCCCCGGCTGAAGAACCGGGTTATCGGCGCCGCTCTATTGGCGAATAACAAAAAACTGGATGCAACCACGCACGAGAATGGCATAACAGTGCAACTTCCGGACAAGCCGGTTGATCCTGTCGACACCGTCGTTGTCCTGCGGCTTAAAGGTGAACCCGAATTGGCCAAATAACGCAGCGATATTTCGCGCGGCCGTCAGGCCTTCCAGATGGCCTTGATGCTGGTGATGACCATTTCCGTCGATATCGCGCCGATGAGCAGGCCGTTCAAACGCGAAAGAATATTCACGTACCTGTAGAACACCGCCTCGTTGCGGCGGCGGATATGATCGCGGATTGTTCTAAATATAATCACTACGACAATGCTGGCTGCGATGCCCGCCGAAAGTATCCAAAATGACATGACGGGCGTGTGATGCTTGCCTATCAGGATGGACTGCGTTATTGTCCCGGCCCCTATCATAAGCGGAAGTGCGATTATGGAGGGTAACTCGTCCAGCGAGCCGCGCAGCATTTCGGTGGCGCGGTAGCCCCTTGTTGCGTACTTGTAGCCGATGCCGAAAAATATCACGCCGCCGAATATCCGCAGGGCGTGGGGACTGACGTTGAGAACTTTCGTCAGGAACGGCTCGCCGGCGATGGCGAACACGGTGAAAGTCGCCAGCGACACCAGCGCAGCAGTGCCCATGACGCGGAGAAAATCGCGCCATGTCATATCCTCCATCAGCCCCTCCAGGTAAAGGCAAAGGGCAAACGGATTCAATATCGCAAGAAACGCTATGAGCGAGTTGGTGAATTCTTCCATGATGATCTCACCTGTATATAACAGTTATATCGGACCATCGGCCGGGCGTGCGTTATCCCAAAATCATTTTTCGCTACGCACATGTTCGGCAAGATCGGATATTGTGTCAATGCCCAGTTCGTCGGCCTGTTTGGCCCGCATCGTCAGCGTGTAAGTGTTATTGAATCCGAAGGATCTGCCCCAGATAAGGTTCCATTTTTTATCGAATTCATCCGAGACTATATTCCAGACTTTCTGAGAATCCGATATGGCGGGCCGGTCCAGTATGCTCACCAGGCCGGTGCCGGTGTATTCGGCGTACAGGTCAAGGTCGCCGCTGCGGAGAGCGTTGAAACATATCATAGTGCCGCCCAGCGATAATTTGCGACGAACGGCTATGTCGCTGTGATGCTCGATGAGAATGGCCATCATTTCGCCGATTATGTCCTGCTCGGTGAAATTCTTGCCGCCAACCGTAATGGTCCCTGCCGAGCCGTCGCCCTTTTCGTCGGGGGCGATAAGATTTCGCTCGACGAGAAAGTTGTACGCGATTTTTCGCGGCTTCAAATCACCCTCGTGCCTGTCGTGCCTGTAATTCAGTTCCCGCATGGTCGGCGTGGATATTTCGCCCGCCAGTTTGCCGAGGATATCGCGCAGTTGCGGATATTTCTTAAGTGTCGCACCGTTCAACAGCGGGCAGGCGTCGTAAGGAGGAAAGAAATTCCTGTCATCCTTGAGAACCTTCAGGTCATATGCCTCTATCCGCCCGTCCGTCAGGAAGCCGCAGATGACGTCCACCTGCCCGGTGCGGACGGCGTAGTACATCATCCCCGGCGCCAGGTGCATAGGCGAAGTGCTGAACTCGAAGTCGTACGCTTTTTTGAGCCCCTTGTAACCGTCCGGCCGGGTGAGAAACTCCGAGTCGAAACCCGCCTTCAGGCCCGTCTGCACGCGGGCTGCGATTCCAAACACGCAGCCGATAAGCAGCAGCGCGAATATCGCCCCAAGCGTGATGCCCTTGCTCTTGAGCGTCATTTGGAAAGCCACTTCTCGATAAGCGTCAAAAGCCGGTCGGCGACAAGGGCCAGACAAGCCGCCGGAACCGTGCCGGCCAGGACGTAATCCATCTTGAACCCGCGCAGTCCCATAAATATCAGCACGCCGGTGCCCCCCGCTCCGATAAGACCCACCAGCGTGGCTATGCCGATTGTCCACACGGTTGAAATCCGCACGCCCGCCATGATCACCGGCAGCGCCAGCGGCAGTTCTATCTCGTAGAGTATCTGCATGGGCGTCATGCCCATGCCCCTTGCCACCTCCACCACGGCCGGGTCCACCTGGCGGATGCCGGTGTAAGTGTTGCGGAGAATCGGCAGCAGAGCGTACAATACCAGCGCAACCAGCCCGGGAACGATTCCCATAGTCGGCAGCAGCCCGGCCGCGCCGAGCGCCTTGTTTATGCCGTAAAACAGCAGCACCGCAAACGCCACCAGCGCCAGCGACGGTATGGTCTGAATTACGCCGACCACGTTAAGCACAAAGCCCGCAAGCCGCGTGCGGGACGTCCTTGCCAGCACTATGCCCAGCGGCACGGATATCGAAACCGCTATCACCACCGCGATAACCGTAAGGTAAGTGTGCTCCCAGGTGCGGATAAGCATGTCCCGGCCGATGTAATCCCAGAAATTGTATAGCCAGTCCATCATTCTTCTCCCGTTTGTCCCAGGACTTCGGCTATGCCGTCAAGCAGCGTCTTCTTGGCCAGCCGGCCGCGGTATTTCTTGCCGCGGTAGACGGGCAGTTCCTTCGCGCCGGTCTTCTTGAATAGGTCCAGCGCCTCTATCAGCGAAGCGTGGGCAGGCAGGTAATCGCCCTGGCGGCCGGATTCGGGCTCGCCCTGCTGCGGCTTTTGCGGCAGCATCCCGGCCACGCGCTTCGTCAGCAGCGACAGTTGGAAGCGGTGGCGGCCGAGGAAATTTTCCACAAATTCGTTGGCGGGTTCGTCGACCAGTTCGGCCGGCGTGGCCAGCTGCTGCAACTTCCCGGCGTCCATAAGCGCGATGCGGTCGCCCATTTTGACGGCCTCAAATATGTCGTGCGTGACGAAGATAATCGTCTTTTCGATTTCCGATTCCAGTTCGAGGAATTCGTTCTGCAGTTGCTCGCGCGTAATCGGGTCCAGAGCGCCGAACGGCTCATCCATAAGCACTATGGGCGGGTCGGCCGCCAGAGCCCGCGCCACGCCCACGCGCTGCCGCTGCCCGCCGCTGAGTTGCGAGGGATACCTGTGGCGAAAGTCATCCGGGTCCAGGCCCGCCATTCGGAGCATGTCGTCAATACGCCGGGCGATGTCATGCCGCGACCACTTCAGCAGTTTGGGAACCACGGCGATGTTCTCACCCACCGTCATGTGCGGGAACAGGCCTATGTGCTGAATCGCGTAGCCGATTCCGCGGCGAAGCGCGATGGGATCCTGGTCGGTGATGTCCTCATCCCGAATGAATATCCTCCCGGACGTGATGGGGATGAGGCGGTTGACCATCTTCATGGTCGTGGTCTTTCCGCTTCCGCTGGTGCCCAGCAGCACGAGGGTTTCACCCTCGCCGACCTCCAGCGACAGTTCGCTGACTGCCTCGGTGCCGCCGGGGTAAACCTTCGTGACGTCCTGAAAGCGGATAAGTTCGGCCATATCGTTATTTTTTCCGCTTGTCTATCTCGAATATTCCGACCAGCCCGTGTGCGCATCCCATGCCCCGCTGCATGTTGTTAACCAGGTATCGCAGGGCGTAGCCCAGTTGCGGCTCGATAATATTCTCGCGCGGCAGACCCATGCCGAGCCAGCCGACGCCCTCGACCACCTGGCGCATGCGGGCCATCATCTCCTGCAGGGCAGGCGGATACGAGGCGGGTATCTCCGGCGGCTGGTGCGTGAAACCGTGGCCGGGCCCGTCGTAATGCTGCAGCAGGTCTTCGACGTATTCCACCAGCGTATTCCAGCACATCTGGAGATTCTCGAAGTAGTCGTTGAGGAAATCAAAACCGCTCTTCGGCACATAGTTGAACAGGACGGCGTCGAGGTTGGTGCGCGCGTTCGCCTCGTGCAGCGAGTTGACCGCCTCTCGCATGGGCTGTGCGTGGGGGTTGTAGTCGCCGGTGTCCATGTGCCGGCCGGTCAGAACGGACCTGTCGAAGTAATCCAGCGGCGTTATCTCCACTCCGCTGCGCTTGGAGGCCTCGGCGACCATGCCCTCGGCCTCGCGGCGGGACACCAGACGAAGGTACAGGTGCTGCAATTCATCGCGGCGCCTCTCTCGCTCCTGCTTGTCGTATATGTAGGAGACCACGTAGTCCATGTTGCGGTTTTCGGACAGGTCGTTTGTCCACAGCGTCTGCCATTCGTAGGAATACCGCCCGAGCCAGTCGCACACCACCACGCAGTATTCCTCCACGCGCTCGGCTATCTGGGCCAGCATTTTGATGAACGTCTCATCGTCGTTGTGGTGCGAGCACGTGCCGTAAGAGGTAAAGTACAGGTCGTACGGCCTTTCGTCTTCGGCCAGCGGCAGGCCCTGTGAAAAATCGGCCTGCTCGAAAACAATTTTGGGGTTGTTGCCATAGATGCCCCTGGCCTGGTCGAGCAGGTCCTCGCTGAGGTCCACGCCCTTGTAAAGGCCCAGCACGTTGTCGTTGAGCAGACCGATATCCACGGTCCGCAGGTCCGGGTCGCGCCTGCGGATTCCGGTCAGCAGTTCGTATCCGTCGGCGCTTCCGCAGCCGAGGTCCATTATCCGCACGCGGCGCATAAGCGACTTGCTGCGCTCGATAAGTTTGCGCAGACGAGGACGGATGCTGTAACGGGTAAGTTCATCTTCCCAGTAAAGGCGGACGTTGTCGTACTTTCCGACCAGTCCGGATTTCTTGGCGTACAGGCCGCTCTTAACCGCCTGCCCGTACGCTTCCATTTGTTTGTCGTGTGTGACGGTCATATCTATTCTCCTGAAGTTTCGAGTGTCTGGGGCAGAATGCCCGGAACGTTTTGCCTGATGTCGCTGAGGACGTCGTCGGCCAGCGGCTTGCGCGGCGTGGCGAGGATTTCCTCGTAGCGGTCCTTCGCGGCCGCGATTGCGCCGCCTTCGTCATCCTCCAGCGGATACTTGACGTAAACCTTCTCGCGCGTCGGCAGCGGAAGGTGATACACGTAGGTCTTGTGGGAGGTGCCCATCACCTCGCGGATGAGCGAAATCGTCTCATCCCGCCTGTCGGGGCTTATCGAGCCGCTGTCGGCGAGCATGTGCTTGGAGATGCCGATGTGCGCATTGTCCAGTACCGCCTGGACGGGACAGAACACGTTCGTCCGCTCAAGCAGCCCGAAGGCGTAGTGGACATACTGCGCGCCGCTCTTGGGCACCTCGATGTGCGAGATGAGTTTCTCGACCGTGGCCTGGATGCCGGGCGTTTCGGCGTCGCCGACGCCGGCGGTGGAGTAGCACGGCAGGCGGTAGTAATTCGCCATCTGGGCGCAGTCCACATTGTAGTGGTTGAACTCCGGCGCTCCGTACATGTCGTTTAGGTTGTCCAGCCGCGTCCGCACGGGCACTGCGCCGTACAGCACCGGCGCGCCCGGCGAGGCCAGCTGGTTCAGCGTGACCCCGGCCAGCAGTTCTGCGTTAATCTGCGCGACCATGCCGAACTCGTCGAACGGCGCCGTCGCCCCGCCCATGGGCGAGGACGATATCACCACCGGCATGCGGCGGCGGGCAATTTCGATGAGTTTGGCGGCCGTGTCGTCAACTATCTGGAACGGGCTCTTTACCACGCACGTAATGAATGACAGCACAGGATTCTTTTCGTAGGCGTCCGCGCCGCCGGCGATTATGTGGGCGAGTTTCTCCACGTCGTCCAGGGCGTCCAGCGAGGTAAGACCGGCCTGGACGTGCTTGGAGATATTATTCAGCGAGGCGAGGAACTTGTTGACGTCTTTGTTCGCCTCGTTGACATCCTCGTCGCGTATGTTGACGCAGCGGATGAAGAAGTCAAGGTTCTCGAGGTTATCGCACAGGTGGGCGGCCTTCTTCAGCCGGTCGATGCTGCCGTTGCGGCGGATGAACTTCGGCGAGGCGCCGTCGAACTCCACGTCCAGCCAGATGTTCGTCTCCGAGCCGCTGCCGAACCGCACGCGCGGCTCCTGCGAGTCGAGTATCAGGCGGTTGTCCGGGTCGCGCGCGCCAAGGACAATCTTCGACGGCGCGCTTTCCAGCGCCTTGTCGACCAGTTTGGCGGGTATGCGCACGCGGGCGCAGCCGTCGGCGTCTTCGACCTTCGCCCCGGCCGAGCGGAAAATCTCCGTGGCCTCGGCGTTGTAGCAAAACAGGCCCGGGTCTTCCAGCAGGTCCCGCGAGACGCCGTCGATCAGGCGGACCTGGTCTTCGCTCAGCCGCCGCTGGGGCTTTACCAGCACGCCCATGCGCTGCTTCTGTTCGGTTGTTTCTGTGGGGGTTTCCGTTTTTTGATTCATGTTTTTCTCCGGTTAATTCGATTTACGCTTCGGACCCGGCGGAACTGTCGGCCGATTTTATCTCGGGGAATTCGGCCCTGATTTTGTCTTCCAGTTCGCCCAGAAGCCCGGCCGGGGTCTGCGAACGGATGTTCGCGACGGTCTCCTTCGCCTTCGCCATAGCGCTGTTGTCCGGGGAGTATTCCTCGTACTTCTGGCGGTTGGCAAGTTTCGGCATGAAGAACTCGTCCCGCATGTACTTGATAGTGTGCTCTTCCGAGACGTACGGCTCGCGGGGACCTTTCTCGATTATCAGGTCGGTCGCCAGCGTGTCGTCGTCGACCTCTATGCCGCGGAGCACCCGCTGGCACATGCCGAGTATCTCGTTGTCCATGGCCAGTTTCTCATAAGAGACGGTAAGGTCCGAGTCCATCAGACCGGCGATGTCGTGGATGTAATTCGCGCCGGACATGGCCACCAGCAGCGACGACATGCCGCTCTCGTAGGCCGCCTGGATGTCCACTTCCTTGGCGTCGCTGGTTCCGCCGGTGGAATACAGCGGAATCTCGAAATGCTGGGCCATCTGCGACACGGCCGCGTTTATCATGCCGCGCTCGATGGGACCGCCGAGGTGGTCCATGGTCCGCAGGTTTGTGATGGAACCGACGCTGCCGCAGATGCCCGGCGCGCCCTTGTTGACCGCCTGCACCAGCGCAATGCCCGCCAGCGTCTCGGCCACGTGGACCAGCACGTTGCCGGCCAGCGTTATCGGCGATGTCGTTCCGCAGATGGGCTCGGTGGGCACAACAACGGGCAGGCCTTCTTTGGCGAGGTAGCAGGTCATCTCGCCGTAGACACCGTCGACCTTCAGCGGGCTTATCATCAGCGTGATGAACGAGACGAACGGCCGCTCGCGGAGCGCCTTGGCGTCGCCGGCGATCATCTCGGCCATGCGGACGACCTTCTTGCACCCCTCCATCGAATATATACCGCCCATAACGTGCTTGGTGGTGTTGTTCAGCGAATGGAAGAAGCGGTTGACGTCTATCTCGTCCTCGGCTTTGATTTCGTTGGGGAAAACGTTGATGGTGAACAGGTGGACGTTCTCCAGCGCTTCGACCATGCGGGCGTTCAGCGCCACGTCGGCAGTGGTCGACGGCCGCCGCTTGCCCGTGTCCGGGTCGAGCACGTATATCGCGGTGCCGCCGGTGCCGTAATGCACGCGGTTCTTCTCCAGCAAGGCGTTGTAATCGTCGTTGCCGCGGGCGTATAGCGTTATGCCGGACGGGTTGGAGGCGATGGCGTCTTCGACCATCGCACGGGGCAGCCGCGCAATGCGTTTTTCGGCGTCAATCTCGGCGCCGGCCTGCTTGTAGGCCTCCATGGCCGTATCGGAATACACCGCCATACCCGCCCTGGACAGAACGTCCATGGCCGCATCCGATATCTTCTTTACGTCGGCGTCGCTCAGCGGGCGATAAGGCGATGCGCCTATGCCCGGCATGCTATGACTGGCTTTTCCCATTAAAAGTTCTCCTTTTTGGGTTAAATTTTTACAGTGCCCTGTTCTCAATCAGTCCGTGTGCCCCATCGCGGCCGAATACTTCCGCCGCCTCGTCGGCGGGGCACCTGTCATCCTTCAGTCGCCGCCACAGCGGCTCGAGAAATTCTTCTTCGCCCAGACCCCTGCTTTTGAGGCCCGTCTCTGCCAGTTCCAACATCCTTCCGGCCAGTTCTTCCAGGGACGGGTCAATGCGGTTGTTGGTCAGTCCGTCGCTGCACGCGGCGGGCCTGGTCTTCTGCAGTTTTTCCCACGAATAATCGCGGATCGCCCCGGCGGCCTCCCTGGCGGATGCAATAAGGCCCAGCGTAATCGCCGCGATGCACAGCATATCCGACGGCGGCTGCTGGTCGTTGGCGCGGTTCTCCACGGTGTAGTAGCGGGATATTCGCGCGTTGTGCCAGTAGCAGGTGAAATGCAAATCGACGTCGGCCTTCTGCGGTTTTATCCGCACCCGGTTGCCCTCGGTGTCGTAGCCGACCGCCTCGTCGCTGGCGTAATACTCGTGGAAGGTCTCGTAGTCCTTGAGGATAATCGGCATGCCGTCGCGCTTGACGTATACCGGGCGGAAAGAACCGATGGCCCGGGAGTAATCCTCGAGGTCCTCGAACGGCCGCGACGGTATGCCCACGCGGGCGTGGTCTTCCATCCACCAGTCCCAGAACTTCTCGGCCGCGCACTTGTAATCCGGGTCGACCCGGTTCTTCCACACGCTGGAATTGGCCGTCAGCGCTATCTGCGCGCCGGTGAAGCCGCCGAGCGCGTTCACTGCGTCCACCGCCTCGGCGCGGGAGACGCTGACGTGGACGTGGCTGGCCGAATTCACCGTGAACAGGCACACGTCGTCGCCGTCGCGCTCGGGTATGCAGCGGTTGGCGCCGAATACCTTGTCCCACACGCTGGTGCGGGTCTGCTTCATCATCAGGTCCTGGCTGGGGCGCGAAACCGGCTGAATGCCGTAGCCGAGGAAGTACACGTCGTTCTTGCGTGAGAAACCCTCCAGTTCCTCGCGCAGGCGGCGGACCGAATCCCGCAGCGAGAACAAATCCGGCTCGTGTGCCAGCGAGAACTCCGGCTTGCAGAAGCCGGTCTCGCAGGCGGCCACGGTGTCGTTCATCGGGCCGGGCTTGCGGGCAGCGACGACCTTGCCGGTCATCTTATCTTTAACCGGTGACCAGCCGACCTGCGTGAGATGCCGGAGCATCGTATGGTAGGTTTCCAGGTTAACCGCGCTTCCGTCGGCGTTGACCATGGGAAACTTCAGTTCCGCGCCGATGCGGCGCTGGTCGGTTTCGCGCTGCTCGGCGGCGCGGCTGAATCCGTCTGTTATATGTTTGTATATTCCGTTCATGATTTTATCTGGGTTTGGGGTTCGCTCCGGTGTGTTCCGCTGAGTTTCCCCCGCAGTTGTCGCAGCGTGTCGAATACTTCCCGGGCGTCTTCGGGGCTCATCGAACCGACTCCGCAGGACGGCGTCAGAAGCGACCTTTGAATCACGAGGTCACGCGAGAATCCTTTGTTCTCAAGCGAGGCCACGCAGGAGTCGAATTTCTCGGCCAGCGTGTCGGCGTTTTCGTTGTGTATATCGCCGCTGGTGGGCACGATTCCCCATGCGATGTATCCGCCGCGGTCGAACAGTTCGCCGACCTTCTCGGGATAAAGCCCCATTGTCGTGCCGTACTGGTACGCGTCGAAGTTCACCACCTGCACGCCCGTGCTGATGACCATGTCCCAGTCGCTGTTGCCGCAGACGTGCATGCCGGTGATTCCCCCGGCCTCGTTCACCGCCTGGAATATCTCGCCGCACATGGAGGCCACGTCGCCGGCGGAAATGCCCACGTAGGAACTGGACCCGAACGCAGCCAGCACCGGCTCATCCACGAACATCAGCACCGCCTCGTCGGCGAACGGCTTGAGGCGTTCGACCTGCCACTGGGCGTTGCGCGTGAGCAGTTTCACGGCCGCGTCACGCAGTTCCGCATCGTTATACAGCGGGTTCTTGTCGGCATCGTTGATGCCCGTGGTGAAGGTTATGGGGCCGGTCACCTGGCCCTTGACCACCGGCCAGGTTCTTCCGGCTGCCGCGTCCAGGAATGCGTAAAATCCCTCGGCGTACTCGCGCGGCAGCGCGAACGCCTCGAGGTCTTCGCTGATGTACTGTTCGTAAAACCGCTGAAGCTGCTCCATTTTGACGGCCGGGTCGAATGATATCTTCTTCGCTTCTGCGTCGATTTCCACGCACGGCATCGCCCGGCTGTACTGCGGTATCATCTGCTCTGCGAAGCAGCGTTTGGGCAGTTGCGGCCAGAACGGTATCGACAGGTCCGCATCCAGCACGAACTGCGCGCCCTCGTCGGGCCCGGCCAGCGGAAGCGAGCCGATACCGGCGGTCATCAATGCATTAAGGGGTACTTCACTCATTAATTACCTTCTCCCATCACCTGTCCGTCTCCGCGGATAACGAATTTGTAACTGGTCAGTTCTTCCAGTCCCATTGGTCCGCGGGCATGAATTTTATCGGTGGATATACCTATCTCGGCCCCCATGCCAAGCGATGCGCCGTCGCAGAACATCGTCGAGGCGTTCACCAGCACCACGCCGGAGTCCACGGACTCGACGAACTTCTCCGCCCGCGGCTTGCGGCTGGTGATGATGCTGTCGGTATGGCCGGAGCCGTAATGGTTTATGTGTTCGATGGCCGCCTCCACGCCCTCGACCACGCGTATGGATACTATTTTATCCAGGTATTCTGTGTACCAGTCCTCTTCGCCGGCGGCCTCGACGTCTCCGACCGCTTCGCGCGTCCGCCGGCAGCCGCGGACCTCCACGCCGGCGTCCCGGAACGCCTGCACGATGCGCGGCAGTTCGCCGGCCAGTTCCTGGCTGACCAGCAGCGTCTCCATCGCGTTGCATACCTCGGGCATGAGGCACTTGGAATCCAGCGCCACGCGGATGCCCATCTCGACGTCGGCCGGGTCGTCCATGTATACGTGGCACACGCCCGCGAAGTGTTTTATGACGGGGATTTTGGACTTCCTGCTGACCGACTCGATTAGCCCCTTGCCGCCGCGGGGGATGACCAGGTCGATGTAATCGGACATGCCCAGCAGTTCGTCTATCTCCTCGTGCGAGCCGGAGATGACCTGCACGGCCGTCTCGGGCAGCTTCGCCTCCGCCAGCGCCTCGCGCCAGTAGCGGCCCAGCAGGGCGTTGCAGTTTTTCGCCTCCGAACCACCGCGGAGTATCGCGGCGTTGCCTGACTTGAGACAGAACGCACCGGCGTTGACGGTAACGTGCGGGCGGGCCTCGTAAATCATCAGTATCACGCCCAGCGGCACACGCATGCGGGCGGCCCTGAGTCCGTTGTCCAAAGTCCGCTCATCATACAACTGCCCCACCGGGTCGCCCAGTGCGGCTATTCTGCCGAGCGAATCGACACGGCTTTTGATTTTGCCTTCGCCAAACCGCAGGCGGTCGACGAGGTTCTGCCGCAGGCCGTTCTCACGCGCGGCCGTAAGGTCCGCCTCGTTGGCCTGTAGAATCTCATCCGCGCCGGTCTGGAGTTTTTTGGCCATCGCCTCCAGGGCGGCGTTCTTTTGCTCGGTCGGCGCCGAAGCCAGCTCTGCGGAGGCCTGCCGTGCCGACGCGGCTACAGCCGTGATGTCCGAATTATACTCTATATCATCATCCTTTCTAATTATATCCCTATGTACTGCCGCACCCGCCCGAACGGAGCGCGGTTAACTCGTGAGGCCGCCCTGACCGTCATTGACGGTAGGAGCGACGGATTCTGATTGTCCATACTGCCTTTGGTCGGGAATTGTATCCGAGGCCGCGGTCTCCTTCGGCCTGGGCACATCGGCGGTCTCCATCAGCGAAACCAGCCGCTGAAGGGAGGCCAGTATCATCGTCTGCTGCCACCGGGGCAGTTCGTTGAACCGGTGGTTGAAATCCTCGTGAATAAACGGCGGGGCCTTGGAGAGTATCTCCCTGCCCTGGTCGGTCAGGTATACCAGCGTGCGGCGCTTGTCCCGGCTGCTCCGCCGGCGGAGCACCAGACCGCGGCTCTGGAGACGGTCCACTATGCCGGTCACCGTCGCCTGGCTAAGGTGCATCGCCTTAGATAAGTCGCTTACCGACATATCGTTATGCCCCGACAAATCGCTGAGCACCGTCAACTGCGGCGTGGTCAGGCCATAATTGGTCATCAGGAACCGAGAATGCAAATCCGTGGCGCGTATAATCCGCCTCAGGACGTCCATGACCTGACCGGCCTGATTGTCTTTCTGCGCAGCAGATAACTCTTCACGATTGGGGGACATGGTTACTACTATATAGGACACAAAGTAATTATCAAGGAAATTTTTGCCAAAAATTACCCCGCCCGGCCTTAATAAAATGTATGTGCTTTATTAACAGTATATTATAACTTGAAAATAAACCCTCAAGCCGCCATATATCGCTTAGAATGCGTTATATTTTCCTTTATTTAAAGCGTTTCTGGCAACCTGACCGTTTGCATATAGTGGCACTATTTACCACTTTAGACCCCAAGTCGAAGCACGGCGGAGGCCTGATCGGACGGCGTAAAGTTGTCCGGCGGCACGGCGGCGTGTATGCTGAAAATATGGTTCGCGGCGAATCGACAAAAAATTTATCGAAAAACAAGTGGGACACCACCGGCGTGCTGCTGGATGAATCCGCCGCGGCCGGACCTGTGGACCTGCGCGAAATATTCGGCAACGACCGCCCGGTCGAGGTCGAGATCGGCTCGGGCAAGGGCGCGTTCGTGCTGGCCCGCGCGGCCTCCAGGCCGGACGTCAATATCCTCGGCATAGAATACGCCGCGGCCTACTGCCGATACGCCGCCGACCGCGTCCGCCGGGCGGGGCTGAATAACGTCCGCATGCTCATAGCCGACGCGGCGGATTTCTTCCGCACGTGCCTTGGCGACGAATGTATCCGCCGCATTCACATATACTTCCCCGACCCCTGGCCGAAGCGTCGCCATCACAAGCGCCGGCTCATCACGCCGCAGTTCGTGGCCGGGGCCCGCCGCACGCTTACACCCGGCGGTATGCTTTTGATAGTGACCGACCACATGGAATACTACCGCTGGATTCGCCGCGTCCTTGCAGACGCCGGGGGCATGGCGCGCGTGCCGTTCCCGGCCATGAGCGACGAGGCCGGCGAACTGGTCGGCACGAATTTCGAACGGAAATACATCGCCCAGGGCAGAAATTTTTACGCCGAGGCGCGGATGAAATATGCAAAATAATTTCGCATCCGGCGGCGAATCCACCTTGTCAAAATCGGATTATCGTGTAAAATGTATATAGACGGTTGAAACGTACTTTTTAGTTGTTTTTATTCAATGCTTAGATAGACAGGAGGCGCTGCCATGAACGAGGCGGCGGTAAGAAAAAAACTTAACGAACTGCACCAGACGCTCACCGAACACCCCGTCACGCACAAGCGTTCCGCCGGCGGTGGTATCTACCAGCCGGAGACCACTTCCGAGGAGCCGACCATAGGCGAACTCATGGAACGGCTTCGCATGGGCGTGAAGTACCTGGTCTTCGACCTCGAGGCCACCCGGCGCGAAAACCGGTACCTGCGCGAGATGCTGGAAAATCGCCACACCGACAACAACGGCAACAACGACGATTTCAACGGCATGATGTAAACCTGCGCGGACCGCCCGCCGCCGATGATAGGCCGCGGTAGAATTTACACTCACATGTAAGCGGTATTCTTATGCGCTGCGCAACCGGCATACACAGGAGCAATCGGCGCCCGCGTCGTTGACAATGCGCCGAAGCCGGTGGACAATGCCCACATGGCTGAAGCAGGCGCACCACCACCGGTAAAACTCATCTGCGGGATAATCATCTCCCGGAAGGAACTCTACGACGAGGTTCTCGGGCAACTCGAGCAATCCTTCGGCCTGAAGGAACTGCATAGTGCGTGGATGGACTTCGCAATGACGGACTACTACAGCGGGCAGATGGGCCGGCCGCTTTTCCGCCGGTTCGTCAGTTTCAACGGTTTGTTCGATGCGGCCGCGCTGGCCGAGGCAAAACTGCGCACCAACGCAATCGAGGCCGACGTCGCCCGCCGCCACGGCGGCGACGGCCCGCCCCGGCCGGTGAACATCGACCCGGGCTACGTGGAGTATTCCAAACTCGTGCTGGCGAGCATGAAAAATTTCTCCCACCGCGTATACCTTCGCGACGGCGTCTACGCCGAGGTGACCATGCAGTACCGCGGTAACCGATGGCGGCCGCTGGAATGGACCTTCCCGGACTACGCCTCGGGCATGTACGACGAATTTCTAACGCAGGTCAGGCAGTCGCTGAAAAGCCATGCAGGCGCGAAAAATCCAAAGGAGGCCCGGACGTGATTATCTGGATATACATCGCCGGCGGCCTTGCCGCATTCATTATTTCCGCGATGGCGACGCCCGTCGCACGCGGGCGGGCCAGGGCGCTGGGCATGATGGACTACCCGGCCGCGCACAAGGCCCACGCCCGGCCGACGCCTCTGCTGGGCGGATGCGCGATACTGGCCGGCATACTCGTGCCGAGCACGCTCGCACTTGCCCTCGCCTCGGTTTGGGCCGCGTACGGCCCGCCCGAATGGCTGCCGCGCCAGGCGGCCATTCACCTGCCCGGCCTGGCCCGCAAGGCGCCGATGGCGGCGGGGATTCTCACGGGAGGGTTCCTGCTGCACGTCGTGGGGCTGATTGACGACAGAAAGAACCTCGGCCCGTGGCTGAAGCTTGTGGCGGAAATCGCCCTTGCGCTTTTTGTAGTGCTGGTCTGCGGCGTGCGTGTAATCACGGCCGTCGGCGAGCCGCTCAGCTCCATCGCCACCGTGCTGTGGCTGCTGGCCATCATCAACGCGTTCAACTTCCTCGACAACGCCGACGGGCTGGCGGCGGGCGTGGGGATAATATGCGCCGCGGCGCTTCTGGCGGCCGCGGCGCAACTGAACCAGTTGTTCGTAAGCGCGGCGCTGTGCGTGACGCTGGGGGCGATGCTGGGCTTTCTGCCGTACAACTTTCCTCCGGCCGGCATCTTTATGGGCGACTCCGGCTCGCTGGTGATAGGTTACTTTCTGGCGGTGGCATCGTGCCTGACGACCTACGTTCGCAGCGGGCAGACGTATTACACCTACGGCATATTCGTGCCGCTGGTGCTGATGGCGGTTCCGCTGTACGACCTTATCAGCGTGATAATACTTCGCATAAAGGCCCGCACCAGCCCGCTGGTGGGCGACCGGCGTCACTTTTCGCACCGGCTGATGCGCAGGGGCTTCTCCGTGCGCGCGACGGTGCTGACGGTTTACCTGTGCACGGCGGGCACCGCCATCGCCGCCTCTCTGCTTCCGCACGTGGCCGACAACCTCGGCGCGGTGCTGGTGTTCGCGCAGACCGTAATCATACTGCTGATAATAGCCATGCTCGAATCCGGCGGCGGCAAACAATGAGTGACACAGCACTGACTAACCCACCGGGCAGACTGGCGCGGGGGCTGGACGCCGCGGCGATGGTTATACTGTTGGCGTGCGTGAGCGGGCGTTGCTTTCTGGGCGAGACGCCCTACCGCCTCTCGGCTTCGCGGGGCATTTCCGCAGCGCTGCACGAAGGGCGTTCCGGCCCGCAGGCCGGCGGGGGCGCCGGCGGCATCTACGAGAGGGAGGAACTGGCGCGCGTAACCTTCGCGGTGCTGATACTTCTGGCGTGTTTGTGCCGCCTGTCAAGCGCCGCGGCCGCACCCGGCCGGCCGGGCGCAATCCCCAAACCACTGTGGTGGCTGGCGGCGGCATTCGTGCTGTGGTCGCTGCTGTCGGTGGCAGGGGCGGGCGATAAGCGATCCGCTCTGGATGCGTGGCTGGAGCAGGCGACCCTGATTTGCGCGATGCTGCTTGCGATGGACCTGTTCTCCGGCGAGGCGGGCCGGAGGCGCTTCGGCGTGCTGGTCGTCGTTATGGCCGCCGTGGGCGCGACACTTGCGGTAAAGGCGTTCTGGCAGGTGCTGGTGGAAATACCGGACACGGTCGAATTCTTCCGCCGCAACCCAAAGGCGGTCTTATACGGGGCGGGTCACCGGCCCGGAAGCGCCGAAGCGCGGATGCTGCGCGAGCGCCTCATGCGCCGCACGGCCAACGGCTTCGGCCCGCTGGCAAACATATTCGGGTCGCTGCTGGTGATACTGCTGTCGGCGACGGCGGCTCTTGCGGCCGCGAAGGTCGGCGCGGCCCGCCGCCATTACCGCGCGTGGAAACAGACCAGAAAACACGGCGAGGTGCACGCGCCCACGCTGGCGGCCGTGGCGGCAGTTGCGGCGGCGGTGATGGCCGCCGTGGCGATTGTGCTGACCAGGAGCCGCGGGGCGATTATCGCGGGCTTCCTGGCCGGCGTCGCGGCTGTGGCGGCGGCGGTGGCGGGCGAGAAACTCAGCCGGCATCGGCGAAAGATTCTCATCGTCGCGGCCGTGGTTGTCGTGGCCGGGGCGGCGGCTGTCGTCGGCTACGGGCTCAGGTTCGGCCGCCTGCCCACAAAAACGATGACCATCCGCTGGCAGTACTGGTCCGCCTCGGCCGAGATAATCGCCGAGCGACCGCTCCTGGGCGCGGGGGCGGGTAATTTTCCGTCGGCATACCTCCAGCATCGCCTTCCGGCGGCCGAGGAGGCCGTCAAGTCTCCGCATAACTTCGTGGTCCAGCCGACGGCCGAGTACGGCCTGGTCGGCGGGGCGTTTTTCCTGGGCCTGCTGGCATGGGTGCTCGTCCTCGCGTGGCGGGGCGCATGGACCGGCGCCGAGACAAACAAAGATTTCCGGCCACTGCCGATGATTCTCACGGTGGGCGTTCCGGCGGCTACGGTTATTGTCTGCCGAATGGTATTCGCCCACGCCGGTGCGGCGGCGGCGGTGTTCGTGCTGGATGCGCTGCTGCCGGCGGTCGTCCTGGCAGCGGCCGCGGTTGTGCTGCGATCCGGCGGCGGTGCGGCGTTCGACCCCGACAGCGGAATAGTCCGCGCGGGCGTGTTGTGCGGCCTGGGCGGCTTCCTGCTGCATAACGTGGTAACGTTCAGTCTCTTCGTTCCGGCGACGGCGATGGTCTTCTGGACGTTCGCCGGCGCGCTGGCCGGACGGGGCGCGAAAATTGACGGCCGGTCCGAACCCGCGCCGCGGCGGCGTTGGCCGGCCGCAGTCGCCCTTGCCGTGGCAATCGCCGCGGTGGTGGTGCTGCTGTGGCGACCGGTTTACACCAGGACACGCCTTAGGAACCGGGCAATAATGCACCTTCGCCAGGAACGGCTGACCCCGGCGCTTGCGGCTCTGAAGGGGGCGGCCGAAAGCGACACTCTGGATGCCAGCGCGGCCGCGCAAATCGCCCATCTGTACAACGCCGTAGCGCCCGCCGAGGACGCGGCGGAGAAGCAATCCGCCGTCAAACTACTCGAAGAGGCCTACCGCTGGTCGCTGGAGGCGATTCGCCGCGACAAGTGGGATTCAGCCGGCCATAAACTGGCGGGTACGATAGCCGCGCGGATGGCCGGCGTCGCGGCCGACGAGCCCGCCTGGCGTAATCGCGCAATCGAGCATTACGCCGAAGCGGTTCGCCTGGACCCGCAGAACATGCGCCTGCGAATCGAATACGCCGATGTGCTTCTTGAGGCCGGCCGCAATAAAAAATGCCTGCGGCAGCTTAACGCCGCCCTGCGCAGAAACAGCCGCCTGCCGCCGGAGTCGCTTGCCCGCCTCAGCAGCGAGGAAAAACAGAAAATCCGGCGGATGAAATCACGCGCCACAGCGGGAAGATAGCAGCGGCGTTTAAATTTTATGCGGTCACTGTGTCGCCGGCTGGATGGTGAACTTGTGCTCCATGGGCACTTCGTTTCCGGTGTGGAAGCGGGCGATGTATTGACCTGCCCCGCCCTGTTCAAAGAGTTTCTTCGGGCTGAAGGCAAAACCGTAGCCCTTGGGCGAAAAATTCCGTTTCCACTGGAACTCATTGGCCGCCAGCGGCGCCTGCCCGTCGAGCCGCGAGATGGTTATCTTAAAGCGATTACGATCGCAAATCCTCGGCAGCCGCACGACCACGAACATCCTTTCATCCCCGGCCGCGAACTTGTCGCTGTAAACCCATTCGCCGTTGCGATGCTCCACGGCGGTCTTGAAATCCTCGTGCGGTTTGACTTCTATCTGTTTGCGGACCACGGCGAACTGCTCAGTCAGCTGCGCGATGACGTTATCCGTCGCGCGTGACAGGCACGCATGCGGGTCCATGGACGGCGGCGAACCCTGCGCCCAGGCGTGGCCCTTGGCCGGTGTGGGAGTGCTGTATATGGTCTGCCCGTCCGAGACGCGGATAAGCGATGCCGTCACGCCCACGTTGGCCTCGTTGCGGGTGAAAACGTAAGTTTTGTACCCGGCGAAGACCTGCCCACGGTTCTTGACGTACCGGTACTGCGGCTCCTTCCGCTGCTGCGACTGCGTCGTGGCCGAGAACGTCGTCACCGTGCCTGTGATTATCGCCTGTACGCGGTCCAGTGCGCGTATCTTGGTGACGGCGTCCTGCTGCGAGCCGAACGCCAGTTTCAAATCCCGCTGTTCCAGCAGCGGCTGGAGGTCGTTGCGATTGAGCACCTCGTACGTGCCGTTGGCGGAAAGCGTGGATGCGAGGCGGTCGGCGATGAGTTGCCCGGCGTTGTTGCCGGAAGTGCCGTTGCGGAACGGAACCACGGCCACGGATTTCAATTCCGGCGACCAGAACGACGGGTACCTGGTTATCCATATCTTCTTGCTGCATCCCGCCGACATCACGGGTATTGCAAGCAGGAGCAAAAGCCACGGGCCGCCGGACAGTTTCGACTTTAGATTTAAATTCATCTTCACCTCCGCGTTAAAGGATCGGCAAAGGATATATCCAGCAGGAAGATCTGGCAACTGCAAAATCAGGAATTGCTTAAATCCGAAAAACGCGGCGCCCCGCCAAACTCGCGCATCAGCGCTTCAGGAAGTTGGCCAGCAGTTTGTGGCCGACGTCGGTAAGGAAACTCTCGGGGTGAAACTGGACGCCCTCTGTCGGCTGTGTCCCGGAGCGGATGCCCATCAGTTCGTTCTTATCGACTGTCCACGCAGTCTGCTGGAAATCCTCGTCCAGCCCGTCGGGGTCCACGATGAGACTGTGATAACGCGTGGCCGTGAACGGATTGGGCAGGTCTTTGAAGACGGACTTTCCGTCGTGGCGTATTTCGCTGGTCTTTCCGTGCATGAGCCGTTCTGCGCGGATGACCTTCGCCCCGAACGCCTGCGCGATGCACTGGTGGCCCAGGCACACGCCGAGTATCGGGATTTTACCGTGGAAGTGCGTCACGAAGTCGCAGGAGTTGCCCGCCTCGTTCGGCGTGCACGGGCCGGGCGAGATTATCAGGTGCGTGGGTTTGCACTCGGCCTCGGCACCGGCGGGCGTTATCACGTCGTTGCGATAGACGCGTATGTCCTGACCCAGGTCCAGTTCGCCTATCCTCTGGACAAGGTTGTAGGTGAAACTGTCGTAATTGTCGATTATGAGAATCATTTGTCACCGCATGATACCGCCCCGCCGCCGATATATCAATTAACCCGAATTAAACAGGGCCTGTCCCTATTTAATGAGGTAATCGACGAGGATGCGGCAGAGGTCGTCCTGCAATCTCTTTGCCTTCCACGCCCGGCCGGCGCGGACGTCCTTGACCATTATGGAAAATGCGACGGCCGGGTCGCCGTCGTCGTCGAGGACGTATCCGCTCAGGCACGATGCTCCGTAGACGTAGCCGGTTTTGCCCAGCACCCGGCCTCGGTACGGCTCCATCGGCAGGCGGTCATCCAGCGTGCCGTCAGTGCCGCTTATCGCCAGCGAATCGAGGAACAAGCGGGCGTTATCGCCGTCGGCCAGCGCGGTCAGCACCTTAACCATCGCCGCCGGCGTTACGCGGTTTTTGCGCGACAGTCCGCTGCCGTCGCGGACGATAAGCGAATCTTCGTCCACGCCGTATTCCCTGGCCAGCGTTTTAGTCATTATCTTCGCGCCGCCGTCCCAGGTTCCCCCGCCGGCGCGGAGCATGAGGCATTCGGCGGCCAGGTTCAGACTCCGCTTGTTGGCCCGCTTTATCACGGCCGCTATCGGCGTGACGGTCTTGCAGATGGTTTCTGGCTTGCCGGCCTGCGTGGCGGCGTTTTTGTTGTTGGAGGCAAACTCCACACCCGCCCCGGCCAGGCGGTCGGCGAACACGTGCCCCAGCAGCCGCGGCGGGTCGTTGACGGACACGCTGTACGGGTCGGGCGTGGTGCGGCTGACGGTGCCTCTCAGCGTCACCGTCGCGTCGTTGGGGCCAAAACTAAGCCCCCACACGTGCTTGCCGCCCTTGCGGACGCGGTTAATGACCTCGATGTACCGGCTGTGCGGACGGAGTACGGGCGTAACCTTATCGCCCTCGACTTCGAATGACACGTCGATGCAGTTGTCGTGGAAGTTCACCGCCGCCACAGGCGCAGCGTACCACCGCTTGTACTGGTTCTTCGGCCAGTCCGGGTGGCGATACTCGCCGGGGTCGTCGGCGGCCGGGATTACCGAGATGCGGCTTATCGTCCCGTCGCCGAGACGCTCTTTCACCTCGCCCGCCCAGCGGTCGAGTTCGTCGTAGATGCCGTGTTCGTTCTGCTCGGCCAGGAACGGGTCGCCCAGCGTCGGATCGTAATCGCCCACTATGCTGAGCACGTCGCCGTCGAGTTCGACCTTCGTAACGAACTCGAAGTCCGCGCCAAGTTTCGCCAGGGCGAACGCCGAGGTCAGTATCTTCTGGTTGCTTGCGGGCGTGAACAGCCGCCCCTGCCGCACGGCCGCAAGAGTTTCGTCGACGTCAAGGTCTACCGCCAGCAGGCCGACCGTCGCGCCGGAGGCCTTCTCGTAGGCCCGCACCTCGGACAGAAGTTGCCGGCCGAGCGTTTGCTCCTGTGCCCGGGCAGGCGCGGAAAAGGCGGCCGCGGCCAGGCAAACGAATCCTAATATTACACCGAATCTTTTGAATTTATTCATGCGGAACATATTACTCACTCACCGAACGAAGTTCCCAGCGCCCTCGCGGCCGCGATTAACGGATATTCCGGCGGCACGGTCCTTACCTTTCCGGCCACCTCCGCGATGGGGACGGAGGTGGTTTCCCCTTTGCGCTGAACGACCACCTGGCCGAACCGCTCCTTTTTAAGCAACTCGAACGCGTAATGGCCGAACTTCGTGGCCAGCAGGCGGTCGTGCGGCGTGGGCGTGCCGCCGCGCTGGATGTGCCCCAGAACGATGGCCCGGCTCTCCAGGCCGGTATTTTTCTGCACTTCGTCGGCCACGTACTTTCCAACGCCGCCGAGGCGCACGGGGTCCGGCGACGATTTGTCCACGCGGTCGACGAACTGCTCTCCGCCGGCCGGGCGGGCGCCTTCGCCGGCGGAGATGATAGTGAACCGCTTGCCGTACTTGCTGCGGGCGACGCATTTTTCGGCGACGGCGTCGAGCGAGAACGGAATCTCGGGGATGAGGATCACGTCGGCGCCGGCGGCCACGCCAGCATGCAGCGCGAGCCAACCGGCGTAACGGCCCATCAGTTCCATCACCATCACGCGGTGGTGGCTTGAGGCGGTGGTGTGGATTTTGTCCAGGGCCTCTGCGGCGGTGGCCACGGCGGTGTCGTGGCCGAACGTGACGTCGGTGCCCCACAAATCATTGTCGATGGTCTTCGGCACGCCGACGATGTTCAGCCCGTACGGCATCAGCTCGGCCGCGCCGGACATCGTGCCGTCGCCGCCGATTACCACCAGCGCGTCGAGGCCGGCGTGGCGGCAGTTCTGCGCAACCTGCTCGCGGACGTCGCGGGTGACCCAGCCGCCGTCGCCGTCTGGCACGGAGTAAGCGGCCGGATTGGCCTTGTTGCACGCGCCGAGTATCGTGCCGCCCTGCGTGAGAATGTTGCTCACGTCGCTGTTCTGCAGCGAGCGTATGCGGCCTTCTATCAGCCCCAGGTACCCGTCCTCGATGCCGATGACCTCCAGGCCGCCGCCAAGCGCCGCCTTGGTCACCGCGCGAATGACGGCGTTCAGGCCGGGACAGTCGCCGCCGCCGGTCAATATTCCTATCCGACGAAGTTCTTCCGCCATGGATTCTCCCTAAGCCGAAAATTAATCGGATTTATCGTGAAATTCTCACTAAATAGATTATAATAATTTACCAGATTTCGTGCCGTGATATAATAAAGCAGTTACACACTTGGCGCGGAAGGAGTTTGTTATGATCGGCTCCGAAGAAAAGTCTGTCGACCGCAGGCGGCACCCGCGGCAACCGATGGCCACTGGGGTGCAGTTTTACCATCCCACTTCCGATCGCGAATTTCCCGCGCGGACCATAGACATATCCGAAAGCGGACTGCTTATGTACGTGCCCGCCTCGACACCCGTCCGGCCCGGCGAGCCCATCCGCCTGAAGGTCGCCGGCGTGAACCGCCCTGAATTCGCCTCCATTTCCAAGCACGACCTCGACGCGAAGGTCGTCCGCGTCAACCGCAACAGTCTGCTGTCCGAGGGCTACCTATCCGTGGGCGTGGAGTTCTCCGACACCTGAACGCGCCGTCGCGCAATAAGCAATCGCCACTAAGTAGGTGGCGCAAGAACGCCACCAACCGAAGTATAAGAAGGCAGCCGACCTCTTCAGACCTAATCGTTTTTCATGATTTCCCGCAGAACGACAGTGGCGTAGCAGCCGGGAGGGGCGGTGAAGCTCAGTTCCAGAAAGTCGCCGTCGCCCTGTTCGGCCGAGATGTTAACATCCGATATCTTGAACCGCAGCGCCCGCCGCGTGCCCTTGACCTTAAGCGAGCCGGCGCGGGTCAGGTCCAGGCCGCCGCAGCCGTGTGCTTCCATGACCTTGGCCTCGAGTCTGCCCACTTCACCGCGGGCGGGTATGCACCGCGAGCCAAAGATGGGCCCGGTGGGTGAAATCTCGAACCGCTCGAGGCGGGACTGTTCGGTGTCGACGTCCTCGACGATGAACTGTCCGCCGCTGTCGTGCCGCTCGGCCACGTCGCCTTCGAACACGCGGTCGATGGTCTCTATCCGGCGGGACAGGAAATCGTTGAACACCTCGCTCTGGAACGCGGAGATGAACAGCCACCGCATTCGTTTGCCCACGGCCGAGACGGCGTCTCGCGGGCGCCGGCGCTTCTTGTAGGCCCGCAGGGCCCGCCTCTGGTCCCTGTGTTTCCACGGCCAGCGCTGAAGCGCGCGGTTGTAGTATCCGGCGTCGAACGCCTCCCGCGCGGCGCGGCAGCGCGGCGGGTCGTCCGGGCGCGGACCGCCCAGGAACATCTTCACGAACTCATCGAGTTTGCCGGCCAGCAGGGCCTTACCCAGTGCTGCAGTCTGGCCGCGGGCACCGAAACGCTGTGGCCCGAAATAATTCGGCACGCCGCGGGCCTGGAGAACTGCCAGTATCTCCCGTGCGCGGGCCAAATCCCCGCCGCCGATGCCGCGAATCCTTACCGTGAACCGATTGCCGGCCAGGTGTCCCGGGCGGAGTTTGTTGTTGTGCCGCCACGTGCCCTCGACCGTGATGTTGCCGTCGCTGAAGCCGGCGAGTTTATCGGCGTCTGCGTGCTCAAGTGAAAGCATCTGCGTGGTCACGGCTGCGGCGTCCTTTCGCCCGGCCGCTCCTATCTGTTGCCGGCTGACGCCCATGAAACGCGCTATACGGGCGATGGCCTCGGATGTGGAGATGCCCGTCTTGCGGATGCGGAAATACAGATGCGTGCCTTCGCCGCCGGGCTCGTAAAGCGGCATTTCATCCACACGAAAATCCTCGGGGCGGTCCTTGATGCGCCCGCCGACGCCCGGCAAATCTGTGGTCAGATACGGAAGTTTTGTAATCTGCTCAGCCATGCCAATGCGCCTCGTCGTGGCCAGTTTCATTGTTAATTACATGCGCCAGCACGAACAAAAAATCGCCCAGCCGGTTGATAAACTCCAGAACCTCCGCGGCCACGTCCATGCCGGCATCTCTGAGGGCAACTATACTCCGCTCGGCTCGCCGGCAGACGGCACGAACCACGTTCAATGCAGCGGCCGGAGGTGAACCGCCGGGGAGGATGAAATGTTCACCCAGCGGCGATTCCTGTGTCATCCGGTCGATTTGGCACTCGAGTTCTTTTGTTGCTTCGGAAAGGATTTTTTTCCGCTCGGCCGAGCCGCCGGATGCCATCGGATTCAGGAGCACGCCGACTTCAAACAGTTGCCTCTGCATGGATTTAAGAGTTTTGATATGTTCACCTGTTTGCGGGCGGCCCGATTCATTCGTGCATGATTTCATCAGGGCGGTACAAAATCCAAGCTGGCTGTTCAGCTCGTCCAGGCCTCCCAGTGCACGGCATAGCGGGTCATCCTTGGAAATCTTCTCACCATCGGCGCGATGGGTGAAACCCTTGTCGCCCTTGCGGGTGTATATACTCATAATCGATGCTCCAATCGCTTACACACAAGCGTATTCAAACGCCCGGCAAAGTTCAAACATTGCCCGCCTATGCAGCGGTAACTTTTGCTTGCATTGGGCAAAATTGGTAAGATTTTTTCGATGGAATCGTCGAAACTGCAAATTGCACTCGATTTTCTTGAACTGCCGCGGGCGTTGAAGGTGGCCGAGGCGGCCATGGCCGGGGGTGCGGACTATATCGAGGCCGGCACGCCGCTTATCAAGTCCGAGGGTCTGGCGGCCGTGCGCGAACTGCGCAAAAAATTTCCCGGCACTCTCATCGTGGCCGACATGAAAGTCATGGACGCCGGCCGCATCGAGGCCGAGGCCGCTGCCAAGGCCGGGGCTAACGTCGTCACCGTCTGCGCCGCCGCGGCCGAGAGCACCATCGCCGAGTGCGTCCGCGTCGGGCGGCACCACGGAATAGAGGTGGCCGTGGACCTGATGGGCGTGGCCGACCCGGTCGCATTTGCCGAGAAAGCGGCCGGACTCGGCGTGGCATGGCTGAACGTGCACATTCCCATAGACGCCCAGATGCAGGGCGAGGCCGGGGCGGGTTTCGAACTGCTCGAGCGGGTCCGCCGCGCCACCGACCTGACGCTGGCCGTTGCCGGCGGCATAAACTCCGAGACCGCACCGGTGGCCGTGAAATCCGGCGCCGACGTGGTCATCGTTGGCGGTGCGATAACCAAGGCCGACGACCCCCGCCGCGGGGCCGAGGACATCCGAAAGGCCATGGACACCGGCCGAGCCGTCCGGTCGGAACATTTCAAGCGGGCCTCGGCCGACAACATCCGGGAAGTGCTGGCCGGCGTCCGCTCGTCCAACGTTTCCGACGGCGCCCACCGCACACCGTCACTGGAGGGCATCCGTCCGCTAATGGCGGGCGTCTCGGCGGTCGGCCCGGCTGTGACGGTGCGGACCATGCCCGGTGACTGGGCCAAGCCAGTGGAGGCGATTGACGCCGCCAATGAAGGAGACATTATCGTGGTCGACGCCGGTGGCGTGCCACCGGCCGTGTGGGGCGAACTTGCCTCCGAGAGCGCCAAAAACAAGGGCGTGGCCGGGCTGGTCGTGCACGGGGCGGTCCGTGACACGGCCGATATTCGCAAACTTGAATTTCCCGTCTGGACCCGCCACGTGACATCACACGCCGGCGAGCCAAGCGGACTTGGCGAGATTAACGTGCCGGTGGAGATTGCCTCCCAGACAATCTGTCCCGGCGACTGGATAGTCGCCGACGACGACGGTGTAATAGTCCTGCCAAAGGCCCGGGCCGTGGAGATGGCCAACCGCGCCGCAGACGTCCTGGAGCGGGAGAACCGCATCCGTGCCGAAATCCGCGAGGGGAAAACAACACTGGCCAAGGTCGTCAATCTTTTGAAATGGGAGAAAGGCCGTGCCTGATAAGGATTCAATACAGGCCGCCGGGAAGGATTTGCTGGAGCGCATCGAGGCGGTGATGGAGCAGGTGAACTGGGCGGGCTTCGTTGAACTGGCCCGCACGCTGCCGAAGGTCCGGCGAACGTTCGTTACAGGCGCTGGGCGAAGCGGCCTGGTTGCGCGCAGTTTCGGGATGCGCCTGATGCACGCGGGTCTGCCGGTGTTCATCCCGGGTGAGACAATAACCCCCGCCGCCGGTGACGGCGATTACATCGTGGCCATATCCTGCACGGGCGCCACCGGCATAACCGAGTACATTGCCCGTCGCGCACGGCAACTGGGGGCGAACGTGGCGGTCATCACTTCCGACGAAAATTCTCCCCTCGCCCACGATGCCGACAGGGTGCTGCTGATACCTGTCAAGGCCGAGGACATCGTAATACGCGCGGCCGTATTCGAGCATGCCACCAGTCTGTGCCTCGACGCTGTCTTCAACATCATGGCCGACCGTCTCAAGTTCGATCTGGATCAATACCGCCAGCGACACGCTAACCTGGAGTGAACCACAAACCAAACTCTGCCGGAAAGCGGAGTTTTATCCGCAATTATTCATCTCTGTCCTTTGGTTGAGTGGCCGGCGGGTCGAACAGTTTTCTCAGCGGCGTGACGACGCCGCTGGTGATTTGCCCGCCGCTTTCGGCAGACTGCCGAAGAAAGTCCGCGAGCCCTTCCTGGAGATCCTTTAGCGGCTCTTTGTGGATGAGTTTGGCCAGTGGTTCGCTCCAGTGGCCCTTGATGCGCAATCGCATAAGTTTTTCCGTAAAACTGGTAGTGGGTCTGATGAACGGAATAGGCAGTAAATCAAGCACCCCCCTTGTTTTGCTTATTGCGGCGGCGACCACGTACATGTCGATGCGGCGGTTGTAGAGGTCTATTCTGCCTCCGGGCTGGATGTCGAACGCCGCCAGCGGATTCGTCAGCCGGGCCTTTTGTATAATTACTACCGGTCCTTTGAGTTTGAAGCGGGCCAGCACGTCTGACCTTCTCAACGCTTTCGGTTCTCCAAGGCCCGTGAATTTCCACACATCGCCAACAAGTGCGAAGTTGCTTGCGTCCGAATCGTCCATGAATACCCATCCCCATCCGGCAAGTGCGTTCAGGTCGGCATTTTGCCCCGTGAAATGTGCCCTGCCTTCGAGCGTTCCGCGGGTAGGTGGATTTTTGATGGCGACCTTTTTGGCGAATTCGGCGATTTTAACGCCGTCTCCGCTGAAGTTGCCGCTGTACCTGATACCGCTTTCCATATCCACCTCAAGTGTCAGACGGCCGTCAATCCAACCGCCGCAAAATCCTCCGCGTATTTTGTTCAGCACCAGACCAAGGTTATCCCGTCGTACGGCGGCGATTGCGAATAAATCTTCACTCAGTTTTCCCCGGGGGCCCTCGAATGACCAGTCGCTCAGTTTATACGCATCTTTGTACGGCGCCGCTGAACCATACAGACGGAAAGCGACTCCCGCACCACTGCCGCCAATAATGGCATGGAGTTTCTGTCCGCGACTCTTAATTATGAACGTGCCGTCTTCCAGTTCCATGCTCTCGCCGAAGCGGTCGACGCAAGCTACCTTTGCATCGCGGATTTCCAGCGATTCCAGGTCAACGTACTTATCGAGCATGTTGCCGGTCTCGGGGGGGAATTGCTTTAGTGGCACGTCGCACCGGCCGTCTACGAATCGCGCCCTCACAACCGGGCGCTCCACTTTCAGGCCCGTCAGTACGGTGCTTTTATCACTACCGCCGAGCCCTGTTATGCTAATGGGCCAGTTGCTCAACGTAGCGGTGATGTTATCTATCTCCATCCATACGTTCCCATCCCTGTCGATGAGTTTCAGGCCTCTTATATCAAGCGGACCGGTGTAGGCAAAGTCAACCCTTCGGATTTCCACCTTCCCGTCCCAGTAGTCGCCAATACCGGTTCGCACGCTGTCACAGATGACGTCGGGAAATATCCAGAACTTGCCAACCAACGCGGCCACTGCCGCGAGAACAACAAGTACGGTTAGTATCCGGCAGATTATTTTGAACAGTGTTTTCATAAGGTTAATTCGCCGCGAAGAAAATTATATACGTTCCGGCGACGGGTAACGAAATATCATCATTAACGAATGGATAAAGATACAACATAAAATAATCGCTCATCGAGTGTTGCTCTGCGACCGCGGTCGGATAAAATCTCATGTATGAAACTTCTCGCCCAAATTACTGCGATTGTCATCGCGGCTTGTCTTGCCGGATGCGATGCCCCTCGGAAACCGGTTTTGCTGCAAACCGAAAGCGTAAGCCCGTCCGTCGACTACCTTCCACTGGCGAAAGTGCTGGAAGATGTTATCGACGAAGACGGATTAGTGGATGCGGATAAACTGCGGGAATCGGGCGATGCGCTGCGGCGGCAGTTGAAGATTTTGGCGGTTACAGGGCCGCAATCCTCGGGTGAACTTCTGCCGCGAAAGAGCGAGCGGCTGGCGTATTGGTACAACGCCCGGGCGGCGTGGGCGCTGGAACTTGCCCGGCTGGAAGAGACGCCGAAAAAACTATCGGCCAATACACTGGAGCGCAGGAAATTTCCCCTCGATGGGCGCGAGATGACACTGGCCGGTATAGACGAGTTGCTTATTGAGCATTTTGGCTGGTCCGCGGCCGCGGCGGCGCCGGGCATCCGCACAACTCGGGCGGCTATCGAACAAAAACCCGTCACCGGCGATAAAGACGTCCGCGAAATAATCAAAATTCGCCTGAATAATTTCATCGACGATGATAAGCGCTTCGTAATAGACATCCGGCACAAACAGGTGCTGGTTCCGCCGATTATCTGGCGGTTCCGCGAGCAAATCATCGTCGGCTACAATAACCGTTACGGCACGCGGGGGGCGAATCTGCTGACCGCGCTTCTGCCGCACACCAGCGGCTCGGCGCATCGCAGACTCCAGGACGCCATCGGCTATGACATTCGCCGGGCGTCCAGGGGCAAGCCCGCCTGGCGGGATTGACACTATCCAAGTGGTGAATGTGCAGGCCTAAGGAAAAGATTATTTAGGCGGCCTTTTTACCGGGCGGCTCTTTTTTTTGCCGGAGCCGCGGGAGGGCGAGAGCACCTTTTTGGCCTTTTTCATGTCGGCGACCTTGAACACGGCCGTAGTCCTCCCTCCGTGAGCGCCGCCGGTGCAATAGGCGTATGAAATATTTACGTGCTCGTCGGCGAGTTTTTGCGTCACTGCCGCGAATGCACCCGGCTCATTCTGCAGCTCCATGACCATAACCTCGGTTTCGGTCCAGCGGTCATGCGTTTTCCCCAGAACCTCGCGGGCGGTTTCGGCATCGTCACAGACCACCCGCAGCACGCCATGCTCCATCGAGTCCATCAGCGTAAGCGCTATAAGGTTGACCTTTTCTTTGGCCAAGGCGGTGGTTACCGATGCGAGCACGCCGGGTTTATTGACCAGAAATATCGAAAACTGAATTCTCTCCTGCATAGTTGGGCCTTTCTATTTTAGTTGAGTTAATTATACCGCGGCCGCTTTACCATTTCATCGGCGAAATTACAACCCGCGGCCCGCTGTCGCTACAGCATTTTTCTGGTAAGAGCCATATTAACGAAATAAAATAATATTGTATCTACAACAGGTTTCGAAAGAATCGTTACTATGCATGCCATTAAATGTCCTAACTGCGGTAAGCGGGTGAAAATATCCAGGGCTGTGCAAAATGCAAAGCTTAGATGCCCGGCCTGTAATAACGTGTGGGTGGGCTCCAGCGAAATAATTCCAGACGAGGGCGCCCCGCCCCGTTCTTCCTCCGGCGCCCGGTCAGGCGGAGTCAGTTCGTCCGGACAGGAGCAGCCACAGTCTGCACAGGTGCCACAAAAGCAGGTCAGGACCGGATATCATCCGCGGCCCCGGCGCCCAAAGAACATGCCGGTGCTGGTCGCGATAGTAGGTGTAGGTATTGTCGGCATAACGGCATTCCTGGTTTTGGCGTATCACTACTATATGCATCCGCGGGTTATTACAAAGGACAAGAAAGGCGGCGCGGTGGTCTCCAATCGGAGAATGCAGCGTGACGAGGCAAAGAAAACGGTGAAAAAATCATTGGAAGATGCTCATCGCGCCAAGGCCATGCGGCAGCCGGCTGCAGACGCTCGGCAGGAAACCGCCCCGCAGCAGAAAGTAGAAACACACGCGAAGGTTTATGCCGCGGAGGCCCGGCCGCTGTCAGCTTCAAAAGACGGTGGCAGTTCGCAGATTAAGGTTGAACTTGCCGGCAATGACGTCGAGGCCGACAGTATCGGCAAAACCTGGATAACCGGATGGGCGATAAATACCACCGAAAATACGGTCATCAGCGCCAATATCACGGCCGGTATTTACGACAACAGCGGTTCGCCTATGGCCGAAGCGTCTTCAACAGTTTGTAAATTTATCCCTCCCAAAGGAAGAGTGCCGTTTTCACTTGCGGCTTCTGTGGGAGAGGATGCTGACGTTGATGATATAAAACCAGCGGCGGAATCGGTGCTCGTGTCTGCTGAGGTGGCATGCTTGCAAATCGACTCCATATTCGTTGACGTGGACAGAACTTCCCCCCGGCGGATAATCCTGACAGGCGATGTAGATTATACTTTGAAACACAATGTAACCAACGCACGGATTTACGGCGATTTTTTCACCTCCGGCGGTGTCCATGTGGGCTCTGCTTGGGGAGAATTGAAAGATTCCCGGGGAAACAAGACCACCACCGCGGGTCCCTCCCAGGATTTGACATTCGAAATAAGTTTTATGCCTACCGGAAGTTATGTAGCGGATGTGGTGCGGCAGTGGTCAGTGAGACTGGTAGGAAGGAAATCCGATTAGGCAGGCAAAAAACTGATTTCATATGATACCCATCGGCACCGATTACAGAATGTCCTCCAGGCCATGGGTGAATTATGCGCTCCTGGCGGCCAATATCGGCCTGTTTCTGCTGGGATACAACAGCTCCAGCCAGGCAAACGCCGACCGCATAGCCAACCTTATGCTGCATCCGGACAGCCCGAAACTGTTTCAGTTCATCTCCTCCATGTTTCTCCATGCCCACTGGGGCCACCTGCTGGGCAACATGATATTTCTTTGGGTTTTCGGCAACGCCATAAACGACAGATTGGGGCATGTAGGATATATTACGTTTTACCTGGCCGGTGGTATACTGGCGGGCATAGGTTATCTGCTGCTCAGCGGCCACGCTCCGGTCCTGGGGGCCTCTGGCGCTATCTCGGCGGTTACGGGTGCATACCTGGTGCTGTTTCCGCGGACGCGGGTTACTGTGCTGATATGGTTCTTCTATATACTTATGCCGCTGGAAATAACGTCGCTTCTTTTCTTGATGTTCCAGTTTGTGGTGAACCTGTGGATGTCGCTGAGCACCACGCTGACGGGTCAGTCGGCCGGGGCCGTGGCATACGCCGCGCACAGCAGCGGATACTTGTTCGGCATAGTAGTGGCCGCCGTGCTGCTGTGGCTGCGGATTATCCCCCGCGACGTTTACGACCTGCTCAGTCTCATTCGTAACTGGCGGAGGCGCATGGGCTACCAGCGAATGGCCTCTTCGGGCTACGATCCCTTCAACCCCGGTGGAATACGCGGCGACGTGCAGGGTCCCCGCCGGGTCAGGACAAGAACGGTCGGTACGTCAACGCCGCCGACGGCCAACGCCCGCGAATTCAACCTCCGCAGAGAAATCGCCGACGCCTGGCGACAAAACGACCTTCAGACCGCCGCGGAGAAATACCTCGAACTGACGGGTATATCCGAAAAACCCATTCTCTCGCGTGAGCAGCAACTGGACATTGCCAACCAGTTGATGTCTACCCAGAGATACTCAGGAGCCGCCCGCGCCTACAGCACTTTTCTGGAACATTACACGGACTATCCCTACACGGGCGATATCCACCTGATGCTCGGACTGATTTATGGCCGATATCTAAACAAATACGACCTGGCCCAGCAGCATCTTGAGCAGGCGTGTCGGTCTTTGGACGATCCGCAAAAATCAGAACTCGCCGCCGGCGAACTCGAATCAGTACGGCGCGCTCGCCGGCAGTGATCAGAGGACGGCCGAGGCGGCTCAAGTGCACAGCCGAGCAAGAATTATGAAAATCTCCGTGCCCGAAAATCTTAATACTCAAAACCTCGATTCCATGGGAAACAATATTCTCGAGAAACTCCGCGAAATCGGCAGCTCGCCGGAGGGCTTTATCGAGCAGGTCGGCCAACTGGATGCGATAACCGCACTGGCACTGGTAGTTATCGGGCTGATATCGCTTTTCTGGGGCTGGCGGATTTTTAAACTGCTGGTGGTCGCAAATGCCGCGGTTGTCGGCCTCGTCATCGGGGCTTACCTGGGACAGGAATTCCGACAGCAGGGCGGGGACAATATAGTGATTTTCGCAGCGCTGGCCGGTGGGCTGGTGATGGCGGCGCTGGCCTGGCCGCTGATGAAATACGCCGTCAGCATCATGGGCGCCCTGGCAGGCAGCGTCATCGGCTACGGGGCATGGCACTACGGCGTGACGCTGGCAAAGAGGCCGGAACTGACCGAGCACGCCTGGGCAGGGGCGCTTATCGGGCTGATACTGCTGGGTCTGCTGGCGTTTTTGATATTCAAAACCGTGGTGATGGTGCTGACCGCACTTGAGGGCGCCTCGCTTACGGTGGCGGGGGTCGTGAGCATGTGCCTGAGGTATGAGCGAATAAGCGAGGACGTCCGCTCCGCGCTGACACAACATCCGAACCTGCTGCCGCTTCTTATCGCGGTACCCACGGTAATCGGCTTCGCCATGCAATACGCCGCATCCGCCAAAAAGGCCAAAAAGAAGCGAAAAGCCATGGAAGGCGACGGCGGGTGAGCTGCTTGCCGGGATATTCACTTCATATCAGTATCTCGGGGCCGTGGATACGGTAAAAATTTCCTGAAATGTTGAAATAATCATGTCTGTCGAATAACACTGAGTAAGAAAATTCTAAGAAATATTACCACCGGGCAGGCAGGCCGGGTATCGAAATGGCAAAAGGCAGTAAAACGGCACACGGCAAATATCGATGGGAGGTAGCGCCTTCCTTTGAGGGGGCAGAGCAACTTGCCAGGCGGCTGGGCACAGCGCCGCTGGTGGCCCAGATGCTGCACAACCGCGGCCTGGGCGACGCGGAAAAGGCCGGGGCGTTTTTAAACCCGAAACTCAACGATTTACACGATCCGGAACTGCTCGAGGGAGCCGTCGAGGCCGCCGACGAGATAATTGCGGCCGTCGAAGCCGGGCAGAAGATAGTCCTCTACGGCGACTACGATGTGGACGGCATAACCGGCGTGGCGATACTCCACGCCGCCCTGCGGATGCTGGGTGCAAATGTGGACTTTTATGTGCCTCATCGTCTCCAGGAGGGTTACGGCGTCAACGCCCGAGCGCTGGACAGAATCATCGCCGGCGGCGCCGGAATGATAATAACCGTGGACTGCGGCATATCCGACGCCGAGACGCTGGCCCGCGCCCACAAGGTCGGCGCCCGCGTTATTGTCACCGACCATCACGCCCCTCCTGAGACTTTGCCGGACACCACCGTGGTTCACCCGTCGCTTCCGGGGGGCAATTATCCCAACCCCGACCTTTGCGGGGCTGGCGTGGCTTTCAAACTCGCATGGCAGGTGGCGCGCAAGGCGGCCGGCAGCAAACGAGTGGACCCTCAAATGCGGGATTTACTCCTGGGCGGCACTTGCCTGGCAGCGCTTGGAACAATTGCCGACGTCGTGCCTCTGGTGGGCGAGAACCGTGTGCTGGCGGTTTACGGGCTCAAAGGTCTGCCGGCCGCGAACAATCCCGGTCTGGCGGCGCTGCTGTCGGCGGCCGGTCTGGTGGAAAACGGCCGGGGCGAAGTCAACGGTTATCACGTGGGTTTCATACTCGCTCCGCGACTGAACGCATGCGGGCGTATGGGCCACGCGGCGGAGGCAGTGCGACTGCTGACGGATGCTGAAATCTCCGCCGAACACGCCGAGAAAATCGCCGAACGTCTCACCAGAAAGAACAACAAAAGGCGCAGGGTCGAGCAGCAGATAACCGACGAGGCGGTGCAGATGGTCCGCGACAAAAAAATGGACCGCCCCTCCTGCAAGGCCATCGTGCTGGCCGGGCAAAATTGGCACGGCGGCGTGATAGGTATCGTCGCCTCGAGACTGGTCGACAGGTTCAACAAGCCGGCCGTGCTTATCGCCGCCGAGTCCAAAACCGCCCAGGGCTCGGCCAGAAGCATCCCCGGCTTCCACATGCGCGACGCACTGGCCGCCTGCGGCGAACACCTGATAAGTTTCGGCGGGCACGCCATGGCCGGGGGACTGAAAATACAGCGGGACAAAATAGACACCTTCGCCGAGGCGTTCGCCCGCTATGCCGGCCGGAACATTAACGAAGACCAACTCACCCCCACGCTTAGCGTCGATGCGGAAGCGGCCGTGACCTCGCTGGGTTACAACGTAGTCTCGCACCTGGAGCGCATGGCGCCATTCGGGCAGGGCAACCCGAAGCCGATGGTCCTGCTTCGCGGCTGTCGCGTGCTGGGAGGCCCTCGCCGCGTGGGCGCCCGGGCCAAGACGCTTACGCTAACGCTGGCCCAGAATGAGGCCAATATCCGCGCGGTGGGCTTTGGCATGGGCGCTCTGGCCGAACGCCTCGTCGGCGTAAATGAAATAGACGTGGTCGCCCAGCCGGTGCTGAACACATTCAACGGCCGCACAACCGTCGAACTGAAACTGGCCGATATCAGTTGGTAAGCCCTTAACTCGGTCTTGCTAATATAATTACATCAGTTTGTTTCGTATCATCACCGCCCGGTGATTTTGCGCTTAACAGCGAGCACCGGTCCGGAAAGTGTGTATCCCACGGCCACGACGGCCATCACGATGAATGGTTCAAGCAGGGTTGCCAGTATCGCCACCACCAGCCCCACCAGGTATCCGAACGATCGCCGCCCGCGGGTGTACTGGTTTATAACGTGAGCATATTCCACGCGGGAGACCATCAGCACCGCAGTAATCAGCGTCACGGCCGGAAGCACCACGCTGGCCGCCAGCAGCAATTCAACCTTTGTCACCCACTGGCCGGTGGCGAATATCCACGAGCCGCCGAACCATCCGCCGTGGCCGGAGTTGCCCAGCGACCCAAGCAGCAGCACCAGCGACACCAGCGCAGCCGCCGCACCGGGCGAGGGCAGGCCCTTGAAGTCCATGTGCGATGCCTCGTCCGGTTCACTTTCGACGTTGAACCTCGCCAGCCGCAGCACCACGCACGCCACGTACACCGCCGCCGCCGACCACACCGCACGCTCCAGAGCCAGGGCGAACTTCATGTCGCCCACCTGCCGCATGGCCGTTATGACCGTCCGCAGCATCAGCGTCGCGGGCGCCACGCCGAAGCTTATCGTGTCGCACAGACTGTCCAGTTGACCGCCGAAGTCGCTCGTGCGACGGGTCATCCTTGCCAGTCGTCCGTCCAGCATGTCGCACACCATCGCCGCGAATATGAGCCACGCAGACGTGGTAAAATTCACCATCGTGCCGGCGCCGAGGGCTTCTTTGGTGGCGAAGTGTATCGCACCGAAGCCGAACAGACCGTTGCAAACCGTGAAGAATCCCGGCAGCACGGCCGTGGCCTTGAGGATGTGTCCGGGACCTCGCAGGTCCTTTTCCTGATCGTCGCCGGCGTTACCGTTGCGCCCAAATTGTTCATCTTTATTCATCTTTTGCTCCGTCGCCCGTTGTAATTAAGACGGTTTGCCCCGCGCGGACGCGCCGGCCGATTTCGACTTCGATGCGGCCGACGAGTTCCTCGGGAACAACCAATTCCAAGCGCGACCCGAATTTAATCATACCGATTCGCTGCCCCGCGGCCAAATTCTCGCCCTCGTGCACGTCGGTGATTATCCGCCGCGCTATAAATCCCGTTATCTGGCGGACGATCAAAGGATATTCCCTGCCGCCACGGCTGCATACCAGGCACAACTCAGTCCACACGTTCTGTTGCGACGACAGCGGATTTCGCGCGTCGAGGTGTTTCTCTCCGCCTTTGGTGATTCCCGTCACGCGGGCGGCGAAGGGGCAGCGGTTGACGTGCACGTCGAAGATGCTCATAAAGATGCCGATTAACACGCTGTCTCGCCCGAGCCGCCCGTCAGGCCCGATGCGGCTTATCTCGACAACACGGCCGTCGGCCGGGCTTATGAATTTATCGTTGCCTTGCGGGGTCTGCCGCCGGGGGTCGCGGAAGAACCACAACACCCAGCCCCAAAGCAGGGCCACCGGCGCGGCCGCGAGCCACAGCCACGGGCTCACCGCCGACGCACACCAGGCCATCACAGCCACCAGCACACCTGCCAGCACCGTGGCGACCGAAATCTCCCTCACGCCGTATTTTGTGAATCTTACAGACATCGGAGAATTTTACCGTTCAAAACTTCATTGGAAATTCTAACACAAAACTATTGTCCCTGCCTGTTCGAGTCAATTCATCGTTGAGGTGGCGGGCGGGTCTGCGGTGATTTACAATCAAGATATAACGTTGCAATATTCGGTCCCGTAAAACGTTAAACGGAATAAGAGATGAACCAACGGCGTCCCGCGGCCATAGCGGAATTAATACGTCAGGGCGACCCCGACGGCTATCGGGCGCTTCTGGATACGTATGGCCGGCGGCTTTACGGCTATTTTCTCCGCTCGACGGCCAATCATCACGACGCCGAGGATATGCTCGGCGATCTGGCGTTGAGAGTAATAAGGCGAATAAGTAAATACAGAGAGAGCGGTCGGTTCGAGCAGTGGCTGTTTCGCATAGCGGCCAACATGGTGCGGGACCGCATACGCCGCAGCCGCTCGGGCCTGCGACGTGTGAGCATCTCGGACGGCGAAGACAAAACCGGCTGGGACGATATCACGGCCGAGGGGCAGGACGCTGCGGATGATAGAATCGGTCGGGCCGAAACGTCTTCCCGGATAAACGAAGCGCTGAACGAACTGGATGAGGCGACGAAACAGATGATACTGCTGCGATATTACGGCGAAATGAGTTTCAGGGAACTGGCCGATATTTTTGATTGCCCCATAGGCACGGCACTGGCTCGCGTCCATCGCGGGCTGGAGTCGATGAGAAACCTGCTGAATGAAAATGAATCTTAACCAGGAACAATACGAACGAATCGCACTTTGGCTGGACGGCGAAGATGTGGCGCTGAGCGGCGAGGAACGCGCCGAGGCCGAAAGCATCCGACAGTGCGAAAAGCAAGTGGCACCGCTGATGGATACGCCCGTTGAGGCAGACACATTGCGGCGTGTTCATCGAACGGTGTCTGCAGGAGCGGTCAAACGCAGCGGGCGGCGCATACGTCTGGTTATCGGCGGCGCGGCAGCGGCGGCCGCAATTGTTCTGGCGGTTGTCTTGTCGTGGCCACACCAGCCATCAGGAACCGAAGGTCTGCCGCCGGCCGAGGATGACATAATGTTCGGCAGTGCGCTGGAGACGTCTTCCAGCGACGAGATAGCAATTCTGTCCGACGAAATCGATTCGCTCGAGGCGAATATCATCGCCGATGGGACGATGGATGAGACGGAATTTCGAATTGACGCCATGCGGCAGGAAGTGAATGAATTCTGGATGGATTACCAGCCGGGTATGGACCTGGACGAACCGCCGGCCGGCTTCAGCGGTTAATGCAAAACAAGAGGTGAACTTATGAAAAAGATATTTATCGTATCAGCGTGTATTGTCTTTGTTGTGGCTTTGGCTAACGTCACAGCCATGGCAGCGCAGGCGGGCGATGAAGAAGGCGAAAAAGTTCGTCGTGACAAAGGCGATGAAGCAACCGAAGACCGCGGCCGACGCGCGGAAGCTGACGGCGAAGGAGGCAGGGACCGCCACGGCCGCCGGCGACGGTTTAGCATCAGTGAAAAAGAAGAGGCCGAACTTCTGGCCGCTCTCAAGAAGCATCGCCCGGAATATTACGAGCGACTCACAGAGGCCAGGGAGGACAAGCCATTTTTCTACCGGATGGCCATACGCCGCATGTGGCGGTGGTATCAGCGATGGAAAACATTGCCCGACGAACTTAAGGATGTGGAAATCAGATTGCAGGACGCCAAGATCAGCGCGTGGCGACTGGCCAAAAAAATAGAACAGAGCGGGGATGAAGACGAAAAGGCCGAACTCAAAAAACAGCTCAAAGAAATACTGAGGAAGCATTTCGAGGCCGAGATGGCGATGAACGAGTATCACATCAGGCAGCTGGAGGAACGCCTTGAGGGCCTGCGCGAGCACCTAGAGTCACAAAAAAAGCAGCAGGACGAAATAATCAAGGACCGCATGCAGCGGGTGATTCGAGCGGCTTCGCGCCACACCGAAGACGGACCACCCCGCGGCCGTCGCCGTCCTGAAGGACCGCCGCCTCCACGCGACGATATGCACGAACCACCGCCACCTCCCGACCATGGCGGACCGCACGATGAATCTGAACCCGCACCGCAGCGCGACCGCGGCGACGAGCGGCAGGAAGAAAAACCCACCACCCGACCAGCGGAGTGAATCGTGCATTTAATGCCCTATCGTTTGACGCTATGATGATAGCGTGAGTAAATCGGACGAGCCAATAGCATCGCCGGGCGGTCCACAGCAGGCCGACCCGTTTTCCAGCCGCGTTGTCGATGACATCCGCGCCGCCGGTGGAGTATGGGACCTGCCAAGGGGACAAATTGTGCTGCCTAAGGTTTTCGGTTTCTGTGGCGGCGTGCGTCGTGCGCTGAAGATGCTCCAGCGCGCCATCAGTGAGCATCCGTCACCGCGCCGCTTCTTTCTGCTGGGCGAGATTATACATAATCCGTGGGTCAACGATTACTTCCGCAACAGGGGCGTGAAAATTCTCACCCGTCGCGATCGCGGCCGCCTGGAGAAGATAATCCGCCCCGAAGACGTGGCCGTCATCCCGGCCTTCGGCGTCAGCCCGGACATCCACCGCTCGCTATCCCGCATCGGCTGCGAAGTCATAGACACCACATGCGGCAACGTCCGCCGCCTGTGGGCCTGGGCCGAGCAGGCCTCCGCCAGGGGCTACGCCGTGCTCATATACGGCAGGGCCAACCACGACGAGACGGTGGTGACAAGGTCCCGCCTGGCCGAGGCCGGCGGCAGATACCTGGTCGTCGGCGACATGGAGCAGGCCCGGGCGTTCTGCGATATGATAACGGAGCAGTCGTCGCCGAAGCAGTTCACTGAATATTTCGGCCCGCAGCGGACTAACGCCGAGGACATTTCTCCTTTCACCCGCCTGGCCCAGGTGAGCCAGACGACCATGCTGTTCGAGGACACGGTCAAGGTCCGCTCCATGTTGCAGGAAGCGTTTGCCAGCCGCTTCGACCAAAGTGACGGCGAGCGGCTCATATTCGAGCCCACAGTCTGTAAGGCCACGCAGCACCGCCAGGACGCCGCCAAGCGCCTCTGCCACCGGTCGCCCGATGTGGCGATAGTCGTCGGCGGCTTCGGCTCGTCGAACACTCGCCACCTCTATGAACTGGCCCGCCGGCAGGTGCGGGCGTACTTCATCGAATCACCCCAGGCGATCCGCGAGAAGGATGAACTCTACGGAATAGGTCCACGCAGCGGCCGGCCGCGGATTCACAAAAAATTTCTCGGCGACCGCCGCCCGCTTAAAATAGCCGTGCTGGCCGGAGCGTCCACGCCGGAGGTCATCATCGGACAGGTCGCCGAGCGAATCTCCCAGATTCTTTGAGCCGCGCCGGGAAGTAAATTTTATCTGAGTCCCACCAGTTCGGTTGCGTATTGCTTATATTCCCGCCCGAAACCGTCCACGTCTTCGCTGATGTAATGTTCGAACAGCGGCCGCGAAACCACGCGGTTATAAACCCGCCCCTGCCGATAAAGAGCTTGCATCTGGCGGGGCGAGAATTCGATGGCGCTGTGCAACCGGCCCGCATCGGCGTCGGCCATGAGTTGCTCCAGGCCGGCGCGGTATTCGTCGCGGCAGCGGAGGAACTGAACCAGCGTCCACAGCTGCGCATAATAGCCCACGGCGTATTCGGTCGCATTGCCGGCCACGTCCCCGCCGTCCATTGGCAGCAGCCGCGGCAGTTTTATCCAGCGGTCCTGCACCAGCGCCTTGCGGAGTGCCACGAAACGGCTGTTGTTCTGTTCCGGCGTGAAGGTCACTGTGTCGTCTTCTATGCGGAAACCCTCTGCCGATACACACAGGCCCTCCTCAAGCCACATCGGCAGTCTGTCCTCGAGGCGGCGGTGGAGGAACTGGTGAAGACCCTCGTGTGCGGCCACGGACAGCGTTGTGTGTCCGCCGATGTCCCACAGCACGCACACGCCGTCGTGGCAGTATCCGCCGGCCTCTATGGATAGGTACAGGTCAGAGCGCCGGCCGAAAATGTGCTTTGTCAGGGCGCTCCAGTGTTCGCGCGTGCCCATCACATAAAGCGGCAGCAATTGTCCCAGTGGCGCCTCATCCAGTCCGGTCAGGCGCAGGTAATTGTCATATGCGGCCTCCATGAAACCCGGCATTGCGCTCCGCAGAAGCCGCCGCTGGGCGGTGGTGTAGATGTGATAATGCTCTGTCTCCATCTGTACCCCGGCCAGTTGCGGGCCGGACCACGGGCGGGAATCATGCTTTATCCTCAGCGGCTCGGACGATGTGCCGGCGACTTCGTCTGAGCGGTTGCCGCAGCCACCGGCCGTGAGAATAAGCAGGACGGATATTGTAAAGGCGAGATTCCTCACAGTTACATTCTATACCATATCATAAAATATGGAGTAAAATAATTGCCACCCTTGCCGTGCGGTATATATCATGTACGAAACCTTGTGCAAAGGAGACCTTTCACATGAAAATCCGTAAAATTACTCTGACGCTGGCTGTTTTCGCGTTCGTATCATCTTCGGCGTGCCATGCCAACGCGCCGCTGGCCGAGCGTGTGCCACAGGAGGCGATGTTCTACCTCGGCTGGGCGGGCAGGAGTCTCGCCTTTGACGGTTCGCGGATGGGGCAACTGATTAACGACCCATCCGTGCAGGCCATATCATCGAAGGTTTACGATGCCGTAACGAACAACATCCCGGGCAAAAATAACAAGCAACTCGCGCCGCACCTGTGGCGGATGGCCTCTATTGCGTGGCAGCATCCGGCGGCCGCGGCCATTACGAAAATATCTCCGCCGGCCGGACCGGAGGGCGAACCGAAAATTTCCGCCATGCTCATAATCGACCTCGGACAGGAACGGAGCGAATTCCAGAGGCACCTGAACGACGTATTCGAGATACTCGCTCGCGACAATTCCAAAATGCTCGGCCAGGACTCCGTCGGCGGCGTATCTTTCCGAACCATCGACACGCCCGGCGGCAGGGTCGCCGTCGGATGCACGGAAAAAATATTCTTTCTGTCCATTGGCCCCGACATGCCAAAAACCATCCTGGCGACGACCGCCTCAGCGTCGCTGCAGAAAAATCAGAAGTTCGCCGCGGCCTTCAAGGCCGTCGACGGCGAGAACGTCCAGATGGCATACTACGCCGACGTACCAGCAATTATCTCCGCCGCCGACGCCGCATTCGCCGTCGACGCGTCCGACGCCGGCGGCCCGCGGGTCAGCCGCACGGCCGAGGCGCTCGGACTGGAAAAAATCACCGCCGTCGTCGGCGCCGCCCGAATAGTGGAGCGGGGAATGTATACCAGGGAGCGGCTCTTCTCCGCCGCCCCACACGAAGGCCTGCTCAAACTGCTGTCGGGCCCGCCGCTGTCCGATGCGGACCTGGCCGCGGCGCCGCAGGATGCGGATTTTGTCATGGCCGGAAAGGTCCTGCCCGACCAAGCGTACACCGTTATCCGCCGGGCGGTGGAGAAAATCAGCCCGCCCGCCGACAGGCAGCTCGCCGACGCCCTGACCGGCGTGCAGAAGGAATTCGAACTGTCGCTGCGGGAGGACATCCTGGCGCACCTGGCAGAGACGTGGATAATCTCCAGCGCCGCCTCACACGGCGGGTTCGCCACCGGCACGCTGGTTTCGGTCTCGGCCACCAACCCCGAAGCGCTGCAGGCGTCTTTGTCGAAACTCCGCAAACGCGCCGGCGAAAAATTCAAGGGCGAGGTCAAATTCAAAACTCTCACCTCCGCGCAGACAAAGATTCACTACGCCGGCTTCCCGGGTCCCGTGCCGGCGGCGCCGGCGTGGGCCGTGCACAAAGGTCGCCTGTACATCGCCGCCTGGCCGCAGGTCATCGCCACCGCAATTGAAACCGCCGACGCCGAGCCGGTAACGCGCAGCCGGGCGTATCAGTCGGTCCGCGCCAGACTGGCCAACAAGCCGTCCATAGTTACTTACGTCAACACGCCGCAGATTATCCGGCGGCTCTACAACTGGATGCTGCTGGGCTGGTCGGCCGGGGCGGGCGCACTGACGGGGATGACGCCCCTCGAGGCCGACGTGACCTGGCTGCCGCCGCTTTCGCGGCTGGAAAAATATTTCACGCCTGACATCCGCGGCATATCCGCCGACAAGGACGGCATAACCGTCGAGTCCTACGGCACGCTGCCCAACACCAATCTGGGGCACATGCCGAACATCGCCCCGATGGCGGCCGCCATAGCGGTGCCGGCCATAGGGGAGGCCCGTAATAAGGCAAGACAGGCGGCATCGGCGAACAATCTGAGGAATATCGGCGCGGCATGCCAAATGTATGCGATGGACTATGATCAAAAGTTCCCGCCGGACCTCGGCGTCCTTGTTCGAAAAAAATATCTCGACCTCAAATCCGTGGCAAGTCCGGCCGGCGGCAACGATTCGCCGAAAATTGCAGAAGGAAAAATCGTCACTCGGCCGGATTACATATATCTGGGCAAAAACATGACGGCGATTAGTCCGGCTCGATCCGTTCTGGCATACGAGCGGCCGGAAAATTACAACGGCAGGGGCACGAACGTCCTGTTCGTCGACTGCCACGTCGAATGGGTCCCCATGAATAAATTCATGAAAATGATGGAAACGCGCGGCCTCGAGGCCGAGCCGGAGACCGGCAACGATTCCTGATCGCGTATAAGCGGCAACCGGCATATAAGCATGAAGCCCCTTCAACCGCCGCCGGGATGCTTGTACAATGTCCCGCCCGGGAGCAAAAGTATGTCCAAAATACATCCGACAGCCATAGTCGACGACTCGGCGCAGATAGGCGACGACGTGCGGATAGGCCCGCACTGCATCGTCGAACCGGACGTGGTCATCGGCCCGGGCTGCCGCCTGCGGAGCAACGTCGTCGTCCGCCGCTTTACCACCATGGGGGCCAACAACGTGGTCGATCCCTTCTGCGTCCTCGGCGGCGAGCCGCAGGATTTCAAGTTCGACCCCGCCACGGAATCCTACCTGCGCATCGGCGACGGCAACGTCTTCCGCGAGGGTGTGACCATCTCCCGGGCCACCGGCGCCGGCAGGGTCACACGGGTCGGCAACAACACATACTGGATGGCCAACTCCCACGCCGGCCACAACGTCACCGTCGGCGACGAGGTCGTCATGGTCAACAACGCGTGCATCGGAGGCCACTCCACAATCGGGCCGCGAACCATACTCTCGGCCAATACGGTCATTCACCAGTTCTGCCGCGTGGGGCGGATGGTCATGGGCCAGGGCAACTCGGCCACCAGCATGCACGTGCCGCCTTACACGATTCTGGTATTTGTAAACAAACTGGTCGGCCTCAACAGCGTGGGCCTGCGCCGGGCGAAGGACATCAGCGACGAGGACCGCCGGCAAATCAAGGAGGCGTTCCGCATAACTTACCGCAGCGGCCAAACCGCCGAAAAGGCCCTCGAGCAAATGGACGCCTGCGCCGACTGGGGCCCGGCCGCGGCCGAGTTCCGCGAATTCATACGCGAGGCGCTCGCCGCCGAACCGCCGTTCAACCGCGGCCTGTGCCGCCTCCGCTCCGGCCGCAAACGATAATAGATGCCGACGAAGGGCGAGCGGCCGTGCGGCCGCCGGCGGCTCATTTTGTGCACAGCCGTTGCGGGTAATTTTAGAAATTGCCGGTTTTTTCCGCGTTGTGCCAAGTTGTTGCAGGTTTTTAGGCCTTTTTGCGCGATATTGCGCGTTTTTTACCCTTGACAGGATTCCGTAAGTGTATGTATTGCAGTGGTTAATCATAATTCTGACCCGCCGTCCGCCCGGAAGGGGCCTTTTTTCGAGGTTGAAGGTGTAAGGACATTTCGGACCGACGGCCCCTCCGGGCCCAAAGGTCCCGTCGG
>CAYYMD010000015.1:0-55860 GCA_964472875.1 uncultured Planctomycetaceae bacterium
CAGCAATTGTACGAACTGCTTTACTAATCGGGTGTCCCAATGTTGAACTCAGGAGGCGAAAGTCGTACACGAGGCGCCCAAGCCAGCGAAGGTCTGAGCGGCGTAACATATTTCGCCTTACGGAATACTTCAGGGCCGGTGACTGCCTTGACTAATTTTACTTTTTACCCTTGAACGATTTGTAAAAGTCCGTTCGGTCTGTTGCGCTTACGTAATTTGCGTACGGATTCCACGCCATGGGAAACCGCAGCGGGCGCCTTTCGTATACAACGGCGTATATGCGGCACATCGGATGGTCGGGGTTGACCTGCGAAGCTGCCTCGGCGAACCAAACCTTATCCAGCGCGGACGATTCCGCAGCCCCCAAGACGCGCCATCGCCCGTCGTCATCGCGGATTTCGACCCACGTGTGATTTCCGGACTTCGGTTCGGGCTTCCATTTCGCGACACCCGCGATGCGGGCGGGCACCCCCACAGCCCGGCACGCATCCACCAGCATCACCGACAGGCCGGTGCAGGAAGCGAAACCCGCCTCGATTGATTCGAGCGGCCCCTGGTCCGGGCGGGGCCGCTTTGTTGCGTGATATTCAACGCCGAACTTGTCGAAAATCGTTGTATTCATTTTTACGGCCGCCTGCCCCGCGGTGTCGCAGTCCTCAACCACCGGCATAAGTTTCTCGTAAAATAACTTTCGCCACTCATCCCGCGATTCGCTAAGCGAAGCGTACGGCAGGACATAATTGCGAAAGATACCCTCGGTGTAATGTTTACCCCACGGTGTTTGTTCTTTTGCTTTTCTGGCGTATTTGACGTTTTCCAGCAGGTAATCGCTCGACAGTGACCGCAAATCCCGCAGCGGCATGTTTGCCACGAGAAACAGCATATCTTCGTACTGTCGGCCGGAGGTTTTCCGAAGGCAGGATACGATATTGCTCCTGTTGGGCCCTGCTGCATGTATGGCCGCGGAAACCGGGCGGACCATGCGCGGGGGAATTTTTGCCCCGGCGCCGGTTTTATCCGGTTTTTCCCGTTCGGCCGGGACGGCGCGGATTGCTTCGGCCTGGGCCGAGGTCGCCTCGGCCTCGACGGGACGTGCCCCGAAACGAACGACGATGCGGTCGCCTTTTTCCCTACTCTTTCCTTCCAGCGGCAACAAAATAAAATTATCGGCAATCACCGCCTCAATTTCCGCACCGCTGCACTTGAGGCCGCGGATATCTTTCAGCCGCGGCTGGAGCGGCACGAATACAGGGTGCTTCGGCCACCTGCCGCCGGCCAGCGCCTCCACGGTAACGACCACGCTCTCGGCATTATGCTCCACATCATAGGACCAGTCCCGCTGCCCGGGCCATCGGACGACCCACGCCGGGTCACCGTAAAATGCAACCGTGTCGCGGTCCCATAGGAGCCCGAAAAGGTCCTTGTCCTTCCCGCCGAAACCATATTTCATCCGAATCCGGCGCAGGTCCCTGCGCCGGTCGTAACCGTCGAACTCGATATCCGCCTTCTCGGGATATTCGGCGTGTAGTTTGTGAACAAGGGACTGGTTGATGAAATAAAACGCTTCGGAGAATGTCCAGGGTTTCCTGAAATATTTCTGCACGCCCCACCCCATATACCCGTAAAACGTGACGGCGGTGTAACCGAACATCTGGTGGACGCCGCCGGTGTGCATCCAGGCGGTCGCCATGCAGTCCCTGCGGTCGATATTACCAATCAGGCAGTTGCCCACGGGCATGTATATTTTGGGATGCGGCGAGTTGATTTCGTAGATTTTGCCGTTACTGTCGCGGCCGTAGAGTTGCCCCTTGCGGCAGCGGAACTCGCCACCGCGGATATTGTAATAGACCTGCCAGTCGCGCTGCGTGGCGTGTCCGCTGGTAATGAATACATCCGGCGGACGATTATTGAACGATTCGACAAGCTTCTTGACCGCGTCCGGCTCGACTGCTTCGTGTTTCGTGCGGCCGCCGTTATCCTTGCGCCAGAAGTCCCTTTTCTTTCTCTCGTTGGAGGCGAAGCCGCCCTCGAGGTTTTCGAATACGCCGGGGCCCATGCTGGAAGCGGCCCGACGCACCTCGAGCGGCTCATCACGTCGTGCGATTCGCAATGCATCGCCTGCGTCGTAGCCGGTCAATATCCCCCATATCATATCGGTGTAAGGGTCTTCGTCCAGCCGGCGAGTCAGTCGATGAACGTTGACGACAAATTCCCGGTCCGCCTCCGAGGGCGTAGTGATGAAGCACGCGTAACGCGGAAAGCATTTGCCCAGCGATTCCGCAACCGACGCCACGTGCCCGCGCTGATAAGTGATAAGGGCGGCGTCGTATTTTGTGCGCATGACGTCGACAACCTCCGCCCATGATTCCTGCGAGAGTGTTTCCCGGCTGACTACCACCGCATAACTGCCATTTGGAGCATAAGCCCTCGCCGGCTTGTTCGTCTGCGCCGCGGCGCGATTAGCCAATGCTCCGACCAGAACAATAAGCAATAAAGCAGGGCGTAACAATCGATAACGTTTCATTTATAAATACTCCTACGCGATTCATAAAACCTGTTACTGCCTCGCTTTACCTCGATCACAATCCATACGGTTAAGCAGCGCGGCGTCAGTTTAGTCGCCCGAACAACAATGGGCGATGATATTTACATGTCTATCATCACCTTCATGGTTTTGTCTTTGCTCTGCTCGATGAACTCGTAGGCCCGGGGGAATTCTTCGAACGGGAAGTGTTTAGTGATAAGCGTATCCGTTTCCACCTTTCCGGAATGAATCAATTCCACGGCCTGGAGATAATCTTCGTGTTTGTACATGAGGGTGCCGATAAACTTCAGTTCCCGGTCGCCCATAGTGGACATGTCAACCTTCGGGATGCCTTCGAATACCCCCACTGCCACTATGGTTCCGCCTTTTTGTATATTCTGGACCGCATCGTCCAGACTGGCCTCGGCGCCGGCCGCCTCGTAGGCAATATCGAACCCCTCATCGCCGAATACCCGTTTGGACACATCCGCGAAATCCTCACTCGAAACGTTGGCGACATCCTCAATGCCGCATTTTCTGGCGATGTCAAGGCGATAATCGCTCAAATCCGTGATAAGCACCTTTTTTGCGCCCCTGCTCTTGACCACCTGCGCGATTAAGTTGCCGATGGTTCCTGCGCCCAGCACCGCCACGTTCTTACCCGAAAGGTCGCCTCCCTTCGAGGTGGAATGAACGGCCACGGATACCGGCTCCACCATCGCGCCTTCCTCGTAACTCATGTCATCCGGCAGCGGGACGATTCTGTCGGCAGTGGTCACGAACAGGTCCTGCGCCACGCCCGGGGCCTGGAAACCCTGCACGCGGAGGTTGTCGCAAATGTTGTAATCGCCCCTGAGGCACGGGCGGCACTGGCCACAGACGAGTTGCGGCCGCGCGGTGGCCTTGGCGCCCACGCTGACATTCTCCACGCCCTCGCCCACCTGCTCGACGGTTCCGCAGTATTCGTGCCCCTGGACGACGGGATAACTCGTAAAGGGGTGCTTTCCGTGGCAGACGTGGATGTCTGACCCGCAGATGCCTATACGCCGTATCCTCAACAGAATCTCTCCGGCCCCGCAGGTCGGCTCGGGAACGTCATTAAATTCGATTTTAGCCGGGGCGGTCATTACCGCTTGTCTCATAAGTCACTCTCCGTTTTTTAAAAATACAATGATTTCAAACCTTCCAATTCATCTTAGTGGAATATGGCGTATAAAATCACCATTAAAACAAACAGCAGCGCCGCCATTATACGCGGGTCGGTGACGCCCGTGAGTTTCCCTTCGGTAATGACCTTCCACGGGCGCGTCCAGCAGAGGTTCTCAAGTTTCGCCTCGGGCGGCGGCGACGTGGCCAGACTCACCGTAACGTACACGATGATACAGAACACCAGAAGGAACAATCCCGCCATCATGAACGGTATGCCCAGGCCGTGAACCGGATCGGCGATAAGTTGAACCTCGCCGAATACCGGCAAATCTATGATGAAATAAGCCGCGCCGACTATACCCCCCGCCACGAGTGTGGAAAGGGCCGCCTTGTTGTTCCCGCGACGCCAGAAAACGCCCATCACGAATACCGTGGTTATCGCCGGGGCGAACATCATGGGGATCTTGTTTATGGCCACGAATATGCTTTTGAATTTGCCGCCCTGCGTGGACCAGGCCATCGCCAGAAGTATGACCACCGCGGCCGTTATCCGGCCTATCAGCACGAGCGAGCGGTCTTTGGTTTGCGGACGGAATTTCTTGACTATGTCCTCGGCCGTTACGGTCGCGGTGCTGTTCAGGGCGGCCTCGATAGTGCTCATTAATGCGGCAAGCAGCCCGGCTGCCATCAGGCCACGCAGGCCCGTGGGCAACAGGTTCTCCATCATAACCAGGAGGGTGTCGTTCGGGTCATCAATCTGGTTCTTGAAAAGCAGGTATCCGATGACACCAGGAAACACCATGAGGAAAACGGGCAGTATCTTCAGGAAGCCGGCGAATACCGCCCCGTCCCGGCCGTCTTTTTCGGTCTTTGCGCCCAGCACCTTCTGAACTATGGTCTGATCCGTACACCAGTACCATATACCAAGCACGAAGTAGCCCAGCATCCCGCTGAGCCAGGAATATTCGGCAAATGCCCCCTCGGCGTTGCGGATGGGATGAATCATGTTCATCTGCTGTGGCTTGGCCGCCTGCCTCAGTTCCGACAACGAATTAATCCCTATATCCGGCAGGTGCGTCAGTCCGATTATGGTCAAAATGGCTGCGCCTAAAAGCAGCAAGACCGCCTGAATCGTATCGGTAACGACCACTGCCTTGAGCCCGCCGATAATAGTGTAAATGGCCGTAATGCACGCGATAGCAATAATGGAAATATAAACGTTTACGCCGAAAAAGTGCTCCATGACCTTGGCCCCGGCATATAGACTGATGCCTATGTGAATCAGCAAAGCCCCCAGAATGGCTATTAACGCCAGTATCATACGCGCTGTGGAACTGTAACGCTTCTCAAGAAATTCCGGAAGCGTCCCGATCTTACTGCGGAAATAAAACGGGGCGAAGACCAGCCCCAGTATGATGAGCGTAAATGCGGCCATCCACTCGAAGTTGCCCACGACTATACCAATTCGGTAACCGTCGGCCGCCAGACCCACCAGGTGAATCGTTGAAATGTTGGCGGTAAACAGCGCCGCCCCTATCATGGGCCACCGCAGCGACTTGCCGGCGAGGAAAAATTCTTCACTGGAGGCACGCTTCTTGTAACCAACCAGTATCCCTATCGCCATTATCCCAATCAAATAGCAGACGATTATAACAGTGTCCCAAACCGGTATCGAAATTCCAGATGCTAACATTTATTGTCCTTTCCTGACCTGATTGGTTTATAAGCTGCATCCAATCCATATTAATTAATCTGAAAATGGCGAATCCGAAAAACACAAGTAATTTTGAATAATTAGCACCCACGATGAAATTTTTCAATGACTTTTCCGATGGGTTTGGGAAGTGCCCGGACATCGTAACCCCCTGGGGTAGTCGAGTAAAGTTTTTCATGAAAAAGTTGATCAAGGTAAACAGGAGGTAGCAGAAGAAGGCGGGAATCGGTTTTGGGGTTCTTTTCCAACAGTAGTTCCCATGGTGTTTTGTTCTCCTTCCCGCAGTTCCTGCGAGCCAGATTAAAGTACAGATGATAGGTAGTGGCCTTTTGAATAAATTCCCGTATGATTCGTTTCAACCGGCTCCACGGTGACAGGCCCGCGGCGAAGATTGTTTTAAGGGGGTTAAAATGTCTGGGACACTTCTCAGCAAGCCGGAGTTATTCATTGACCCCGGCCGCAGGAACAATATATCATTTATAGTGATTGATGGAATTATCCACAAGCCATACCGAAAAAGCCCCCACCGAAAGCACCACAAGCACGCCCGGTGGTTTGCCGGTGCGCGTGGTCGCCGTGCTGGTGGTGCTCGTTTGCGGTGGCATATTTGCCGTGGCGGCGACGATGTCGCCAAGCCCATCCGGCTACGGCACGCACGAACAACTTGGCATGCCGCCCTGTTCGTTCCTGGTCAAAACCGGCTACCCCTGCCCTACGTGCGGGCTGACTACCTCGCTGTCTGCGGCCGCGAGCGGTCACATAATTCGGGCGATGGAAGCACACCCCTTCGGGCCGATGCTGCTGGCTGCGGCGGCGATATTAGCCCTGGCCGGTGCGGCACAGGCCTTTAGCGGTCGCAACATAATCCGCCGCCTCAGGCCGGGCTGGTTGTGGGCGGCAATGCTGGCCGGGGGGCTGCTGGCCGGATGGATTTGGAACCTCTCGTATGGCTTAATAACAGGCACTCTGCCGATACATTAGTGTCGATAATGGAAATAATCGAATGTGGAAGAAATTCTTCATAATCATTCTGTTGTTACTTGCCACGACCGCGGGCGGCTGCAGATATATGTTGTACCTTTTTGCGCCCGGGGCTCAGGACAAGAAGGTAGAAGCCGAATTTGACGGATTCAAAGGCAGTTCCGTGGCTGTGGTGATTTACGCGGACGTTAACATACAGTATGAATATCCGACCGCGCAGATGGAGCTTTCCATGCTGATAGCCGACCAGCTCCGCAAGCACGTCGAAAACGTGCAAGTCGTGGACCCCCGCAAGGTTATCCGCTACCAGCAGGAAAACATCTACTGGGAGACGATGAGCAAGAACCGGCTGGGGGAAATATTCGATGCCGAGTACATACTGTTTGTCTCGCTCATGCAGTTCACCACCCGCGAGCCGGGCAGTATTAATCTTTCGCGGGGGATAATCTCAGCCGAGGTCTCGGTCTATGACACCTCGCTGCCCGAACACCGCAGCCGCGTAAAGCGCTGGCCGGAAATAAGCGTGGCATTTCCCGCAGACGACCCGGTAGGGCGTCTTGAAGCCAACGAACAGAAAATACGCGAACACACCGAAAAACTGTTCGTGGACAAAGTCGCCAAGAAATTCTACGACCACAAGGTTTCCATCAAGTGAGCCGCAAAAAAACACATACCGCGATACTGTGCATGTTGCTGTTTGTGGCGGCGCTGTTCCAAACCGGATGCCAGCCCGCCATAGGATGGCTTGTGGCCGTCTTCACGCCTCCCAAGAAAGTCGAGGCAAAGTACGAAATTCCCGACGACAAGAAAGTGCTGGTGTTTGTCCACGAACCGTCCTACCGAATCAACTACGACCTGACCCACAAACTTAACGACCAGTTGAAGGAGCACAAGGTCGCCGACGACCTCATTGCTTACGAGGAAATCGCCCGGATGGCGGCCTCGAAACCCGGCATCTATCGGATGGACACTACAGAAGTGGGTAAATTACTCGGCGCAGATATCGTTATACGCGTGAATGTCACCAAATTTTCGTTAAAGGATGATGAGGTCAGCCCCCTGTGGACGGGACGGATAAAGTCATCGGTAAAGGTCGTCAGCACCACCGAAGGGCTTCTGTGGCCGAAGGAACGCCTCAAGGGGTATCGCATCGAAGAAATCACAATCGGGCCTAAGGAATCATCCTCCAAACTCTACGGCGACACGCTGACGAGGGAATTGGCCGATCGCATGGCGGACGCCGTGGCCAAACTTTTTTACGATCATAAGGTCAGGCCGCAGGAAACCAACCAGTAGCACAATTACAGCAACTTATTTCGGTTTAAAGCCCGCAAAAACGCACCTGTGCTAAAAATTTTTCATTTCCGAGCGGATTCGTCCTTGACAATTATATGATTTAGTGTATAATATATTTTTAAGCGATAGGATGAGCCCCCTTTCGCCGGATTAATAAGAGAGTCTTAAATCAAAATGGAAGGATGAGAGGGCCATGAATAAATTTTTTCCGTTGTTAGTCATTTTCTCTGTTGCTGTCCTGTTAATGGGTATTGTTTATGCTTTCGGCGCAACCGATGCGCCGACAGGCGACTCTGCGACGCATGGTCCCGTAGCGGCGGCAGCAGGCGGTGGAATGGAACTGGCCGTCGGCGCGGTAGTGGCGGGCGGAATGGTTATCATGCTTCTGCGGCCGAGACGCAGGCGTTACGAATCCCGCGCAGAGTAAACCGCCGAACTGATAATTATCGACCCGCGACTACTGGCGGTGGGAGGGGGGCTTTTTCACTACATTTTTCACGGCATAAGTTTTGGCGCTTGTCCCCTCGAAGTATATCCTCATAAGCAGCTCGCCTATCAGGCCCGTGGCAAGAAACAGCATCGCCATGACCACCAGCATGAACCCCAGCGCCATCAGGGGCCCGTGCCGCTGGAACAGGTCGAAAGTGCCCCACTGGATAATCTTCCGCAAGAAACCGTAACCGAGTATGCCAATACCGCCGGCCAGCGATATAAGTCCCCACTTGCCGAAAAAGTGCAGCGGACGTGTCAGGTAAGCCGAAATAAACCGCACGGTTATTATGTCCAGCGCCACCCGGAATGTCCGCGTCAGGCCGTAATTGCTCTTGCCCTCCCTGCGGCGGACGTTCTTTATCGGCACCTCGCAAATCCTGGCGCCCAGCCGGGCGCAGATGGCCGGCACGAACCTGTGCATGTCGCCGTAAAGGCGGACCTCGTTCAGTATGTGCCTGCGGTACGCCTTGAACGTGGTGCCGAAATCGTGCAACCGCACGCCGGAGACCTTGGCCAGCAGCAAATTGGCCACGCGCGAGGGCAGCCGCCGGAATATCAGGTTATCCCCCCGGCGGACGCGCCATCCGGAGGCGATTTCGTAGCCCTCATCTATCTTCTTAAGGAAAAGCGGTATCTCGTACGGGTCGTGCTGGAGGTCGCCGTCCATGGCCACAATCACATCGCCGCTTGCGTAATCGAAGCCCGCCTGAAGCGCGGTGGCCTGGCCGAAATTCCGCTGAAGGTCCACGAAGGTCACGTGCTCGTCTTCCAGCGCGATGCGCTGCAAAATCTCGCCGGTGGCGTCGCTGCTGTCGTCGTTGACCAGGATAATCTCGTAGGACCGCCCTCCCTGGATCATCACGCGCGAAATCCTCTTGTAGAGTTTCTCCACGACGCCGGCCTCGTTGTAAAACGGCACGACGATGCTGCATTCAATGCGGTTGTCTTGGTTTTTCGTCTGCAATGTCTCCATAGTTCACCAGTTCCACGCCCGCCCGCCGGAAGGCATCCGCCACCGCCGGCTCGCACAGCGCCTCGAGTTCGCGCCGTCGCGACTCAAGCAGGCGGGTCTGCCCTGCGTCGAGCCCGGCGGGATTTCCCGGATGGGTCATAATTTCCGTAACGCCCCGGCGGAGCATGACGGCGGCCTTGCACAGCCATCCCGACGATATCCCGCCGACACGGGCCACGCCCCACGTTCCGCCGGTGGCGAAGCAGTCGGTCGTTATTGTCGCATCTATTCTCATGTTGCAGTTCAGTATCACGCTGAGCCGCCTCTGCCCGGCCGGGGCGCCCTCCAGCCGCCGCACGGCCGCCGGCTCGCCCAGCCGCCGCACGAACGGGATATTGTACCGCCTCGCCAGCTCCACCACACGCGCGAAAATCGGCGCGAAGGCGTGACAGTGGCGATGGCTGTCAAGGTGCGTGGGCCGCACGCCGTGGTCCAGTGCCCAGCGAATCTGTGCTTCGAACTCGTCCCGCACCGCGCTGAGCGCCCACGGCCGCGTCGCGCAATCGAGAATCACGCCCATTGCGCTTCTGTCCATCAGCCCGTCATCCGCGGCCAGTCGGCGGCCGGCATGCGACAGCGGCGGGCCCTGCGAGACGTTCAGGTGCACGCCCACACCCAGCCGCGGCGCATCGGCCAGAAGCCGCACGGCCTCGGCGGCCGCGGGCATGTTGCACGCCATAGTCGCGGAGGTCACAACGCCTTCGCGGTGCGCGCGAAGTATGCCCTCGCTGACACCCGCCGACCAGCCGAAATCGTCGGCATTTATTATAACCCGCTTGTTCATTCCTACATTCCTGCCGCCCGCACGATTATAATGCCGTCCGGCGGGTTGTTACAATTCGCCGATATATCGAGCGAGAGTCGCAAATTGTAAACAATACGGAAAGGGTTGAGTAATGAGTAACGAAATATGGGTCGCCGTGGGCTTCGTCGGGCAGGTGATTTTCGGCCTGAGGTTCATCGTCCAGTGGATCGCCACCGAGCGCAGGAAGCGCTCCGTGGTGCCGGTGGCGTTCTGGTATCTTTCGCTGGTGGGTTCGGTGATACTGCTGTCCTACGCCATCTACCGCCTCGACCCGGTCTTCATCGCCGGCTTCTCGCTGAACATGATAATCTACCTGCGCAACCTGTATTTCATTCACTGCCACCCCAAAGAGGAACCAGTGACCACAGAGAAGGAAGCGCTCGACGGCGTCGCCCCGTACGAATCTACAGATGAGAACCAGCCGTAGCCGCAGGTTAATCAGTTCCGCATGCAACCCTGCCCACTGGGCCTACCTGCATGCGGCAAGCATACAGGAACTGCATCCCCTGCCACTGATTTCCGCGCACCTCTTATCTATACGCCTCCCGCCTGTGTCGCACGGAATATATGGTCACCGTACGGTCTTTTTTATTTATGTCGTACAGGACACGGTATTTCCCCACACGAAGACGGTAACCTTCGAAGCCCTTGAGTTTTCTCGCGCCCCTGCAATGAGGATCGGTCCGGAGTTTCAGAATAGCCCTGTCTATCCGCTCGAATGTATCCTGCTCAAGTGCGGACATTTCCTTCTGCGCCGAGCGGGTAATGCGCAGCGTCCACTTCACTTTTGTCCTGCCCCCGTTGTGCGCTTGCTGCGAAATTTATTGTAATCCTCGGTCGGCTCTTGGCGACGGGAGGCGATAATCATTGCATCTTCTTCAGTTTCGCTAAGCACGCCGGAAGATATCAACCTGTCGACGAGCCCCTTGCGCTGTTCGGGTTCCAGCCCCGCTACTATAGTAACAATGCCGTCCACTACCTGTGTCATTGGAAAAATCTCCGCTTAAATTGCACTCTTAATGTGATGAATTAATTATACTAAATCATCCGTGTTAATACAAGATTTTGAAAGTGATATTGGACTTGTTGAATCGGCGATATGTTAATTTGTTACTTCCATTATTAATCGGTTTCGGGGCCGGTCGGCCTGTTTGTGTTTATAAGGTATATCCGCCCCCAGTCCTGCGATTCGACCGACTCGGAAACGTAAGCCACCCGGCCCAGTTTTTCGGGCGTTGTGCGGCAGGTAGTTTTGACGTCGTCTTCCTCGAGCGTGTAACCGCCGTTTTTGCTCCGGCCGGCCAGTCCCATCTCCACCAGTCCCGTATCGCAGGTAACCAGCCACGTTGCGTTCGAATTTTTAATCTCCGCGACGACATCTTCGCCGGCGCCTGTGAGCCGGCGGCCGAAACGGCCCATGTAAAGTTCCGTGCATAATTTCTCCGCCTTGTAAACGGCGAATTCGTCGCCGCCGATTTTCCGCTCGGCCGTTCGGGCGAACCGCAGCATTTTATCGCCGTCGCCGCTGCGTGCGGCGGTATTTATGAAATGCGTGTCCAGGAAGACAACGCCCAGCATGCCGACGCATCCGGCCAGAATGAGCCGCCTGATTTTCCACCGCAGCGACGCCCTCACGGCGTAGATTATCACCCCCGCGCCGACAGCGCCCACGGCGGCGGTCAGCCACAACGTCAAATTTCCGGCCTCGCCCACGGGTCGGAAAATTTCACTTACCCCGGCCGGCAGGTAGGATTGCGCGAAGAACCCGGCCGCCCCGAGCAAGCCGACCGAGCCCACGAAAATAACCGCCCCGGCGAAGACGTGTCGCACCGTCGAGGCCGTTTTGTCGGCCGCACCGCGGCGGATGAGTTCCTTCATCGCCCATGCGCCCATCAGCGCGGCCGCGGCGTAACACGGCAGCAGATAATCCGGCCGGAAACCGTGCGATATCGAAAACGGAACCACCACCGCCACTATCCAGCACAGCGGCAGGCAAAGAGGCGAGCCGCGGCCGAGCCACCGCAGCGGATGCACCAGCAACATCGCCCCGATTGCGTATACCGAAACCGGCAGCAGGTAATACAGCAGGTACGTTACCGCAGGGGCGGACGCGGCCTTTGGCGGCGATGTCCCTGCTCCGGTGAGTCGCTGGAAATATTCAAACCACACTATGTGGCGGAATTCCTCTCCGCCGTGGATGAGCATGGCCGCCCACAGCGGCGTCAGCACTATAAACGTCGCGAGCAGGCCCCAGCCAAGGCGCAAATCGCGTGCGGCGCGGCGAATCCGTCGCATGATTACGCGGAACACCACGGTCGCCTTCGCGGCCAGACCGTCGACCACGCCAAGCGCGCCGAAGCCCGGCGCCAACACCGCCGCAAGGCCAAGCGCCGCGGCGATAATAGGATAATTGGCCATGCCCCATCCCTTGGCCAGTGCGCCCAGCAGCATGAAAATCCAGAACGCAGCCGCCCACCGGCCGCGATGCCCCGCCGGAGCGCGGTGGAACAGCAGCCGGTCGCCACAGAATATCGCCCCGGTCATCAGCGCGCACAGAAGCATATCGGTGGTGGCGATGTAGGCCATCTTGCTCATGTGCATACAGGTTGCCCAGGTGCACGCGGCCAGCATGCCCGCCGGCGGCCCGTACCACCGCCGCCCCAGCAGGAACACCATAACGACCATCGCGGCCGCGGCCAGTATCGTCGGCAGTCGGAAGACAAAATCGTTATACGCCCCGGTAATCTTCAGAGTCCCGGCCAGCAGCCAGGTATAGAGAGGAGGTTTTCTGGGCAGTTGCCCGGCCTGGTTCCGCGGCAGCAGCCAGTCGCCGCTTTCCAGCGCGCCGACAGACGCCCCCACCTGCCACAGTTGAGCATAGCGATACGTGTTCGGCGGTCCGTGCGCGGCGGCGGCCACTACGACCGCCAGCAGCAGAATCGCCGCGGACAGTCCCGCCGCGGCTCGTCCGCCGTTGCGGGGCCGTTGCCGAACATCGTCGATTTTCCCTTCGGATAGGCCCATTAACACCGGCCGGCCCGTCCCGCCCGCTCGGCGGGCGGCAGGTTATTTTTCCTGGAGTTCACGGATGCGCTTATGCGCGAAACTTACGTTGGAGGAGTTAAACTGCTCGTGCTCGATCGCCGCCCGGTAGCACTCGATTGCCTTGCCGTAGTTGTGCAGACGGTAATCGTGGACGACGGCCGCCTGGAAACGCGCCGGCTTGGGAAGGGTCGGGTCCCACTGCCATGCCCGCTTGTACCAGTGGACCGCGCGGACGTTCTCGTTGAAATATTCCTTGTATATCTCGGCGATATAATACGCCGACAGGGCGATTTTGGTCGATTGCGGATACTTGTGTATCAGTTCGCGGAAGGTCATCAGCGCCTTGCGCTCCTTGTCGTAATCGATGACAAGCGGCAGTATGCGGCCTTTCTCGTAAAGTTTCATCGCCTTTTCATACATCTGGTCCGCCTCGGGGATTACTTCCTGCGGTTCGAGGTCCGCAGGGGGTATCTCGGCCGAGAGGAAATACGTGTACGTGCGGATGGGGTCGAACCGCTCGAGGATGTTCTGCACGCACTTCATCTTGAGATCGTTGCCGCGGCGGCGGTACAGGTCGGCCAGTTCCTTCACGGCCTGCTTCCAGTTCTGCCGGGCCTGGATGACGGCCTCGACGAGGTATTTCTCATCGGCACGGCCGATGGACTCGCCCTCCGGCGGCTTGATTGTCTCCACGCCCTGCCACTGGAACTGCTGGGCCTGGGCGAGGTTCTTCAGCTCGCGCTGCGTCCAGGTGTACTTGTCGAGGTTGCCCACCTTCTGGTAATACCCGGCCAGCACCTCGAGGCGATACTTGTAATTGACCCTCGCGGCCTCGACGGACCTGACGGCCGCGCGTTCGGTGGCGTCATTTTCCGGCACCGCCAGGACGTCGACTTTTTCCCAGTCGGCCCTACGCGGAGCCGACGGCGGTCGGTCGCAAGCAAGAGAAACAAAAGACAACACGAAACCCGCTGCCGCTGCCAGACTTATCATTTTTCTCATTTGATGGCTCCTTGTTCCCGGTTTTACCGAAACGTCGGACAATTAATTATTACGCCTTCCGGCGTCGCATGCAAGAATTTAGCGCGACATATTATAAACTTCTTCGGACGGGACCCGTTTCGCTCTTGCGGGAATTCGGATGTGCGTTTACACTACCGTCGCCAAGGCGTTTAACGGAGCCATATATGAAAATTGCCATCTCCGGAAAAGGCGGCGTCGGAAAGACCACGCTGACGGCACTGCTCATAGGCGCGGCCGCGGTAAAAAACAGGCGCGTCATCGCCATAGACGCCGACCCGGACGCGAATCTCGCATCTGCGTTCGGCATACCCCCCGGCAAGACTCCCACGCCCATTTCTCTCATGCGCGACCTCATCGAGGAGCGGACCGGCTCCAAGGGCGACTACGGCGGGTACTTCAAACTCAATCCGGAAGTCGACGACCTGCCCGAGAAGTACGCAATCAGAATCGGCGGGTTCCGCCTGCTGGTGCTGGGTGGAGTGACCAGCGGCGGGTCTGGTTGCATATGTCCGGCCACGGCGCTTATCAAGGCCCTGCTGACACACCTTGTGCTGGGGCGCGACGAAGACCTGATTATGGACATGGAGGCGGGCATCGAACACCTCGGCCGGGCCACCGGGCAGACAATGGATGCGCTGGTCGTTGTGGTTGATCCGGGCCCGTGGAGCGCTACCACCGCACACCGGGTGCGCGAACTGGCCGGCGACATCGGATTGAAAAATATCTTCGCCGTGGCCAACCGCGTTACCGACGCGGCGCAGGTGGACGAGATACGCGGCCGGCTCGGCGACGTGCCGCTTATCGGCTCGATATCGCACGATGCGAAACTAATCGGCCCGCTGTTTTCGACGGACGACGAGAACGAGATTGTTCCGGCCGAGGGAATCAACGCCCACCTTGTGCGGGCGCGGGAAATCCTCGGCGAAATAGAAGACCGTATCTGAAACACTTTAGAATCAGGAGACAACCATGAGCAAGTCAGTGCCTTCCGATATTGAAATTTCGCGTGCGGCGACGCCCAGGCCCATAAACGAGATAGCCGAAGAGGCGGGCATCCGTCCCGAGGAACTGGAGCCATACGGCAAGACCAAGGCAAAGGTCAAACTCAGCATCCTCGACCGCCTGACCGACGCGCCCAACGGCAAATACATAGACGTAACCGCCATCACCCCCACCCCGCTTGGCGAGGGCAAGACGACCACCTCGGCCGGACTCACGCAGGCGATGGGACTTATCGGCAAAAACGTGTTCCTGTGCATACGCCAGCCGTCGATGGGCCCGACCTTCGGCATCAAGGGCGGGGCCGCCGGCGGCGGTTACTCGCAGGTCATTCCCATGGAGGAGTTCAACCTGCACCTGACCGGCGACATCCACGCCGTCAGCATCGCCAACAATCTGCTCGCGGCCGCCATCGACGCGCGTATCAAGCACGAGGAGCACGCCGGCGACCAGGCGTGGGCAAAGACGGGCCTGCCGCGGCTGGATATCGACCCCGAAACGGTAACCTGGCGGCGCGTAGTTGACGTCAACGACGCGGCGCTGCGGTACATCGAGACCGGGCGCAGCGATCACTGGATTGACGGCCCGCGGCGCGAGACCGGCTTCGACATCTCCGTGGCCAGCGAAATCATGGCCATACTTGCACTGGCAAAATCGCCGCAGGACATGCGGCGGCGCCTCGGCAACATCATCGTGGCCATGAACAAATCCGGCCGGCCCGTAACCGCCGAGGATCTCGGCTGCGCCGGGGCTATGATGGTGCTGCTTAAGGATGCGATTAAACCCAACCTCATGCAGACCATAGAGGGTCAGCCGGCATTCGTCCACGCCGGACCGTTCGCCAACATCGCTCACGGCAACAGTTCCATCGTGGCCGACGAAATCGCTCTTAAACTCGCCGACTACGTCGTCACCGAGTCCGGCTTCGGCGCGGATATAGGCATGGAGAAATTCTTCGATATCAAGTGCCGCATAAGCGGGCTGGCGCCCGACTGCGTGGTGCTGGTGGCCACGGTTCGGGCGCTGAAGATGCACGGCGGCGGGCCGAAGGTAACCCCCGGAAAACCGCTGCCGAAAGAATACCTCGAGCAGCGCCTCGACCTGCTGGAGGTGGGCGTAAACAACCTCACGCGCAATATCGAAATCGCCAAAATGTTCGGCATACCGGTGGTCGTGGCCGTCAACCAGTTCCCCTCCGACACCGATGCGGAACTGGAAACGGTCCGCAAGGCCGCAGATTATGCCGGCGCCGAGGCGGCCGTGACGTGCAACCACTGGGCCAAGGGCGGCAAGGGCGCCACCGAACTGGCCGAGGCCGTGGTGGATGCGTGTGAAAAGCCGTCGAAATTCCAGTTGTTGTATCCGGACGACATGCCCATAAAGCATAAGATTGAGACTATCGCCAAGCGGGTTTACCTGGCCCAGTCCGTCTCGTACGATCCGCTGGCCGAGAAGCAAATCGCCTCCTACACCACTGCCGGGCTGAGCCACCTGCCGATGTGCATGGCCAAGACGCACCTGTCGCTTTCGCACGACCCGGCGCTGAAGGGCGTGCCCACCGGCTTTACCGTTCCGGTCCGCGAGGTTCGCGCCTCGGCCGGGGCGGGCTTCCTCTACCCGCTGCTTGGACAGATGCGCACCATGCCCGGCCTGCCGTCAAAGCCCGCCTTCCTCGACGTGGACCTGGACGAGAACGGCCACGTGGTCGGCATGTTCTGATGCTATGCGCATGGCTATAGGTTTTGCAGTTTCGTTACGGGTGGATTAGAATTATCCGCATGCACAGGATGATTGTATGCATAATTCTGGCCTCGGTTGTGTCGGTCTGGTCCGTTGCGGTCGGCCGGCCGAGCCGCCCGGCGACACAGCCGGCCGCGACCGAACCCACTACACGTTCGGCGCCTGCTGGTGCGCTGGGGCAAATCGAGAACATCCTGGAGCCCGACCGGAAGGAAAAACTCATAGTCTCCGACGTGCAGGACTACTCCACTCAGCTCGACGAGCCGGCTCTGTACCTGATGCTGTCGAAGGCGGCCCGCCTGCCGACACTGAGCGGCAAGCAGTTCGACCAACTCGACCAGCCGTCCTATCACAACATGCTGAACAAGCCCCGCCGCTACCGCCTTTTGCCCGTTCGCATAACGGTAATGGCCTACGCCGTAAAAAAACTCCACACCGGCCCCGACGGCGGCCTGTCGCCCTCGCCGCACTGGCCGAAGGACAAGCCCGTATGGCGTATCGATTGCCTGCACGCCCCCGGCGGCGACGAACGCCGCAAGGAGCCGATGCGCATATTTTCCGTGGCCGACCCGACGGAAATACTGGGCGAGCCGGACCGCACCGAAGCCGGCGAATTGATATACGCCCCCGGCCGGCGGCTGGACATAGCGGGCGTGTTCTACAAGGTCTACAGCGGCTCCACCGTTGAGGGCAAGCGGGGCAACTTCCCGGTGGTGATAGCGTGGCAATACCGCAGCGGCGCCGGCGGGCTGTTTGTGGAAACTGCCACGCACCCGATAGTGGTAACGGCCCTGGCCGGGGTGGCGCTGCTGGCGGGCGGATACCTCGTAATCCGCCGCCACATTTCGCGCATCCGCAGGGCGCGGTCGGCGCCGCGGGAATACCGCCCCAAACGCGACACCGCCGAAGAACCCGGGCGGCAATCGCCTTCGCCGGAAACCGATTACGTAGACCCCCTGCTGAAAGAGGCGGTGGAAGAGCACCGCAAACAGGCACGCCACAAGCGACAGGAACAGGCCCGACAAAAACACCAGGAACATGACCAGAACGATAAAAACTGAACTCGGCGAACGCAGTTACGACGTGCGAATCGGCCCGGGCTTGCTCGGCGGGCTCGGCGAACTCGTGGCGGGCATGAACGGCGTTTCGTCGGCGGTGGTGGTGGCCGACTCCAACGTGGCTGAAATTTACGCCGCCGCCGCGATGGATTCGCTGAAGCAGGCGGGAGTTACCGCGCGGGCGATTACATTTCCCGCAGGCGAACAGAACAAGACGCTGGCCACCGCCTCGGGTCTGCTGGACGAGTTGCTCGCCGGCGACCCGCCCGTGGACAGGCGCAGCGTGGTTGTCGCCCTTGGAGGCGGCGTGACCGGCGACATGGCCGGGTTCGTCGCGGCCGTGGCGCTTCGCGGGCTGCGGTGGGTGCAGTGCCCCACCTCGCTGCTGGCCGACGTGGATGCCTCCGTGGGCGGCAAGACGGCCGTGGACCACCCGGCCGGCAAAAATCTCATCGGGGCGTTTCATCAGCCGGCGGGAGTGCTTATCGACACCGACACGCTCGCAACGCTGCCGCGCGGGGAGTTCATCAACGGCCTGGCCGAGTGCGTCAAACACGCCGTCATACGCGACGCCGCCCTGCTGGACTTCATCGAGGACAACGCCGGGAAGATTCTCGCCCTCGACGCCGACGTGCTGACGGACTTTATCGCACGGAACGTGGAGATTAAGGCCCAGGTCGTCTCGGCCGACGAGAGGGAATCCGGCGTTCGAGCGGAGTTGAACTACGGCCACACCATCGGCCACGCCATCGAGACGTATATCGGTTACGACAAAATCACGCACGGACAGGGCGTTGCGCTGGGCATGGCGGCCGCCGGACACATGGCCGTGGTCCGCGGGCTAATCGAAGAAGACGCCGCCCGGCGTGTGGAGCAAATCCTGGCCACGCTACACCTGCCCACGCGCGTATCGGACCTGCCCGCCGGCTTCGGCAAACTCGACGCCGCGCAAATCCGCCGGATAATGCAGCGCGACAAGAAAACACAGCAGGGCCGAATCCGCATGATCCTGCCGGTCGTGCCCGGCCGGGTCGCCATCTTCGACGACATAACACCCGACGCCATAGACGGTGCAGTGGAATATATCAGTCAATGAACTCCGATAATCCCAAAACCAGGTCCCAACCCGACCTCGGCGTCGAAATCGCCGGGATAAAACTTCCCACGCCGCTGGTGACCACCAGCGGCACGTGCGGCTACGCCGACGAGTACGCCGGGCTGGTGGATTTTTCCGCGCTGGGCGCGTTCGTGACCAAGTCCATCACTCACCGGCCGTGGGCGGGCAACGCCTACCCGCGGGCTGTCGAGACCCGCGCGGGCATGCTCAACGCCATAGGCATGGCCAACGTGGGAGTGGAGAAATTCATCGCCGAGAAGGTCCCCCTGTTGGGGCGTCTGGGCGTGCCGGTGCTGGTGAACATATCCGGCGCCACGGCCGATGAATACGTCAAGGTCGCCGCCGCGCTGGCGGACGTGGAGCAGATAAGCGGGCTTGAGTTGAATATTTCCTGCCCGAACGTCGAGGCCGGCGGGCTGACCTTCGGCGCCGACCCGCGGCAGGTGGCCGAACTCACGCGCATGGTCAGGGATGCCTGCGGGCGGATGCCGCTTATCGTGAAACTCTCGCCCAACGTCACGGACATCGCCGCAACCGCCGCCGCGGCCGTCGACGCCGGCGCCGACGCGCTTTCTCTGGTCAACACCTTCACCGCCATGGCGATAGACATCGAGACCCGCCGCCCCGTCCTGGCCAACGTCACCGGCGGGCTGTCCGGCCCGGCCATTCATCCCATCGCCGTCCGCATGGTCCACACCGTATACACGCAGGTGGCCGCCGCTGCCGGCGTGCCGATTATAGGCATCGGCGGCGTCCAGCACGCCCGCGACGCCGTCGAGTTCATACTGGCAGGCGCCACGGCCGTGGGCGTCGGCACCGCATTGTTCGTGGACCCCACCTGCATCCGCACAATCCGCGACGGCATCGCCGACTACCTCTCGCGCCACAACTTCGCCTCCGTGGAGGACCTCATCGGCTCAATGGAAACACTCGAATAAACCTCCTGCCCCGGCCCGCAAACTTCGCCTCAACCGCATCGCTCCAGTTTCAGTTCACTCACCTCCGCAATGATTTGAAAATCCCTGTCCCTCTGGAGCAGCGGGATGCCGTGAACGATTGCGCATGCGGCTATTATGCAGTCCACGGTGTTGCGAATAATTCTGCCCCCGGCCCTGACGCGGGCGTAAATATCCGCGGCCAGTTCGTGCACCTCCCGCGGCGCAGGCAGATATATCACCGTATCCAGCAACCGGACGACTTTTTCACGCTGCTTGCGCGAAGTGATGCCCTGCAGTATTTCCGTCAGAATAATCCCGCATATGCACAAATCCTCATCCGCCTCCAGCGCCGATACCAGCCGCCCCGCCTGCGCCGACTCGTTGCCGCGGAAATAATCCACCCATACGCTCGTGTCCACCAGTATCATTTGAATTCCCGCCCACGCCGCATCTCGGAAAGATCCCCTTTCCAGTCCACCCGTCCCCGCAATTTGAGTATCTCGCGCTGCCTGCGGCGCCTGACGAGTTCGCGCAGTGCGTAGTCAATCAGCCCGCGCATGGTCTTTATGCCCGTAGTTTGGCGGGCCTTTTGCAGTAAATCTTCATCAATAACCACGTTAGTTCGTTTCATCGTCTCACCTTTTGGCATCTTATACACATTATATCGCCATTTATGTGTACAGGCAATCGTTATTTCGTCGTCAAGTTGCTTTATTCCGCCGGCTCATGTGATTATAATTCTTATCGGCGGGGGATAAAGGAAAGTGACGGGCGAAGGCAAATGAGAGTATTTATGCTCGGCTGGGAATTTCCGCCGCACGTCAGCGGCGGACTCGGAGCGGCGTGTTACGGACTCACCCGCGCGCTGGACGAAATCGGCGTGGAGGTGTGCTTCGTCATGCCCCGTTCGACCGCGCCCCGCCTGCGCGGGCGCGTCAAGGTCCGCGCCCTGTCCGAGGTTGAGCCGCAGCGCCGCCGCAACTTCCGCCACCTCCGCATGCATCGGGTCAACGCGCACCTGCGGCCGTACGCCTCACCGCAGCAGAAGCGCGAAAATGTCGAGGAGGAACTCGCCCGCCAGCGCGCCGCCCAGCAGTCGCGGACGTCCCGGGACATGGAAATGCCGGCCGGGTCGTTCGACCTGACCAGCGCCGAATACGAGGGCGACCTGTTCGGCCAGGTCTACAAATACGCCCGGCTGTCGGTCGAACTGGCCCGCCAGGAGCGTTTCGACGTCATCCACGCCCACGACTGGATGACCTACCCGGCCGCGATGGCCGTGGCCGCCATGTCGCGCAAGCCGCTGGTCGTCCACGTCCACAGCACCGAACTGGACCGCTGCGGCGTGTACCCCGACGACCGGATTTACGAAATCGAGCGGACCGGCATGCTCAGCGCCGAGAAGATTATCTGCGTCAGTTATCTCGCCCGCAACATGGTCACCGGCCGCTACAAAATACCCGCCGAGAAGGTCGATGTGGTCTACAACGCCGTGCACCTCCAAAGCGACGACCACGCCGGCGACAGGCCCATCCGCCGCGATGAAAAAATCGTCCTGTTCCTTGGCCGCCTGACCATGCAGAAGGGGCCGGAATTTTTCCTACAGGCCGCAAAAAGGGTCATCCAAATATTCCCCAACGTGCGTTTCGTGGTGGCCGGGGCCGGCGATATGATTATCCAGTGCATCCGCAAGGCCCGCGAACTGGACATATCCCGGCACGTAACGTTCACCGGCTTTCTCGAGGCCGCCGACGTGGCGCGGGTCTTCCGCATGGCCGACCTCTACGTCATGCCGTCGGTCTCCGAGCCGTTCGGCATCGCCACGCTGGAGGCCCTCTCGCACGACGTGCCTGTGATAGTCTCGCGGCAGTCCGGCGTGGCCGAGGCCCTCCACCACGTGCTGAAGGTGGACTTCTGGGATGTGGAGGACATGGCCAACAAGATCGTGGCCGTGCTTCGCCACCCGCCGCTTCAGCGGGCGCTGCGGCAGCAGAGCCGCATCGAACTGCGCAAATTCTCCTGGGCCGACGCGGCCGAACACATCAGCCGCATCTACACCGAAGCCGCCGACGCGGCCGCAACCCGTGCTACGTAGAACAAAGTTTGTTGATTTTACCCGCCGCAGGCGGGCGGTGAATCGGCAAAAACTGCGGTCGTCACAAGCGGCCGCCTTTTACTTTCCAATCGGCGGAGGGGTTAATCGGAAAAACTGCGGCTGAAAATGAAAGATAAAAAGGTGCGCATTGACGTAAAACCGCTTACGGTGTAATCTTTCGTCAATGGCTGACCCCATTCGTCAATATTTGCGGGAAGTTAGAAAGAACTTCGCATCCGGACAGGCAACAGAGCAAACATACCGTCCTGCTCTGGAACAACTTATAGAATCGCTGCGCAGCGGAATCGAGGCCACCAACGAACCCCGCCGCGTCAGGTGCGGCGCCCCCGACATAATCGTCGAAGGCGACAATCTCACAATCGGCCACGTCGAATGCAAGGACATCGCAACTGACCTTAAAAAAGTCGAAAAATCCGAACAACTCAAGCGTTACCGTCAATCGCTCGACAACTTAATCCTCACCGATTACCTCGAATTCCGCTATTACTACCGCGGTGAGCAGCAGATGCGGGCCAACGTCGCCGCCGCGGATGGCAAAGGCAAAATAACAGCGCTTAAAGGCGGCGACGAACAACTGAACCGCCTCTTCTCTGCGTTCCTTGCCGCCGAACCCGCGCCCATAGGAACTCCGCAGGAACTGGCCGGACGCATGGCCGATATCGCCAAGGAAATCAATCACTCTATCCGGCAGGCCCTCGCACTGGAGGAATCCGAAGGAACGCTCCACGCCGAATTGAAGGCGTTTCGACAGACCATACTGCGCGATATCACCGTAGAGCAGTTCGCGGATATGTATGCACAGACAATATGTTACGGCCTGTTCTCGGCCCGCGTTAACGTCCCGGACCATAAGGCCGATGAATTCTCACGACAGCACGCCGCGTATGACATTCCAAAGACAAACCCTTTCCTCCGCCAGACGTTCGACTACATCGGAGGCGTGCAACTGGACGATTCGGTCGTCTGGGCCGTCGAACTGCTCGTGGACATACTCCGCAGATGCGACATGCACGAAATCCTCAAGGACTTCGGCAAAAAGACAGGCAAGCAGGACCCCGTCTTCCACTTCTACGAGACTTTTCTGGATGAATACGCGCCCACAGAGCGCCAGAAACGCGGCGTCTATTACACGCCCGAACCGGTCGTCAACTACATCGTCCGCAGCATCGATGAAATCCTCAAGCGAGACTTCGACTGCCCGACAGGACTGGCCGACAACACGAAAATCAATATCACCACAAAGGACAGGGACGGCCGCGAAAAACAGGAACAGGTCCATCGCGTCCAGATACTCGACCCGGCCGCCGGAACAGGAACGTTCCTGTGCTCGGTGATAAATCATATTTACGAGACTATGAAATCAACGAGGGGCGCGTGGGGCGGCAAAAACGGTTACGTCTCGCAGCATCTTCTTCCGCGTGTGCACGGTTTCGAGTTGATGATGGCCCCGTATGCCGTGGCTCACATGAAAATCGGCCTGCTACTGCGGGAAACCGGTTACGACTTCCCCGACGACAAACGCCTCGGCGTTTACATCACAAATACGCTCGAAGAGGCCGTCATACGGGAAAATCCCCTCCCGTTCGCCAACTTTATCGCCAGGGAGGCCAACGAGGCCGCGAGAATCAAAACTACCTGTCCTGTAATGGTCGTCCTCGGCAATCCGCCGTATTCCGGCCATTCGGCCAACAAAAACGATTTTTCCCGAGACCTTATAAAGAACAAACTGTCCGGACCAAACGGCGCGCCCGGATATTTCGAATGCGACGGCGAGCCCCTCGGCGAGCGCAACCCAAAGTGGCTTAACGACGATTACGTCAAGTTCATCCGCTACGGCCAGTATCGCATCGAAAAGACCGGCTACGGGATACTTGGCTTCATCACCAATCACGGCTACCTGGACAATCCGACCTTCCGCGGCATGAGACAGTCGCTTATGCAGACTTTCGACGATATCTACATACTCGACCTGCACGGCAACGTGAAGAAAAAGGAAACCGCCTCCGACGGCTCAAAGGATGAAAACGTATTCGACATACAGCAGGGCGTGGCCATCTGCATAATGGTTAAAAAACCGAACGAATAATAGAATTTAATCTTATATCTGAAATTAAATGCCGTTGTCTGAAATCTGAGATTTGAGACCTGTCCGCCGACGGCGGATCTGGAATTAAGGAAAGGGGTGCAAAATGAAATATAACCGCTTCGAGCAGTTGCCGGTGTGGAAGGCGGCCATGAACTTGGGCGAGGAAATATACGCCTTTACAGAGCACCGCGCCTTCGACCGCCTGCGCGAACTACGCGACCAGTTTCGCCGGGCAGCACTGTCGGTCTCCAATAACATCGCCGAGGGCTTCGAGCGCGGAACCACCAACGAATTGCTCAGTTTCCTCTACATTGCCCGCGGCTCTGCCGGCGAGGTCCGCTCGATGCTCATCTTCTGCGAAAAACTCCCCCAACTGCAAACAATCTCAAATCTCAAATCTCAGATTTCAAATTTCAAGTCGTTGGCGAAGTCCTGCTCCCGGCAGATACACGCCTGGGCGGAGCACCTGCAGAACTGCGACATTCCCGGCCAGCGGCGGCTCACCGACGCGGCCGTTCAGGAATACGAGGGCAAAAAACGATACGACGCTTTCATGCAGAAACTACAGAGAATCCGCGACGAAGCAGAGGCCGAAAAAGCACAAAAGGCGCAAAAACAATGAAAACTAGAGTATTCCACGCCGACATATACGGAACACGTAAAGGAAAACGAGAATTCCTTAATACACATTCAATCACAGATAAGGATTGGGACAGACTTAATCCGGCCAAGCCATATTACATGTTCAAGCCGGTTGATATGAAACTGGATGAAGAATACCGGATTGCGCCGAAGATAAGCGATGCATTTACAGTCTCGAATGTCGGTATAGTTACGGCACGGGATAAGCTTACTATTCAGTTTGAACAGTCGCAAATCTGGGAAACTGTTCGCCACTTCGCCAAACTCGACTCGGAAGAAGCAAGAACCAAATATAATCTCGGTAAGGATGTTAGAGACTGGAAGGTCCACCTGGCCCAAAAAGATCTTAATCAGACCGGGCCGTCCAAGAAACACATTACACCAATACTATACCGACCGTTTGACATACGGCAGACTTATTACACTGGTAAGACAAAGGGATTCCATTGTATGCCGCGGGGTAAATTCATGCGTCATATGCTGGAAGGTGAAAATCTGGGGCTGATTAGCAGGCGTCAAATGCTACCAAAGAATGTTGACTACTTTTATGTTACTGACAAGATTATTTCCGATGGTGTTATTAGATCAGATAACAAAGGTTGTGAATCGCTTTTTCCGCTATATCTATACCCCGATCCCGAAAAGGCGTTTGAAGACAGTCCCTGGCCGGGCGGCAAGGACGGGCGGCGGCCGAATCTGAGCAAGGAGTTCGTGGATGAATGTGCGGGAAAACTGGGGCTTGAGTTCGTAACCGACGGCCGGGGGGATTTGGAAAAGACGTTCGGGCCGGAGGATATTTTCAATTACGCCTACGCAGTTTTCCACAGCCCCACATATCGCGGGCGTTACGCGGAGTTTTTGAAGATAGACTTCCCGCGCCTGCCGCTGACGTCGGATAAATCTCTGTTCGCCGAATTATGCAGACTTGGCGGCGAACTGGTCGGCCTGCACCTGCTGGAAAATGTTTCCGAACCCCGGGCCACGTATCCGCAGGAGGGGACAAACTTGGTTCAGCGTATAGGCAAAAAGGCCTACAAGCCGCCAACCGATCAAGCGCCCGGGTGTGTGTATGTAAATGATTCGCAGTATTTCCAGAATGTCCCGGAAGATGTCTGGATGTTCCACGTCGGCGGGTACCAGGTGTGCCAAAAGTGGCTAAAGGACCGCAAGGGCCGAACGCTAAGTTTCGACGATATCGAGACCTACCGCAAAATCACCGAGGCCATACGGCGGACAATCCGCCTGATGGCCGAGATAGACGAAACAATCGGCGACTGGCCCATCGAATAAACCGGCATTGCTCGCGGAATTTTTAATATTGCCAAGCGCGGCGGCGTTCCCACGCCGCCACGGCAAGCCCCGCATGTGAATGCGGGGATAATAAAGCCGGTATATGTGGGACGCCGAAAAACTATCCCCCGCTTGACAGCGGGGGGGCTTACAAACGTGGCCGTGTCTGACAAATTTGCGCGCGCAGTGGCGCGGGGAAATTCGAGATTGGCGGGGAAAAAATAAAATTTTTTATATCTTCTCCCGGCCGTGAGTTACGAATTGCGGGTATGCCCTCCGGGCGCGGTTTGCGCGCGCAAAGGTGATGTTTCGTCCAAGTATGGGGGGAATTAATTTCGGATTTATGATTTTGGATTTCGGAATATGAAAAATACGAAAAGCGAAAATGGCCAATCCCGGCGCGCCGGGATTCCCAAAGCCCAATTACCAAACCGCCGCGGAGCGGGAGGGCGGCCGGATGGGCGAATATCAAAATCCGAAATCCGAATTCCGCAATCCGAAATCCGCAATCCGAAATATCCTTACACCTTTCACCTTACACCTTCCCAATCGAAAAAAGGCCCCTTCCGGGCGGACGGCGGGTTAGAATCATGATAATCCACTGCAATACATACACTTACGGAATCCTGTCAAGGGTAAAAAACGCGCAATATCGCGCAAAAAGGTCTAAAAACCTGCAACAGCCCGGCACAACGCGGAAAAAACCGGCAATTCCTGAAATAACGCGGAACGGCTGTGCACAAAATGAGCCGCGGGCGGCCGGCAGGGTCGGCAATTATGCTGCCTACGGGTATCAGATTAACTTTACTCCGTCGGCAATCCCGGCGCGCCGCAAGCGACTGCACGGCCTGCGGCCGACGGCGTTCGCTGGACCGGCAACTATTGGCTTGTATGCGACTGTGGCCGCGGGTAATATATCGGTGCAATTTGGGTTACGGGGCGCGACCGCCCGTGTAGTAAGCGGAGATGGGTATGATTTCACGCGTGCACAGTTCCATTCTGCAGGGTATAGACGCCATCAACTGCGAAGTCGAAACGGACGTGGCTATAGGCGGGCAAGGCGAGCTGAAGATGGTCGGCCTGGCCGAGACGGCCGTGAAGGAGTCCGTCTCACGGATACAGGCGGCGCTTCGCAACAGCGGCTACCGCTGGCCCGGTCCGAAGGTCACCATCAATCTCGCACCGGCCGACGTGAAGAAGGAGTCGTCCGCGCTCGATTTGCCCATCGCCATTGCGACCATGCTGGCCGGGGGGATGTTCGCCACCGAAAAGATAGACGATTACCTGATGATAGGCGAGTTGGCGCTGGACGGGCGCGTCCGGCCGGTGAAGGGCGCACTGGCCGCGGCCCTGCTGGCCGCCAGGCGCGATAACGGGCAGAACGGCGACGGTGAGCATTCGTTCAGGGGCGTGATAGTCCCGGCCGAGAACGCCGCCGAGGCGGCCGTGGTGGACGGCGTGGACGTGATGCCCGTGCGGTTCCTGACCGAGGCGGTGGGCTTCCTGACCGACCAGTTGCCCATCGAGCCGGTGGACGTGGACCTGGAGCGAGTCTTCGCCGTGGCCGGGCGATACGACGTGGACTTCTCCGACGTTCGGGGGCAGGAGTCGGCCAAGCGTGCGCTTACCATCGCCGCGGCCGGTCACCATAATATCATCATGATAGGCCCGCCGGGTGCGGGCAAGACAATGCTGGCCAAGCGAATTCCCACCGTGCTGCCGCCGCTGTCGCTGGCCGAGTCGCTCCAGACCACGCGTGTGTATTCGGCCCGCGGGCTTCTGGAGGCGGGGCAGAGTCTGCTGGCCGTCCGTCCGGTCCGCACGCCGCACCATTCGACGTCGCCGGCGGCGCTTGTCGGCGGCGGGGCGATACCCCAGCCGGGCGAGGTGTCGCTGGCGCACCACGGCGTGCTGTTTCTCGATGAGTTTCCCGAATTTTCCCGCCATACGCTGGAGATGATACGCCAGCCGCTGGAGGATGCCTGCGTGACGGTGCCGCGCGTGCACGCGACGCTGAAGTTCCCGGCCAGTTTTATGCTCGTGGCGGCGATGAACCCGTGTCCGTGCGGGTACTATACCGATCCCAAGCGGCAGTGTAACTGCACGCCGAACCAGATAGAGCGTTACCTGTCGCGCGTCTCCGGGCCGCTGATTGACCGTATCGATATTCACGTGGAGGTGCCGCCGGTGCCGTGGCGGCATCTGCGGGCGACCGGCGGCGACGGCGCCACCAGCGAGCAGATGCGCCGGCAGGTGCTCGAGGCGCGTCGGCGGCAGCAGAGGCGCTTCGCCGACAGTAACAACTCCGTGGCCACAAACGCCACCATGAGTCCGCGGCAGGTCCGCAGGCACTGCCGGCTGGACGATGCCGGCGAGGCGCTGCTGAAGCAGGCGCTGAACGAGATGGGTCTCTCGGCCAGGGCGCACGACAAGGTCCTGCGCATCGCGCGGACCATCGCCGACATCGACGGCGACGACGACGTCCGGTCGCGCCACGTGGCCGAGGCCGTCCAGTACCGCAAACTCGACCGGAAACTGTGAGTGTTATTGCAAAAAGCCGCAGAGATATATAGGTAAGAAGATTTTGGTTTGCACTTGACGCGACAACCCCGATATACAATTACAATTTAGGAATGTGCTGTTGTAAACCGATTACTGCATGTCAATCCGAATTGTAATCGGGCAATCTACTGAATTTGAAACAGGGCAATACTTCTCGAGTTTCTCTTTCAGGTTGAGGGAATTTGCCTTTTTGTGTGATTCCTCATCCGCCCATGACATGACAATTCGAATTTCAACTTTCGAGAACCTCAGCCCATCGGCGGTCTTCGTCAAATCGCCCTTTGACTGGCTCGAATATTCCGTCATTGACAGATGAAAACGGTCCACGAAGTATAAGAAGGTGCTCATCAGGCAACTTTCGATGGAAGCAATAAAAAGCTCTTCCGGACTCCATGTATGCTGTGGCCCGCCGAAATCAGGCGGAGTGCCCACCTGGAGTAATGGGTTTTCCCTGGCATTCAGGTTCGCCTGCTTTCCTTCTTTCCATTTGAGTTGGGTTTCGAACATCGCCATGGTCTATCTTTGTTTAAGAACCTCTAAAAGTTTTTATCGAAACAGTCGTATTACCGTAATTCTACCATGGCGAAACACGGCCGCAAGAATCTTTGCATTTGAGAGAAGCATGCTTGGACTTTGTAGAAAAATATTATATGATGAATTTTGTATAGTTCGTGATGGTTTTTAAGTGAGCGGCGACTGGTGCGCCCTGTAGGGAGCAAGAAAAATGGTTGCATTGAATGAATGTACGAATACAAATTCAGCCGGTTTTTTTACTTATCGGCATGCCAACTGTATCGCAAACAGTGTATCCGACGGCCCGAACCGCGGGAAGATTCTGATTAACCTCAGCGGAGTCAGCAAGACTGACACGGCGGCCCTTGCGCGTCTGGTTGTGCTCAGAAGGGAACTTCGCCGCAACGGCCGCGACCTTGTAATATGCGGCATCGCCGGCAAGGCACGGGCCTTGTACGAGATTCAGCGGTTTGACGAGCTGCTTCCGTTGTGTCAGTGCGCATAACAGCAGTGTTTCCCTGTTTCTGCCGTCGGTGATATTAACTCGTACGTGCAACTTGCAAAACATCTTCCACGGGAAATATGTTCATTGAATATTCATGCAAGTTGCTTTGCCATTTCGGCGGCCGCGGGGTCTCGAACAATTCGCCGGGGCTTGCTGTTTTTTGACCAGTCTTTCGGTTTTCTGATTCGCCGCAGATTATCGAGTTGCCCAAGCGACTTAAGCCGCTCGTAGATTAACTGCCACGCGCACGGCTGGTCCGGATTGGCCTCGCACGTGCCGTCGTCGCGTGTGCCGCCGCAGGGGCCGTTAACCAGCCCCTTGGCGCAGAGCGTAATCGGGCAGATTCCGCCGGTCTCGTTGAGCATGCAGTCGCCGCACTCGGAGCATCGCTCCATCCACAGGGCATCCGGCACGAGCGTGTCCATGTGTCCCACGGAATTCAGCGCCGAGACGATCGGCTTGATTAGTTTGTATTCCTCCGTCGCCTGCCGGACGGTCTGGACTGCACCCCCGCATCCCAGAACGACCACCGCATCCGCACTGTCAAGAGTCTCGCGCATGGCCTCGAGCGTTGCACTGGTATGTTGGATGTAGCAGGTTCGCTCCGGGATTCCGGTGGCGAGAATGTTCTTGCCGATGTCCCTGAGTTTATCGGCCATCCGGGCTACCTCCGGCTCGCCGCCGGTGTGGCTGACGGTAGCACAACCGCCGCAACCTATAACTATCAAATCAGAATATTTTGAGACTGCCTCTTCTATCTCTTCAAAGGGCTTGGTTTCTGTTCCTATCATTGGAAATCCTTTATGCTGGGCTGTCATGTAAACGGGCACGTTCCCGTCGGGCAACTCGAACTACCCGAGGAGGAACCACCGGACTTTGCGGCGAATGTGGAAAAGACCTTTTCGGTGTCCTTAGAGCCGCATTTTTCGCACGCGGGCGCCTTCCTGGATTTGGATTTTTGCAGGTAGGAACTCACGTGGCCGCATTTTTTGCATTTATATTCGAAAATAGGCATTTTCTTTCTCCTGTTTTAGCTTTTTGTAAGGGCCCGCGAGCATTGAAGAAGCAGGTCTTTGAACCGTTCCAGCGAAATCTGCCTCGGCTCCAGAGGCAACTTCATCCAATCGCCTATCCGAAGGATTTTTTCCGGGTCGCCGCCGGCCAGTTCGTCGAATGCGTTCACAGCATCCAGAACTACGGCCTTATCGTGGGCGGGGAAGGTTTCGTTGGCCTTGGCCGCGTCCCAATCCTTGAAGATGAAGTCCCAGCCGCGAATCCATCCGGGCGTCAGCCAGTAAATTTTCTCGCCCTGGGCGATTTGGTTTCTCTGTTTTTCATCGGCCAGCATGTCTACGCAGTTATTCGCGTCTACGCGTTTGACGTTCGGGTCGTAATCTTTTAGCAGGCCGTCCACGGTCGTGGCTGTGGCCACGTCGAAGTAGCATTTCTCGCCGTAGACGACGATAACCTTATCGCTGACTTCAAGGGCCTTTTCCAGTTGGCGGGCGAGTTGCTTCTTGAGCATATCCGGGAATTCGTGCAGGCCGGGAGCGGTGAAAAAGGTGTTGTCACCGTCTATGAAGCCATCGTTTATCAACGAAGTCAACTCCGGTCGCATCGTCCCGCAGGCGACTAAACCGAAGCGCTTTAAATTTTCACGGGGTTCGTTGTTATTAACCATCTCTATGGTTCCTGCTATGCTGCATGTATTTCTTCAATTGCTTTTTAATCTTATGAAATAAACGCGCTAAATATCATAAACCCGGCCGCTACGAGCGTTGTGTAGGCGAATATCTTTTTTAAACTTTCGGGTTTGATGCTGATGGAAAATTTCCCGCCCAAAAATCCGCCTGCCACGGCGACAGCGACCAAAGGAATAATCCACGTCAGATTCAGGTCTCCACCCGCACAGTGTCCTAAAAAGCCCATCAGCGCCGTGGCCGCCACCATAAGTGACGATGTGCCCACCGCGATTCTCATAGGCACTCCGCAGGCCAGGACCATCAGGGGCACCTTGAACGAGCCGCCGGAAATGCCGATCATGCCGGCGATAAATCCTGTAGCCGCAGTAACCGGTATCGCCAGCCACAGGTTCACGTTATATACGTAATCGCCGAATTTACGTCTCCAGAATCCGAATCGCTTTTTCTCTATGGGGTGGTTCCTGACCGGTCTGAGCATCCAGATACTCGTCAGAACCAGTAGTCCTGCGAACAGGTACTTCAGCAAATGCTCGGGCAGCATGTGAGCGTAAAACCCACCGAAAAATGCCATGATATTTGTCGGCGTATCTATTACCAGTGCAAGTTTCCAGTCCACTGTCTTGTTCTTATAAAACACCAGCGATGCCACCAGTGCGGTAAAAAACAGGATGCACTGGGCGGTAGTCGCCGCTTCCAACATACCCAGCCCGCACGCCACGAGAACCGGTACATAGAAGTTGCCGCCGCCTCGCCCTGTTATGCTCATTACGAACGAGATCGCCAAAACGACAACGGCCGCAATTATTAACGAATGAGTCCACATATTTTCATTGAATCAACAGTATTTAACATCAATATTGCCTCTTTTCGCCGACGGCGGCGCGGGGCTTTTTATTCACTATTTGTTTTGGCCTGAGATTAGCAATTAAGCGGGAGTGCACGGTTGTTAAGCAATCAACAACTATTATGAACCTGCGTTCATTAGATTATAAACAGTATACATTGTCAAGTTTGCCGAAAATATTATTTAAGTATCCCTGTTCGCGCGGCAATTACATTGGCCGTTGGCGACCCATGGCAAAGTGCACGATTATTTTCTTTTACCCCGGCCGTCGGTGTCGGGAGTTTCGATGCGATGGGCCTTTATCTTTCGATAAAGTGTGCTCAAATCGATGTCGAGATCCCTGGCCGTTCGTTTGCGGTTGCCGTTGCGTCTTTTGAGGGTTTCTGAGATGTAGTATTTCTCCATGGCCTTAAGAGACATCTTCCGGGGCCTGTTAAAAGTATCTGGCATTTTAGGCCGTAATTCAGGAGGCAAATGGTCAATCTCGATAATGCCGCCGCGGCACAGGACGAACGCCTGCTCAATAATATTTTCCAGTTCGCGCACGTTCCCCGGATAATTATGCTCCATCAGCCGCGACATGACTTCATCGGATACGCCGGCGATTTCCCTGCCCTTGAGGCGGCTGAATTTGGCCACCAGGTGGTCAACAAGCAGAGGGATATCCTCCCGCCTTTGTTCGAGCCGCGGCAGAGTCAGGCGAATTACCTTTACACGGTAATAGAGATCCTGGCGAAACTTGCCGGATTTAACAAGTTTATCCAGAGTCTTGTTGGTGGCCGCCACCACGCGCACATCCACCGGCACGGGTTCGATACCGCCGAGTGGTTCGATGACATGTTCCTGCAGGACGCGAAGCAGACGGATCTGCATGGCCGGCGATATGTCTCCGATTTCGTCCAAAAATATTGTGCCGCCGTCGGCCAGGGCGAAACGCCCCGGCTTGTCCCGCCGGGCATCCGTGAACGCGCCGGCCTTATGGCCGAAAAGTTCACTTTCCAGCAGAGTATCAGGCAGAGCGGCGCAGCTGACCGCCACGAAAGGCTTGTCTTTTCGCGGCGAGAGGTTATGTATCGCACGCGCGAACAGTTCTTTGCCTGTCCCGCTGGCGCCTTCGATAAGCACGGTGCTGTTGCTGTCCGCTATTTGCGGCAGAATTTCAAATAAACGCATCATTGCCGGGCTTCTGCCGACGATGTCCTCGAGTGTGTACCTGGCGTTCAGTTCCTTCTTCAACTGCTCGACCTGGGTCAGGTCCTGGAATGTTTCCACGCCGCCGATAACCTTGCCGGACTCATCCTTCAAAAGGGCGGTGGAAACCCTTATCGGCACACATTTACCTTCATAGTTGGTAATATATGCGGTGGCGTTGACAATGGGTTTGCCGCTGGCCATAGTGCGCCGCAGCGCACAGTCGGTTTCGCAGATATTCGAGCGGAAGACATCACAGCACGGACTGCCAATCGCCTCCTCGCGTCCGACGCTGGTAATTTTTTCGGCCGCCTTGTTAAAAGAAGTTATGCGCCAGTTCAAATCGACCGTGAAAACCCCTTCGTTTACGGAATCGAGAATGGTTGTATCGCGATATTTTGCCAGATAATCAGATGTCATATATCGGTCCTTGCAAAATAATATGGTTTATAATCATGCAATATGCAAGCGTTAAGCTGTTGCATTCATTGCGTTATTGCAAGGATACGTCATTGTCTCTGTTATAAATAATTATTTAATATCAATAATAACAGAGACTTATAAAATCGCCATACCATGGCATATTTTTTGCACATAATAAATATGATGAAAATTGCAATACCTAAATGGCAAGGAAGAATTTCGCCGGTTTTCGACGTCGCTCAGAACGTGCTTTTGGTGGATATATACGAAGGAAGCGAGAAAACACGGCAGAATGTGAAGTTGCGCGTAAATGACATCAAAGAACGCGCGGATTTGTTGGAAAAACTGGATGTGGAATTATTGATATGTGGCGCCATCTCATGGCCGTTGGAGGCGGCGCTGGAGGCCAAGGGCATTGAGATAATCCCACAGACTTGCGGTGACGTAAACGTTGTAATCGGCGCTTATATAAACGGAAAATTAGATCAGGATGCATTCTTGATGCCGGGGTCCTGCGGTCGGCGTCGCGAGTTTCGAAGGCGGCGCCACCGCAGCAGGCCCCAGAAGCGCAAACAGATACAATAATCCCAATGTCGAAAAGCAATCCTCAGTATCCGGATGATAACCATGAAGGAGAACGGCAAAGACCGGAAGAAGGCGTTGCAGCGGGACAGAGAGGATTTTGTGTATGTCAAAACTGCGGATACAGGGTACCGCACGTGGCCGGTCGGCCGTGCAATCAGAATACCTGCCCGAAATGCGGGCTGAGGATGGTCAGAGAATAAACGCGTTTAAACCTATACAGGGAGATAAGAATTATGCCTGCGAAGGTGGATGAAGAAAAATGCACAGGATGCGGAAGTTGCGTGGAAGTCTGCCCAACCGAAGCGATCAGTCTCGAAGACGGTAAAGCAGTCATAAATGAAGATGAATGCGTCGAGTGTGGCGTATGTGCAGAGGAATGTCCGGAAGGCGCTATATCCATTGAATAATCGGAACTTTGTATGAACGCGAAAACTGTTTCATGGATGAATGTTACGACAAAATCCGTTTTTCCCTGAGTGACGACAGCGGTGAACTGTGCTTCGAGTACTTTGAAATTATAGATGCCCCCGAATGTCAGGAGATAGCCGGGAAAATCAGAAGTTATATCCTCGGCCGCCCGTTGCGGCTGATTGACGCCAACCGGATACGGTCTTTGGAATGTCCGGGAAGCGGTGAATGCATGAGTACAGTGGCGAAGGTCATCGAAGAAAACCAGGAGATTTTCGGTATCCCCACCCATGATAACGATTAATTATGACATGTGGAATACAGAACTTTATTCTGAGAATTTTGAAGGTGAATATTTATGAAAATTGCAGTAACGGCGACAGGACCATCTCTCGACGAACAGGTTGAGCCGCGTTTTGGCAGATGCCCGTATTTTTTGATAGTAGAAACAGACGACATGAGTCATGAGGCGGTCGAGAACCCGAACGTAATCATGGGCGGTGGCGCAGGGATACAGTCCGCCCGGCTTATGAACGATAAAGGCGTAAAATGTGTTCTCACAGGCAATTGCGGCCCGAACGCACACCAGACACTGTCGGCCGCGGGTATCCCGATTATTGTCGGATGCTCTGGTCCCATCAAGGATGTTGTGGAACAGTACAAGGCCGGAAAACTGACCGACTCATCCGCACCCAACGTCGCCAGTCACTTCGGAATCGGTTCAAATTCCTTCGCGCCACAGGCCGGCGCCGGGGACGGCTTTGGCGGTGGTATGGGACGAGGTGGTGGCCGGGGTATGGGCCGAGGAATGGGTCGTGGCATGGGTAGAGGTATGGGGATGGGCGGTGGTTTCGCCCAGGGTCCGGCCGGCACGCCGCAACAGCCGGGACAGGAAAGCATGGCCGCCGGCGATGAGTTGGGCATGTTAAGGCAACAGGCCGAGATGCTCGGCGACCAGTTGAGTCAGATTAAGCAGCGGATAAACCAGATAGAAGGTCAGCAAAGCGAGGGTTTGAAGGCCGCAGTTGACGTAGATAAATGCACCGGCTGCGGTATATGTGTTCAGGTTTGTCCTGTTAACGCAATAAAGATGGAGGCCGACGTGGCGGTCGTCGATTTTCAAACCTGCACCGGATGCGGCGAATGCGCAAAAGTATGTCCCAAAAAAGCGATATCACTCATTCCCGCTTAAAAATATATCGAAGCAAGTGTTTGCTGTTGGTCGGTGAATAATTGCCGAATGGCGTTAAGTACTTTGTTGCATAAATGTTGTCATGCCTGTTTGTTTCAAGCGTAAGCTGATGACGGCGAAACGGCCAGCGATAAAGGAATAATACAGCGAGAGGTACGGATTACATGAGAATAGCAGTAGCAAGCGGTAAGGGCGGAACCGGAAAGACGACAGTGGCCACGAATCTGGCCGTGGCGGCCTCGAGGAACGGTCAAAGCGTGGCATACCTGGACTGCGACGTCGAGGAGCCCAACGGCCATATCTTCCTCAAACCCAAAATTACGGATGAGCGACTCATCGGGACGCCAATTCCCCGTGTAGACGAGTCGAAGTGCACACTCTGCGGCCTGTGTGAGCAGATATGCCAGTACAGCGCGATTGTCTGCATTGGCGAAAAGGTGCTGGTCTATCCGGAACTGTGCCATGCATGTGGCGGGTGTGAACTGGTCTGCCCGGCGGATGCTATCAGTGAAGTCCCGCGCGAGATGGGCAAACTCGAGACCGGCCTGTCCGAGAAAATCCGGTTTGTCCACGGGATGCTGAACGTCGGGGAGGTTATGAGTCCGCCGCTTATAAAGGAAGTCAAATCCGCTGCGCCCGACGTGGACGTGACCATAATAGATGCGCCGCCGGGAACATCATGCCCGGTAATCGAAAGTGTTGAAGATGCAGATTTTGTCCTGCTGGTGACAGAGCCGACGCCGTTCGGCCTCAACGACCTGAAACTGGCGATCGAGATGGTCCGCGCTTTGAAGATCGATTTCGGCGTGGTTATCAACCGCGCCGGGCTGGGCGACATGGAGACCTATAACTACTGCCGCGCGGAGGGTTTGGAAATACTGGCCGAGATACCCGATGACAGGAAAATCGCCGAGGCGTATTCGAACGGCGATATGATCTGCGACGCTTTGCCGGAATATTTGCCCCTGTTTGAAAAAATTTTGGAGCATGCCTCCAGGGAGCCGACGGCAAATGCCTGATAATAACGGACATGGCAAAGTTTCTCTTTCCCGCAGCCGCGAGAAGAAGGCGCGGATGCTTTTGGGTGTTTCCGATGAGGCCGGCCTGCGGGAAATCCGCAAGGCGTTTCGTGATGCGTCTTTGAAGCTGCATCCCGACGTGAACCCCGATGATGAGTTGGCGTCGCGCAGATTTCATATGGTTTGCTGCGCTTACAGATGCCTTGCCGACGGAAGAGCCTGCGAAGAACTGGACGAGGTGGATATTTCGCCCGATGCGCCCCAACACGACAAATATCAGTTGTCTAACTCCTGGGGGTATTGGTGCTGGTGGCGGGAGAAATTCTTCGGCTAAGGTTTAATGTGGAAATATTCGAATGTCCCATGAACGCAAAAACATGAACGATAACGCTTCGACAGTTATTTGTGAAAAATTGCAGGCCGAGCCCGAAAGCAGCCCGCATCATGCCGGTGAGGTTAAATTTCTGCAGTCCATAGCGGAGACCGGCATGTTCGTAATCGAAGGCGGCTCTCACCACGGCGCAACGGCGCTGGCTATAGCCGAGGCGGTCGGCCCTGCCGGGCGCGTGTACGCGTTCGAGCCGGTGCCCCAATATTACGCTCAGTTGAAAGAAAATCTCTCGCTGTGCGCCGAAAACGCCCAGGCGTACATGCTGGCCCTGGGCGGCCGGTCGGGGAGAATCTGCTTTTACAAACATGGGGAGGGCAGCGGAATAACACCTGTCGATGGCGCGAAAATGATTTTCGTAAGGGCAACAGGCATTCCCGAGTTTGTCACCCGCCAGGAGATGCCGCGGCTGGACCTTCTGCACCTGGACTGTGAAGGAAGCGAAATGTTCGTCCTCGACGGGGCCAGAGATATTCTTATTGAGCAGAAACCGCGGATCTTCTGCGAAATACATCACGAATATCTCGAAGAACTCAACCAGTCAGTAAACGATGTGGTGAATTTCCTGGAGAGAATCGGCTACGACGTGGAACCCGTTCAGGTGGAGGATACTGAGACGAGGACTAACTTCCAGGATTGTTCGCACATATACGCCCATATTTGTGACGAACGGGATGAAATCGACAAACTCAAAAAGAAGATATCCGACCTGAAGGCCCGGATGCCCGCACATTCGGTGAATCCCTCCATGGTCGAGGAACTGGAAGAACTCGAAGAACGACTGAAAAAGGCCGAGGCGTCTGATGAATCATAAAAAGCGCCGATGCGGTCTGGAAAAATGTATTAAGGAGTAAATTATGCCCTGGGTAAATCAGGAAATGTGTACAGGATGCGGCATTTGCGTGGATGAATGCCCCGTAGATGCCATCAAACTGGATAGCGACCAAAGAGCGTCGATAAACGACCCGGAATGCATCCGCTGCGGGCGGTGCCACGATGTATGCCCGCAAGAGGCGGTGCGGCACGACAGCGAGAGAATCCCTCTGGAGATTGCCGAGAATCTGAGGTGGGTTCGCAAATTGCTCGATAACTTCGACTCGCCGTCGGAGCAAGCCGGATTTATGGAACGCATCGGAAGGCACTTCAACAAAGAGAGAAAGATAATCGAGCAAACCCAGGCCGAACTGGGCGCCCTGGATGATAATTTGGCCGAGGGCCTGGACGCGGCGATTCGTGCGAATCTCGATAAACAGCAAAAAACGGACTAAACAAACGGAAGAATAAATGCAAAACAAAACCAAAGAACTTGTTGTCATCAGCGGCAAGGGCGGCACGGGTAAAACTTCCATCGTGGCCTCCTTCGCTGCTATGGCGGAGAAATCGGTGCTGGCCGACTGCGATGTGGACGCGGCCGACCTGCACCTTATTCTCGAGCCGGAGATTATGCAGCGGGAGGATTTCTCCGGCGGCAAGCGGGCCAGAATCATAACGAATAAGTGCACCGCCTGCGGAAAGTGCAAGCAGCTTTGCCGCTTCGACGCGATTTATTTCGACGGGCCGGAAAATAACAAGGTCCCCAAAACTTACCGCGTTGACCCAATCGCGTGTGAAGGATGCGGGGTATGCGCGTGGTTTTGCCCGGAGGACGCGATCGAATTCGGCCAGGTGGTCAACGGCCAGTGGTATATATCGCAGACCCGTTACGGACAGATGGTGCACGCCCGGCTGGGCGTGGCCGAGGAAAACTCCGGCAAACTCGTCACCACCGTCCGCAACCAGGCCAGGGAACTGGCCAAAAAGAGCGAACTGCCGCTGATTATCATAGACGGTTCGCCTGGAATCGGCTGTCCGGTGATAGCGTCGATTACCGGCGCCGACGTCGTGCTCGTGGTGACAGAACCCACGCTCAGCGGTCTGCACGACCTTGAACGCGTAGCTGACCTGGCCGGGCATTTTAATATTCCCGCGCTGGTATGCATCAACAAGTGGGACCTGAATCCGCAAATAACCGCGGAAATCGAACAAAAGGCGCACGCTCGGAATCTCACGATAGCCGGCCGCGTTCGATACGACAGCGCGGTCACCGAGGCGCAGGTGCGAAAGCAGGCGATCGTGGAATACAGCCGGAACGGCTGCGCAAGCGACATGCGCGACCTGTGGTCGGGGGTGGAAAAATATTTAGTGGGAATAAAGGCGTAAAACGTGCTTGATAAGGTGCAAAATTCAAAATCCGCCGGTCCGGACTTTGGCTCGATGGCCCGCACGTACGACAGTTGGTACGAAACACCGGCCGGGCGGGCCCACGACAATATCCAGAAACAGGATGTAACTCACCTGCTGCGCGCCGGCCGGGGTGTGGAGCAACTTCTCGACGTCGGATGCGGCACGGGACACTGGAGTTCGTTTTTCGTGCAAATGGGCTACCGGGTCACGGGAATAGACATTTCACCGGCTATGATAAATGTTGCCCGCGAGCAGGTTCCGCAATGTCGTTTCATAATCGGCGATGTTTACGAATTGCCGTTCGCCGAAGACACTTTTGACGTTACGGCGTCGATGGCAACGCTGGAATTTCTGCCGGATGCCGCGGCCGCGGTGCGGGCAATAGCACGCTGCACGAAACCGGGTGGCAGCATACTGATAGGCACACTCAATCGGCTCGCAAAACTGAACCAGCAGCGACTTCGCGAAGGCAAGGAACCTTATGCGTCGGGAAATCTTATGTCGCCGGATGAGTTGTACGAACTGCTCGCGCCGCTGGGGCGAGTTCGCATGATTTCCTCCACGCTTCACGGACGAAACAGGAGGCCGGTTTTGATAACCGGTATTGCGAACCGGCTGCCTTTGCAAAAGAGCAAACTACGCGGCGCCTTCATAGTGGCGGAGGTACGATTATGAACATACAGGCCGAAGTAAGTCTGTATCCGCTCCGTACCTTGGAAATTGGAGGTGCTATCAATGATTTCGTAGATGAGCTAAGCCGGGCCGGATTAACCGTACGAGAAGGCGACATGAGCACCGTTTTGTCGGGTGGTGTCGGGGAGGTTTTCGCGGCCGTGGAAAAGGCGTTCTCTAAAGCCGCCGACGCCGACAATGTCGTGTTGATATTGAAGGCCTCAAACGCCTGCCCATCGTCGGGTGCGGTGAATGGAAAAAAGACCGATGTCTAATAACCAGCATAAAGTAAAATTTCAGCCACAGGGGCGGTCAGTATCGGTTCTGGACGGCACGACAGTCCTTGAAGCGGCAGGCAATGCCGGCCTGGTGCTCGATACCCCGTGCGGCGGGGCGGGAACCTGCGGAAAATGCAGAGTTCGCATAACCGCCGGTGCCGATCAACCCACCGAGGCCGACCGCAACATATTTTCGCAGGATGAACTTAACAACGGCTGGCGACTGGCGTGTCAGAACATAGTGAGGCGTGACTTGACCGTCGAAGTGCCGTCTGCGTCACTGTTCGCCGAAGACCACCAGATACTGCTTGAATCTACAGTTGGAGATCTGGGTGAGACTCAACCTGCAATTCGGAAGGTTTACGTTCAATTGACGCCGCCGACGCTCGAAGACAACCGACCGGACCTGCTGCGCCTGGAGGATGGGACAGGTCCGCTGAAAATAGATATTTCCACGTTGCGGCATGTGCCGCCCCGGATGCGCGAACAGGGATACGAAGGAACGGCGGTTTTGTCGGATCACCGGTTAATAGACTTCGAAGAGGGCGACACATCGGGCAGTTGCTATGCGATTGCTTTTGACATAGGCACAACGACCATGGTCGGTTCTCTGATTGACCTTTGCACGGGCCGTGAACTTGGTGTTACATCGAGGATGAACCCGCAGGTAAGTTTCGGCGACGATGTATTGTCCCGCATAAAGCACGCTACCTCATGCCCGCACTGCCTGGATGAACTGTCGCAAGCAGTTATCGAAGAAGTATCTAATATGGTCGAGGCCCTGCGCCGCGAAGCGAAAGCAAGTTCGCAACATATTTATGAAGCCGCTTTTGCCGGCAATACGACCATGCAGCACCTTATTTGCGGGGCGGATCCGTCCCCGATGGGCCAGGTGCCGTTTGCGCCCGCATACGGGCGTGGAGTGCTGCTGTCGGCCAGGGACATGGAGGTTCCGATTAATCCGCACGGTATGGCGTATATATTTCCGGTAATCGGCGGCTTCGTGGGCGGTGACACCGTGGCCGGCATGCTGGCCACGAGAATCGACGAAATCGAGGGTCCTGTGCTGATGGTGGACATCGGCACAAACGGTGAAATCGTCCTCGCCCATGACGGGAAACTTACGGCCGCGTCCACGGCGGCCGGGCCTGCCTTCGAGGGCGCCAGGATAAGTTGCGGCATGAGGGCCACACGAGGCGCTGTCGAAAAAGTTGTTATAGATGATGATGTGAATCTGGGCGTTATAGGTGATGTTTCTCCCATCGGCATATGCGGCAGCGGCCTGATTGACCTCGTGGCCGAATTGCTCAATGCCGGAATTATATCGTCCCAGGGCCATATTAAACCTACAGGTGACCTGCCGCCCGACCTGCCCGAATCGATTGCCGGGCGGATTCACACGGATGACAACGACGGTGCCACTTTTGTGCTGAGCGAATCCGGCGACGGACGAATACAGAACCCGGTAACGTTGACGCAGCGTGATATTCGCGAACTTCAGTTGGGCTGCGGCGCCATACGCGCGGGCGTATCCATACTCCTGGACCAATCGGGCCTAATAGCGTCAGACCTCAAGACGGTTCTTATCGCAGGCGGGTTCGGCAGTTTTATTCGGCCGCAGCAGGCCCAGCGTCTCGGATTGATTCCGACAGAAGTGGACCTGCGACGCGTACATTATGTAGGAAACGCCTCACTTGCGGGCGTGCGGTGGGCGTTGTCATCCGTCAGGGCGCGCAAAAAGGCGGAAAAACTCGCCCGGCAAACAAACCACGTGGAACTTTCCACGAGCACCGATTTTCAGGCGGTATTCGCCGAGTCGATGATATTCCCGGATAAATGATAATTTGAGAAGTGTGAGGTGAATCTTGGCGGTTGAGTCCATACAAAAAGATCTTACGACCATGAAAACCCGGCAGCACGGCCACTGCGTGGTATGCAGCCGGACCAACGAAAAGGGACTGGGTCTGGAATTCGAATTGCAAGAGGACGGCTCGGTTGAAGCGCAGTTCGGCTGCGACAGAGACTTCGAAGGATACAAAAATATCCTGCATGGCGGCGTCGTATCATCCATGCTGGACGGCGCGATGACCAGTTGCATGTTCGCCCACGGCCTGCCGGCTGTGACTGCCGAATTGAAAGTTCGATTCAGAAATCCCGTTATCACGGAACATCCCGCCGTCGTACGCGCCCGCATCGTGCGAAGTTCCGCGCCGCTGTACGTGCTGGAGGCGGAGGTGGCGCAGGATGGTCTTCTCAAGGCCACAGCCGAAGGAAAGTTCATGGAAAAGACCTCTTAAATCGCGGCAAGATAATATAAGTATGAAAGAGAAGATACGCATTACAACATTAGTCGAGAACACAGCCGGGTCGCGTGGCCTGCTGGGCGAACACGGGCTGTCTTTTTGGATTGAATTTGGCGGCCGAAAAGTACTGTTCGACACCGGCCAGGGCTATGTCATAAACAAAAATGCCGGCCGTCTGGGCGTCCGATTAAGAGAGGCCGACGCCGTTGTGCTCAGCCACGGGCATTACGACCATACAGGCGGTTTGGGAAACGTTTTGGATTTCACAGAGCGACCGAAAGTTTATGCCCACCCGGCCGCGTTCGAACCGAAATATTCCCGGCATTCCAACGGTAATGCGTACTATATCGGCATACCAAATCTGGACGAGGAAAAGGTCCGCCGGCGCTGTGAACTTATTACGGTTACCAAGCCGGTGGAGATATGCGATGGGTTGCATCTTACCGGGCCGGTGCCGCGCGAGACGGATTTCGAAGACACCGGCGGGGCGTTCTTTAAAGATGCGAAATGCGAACGGTCGGATGATATTCCCGACGACCAGGCCGCCTATATCGAAACGACCGGCGGCACGGTTGTCATCCTCGGTTGTGCTCATGCGGGAGTGATTAATACATTGCGATATATTAAATCTCTGACTGGTAATCAGCCCTTACATGCCGTCATGGGCGGAATGCATCTTGTCCATGCCGGACAGCAGCGTATGGATAAAACAGTCGAGGAGTTGAAGCAGCTTGACGCCGGGCGGTTGCTGCCGTGCCACTGCACCGGTTTTACCGCGGCCGCGCGATTGTGGAAGGAGTTCCCCGGCCGGGTTTCCGACTGTCCGGTTGGAACCGTAGTGGAGGTGGATGGCTAAATTATGGAATCCTACATAGACAGCATCCGCTCGCATATCGGTTCACAGTGCGTTCACCTGCCGGGCGTGCGGGCGATTATTTTGAACGGGCGGGGCGAAGTGCTTCTCCAGCGGAGGACGGATATGGACTGCTGGTCTCTGCCGTCCGGGGCGGTCGAGCTGAACGAGACCGCCACCGATGCGCTGAAACGGGAGGTCCGCGAAGAAACGGATATTGACGTTCAACAGGCGGAGCCGATGGCTCTGTATTCCGGTCCTCAAGAGCGTTTTACGTATCCTAACGGCGATAAAGTGCAGTGTTTTTCGGTGGCCTTTATCGTTCGCGACTGGATGGGTTCGCCAAAGGCCGACGGCGTTGAGGGGTCCGAAGTGAAATTCTGGCCGCTTGAAGATTTGCCGTGTAACCTCGTGGAGTTTCACGCAAGGACTTTGAGGGATTTCAGCAGGTATGGGGGTGAGTTTTTTGTTTCGGAGAATTTCAACAATGAAAGGAAAGATTAATGGCTGTTTTACCGGATAATGTACGAGAAGCATGGGAAACGCGTAATGGCCCGGTCGTACTGGCGACGGTCAGCGACGACGGCGCGCCCAATATAATCTATGCATCGTGTGTCGCATCGTACGGCGATGATTGCCTCGTTGTGGCCGATAACTATTTCGACAAGACCCGCGCCAACCTTCAGTCCGGCGGCAAAGGCGCTATCCTGTTCAGATCCGATGACGGCAAGGCCTACCAGGCCAAGGGAACTCTCGAATACCACACCGAGGGCGAAATCTTCGACCATATGAAGACGTGGAATCCGTCAAAGCATCCCGGCCACGCCGCTGCGGTTTTACGAATTGAGGAAATATATTCCGGAGCGGAGAAACTGTGTTAATTGCTGACGGGAAGTGTCAGGTTTGAGATGTTTCCCGTCATACATGATTCGCGTGAGAGATTTATTATGAGTTACATATTCGGACCGGTTCCGTCGCGGCGACTCGGCCGTTCGCTTGGTGTTGATCTTGTTCCGTTCAAGACCTGCACCTACGATTGCATCTACTGCCAACTCGGCCGCACCACCAACAAAACCGTCGATAGACGCCAGTGGGTGCCACTGGGCGACGTACTGGCCGAACTGAAGGAAAAACTCGCCACAAAGCCGGATTATATTACTTTGAGCGGCTCGGGTGAGCCCACGCTTTACTCTCGCCTGGATGAACTCATCGGACAAATCCGCTCCATGACGGATGTGCCGGTGGCGGTGCTGACAAACGGGTCGCTGCTTTGGCGCCCGCAAGTCCGCGGCCAACTTATGGAGGCCCAACTGGTGGTGCCGTCGCTGGACGCCGGAAATGAGGCCATGTTTCAGGCGGTCAACAGACCGCACGAGAGTATATCTTTTGCACAAATGCTCGAAGGGCTCGCGGCTTTCCGTGAAGAATACGAGGGCCAATACTGGCTGGAGGTGTTTTTGCTGGCGGGTCACACGGCCGTCGAAAACGAACTGCAGGACATCGTCAAATGTGCCGCGCGTATAAAACCCGACCGCATCCAGTTGAACACGGCCACGCGCCCGACGACCGAGGAATACGCCGTTATGGTCGAGCATGCGAAGATGACAGAACTTGCAAAGCGATTTAAACAACCGGCGGAGGTTATCGCAGACTATCGGAGCGTACATGCCCAAAGCGATTTCCGGGCCGGCCGGGACAGCATTCTCGAGATGATACAGCGCCGCCCGTGTTCTCTGGATGATATCGCCGTCGGGCTTAATATGCACAGAAATGAAGTCGTCAAGTATGTTGAGGAACTCGAGGCCGCGGGCCTTCTGAAAAAACAGTCCTCCGCCGGAAAGGTTTTTTATATCGGATTGCAACAAGGCGAAGGTGAAAATGATAATCAGTAAAGGAGATGGTATGAGCAAAGCGGATATAGTCGTACTCGGCGGAAGCGCGGCGGGAATAACGGCCGCCATAACTGCACGGAGGCATCATCCAGACAGGCGGATTCTCCTGGTCCGCAGGGAAAGGCAGGTTCCGATTCCCTGCGGCATACCTTACGTCTTCGGCACACTGGGCGGTCCGGATAAGAACCTTATCCCGGACGCCGTGCTGGAAAAGAACAACGTCGACCTTCTCATCACCGAGGCCACGGAAATCGACAGGCAGCGGAACGTGCTTGTCACCAATGATGAGGAGGTTCAATACGAACGTCTCATACTGGCCACGGGTTCCCTGCCGACAACACCGCCTATTCCCGGAGTGGACCTCGACGGCGTGTTCGCAGTGCTCAAAGACGTTGAGCATTTGAGCATGCTTCAGGAGCAACTGGAACAGGCGACAAACGTGGTCATCATCGGCGGTGGGTTTATCGGGATAGAGTTCGCGGATGAAATAAATAAACTGGAAAACAAAAACGTTACTATCCTGGAACTGGCGGAAAGTTGCCTTAGTCTTTCTTACGATCACGAATTCTGTGCCGAGATGGAGGATTTGCTGAAGTCGCGGGGTATCATCGTGCGGACATCGGCCACCGCATCGCAGATAACCGGCAACGGCCGCGTAAACGCAGTTCAGTTGAAGGACGGCGACAGCATCCCCGCGGACATCGTAATACTGGGCATCGGTGCGAGGGCTAACGTTGAACTGGCCAAAAAGGCCGATTTGCGCCTGGGCCTGACCGGCGGAATTGCCGTTGACCGCACCATGCAGACCTGTGACCCGGCCATCTTCGCCTGCGGCGACTGCGCTGAAAAAATCTCGTTTTTCGGCGGGCGGCCTTCGCCGCTGAAACTGGCGTCCATAGCGCAACTGGAGGCGAGGATCGCGGGGGCAAACGTATTCGGCCTGCGGCGCGAGAGCGAGGGTACGCTGGGCGTGTGGTCCACCGCAGTGGGTGAAATGGCGATGGGCACGGCCGGACTGACCGAATCCATGGCCAGGCAGCGCGGCTATCAGGTCGCCTGCGGGACTGTTGAGACGGCGAACCGCCATCCGGGTGCTATGCCCGGTGCGGCGCCGATGAAAGTCAAACTGGTTTTCGAGGCGAACTCCCAGGTTTTAATCGGCGGCCAGGTCCGCGGCAGCGATTCTGTCGGGGAGATGATAAACGCCATAGCCGCCTGTGTGCAGAAGCGCATGACGGCAGAGGATATCGCAATGTTCCAGATGGGAACGCACCCCGCCCTGACTGCCTCGCCAATTGCGTACCCGCTGGTCAACGCTGCGGAGGTGGCTATCAGCCATATGCAGTAATTCGGCGGCCGTGAGTAAAGGCGATACGAACCGGCGAAAATAACTAATCGCAACGGAAGGTGAGCAACAATGGATATTAATCCCATAGGTGTCGTTTGCAAGTCCGACGCCGATAAATCGCTTATTAAATTGGACGAGTCACTCGCCGAAGGTCTTTTGGGCCTTGAGCCGGGGGCTAGATTGGATGTTCTTTACTGGATGCATGAATTGACTGGTGAGTATCGACGGATGATGCAGGTTCATCCGCGCGGAGATCAAAGCAATCCCATTAAAGGTGTTTTCGCGCTTAGAAGCCCGATGCGGCCCAATCCGATAGGCGTCTCTGAGGTGGAACTTATCGAAGTTAATGGAAACTCGTTGGTTGTCCGTGGCCTGGATGCCCACGACGGCTCGCCGGTGCTGGATATCAAGTCGGCCCGAACAAACCGAGAGTTGAACCATCTGATCGAAATGTGGGGCCACGTGCATGATGTGATATTTGGCGCGCTTGAAGAAGAATGTGGCCGTGACAAACTGGAGCAAACGCTTCGCGAGCCGCTCCGCCGGGCCGGGCGGGAATCGGCGAGCGAGTCGCTACCGGACGCCCCGGCCATCGGGCGAGCAATCATGGCCGTCGAAAAACTCTGGGGCATAAAGGGCAGAATCGCCCAACAGGACGAGGGAAAATTTGTCCGCGAAGTCACTGAGTGCCCGTGGTCGTATTTCAGGCCGCTGGGCTGCGAGGTATTCGCTTGGTGGATGGAAGGTTTCGTCAGCGGCTCGAACGGGGATTATGAGTACCATCTTGAGGAATTAATCCCGGCCGGGGCCGAAACCTGCATATGGTCAATACGCAAACGTCAATGAAACCGTATCATCAAGTTCTTTTACATCGATATTTATGGCGACGACGTCCGGTCCCGCCACGTGGCCGAGGCCGTCCAGTACCGCAAACTCGACAGGAAACTATGAGTGTGGTATCCGAGGGGTTCGGAGGTTATACAATTCAACAGGAGCGATATGCCTCGGGAACTGAAAAATAACGTTTGCTAACTGCCACACCTTTGGGACAGGCCGGGTGTAGTCGCCGTAGTTTGCCTGTCAATGCCGGATAAGCCATATTTCATACATGTATGAATCCAATTCTTGGGTAGAAAATAATAAAAATGAAACTTATAGTCCTGTTTGATGTTTATATTATTGTGGTTCTCATCCAAAATACGTGGTTGGATAATGTTAGGTAATTACAAAAATCAAAGATGCGTTTTTCGCTTTTTTGCCTACGGCAGACTGAAAAACAGGCGGCCTTCCGGCAAGAAAGCCGCCCGTGCCGTATGGCATCGTCGCGGCGCTCAGGTCGCTCGCCAGCGTTGCCCTATCCTCCGCGACGATGGTGAAAAATATATCAGGACATGCCGTTGGCTGTAAAGCGTTAAACGCAATTAGTTTATATTTTAATAAGGCCATTGGAATCACCACGAAAATTGGATAAGAACCATTATTGTTAAAAGGTTTATTTTGATCGTCAGTAATCGGCTAACCGGGAAATCCCGGCTAAAATGCTTGCATTAATCGGTTGTTCGCCGATAGGTAAATCCCGGTAAAGGAAAGTTAAAGTGAATAAACATCCCATGAATAGACGTGAATTTATGCGCACCTCCGCCGCAGGACTTGGAGCGGCTGCCCTGGGGACCAACCTGTCGACGGCGGCCTCAAAAAAATCCACAGACAGGCCCAATCTGGTTTTTGTTATCGCCGACCAGTGGCGCGCGCAGGCGACCGGATACGCAGGCGACAGAAACGTCAGTACGCCGAATATCGACAAACTGGCGGGGGACTGCACGAACTTCAGGCACGCTGTTTCCAACTGCCCGGTGTGCAGCCCGTTCCGCGCATCGCTCATGACAGGGCAATACCCCCTGACTCACGGCGTATTCCTCAACGACCTGCGCCTCAACAACAAGGCAGTCTCTTTCGCCCAGGCGTATAAAAAGCAGGGCTACCATACCGCCTACATCGGAAAATGGCATCTGGACGGCGGGTCACGCGACGCCTACATACCGCCCGAACGGCGGCAGGGGTTCGACTATTTCAAGGCACTGGAATGCACACATAACTACAATCGGTCGTTCTACTATGCCGGCGAATCACCAAAGCGAAAGACCTGGCTTGGGTACGACGCCTATGCCCAGACCGACGACGCTGTTTCTTATATCAACCGGCGAAACAGGGACGGCGAGCCATTCTGCCTGTTCCTGTCCTGGGGCCCGCCACATAATCCTTATCGCACCGGCCCGGAGGATCTGGTCGCCAAATACGATAAAATGAAACTGAAAATCCGTGGCAACGTTCCCGCCGGCAGGCACACTGATGTTGCGCGAAAGGAACTGGCCGGTTACTACGCACACTGCACGGCACTGGACAAGTGCGTCGGACGATTGCTGGCGACCCTGGAAAACACCGGCCTGGACAGGAATACCATCTTCGTGTTCGTCTCCGACCACGGAGACATGCTTCATTCTCACGGAATGGTGAGGAAACAAAAGCCGCAGGATGAATCCATCCTCATCCCGTTTCTGTTGCGTTGTCCCACGTCGTGGGGCGTTAAGCCGAGGATAATCAACGAACCCGTCGGCGCCACGGACATCATGCCCACCATCCTCGAGCTGAGCGGTATCGATGTCCCCGACACTGTCGAGGGCGAGAGTTATTCTCCGCTTCTCAGGGGCCGGCGCGAAGAAAAAGATCGCCCCATTCTCATCATGAGTCCCCTGCCGTTTGCCCAGTGGTGTCGAGCCAACGGCGGCCGCGAGTATCGCGGCGTCAGGACGAGCCGATACACATACGTCCGCGACCTCGACGGGCCGTGGCTGTTGTTCGACAACGAAAAAGATCCTCTACAGCAGACCAACATGTGTGGGAAGGCGAAGTATTTGGATTTGCAAAAGCAACTGGAAAGTGAACTAGAAAAATTGCTCGAAAAAACCGGCGACGATTTTGTTTCCGGCCCGGCCTTGGTCAATCGCTGCGGCTACAATCTGGGCCGTGCCGACTGTATCCCCAATAGGGACCCCGCACAGGTAAGCGTTAAGTGCAGAAAGTAAACAGCCCTGTAAAAACGGAGTTTTGAGCCCTACTTTGCGGCTGCATTATTCTTATAACGTCAAAGTTTTCAGCGTGTGTTTCGTAATGAAGGGCTGCTTCACACGGTAGTGCACGTCGGCGTGGTTATTCGCTAACAGGAAGATTCAGAAATCAATAAAAAGAAGAATTATGAGCATGCTTAAGATTGAAGCGTGGGAATCAAAGACAATTGATAATTCGGCGTCGTTTTTAACCAAAGTTTGATTTTTCTGCTCTGATGGGTCTATGGCAGGGTAGGGAGGTTATACAATTAAACAGGAGCGATATGCCTCGGGAACTGAAAAATAACGTTCGCGAAATGCCGCAGCTGCGCGACCGGCCGGGTGTCTTCGCTGACCGTCGCGAGGCGGGAGAGGTGCTGGCCGAGATGCTCGCCGGCGAACTGCCCGACGATGCGATAGTTCTGGCCATACCCGCCGGCGGCGTGCCCGTAGGCGCCGAGGTGGCCCAGCGACTGAGCGCGGATCTGGACGTGGCCGTGGTAAGCAAAATCACGCCGCCGTGGAATACCGAGGTGGGCATCGGGTCGGTGGCATTCGACGGGACCACGCGGCTGGCCGACGACATGCCGGGTTTAGCTTCGCTGAGCGAACAGCAACTCATCGAGCAGACCAAACAGGCTCGGGCTAAGGTCACCGAACGGATCAAACGCCTGGGTGGCGGAAAGCAACTGGCGGACCTTTCCGGCCGCCCGATCGTGCTCGTCGATGACGGACTGGCCACCGGCGGCACCATGCGCCTGGCCGCCGAGACCGTCGCAAACGCCGGCGGCGGGCGGATTATCATCGCCGTGCCAACCGGCCACGTGCGGGCCGTAAACACCCTGGCCGGAGTCGTCGACACGCTATACTGTGCCAATGTCCGCTTCGCCGTGCCGTTCGCCGTGGCCGATGCCTACCGAAAATGGCACGACGTGAGCACCGACGAGGCCGCAGAAATACTCGATGACTTCAAGCGAAAAAAACAAGCTGCAGAGGGTTAGACAAATTTACCTATGGTTTTATGTTTCGGTTTTGGAAAATCGTCGTTGTGCTGTAAACTCTGCATCGTGGTATAGATTGGATATTATTTTATGGAAAGTCCCAGTGACATCAGGATTACGCGTCGTGCGGCGCTGGCAGCTGCGATGGGCGGAGGCGCTGCTCTGGCGGCCTGCGAGGCCGCTCAGACGCGACCAGCCGGTGCGCCGGAAAAAAAGAAAAAAAGGGTCGAATGGGGGATTAAACTTTCGGCTTCGACGCTGATGTTCAAGGACCTCTCGGTCCAGGATGCCTTAAAAAAAATATCCGAGCTGGACTACCAGGGCGTGGACATCTGGGCCGGGCACACCGGCTGCAAACACCTCCAGCAGGTGCAGGACCGCCTCGGACCGCAGGGGCTGAGGGAGCTGCTGCTCCAGACAAATCTTTCGCTCTATTCCTTCAGCGTCTACGGCGGCGGGTTCAAAAAATACGCCGATTTGCTGGGCGAGGTCGGCGGCGGCATAGCGGTCCGCGGAAGCGAAAGACCCGCAAAACCGAAACAACTCACCGGCCGCATGAAAAAGTTCATCGAATCGCTCCGGGAGGAGGTGGACCTGGCGTCTCAGAACAACAGTTACCTGGCGATATCGAATCACAGCCGCCAGCTGCTCAACAACCTCGATGCGATAAAGGCCTTCATGGATATCAACAAGCATCCGCGGCTTGGTTTGGCGATCGCGCCGTTCCACCTGCAGGTGAACAAGGTCTCCGTGCCGGAGGCGATACGCTCGGCCGGGAGCAAACTGCTGTTCTTCTACGCCTGGCAGCGTGGCAAGGACGACGAGCAGATGCCGGGCATCGGCCCGGGCGACATGACCCCGTGGATGCGGGCGCTGGCGCAAATTAACTATCGCTGGTACGTCAATCCGTTCATGGCCAATCCGCCGCGACACGACAAGGCCGCCATTGCTCTTAGAAAATCCCGCGACTACCTGCTGGAATGCTACGGCCGTGTGGTGGGGGGATAATGATTGAGCGGGGACGTTACAATTCGCCGCGGTAGACTACGTACTGGTATGTGGTGAAGCAGCCGTAGCGGGCGAGGCGGCTGAGCCAGGGGCGATTTTCGGCCGCACGTTCGAAATTTTCCGGGCTCTTGCAAAGTATGGTTATCGGCCGCGGTCGGCGTTGCAGCGAGTTCTCGATATTGTCCAATGCGCCGTCGAGCACCTGCCCGCTGAAAGGGTTGTAAAAGTAAACCACCGTAACGTCGTCGGGCAGGCGGTACGCGGCCGCGTCGGCGTTGACAATCTCGATGTCGGGGCACTTCAGTTTGTCGTCGATGCGGGATATGTTCCGCCGGGCCGTGTGCCTCATCTGCGGATTCAGTTCCACGCCGATGATTTTGCGGAAGCGATGCATCATGGCCGCCATAATCAGCATTCGGCCGGTGCCCGAACCGTAGTCGAGGAATACGTCGCGGCCGGGCTCCACATCCACGTATGACATGACTTTTTTAAAGCCGCGGTAGCCCGAGGCCAGGTGCATATGGTACGAGGGGTCGTCGTAGCCCAGCCCGGTGTGAGGGATGTACTTGGCGGTCTTAATGCCCAGCCGCCAGTCATAGAAGCGGTCGTAAACGTAGTCGGCCGCAAAGTTCGCCGCATACTTTGCCGTCTTGAACACGCCGTGTGTTCGTAGTACGTCGGCTATCATATCCGATGTCTGTGTCATTGTGTATGTCGTTATTAAGGTTACTGCCTTTGGAGATAATGATAACACATCGCCTGCGGCGGATACAGAAGAGTTATCCGCCGCCGATTATGTGGCGGCGTTTTCGGCTTCACGCGGGTGTATAATGTATGGTAATGCTGTTGACTTTGTGATTTAGTCGCCGGGGCGATGGCGAAAATGTCGCGGCGGAGGCAGCGGGAAATTTAAAAAATTTTGATATTGCATGCTAAAGAATACGATAATTACGGCTGAACATGTGGCCATTCCGTAAAAAACAACCCCAGCGTCGCCTCGAAGTTCGCAAGCGGCTGGCGGCCGGCGAGGAAAGCTTCTGGCAGCGGTTCCGCCTGCTGGGCGGGCCCGGCATAATCTTCATCACGGGCGTGATGTACCTGGCGTTTCTGCTGATGGACGTCTGGCCGATGCATCCCCTGGGCTACCGCCAGGGCCAATACGTTCCGCACGACATCCACGCCCGCGTGGATTTCCGCGTTCCGATTGAGTCGCCGGTTCTATCACCACGCCAGAGTGAAACCGAGCGTGCCGCAGAGGCGCCCGCCACCCGTCCGGCCACGATGCCGGCCACGGCGCCGGCGGACGTGGGGGGCGAGGCGCCGACGACAATGCCGGCCGGCGAACCGCCGACCAAGGTGACCCCGGCCACGGTGCAGCGTTATAACCGGCACTACGCCGGCGAGGTCATCGTCCGCAGCAGCCGCGACAAAATCGCCGCCGGAAAGGAGGAGGCCGGCCTCGGCGCCGTCGAACTGCAACTGCTGCGAATCGAGCACGACGCGCATGTCGAAAATCTGCTGAACAATCATCCGTGGCGGTTCCGGTTCCAGGTCCTCGGCCGGGCGCTGGTGCTGCTGGCGATTATGTCGCTGGCGGGGGCGTATCTTTTCTATTACAGGCGGGACATCATCTCCCAGCCGCGGCGGACGATATCGCTGTCGGTGCTTTTGATCGCGGCCGTGGGGCTCAACAAGCTCCTGGGCCAGTCATTGTCTTTGAATCCGTACATCACCGTTTTGCCCGTGATGATCGTCGGCGTCATAGTCGCCATCGCCTACGATCAGCGGTTCGCCCTGGCCGCCACCGCGCTGGTCGCCCTGGTGGGCATTATCCAGCTGCGTCAGGAACTTATAATGATACTGGCCCCGATGGCGGCGACGTATCTGGCGGTATTCATGCTGCGGGAGATCCGCACACGCAGCAAACTCATCGAGGTATCCGCCATATCAGCCGTCACCGCCGCCGCGGCGGTCCTGGCCGTGGACCTGGCCAACGGCGTGCCGTGGCGGTTCATTGTGACCGACGGTCTGTGGGCCGGCGGGGCGGCGGTAATGGCCGGCTTCCTCGTCCAGGGGGCGCTGCCGGCGGTGGAGAAGGTCTTCCGCTGCGTCACCTCCATGACGCTGCTGGAGTGGTGCGACGCCTCCAAGCCGCTGCTGAAGCGGCTGGCGATGGAGGCCCCAGGCACCTATAACCACTGTCTCCAGCTTGGCGCGATATGCGAGGCCGCCTCGGAGGCCATCGGCGCCCGCGGCCTGCTGGCGAGGGTGGGGGCGTATTATCATGACATCGGCAAGCTCAACAAGCCGGCGTACTTCGTGGAGAACCAGGGCGGCGAGGGCTCCAAGCACGAGAAACTCTCGCCGGCGATGAGTCTGCTGGTCATCACGGGCCACGTCAAGGACGGCCTGGAGATGGCGCGCGAATACGGCCTGCCGGAGGTGCTGCACGAGTTCATCGCCACGCACCACGGCACCACGCTGGTCCAGTATTTCTATCACGCGGCCGCGGAAAAATCCCGCCGCCAGGACGAACGCCAGCCGGACGAGATGGAATTTCGCTATCCCGGCCCCAAGCCGCGGTCCAAGGAGGCCGCCATCCTCATGCTGGCCGACGCCGCCGAATCCTCGGTCCGCGCCATGTCCGAACCGAACCCCACACGGATCGAATCGCAGGTTCACGTGATGGTCAACCGCCGCCTCATGGACGGCCAGCTGGACAACTGCGACCTGACGCTGCGGGAGGTCCACCAGATAGAGACCTCCCTGACACGCTCGCTGTGCGGGATATACCACGCCAGGATTTCATACCCGGCCCCGGCCGGAAAAAAGTCCGCGCCGTCGGAGACGCCCAACGGCGGTCCGGACGACAAGTCCGCCCGGCAGGGCGAAGGCGACGAATCGCGCCGCGACCCGCGGCAGCGTTACACCAAGCCGCCCACCGACGAGGCGTAGAATCATCTACAGCAGGTCGATGAGCCATCGCTTCAGCAACGTCCGCACCGTCAGCAGCGCCGCCACCAGGGCCAGCACCATCACAATCAGATAGATGTCCCACTGCCCCATCGCCAGCGACAGGGCAAATCCCGCGGCCGGCGGGTGCTCGGTGTTGGTGGCGCCCATAAAAAATGCCGCCGCCGCGACCGCCGCCGCGCCGAAGACCAGAAGTGTTATTTTCTCCGGGCCGAATCCGCCCGCCTCTATGCAAAACCTGCCCAGCCAGTAGAAAATGCCGGCCGCAAGGATGCTCGCAAGGTACCCGCCCAGCACGTAAACCACGCGAGAGGATACCCTGCGGGGCATCGCCAGAACGACGACCGCGCTGGCGGCAAGGCATGTCACGGCCAGCGGGTTGTCCCGAATATCCACCAGAAGCACGCACGCCAGCATATACGCTCCTATGAGCATGCTCTGCAGCAGGTACCTCAGTTTGTTCGTGCGGAAGTGCCGGTCGAATACTTTCATTCGGTCTCTCCCTGTCGCCGGTCGTGTTTACATGACGGCCGGATTGTAAACCAACTCCCCGCCGCTGTCGAGGACGGCGCAGGGCCGGCGGCCGTGCGGCCGCCCGCGGCTCATTTTGTGCACAGCCGTTCCGCGTTATCTCAGAAATTGCCGGTTTTTTGCGCGTTGTGCCGGGCTGTTGCAGGTTTTTAGACCTTTTTGCGCGATATTGCGCGTTTTTTACCCTTGACAGGATTCCGTAAGTGTATGTATAGCAGTGGTTAATCATAATTCTAACCCGCCGTCCGCCCGGAAGGGCCTTTTTTTCGAGGGGAAAGGATATTTCGGACCGACGGCCCCTCCGGGCCCAAAGG